>NZ_DATJCH010000009.1:0-30155 GCF_035514885.1 Albibacterium sp. | reverse complement strand
TAATGGAAAGGGTATTTCACAAGATAAGCAGGAGAGTATCTTTTCAATCAAAACAGATCCTGAATTTGGTACTGACAATGAAAAGGGTGTTGGTTTAGGCCTGGTTTTATGTAAAGAATTTATTGAGCGACAAGGCGGTAGAATAGACTTTGAAAGTAGCTTGGGGTCTGGTTCCAGCTTTTTCATTTTTATACCATTAGGCAAGAACTCTCTAACATAGTAAAAACGAATAAGCTAAGGATAGAGCTTTTTCGCTTTTTTAATTGCTTTCTCAAGATCAATTCCCTTACCTAAAACCGGCTTAAATAAATCTCCCTTTTTCTTTAATCTATCAATTGTATTGAAAATGGTGAAGTCTTTCATTTTTAGACCCGGTTTTACCTCTTTCCAATCCAAAGGCATAGAAACCGTAGCACCAATTTTAGGTCTTAAAGAATAAGGTCCTGCAATGGTTGCACCTGGTCTGTTCTGTAAAAAGTCAAGATACATTTTCCCTTTACGAGCCGAAACTATCCTTTCTAAGGAAGTTAGGTCTGGCAACTGTTTGTTCACGATTCCCACGACCATTCTGGCAAAAAGCTGTGTTTGGTCATAGGTATATTTAGCGTTCATTGGGATATAGATATGAATCCCTGTAGAACCCGAAGTTTTAGGATAGCAGGGTACATCAATAGAATCGAGTACTTTCTTAACCGCAAGCGCAACCTCAATAACTTGGTCAAAGTGCTGTTTGTCAGGATCAAGGTCAATGACACAATAATCCGGATTGTCAGGAGATTTTACTCTAGAAAACCAAGGATTGATTTCTATACATCCTAACGATGCCATCCACAAAAGCGTTGCTGAATCATCACCTACCAAATATTCCTTTGGCTCGCCATCACTTGTTGTGTAAGGAAAGGTTTTTGCCCATTCAGGTGCCTTACCTTTCACATCTTTCTGATAAAAGCTTTTTCCATGTATCCCGCCCGGAAAACGATTCAATGATTGCGGTCTATCTTTCAAATAAGGCAAAATGAAGTCTGCAACCTGATAGTAATAGTTAAACATGTCTCTTTTCGTCACCCCGTCTTCTGGCCAGTAAACCTTGCTCAGGTTTGTGAACTTTAGATCCTTGCCATTTACCTTTCTTACCTGAGTTTCATCTTTCGGATTTAAAAGAGTTTTCGGAATGGTTGTTTTTGGAGGGCGGATTGCGCCCGCCAGCTTGTTTTTTGACTTATCATCAGCTTTTGTTTCATTAGAAACTTCCGATTTTACTTCCTCAATAATCTGCTCGGTATCTGCAGCATTTTCTCGAACTACTTCCTTTGAGTTTTTATCAATTCGCATTCCCTGAAACGAAGGATGGCGGAAAATTCCCTCGTCGGTTATCTCGGTAAAAGCAACTTCACATACCAGTTCTGGTTTCAACCAGGTTGCTTGTGCATTCATTTGCTTATGTTGAAACCTGGAAAGTTTATTGATATCCGGAACTACTTTGAACGGACTTTTAGGAACAATATAAGGCTCGAATTGCTTCATCATTTTCTTCTGATCAGCATCCGAGAAACCAGTACCAACCTTTCCAACATAGGTCAATACACCTTTTTCCCACACGGCCAGTATCAGGGCACTAAAGAGTTTAGAAGTGTCCTTATTTTTTGTGAATCCGGCAATTACCACTTCTTGCCTATGAGAAACTTTAATTTTAAGCCATTCTTTAGAGCGGTTGCCCAACGTATAAATACTTGATTTGCGTTTGGCTATGATCCCCTCCAATCCCATTCTTGTGGCAGCTTCAAAAAAATCTATACCACTGGCATCAAAAACACGTGAAATTCTTATCCTATCATCATCTGTTGGCAAAACTTCATTCAAAATTGCCTGTCTTTCTACTAAAGTGAGCTCAGTAAGGTCTTTACCTTCATACCAAAGAATATCAAACACATAAAATATCAATTCTCCATCAGCTTCACTTCGCCAATTCTGTAAGGTGCCAAAATTGGAAATTCCCTTATCATTCAATACCACAATCTCTCCATCAATTACCGCATTGATTTTCATTTCAGAAAGTAATTGATAGATGGGATAGAACTTATCATTAAATGATTTATTGTTACGGGAAAGCAATTCTACTTTGCCCTTATTAAAAAAAGCTAATGCACGATAGCCATCCCATTTCACCTCATACTGCCAGTCGGGGTCATCAAAGGGATGATCTACCAGAGTAGCAAGCATTGGTTTTATTTGCTTAAAAATCGCAGAATCCGGCGCCTTTTTTAGAATACTTGCCGTATCTAACTTAATAGATTCTGAAGCAACTTTTGCGTCCTTAGTGTCTGATGTTTTTTTTGCAGTCGTTTTTTTAGCCTTAGGTGTCTTCTCCGTTAATTTTTCTTCTTTACCTCCATGCCAAACCTTTTCACTGCTCTTTTCCATTACCTCAATGGTTTTGCCTGAAAGAATAGATGAATCTAGTTTCGTAATATCTTTTTTCGAAGAAAAATCATCATCGTGCTTAATAAGCAGCCAGGCGTTTTCACCCATTCCATTAGTTTTCACAAGTGCAAACTCTCCATTAAGCTTTTCACCATGCAGTTTCATTTTTACCGAACCTTTTTTGAGCTCGCTAAGTAGATATTTTTCTTGTGCTTTTTTACCTTTAATGGGTTCAATGGTCTCATACCACCCTTGGTCCCATACAATCACAGTTCCACCACCATATTCGCCTTGTGGAATGATACCTTCAAAATTCCGATAATCAAAAGGATGATCTTCAACCATCATTGCCAAACGTTTTACTTTCGGATCCAATGAAGGACCCTTTGGTACGGCCCAACTTTTTAATACACCATCCATCTCCAGCCTAAAATCATAATGCAAGCGCGAGGCATCATGCTTCTGAATAACGAACATCAACTTGTTTTTATCTTTACTTCTGCCTGCCTTTGGCTCGTTAGTTTTAGAAAAATCTCTCTTTTGATTATATTTTTCAAGTGCCATATTTATATTATTATTTCAAGGTCAAATCTGATTAGGCCTTTTTCTTTGAAGCTCCTAAACTCTGCATTAATTGATCGTATAGATCGTCGCTCTTTGCTTTTTGAGGTTTCAACTTTTTAACAACAGCACGTTTACCTTTCGCCTTGGCCTTTATAATTTTAAGGAGCTCTTCACTGTAAGTGTCTTTAAAAGCTGCTAAGTCGAAATCAGAACTATACTGTTTAATTAAAGCCAATCCAACATCCATTTCTTTTTTTGAAACTGTTTTATCATCTACTTTTTTAATATCAGATGTATCTCTGATTTCTTGTTGGAATCTGATTTTGGTAATAACAATAACATTATCCATGGGATGAATTACACAGAGATTCTCTGTATTGCGAAGTACAAAACGACCAATCCCTGCTTTTTTTGATTTTATTAATGCTTTTAACAGCAGACCATAGGCCTTTTCGCCCTGTTTTTCTGGTTCTGAATAATAAGAAGTTTCATAGTAAATCGGGTTAATAGATTCAATATCTACAAAGTTCTCCAACTCAATTACTTTGGTTTTCTCGGGCGCTGCCTCTTCAAAATCACTCTCATCCAAAATGATGTATCTATCATTTAAGAAGTATCCCTTTACAATTTTTTCATAAGGAACTTCCTTTCGTGTATCTTCGTTGATGCGCTGGAATTTGATCTTTGAATGGTCGCGTTCATCGAGCATGTCAAAATCTAAATTACTATTCTGAACAGCAGAAAATAGTTTTACAGGAATGTTTACCAGTCCAAAGCCAATTGAACCTTTCCAAATCGATCTCATAATCAAATCATTTGATTTATAAACGCCAGTTATGGAGTGATTGTTTGGAACATAAGAAAGCATTGTTGTTTTCCTGCAGAGAACCTCCTTATAGTTTGTATTATACTTTTAAAGGACTGGTATTACATGCTAGAATTATTTCAGTGTTATGCATGCGGTATATCTGTGTTTTTTTGATTGTTTTAACGTAGATACTCCACAGAAATCTTTTTGGAAGTTCTCATTAAACTAATACGAGTTTGCTTTGTGGTACGTTAAACCTTTGGAAAGGTGATGGTAAAAGTAGTACCCTTTCCGACTTCAGATTGGACGCTGGTCTGTAATTGATGATACATCGCAATGCTTTTAACGATGGCTAATCCTAAACCATAGCCTACATCTTCTTGTAGATTTGTTTTCTTGAAACGATCAAAGATAGAAACTAGATCATCTTTTGGAATTCCGACACCGGTATCGGTGATCGTGATTTCATAAGCTCCATTGTTCAAATACTTATCGCTTATAAAGATTTCACCTTGATCTCGATTAAATTTTATAGCATTATGAATCAAGTTAAAAAATAATTGAAACAGTAGATCTTTGTTAACTCCTTTTAATACTGCATCAGGAGAAACGTTTAAAGAGATCTGGATGTGTTTTTCTTCTAATCGATGGTCAATTTCCTCTATAATCTCTTTAAACAATAATAGTGGTTTAATCTCTTCTTTTCTAATGTATTGTTCATTTTCAATCCTTGAAATTAGAAGCAGAGACTTTGTAATATTTTTTAATCTGTTTACCGTTTTCATCATCTCTATAATAGCTAATGAGATTTCTTCATCGAGATTTTCATTGCTAAGAAGATTTTCCAACTTGTTTTGAAGAATACTGATGGGTGTCATCAGTTCATGAGAAGCATTGGATGTGAAGTCTCTTTCCTTATAGAATGCTTCATTGATCTGACTCATTAAAAGAATTAGTGATTCATCAAGGTATTTAAAATCAGTTGTACTGGTTTGAATTTGCTCCTGGTTATCTTTAAAAGGAAACCTTCTGTTCGTTAAACGACTTCCTATTATTTTTGCCAGCGGACGAACCAGTATGCGGACAAAGGTGAGGTCTATTAATATGGTTAAGACAATTAAAATGATTAAAACGAATAGAGCAAACTGCTGTAAAGGTTTATTATATTGATTGATGCTCGCTGTTGTTTTACCAATTTCCAGCAAATAATTTTTATTGTCGTTTTTAAAAGTATAGCTCAAGACTCTGTAGTTGAGTGTATCGCTTTCTATAAGACGCTGGGAATCTTTAATGGTATCCATTTTAAGATTAGACTCAACAGGTAAGAGGGCTATAAATTCTTCCTTTAACATGGTATAGCTACCATAGTTATCCTCCCCCTGAAAATAATAATCTAAGCCATTTTTATTAACGATATCGAGTACTTTTTGTCGCTGTTGATTTAAGGTGTAATTGGTATACTGTGAAGCAATTTGTTTAATTAGAAAGGGTAGGGCTAGAACGAATAATAGTACGATAGCCAATTTTGACCCGGTTATGAAAAGAGTAAGTTTAGTAGATAATTTCATACTATTTCTTAATTCTATAGCCTACGCCACGTACCGTCTCGAGCCATTCTGTATCTGCCCAAACATTTAATTTTTTACGGATATTTTTGATATGCGCATCGATATAGTTGGAGTCATAATCGTCATTTACAAAGGTGCCCCAGATATGTTCGCTAAGTTGAACACGTGTCAATACACGGTTTTTATGGAGTAAAAGGTAGCTTAGCAGGTCAAATTCCTTGCGTGAAAGTTCGATCTGCTGTTGCTCAAATATAATAAGCCTTTTTTGAAGGTCGACATTGAATTTGCCGATGGGTATCAGCTCTTCTGCGATATTAAATTTTCGTCGGGCTATAGCCTGCATTCTTGATTGAAGTTCTAAAAGATAGAATGGTTTTGCCAAATAATCATCTGCACCTAAGTCTAGTCCATTAACCCGGTCTTTTAAATTGGTTCTGGCAGTAATGATGATGTATGCTGCATCAGGATTGCTTTTTTTTGCGTTTTTTAAAATCTCCAGTCCATCACCATCGGGTAGATTTAGATCGATTAATATGAAATCGTATTTGTTCAGCTCTAGTTGCTCTAATCCTTTTGCAAAATTATGTGCGAGATCGCAGAGATAGAAACTCTTTTTAAGGAAAGCTTCCATTTCATACGCCAGTGTTTTCTCATCTTCAATAATTAATACTTTCATTTAGATTAAAGTTGATAATAAAAAGCTAGTCCAAAAATTGACTGTTGATTTTTTAATTCAGTTTCAGCTTTTGGTCCCAGAATAGATAATTGATAGCTAATCTCGGCAATATAATTTGCACGGCTAAGGCTAAGTGGAAGTTTAAAGTTGTAAGATAGTAAATCGAAGCTGTTAGAAGATATGGCTATTGTGTTTGCTGAATTTGGATTTCCTGGCGAATCAGGTTTCTTTATTATTCCATTAGCTTGGTCTCTTTTTCCTTTTTCGATGATATAGGTTTGATAAAAATGCCTGGTGCCTGCTGATAATTCAATTGCAGGTTCGATGGAGAGTGTGTTCCTTTCATTAAAGAGATAGCCGATATTGATTTCTTTTGAATTGGTGAGACTTAAGAATACATCGTTTTGTTCACCAAATGCATAATCCGCACTTAGGGAGCTTTCGAGCCAATTCCAGGTGTATCCGGCTGATAAATTTACATTGTTCTCATTAGAGGCTTGTAGTAGTGGTGAATTAGCTGGAAAAAAAGAGCGCGTATAAGCAATTCCCGCAATAAGCCGGTCATTAAAATCGAAATCGAAACCACCTCCAATATCCGTTTCCGATAATCCGGATCCATAATTTAAAAGTTTATAGGAGCCAGCAGAAAGATAAAAACCAACCGGGAATCTTAAACTTACATTTGCTAATATATAAGGGAGTTTTTCATTCGTAACTTGTCCATAGTAACTCACATTACTACTATAAAGCGTAGCTACAGTTATTGTAGTTTTGCTTGTGCTGTCTTGTTGCGCCTGCACTTTCATAAAAGCCGCACCCAAAAGAAATAGTAGAAAGACGGATCTCATAGAATATGCCTTATGGTTTTCTAATGTTTGGGCGGACAACCTTAATTGGTTTTGGTTTAACCTTCGGTTTAGCTACTACAGTTGGTCGTGGCTGTTTGCGAGCTTTGGGTACAGTTTTTATTTCTGGTTGATTTGGTTCCTGTTTATTGTTTTTTGGCTTTTTCTGACCTTTATTTTTTTTGTTGTCTTGTTGTTGATACTTCTCAATAGCCGGTTTAGCCATACTTGTTTGAACTAATGAGAATGGTAGTGATAGAAAGACAAAGGCTATTAATATTTTGAAAACGAGAGATCTTTTCATTGTGTAAATATAAATAAGTTTGTTTTATAAAATTGTGGTATCTGGTTGAACTTTAAGTTAGTATCTGTATACTAATAACAAAGATCAGTATTGAACATGAAATTAAGATGAAATTTGGAGGTCTAATAAGTTTAAAATTTCATGTTCATTTCATGTTGCTGCTTTAGTTTTGATTAATGAAAATAATTAATATTCATTTAAACTAAAAACTATGAAAAAGAGACTTATGTATTCTGGTCTAGCTTTGTGTGCAGGGATTGCTATTCTTTCTGGATGCGAAAAGGAAAATATCGGTTCTGCTAATGGAACAACTAAGGTAGAAGTCAGGATGACAGATGCTCCTGGAAATTTTGATGAGATCAACCTGAATGTTAAAGAAATTGTATTATTCTCTGGTGATGAATCCTATACTTTTGCTGCGGATGCGGATATCTTTAATATTTTGGATTTTAGACTTGGAACCAGCAATCCAGATATACTAGTAGCTTCGGGTGAGATGCCAAGTGGTGAAATTACGGAAGTTAGATTAGTATTGGATGACGTTGGAAATACGATTGTTGTTGACGGTGTTTCGCAGGAGCTTACAACTCCAAGTGGTCAATCATCTGGCTGGAAAGTTAAGCTTAAAGAAAATCCATCATTGGTTCCTGGAGTAACTTATTCACTAGTGCTTGATTTTGATGCTGCGAAATCTATTGTAAGTGCTGGCAACGGTAAATACTTACTTAAACCGGTAGTAAGGGGTCTTACTGCTGCTACATCGGGCTTAATATCCGGAACAGTTCTGCCTTTGCTAAGTCATCCTGAAGTATTGGTTATTGATGGAGCAGATACATTAGGTACGGTTGTAGATCCGCTGACAGGTCAATTTATAGTTGGTGGTCTTGCTGAAGGAAATTATTCTGTAAAATTCGCTCCGGTTGAAGGTTATAGAGATAGTACCATCACTGATGTGAATGTGGAACTGGGGCAAAATACCAGTTTGGGTATTGTTACTCTGGACGAAGAGTAAGCCTGTGTTTGTTTTTAAGAGCAAGTTCCTGTTTGTTTAATAGATATAATCGAGAGAAATCATGAAAAGAATATTAGTAACACTTCTTGTTGGATTTAGCCTTATTAGCTTGCGCTCTTCAGCACAAGTTAATATAAGCGTGAATATAGGATCGCAGCCACTGTGGGGTCCTGTGGGTTATGATTATGTAGACTATTACTATTTACCTGAGGTTGAAAGCTATTATTATGTACCTAAAAGACAGTTCATATATCTAAGTAACGGTCGATGGATTTTCTCCACATCCTTACCCTCAAGATACAGGGGATATAATCTGTATAACGGATACAAGGTGGTTGTTAATGGTAGAAATGCTTATTTGAACTTCAATAATCATAGAGTTCGTTATGCAAAATATAAGAAAGTGCACAACCAACGGACGATTAGGTACAGTAATGATCCAAGATATTATGTAGTTAAAGGACATCCGCACGGAATGCCACCCGGACAAGCAAAAAAGGTGTATTCCAATAGAAATGGTAATAAGCATAATAATAAGGCGAATAATAATCGGGGAAATGGCAGAGGTAAAGGAGCCCACAAAGGTAATGGGAGGCATTAACAAATAAATACTAATACTATGTTGAATTCTTATAATGTGTTGAGGCACGATGGAAATGTATTGAGAAAGCTAATAGGAGATGTAGGAGTTCCTATTAGCAGAATAGCAAAAGAATTAGACGTTGATAGGTCTACCATTTATCGAATGTTTGATAAGGCGGATATTTCGATTGAGTTTTTATTGAAGATAGGTAAGGTTATCAATAAAGATATGTCAATATTTTTTCCGGAAATAATTCAGACGATACAAGAATCAACAATAGATTACAGCTCTCTTAAGAGCTACTCTGAACTTCTCGATGAATCTAACTATTGGAAAGATAAGTACATTGATGTTTTAGAGAAATACAATAGCTTATTAAATGAGCAATCAACTACAATGAGATCTAAAAGGATCAATAAAGACTCTGAAGATATTGAATAATATTGTAACCCTTTTTTTATTGCCTGTCTCTAACAGGTATTAAATTCAAAATCATTTTAAAAAAAGGTTCAATATGAAAAACTTTAAAAAAGTAGTGTATTCCACAATGATTGCTTTGGCTTTCATTACTGTGTTTAACATCGATTCATTCGCTCAAAATCCTCAGTTAACAGATCCGGAAATTGCTTCAGTTGCAGTAACTGCTAATCAAATTGATATCAACTATGCTGATATTGCAAAAGATAAATCAAAGAATCCCGGGGTATTAAGGTTTGCTGAAACAATGGCCAATGATCATAAGGCAGTTATTGCACAGGCTGTAGCATTGGTTACTAAATTGAAAGTAACTCCTAAAGATAATGCTGTAAGTCAAAAGCTATTGGCTGATGCAGCAAAAACTGGAAAGGCTCTTCGTGCCAAGTCTGGAAAAGCTTTTGATAAAGCATACATTGACAATGAGGTAGCTTATCACAAGGCTGTGATTGCAGCAGTATTGGGTTTGTTGATTCCTCAAAGTCAAAATGCCGAACTTAAAGGTCTGCTGGAAAAGGTTCTACCTGCGTTAAATACTCACCTTTCTCATGCTGAAATGGTGCAAAAAGACCTTAAATAATGAAAAGGTTTGCATTTGTTTTAAGTAGCTGCATTGGTTTACTACTTATGTCTTTTGTTATCTATAGCTGTGCTTCTGCGCAGGTAGATCCTAAAACATACACTGTAGAGATTAAGGATATGAAGTTTGTGCCAGAGAGTATTACTGTTAATAAAGGGGATACCATTATATGGATAAATAAAGATATCGTGCCTCATGATGTGACAGAAGAAAAACAGAAAGCATGGACGTCGTCTGTAATTCTAGCGGATGGATCATGGAAAATGGCTGTAACAGAAGCAGCCGACTACTATTGCAGCATTCATGTAGTTATGAAGGGTAAAATAGTATTAAATTAGTTTTCATGAAAAACGGGTGATCTTTAATGAAATAGATCACCCGTTTAAGTTTATATGTAAAAGTATTTATTAAGGTCTCACCATTTTATCTATCTCTATTTCTGACATAACGTAGTTAACAATTACATCGCAACGTACCAGATTAAACTCCAGAAGTTGCTTCGGACGCCAATAACTCTTTAATTCATTGCGAAGCATTTCCTTAGCACGAGACAGTCGGATTTTAACGTTAGATTCACCCAGATCCAGAGCTTCCATCGTTTCTTGGGTGCTCATACCTTCTACCTCTCGCATTACAAATACAAGCCTGTATTTTTCAGGCAGTGTAAACACTGCTTTTTCCAGTATCAATTTTAATTCCTTATTCATAAGGTTATCTAAAGGTGTTTCACAATGATAATCATGAAAGATGCTTTCTAGTCGCCTTTTTTCGAATATCTGTTTTCTTTTCTTATGCAATAAACTCTCGTTAATTAATATTCTGGTCAACCAGGTGCCAAAGCTTGAATTATGCTTAAAATTGGCTAATTGCCGATAGGCATTCAGATAAGAAATTTGCATAATATCTTCCGCTTCTTTATCGTCGTTTACGATAGACATACTAATTCGGTATAAGCGAGAATTGAATTTACGGATCAGCGTTTCATATAAATACGTTTCTCCGTTTAATATTTCAGCAATGATGTCATCATCACTTAATGTCTGATTTATTGTTTGGGTTAAGTTCATGGAACCGTTTTATAAGTAGTAGAGTACCTATAATTATAAAGGGTTACATTTTTTTGAAATAAAATAGCTTTTTGGACTTTCTTCCGTATAAAGATTAGATTGTCCACTGGTCGTGTACTATTCCTACCAGGTAGTATTTTCCGCCTTCCATTGTAAAAACTAAACGCAATGCTTGCCAGTCCATTCCGGCATACTTCTTTTCAAAACCAGAGAAGTAGCTTTCTGTGTATTCCGCATTTGGATAGACCTCCATAATGTTATTCAGGCTATTTCCTTTGGAAGCTGATTTATTGAGCGAAAATTTCTCTGGTTTTAAGAAATCTGCATTATAAACGAACTTATCAAAATATTCTGGGAGACTTAGGTGAATTTCATCACCGGATCCGTCATAGTGCCCCCAGACTAATTTCGTTGAATCGTTAAGCAGTGAGCGGAACTGCTCGGGTTTCAGTACAATATCTGTACTGGTGTTTACAAAACCATATGGGCTGAAGCGCAGACCTAAATCAGGCTTTATATATTGAATGAGAAAAGTGTAATTTTTGTTTTTAATTTCCTTTAGGATTGTTTGAGTTAAATCGCTTATGCCGATTTCTTCTTTTTCTATAACAGGAAGGCTATCTTGCTGTATAGAGATGGAGTCTTTCTTTTCTTCCTCTTTAGTAGTTGCTTTTTTATCATTGGTACAAGCTGATAAGAAAAGAAGGCTCAGAATCAGGGAATAAACTATTTTCATAAGAAGAAGTATTGAATGTCAAAATTACGAAAAACAATCATTATACGAATGATTTAGAAGCTAATGTTACGTATATTAATGACTTATAAAATATTATTAAAATAAATCAAAAATCATTTTGTTGGTTTCAGTAAAGATATTACCTTTGCAATCCATAATTAATAGTAAGTACCTGCGGAAGTGGCGTAATTGGTAGCCGCACCAGACTTAGGATCTGGCGCTTCACGGCGTGGGGGTTCGAGTCCCTTCTTCCGCACTTGATTCCTCCCGGCAACAACCGGGGGGAATTTTTGTTAAAAAGATATAAAAACAAAGTAAAAAGCAATAATAGCTATGAATATTTCTCAAGAAAACATTGATGATTTGAATGCAATAATCAATATCGAGTTAACACCGGAAGATTATAAAAGTCAAGTTGATAGTGTAATTAAAAGTCAGGCAAAAAAAGCTAAATTACCAGGTTTTCGCCCAGGAATGGTGCCTGCATCTCATATCAGAAGAACGTATGGTAAAGCTATTTTAATTGACGAGATAAATAAAATTGTTGGCGACAGCTTAAATAATTTTATCTCTGAAAATAAGCTTGAGATTTTGGGACAACCACTTCCGAAAGAAGAAGAAGGTAAAGAATATGCTTGGGATTTTACAGAGGATTTTAAATTTCAGTATGAAATTGGTTTAGCGCCAAAAGTAGAGGTTCCTTTTTCTGATAAAGATACTTTAACAGAGTATACAATAAAAGCTGACGAAGAAACATTGAACTCCCGAGTTTCAAATCTTCGTAAAAGCTACGGTAAACGTTCAAATCCTGAGGTTTCAGAAGAGAACGATGTGATTTACGGAGAATTAAAACAAGTTGACGATAAAAACGAAGTTATTGAGGGCGGACTTACTAAAACGGCTTCTCTTCGTACCGATATTATTGATGTTAAGAAAATCAAGAAAAGCTTGGTTGGCTTAAAGAAAGGTGATACAGTAGTTATTGACTTGAAAAAAGCATACGACAATAGTACTGTTGCAAGAATTCTTGAAATTGAAGAAGATCAGGTAGAAGCTTTAGGTTCTTTGTTCCAATTAACAGTTGAAAATGTTAATCGTTTAGAAGAAGCTGAACTGGATCAAGAGTTCTTTAATAAGATCTATGGTGAAGATGAAGTGAAAACCGAAGAAGAATTCAGAGCTCGTGTTACAAAGGAGATTGAAGAGATGTTTGTTCAGAATGCTGATCAGAAGCTTCAAAATGACTTATATACATTAGGAATGGATCGTGTTAAGGCAGATTTTCCTGATGAGTTCTTAAAACGTTGGTTAAAAGCAACCAATGAGAAATTAACTGATGAAGAAATTCAGGAAGGTTACGATGATTTCGCTAAAAACCTACGCTGGACATTAATTGAAAATAAAATTATCAATGATAATGAATTGGAGATTAAATACGAAGAAGTAGTTGCTACAGCAAAAGAGCGTTTATTGGCTCAGTTTAAGATGTATGGTCAACAGGAACTACCTGAAGAACAATTAAATCAATATGCTATGCAACTTTTACAAGATAAAGAGCAGGCTAATCGGTTATTTGAAGAAGTGAAAGCTTTAAAAGTTTTTGATTATTTAAAGGGCTTGGTTAAGATTGAGAAAAAAGATATCCCTTACAATAAGTTTCTTGAATTGAAATAAACACCGCAACCTTGCGATAAGGAAATGTCATATTGGAAAACCGATATGACATTTTTTATGCCTCCACTAATCGGGCAATTTGTCAGTTATTTCTTAATATAACAGATGGCGCAATTTTTGCAATCTTTGTATTTTTATAATGATAACCTTATTCCCTATATTCGTCATACAATAAATCAAAAATAATATGAGTATCGATAAAAATGAATTTAGAAAATATGCTGTAAAGCATCACCACATTGGCAGTCAACATGTTGATGGTTTTATTTCAAGAGTTGAGAATATTCATGTACCAAGCTCAATGACTCCTTATATCATTGAGGAAAGGCAGATGAATGTGGCCCAAATGGATGTGTTTTCACGTTTAATGATGGACCGTATTATATTTTTGGGAGATGCAATTGGCGACCAAGTTGCTAATATTATCCAAGCTCAATTATTGTTCCTTCAGTCTGCTGATGCTCAGCGTGATATTCAAATATATATAAATTCTCCAGGTGGTAGTGTTTATGCCGGTTTAGGAATTTATGACACCATGCAGTATATTTCTCCTGATGTGGCAACCATTTGTACTGGAATGGCAGCTTCAATGGGTGCAGTTTTACTTGTTGCAGGTGCTCACGGTAAGCGTGCTGCTTTGAAACATTCTCGCGTAATGATTCATCAGCCTTCAGGCGGCGCACAAGGTGTAGCTACTGATATGGAGATTAACCTTCGTGAGATGTTAAAGTTGAAGAAGGAACTTTATAATATAATTTCAGAGCATTCCGGACAACCTTATGAATGGGTAGAAAAATCGTCAGACAGGGATTTCTGGATGACCTCAGATGAAGCAAAGCTACATGGGATGGTTGATGAAGTGTTGATTGGAAAGAAAAAAGAAGATGGCAAAAAGTAAAGAAATAACTTGTTCCTTTTGCGGAAGAGCTAAAAAGGATACATTAATGCTAATAGCTGGGGATAATGCACATATATGTGACCAGTGCGTATCGCAGGCTAAAGAGATTCTTAACGAAGAGTTGGATCTGCGCAAAAGTAAAAGTGTGCAGTCGGCCTTAAAGCTATTAAAACCTATTGAGATTAAAGATCATTTAGATCAGTATGTTATTGGACAAGATGAGGCTAAAAAAGTATTGTCGGTTGCGGTATACAATCATTATAAACGTTTAAGCCAAAAGATTGACGAAGATGGTATTGAGATTGAAAAGTCGAATATTATCATGGTGGGTAAAACAGGAACAGGAAAGACCTTATTGGCTAAGACAATTGCAAAGATATTAAATGTTCCTTTTAGCATTGTTGATGCAACCGTATTAACGGAAGCTGGCTATGTGGGAGAGGATGTAGAAAGTATCTTAACGCGAGTTTTACAATCTGCAGACTATGATGTGACTGCTGCAGAGCAGGGTATTGTTTACATCGATGAGATTGACAAAATTGCCCGGAAAAGTGATAACCCTTCAATTACCAGAGATGTATCAGGAGAGGGTGTTCAGCAAGCTTTGCTTAAGATCTTAGAAGGAACCATCGTTAACGTTCCACCTCAAGGAGGACGTAAGCATCCAGATCAGAAAATGATTCCTGTAAACACATCCAATATCCTATTTATATGTGGAGGAGCATTTGACGGAATTGAGAAGCGGATTGCCAAAAGATTGCGTACGCAGACTGTTGGCTATAAAATGCAGACCAATGGAGGAATGATTGATGAAGATAATTTGCATAAATATCTGACTCCGCTTGATCTGAAATCATTTGGATTAATTCCTGAATTAATTGGAAGGCTTCCAGTGATCACTCATTTAAATCCTCTGGATAGAGATACCTTATTAAATATTCTTACCGATCCGAAGAATGCATTGATTAAACAATATCAGAAGATATTTGAATATGAAAATGTTAAACTTGAATTTGATAAGGAAGTTTTTGATTTCATTGTTGATAAAGCAATGGAGTTTAACTTAGGAGCAAGAGGTTTACGTGCTATTTGTGAAGCCATTATGTTAGATGCCATGTATGAAATGCCATCAAAGAAGCATAAGGCAATGATCGATTTGCAAATAACCTTAGAATATGCACAAGATAAACTAATGAAATCTGATATAGATAAGTTAAAAGCTGCTTAAGAATGTTCTTAAGCATAAAGGAATCCTCGCTAATTGCGGGGATTTTTTTTATATTTATTCAAATGGTTCTTAGCCTTTAAATTATGCAGGAAAAAGAAAAGGATGAAAATAGCAGTCCGGTTAAAATAGGATTAAAAACTAAGGAGGAGATTGTTTTAAATTGGCTTCCACGCTATACAGGCAGGTCTTTGGATGAATTTGGAAAGTATATACTATTAACAAACTTTTCTAATTACTTACAGATGTTCTCTAAGTTGCATGATAATGCACCTATACTTGGCCTCGATAAGCCTATGCAAAGTGTTACAGCTGATGGGATCACCATTATAAATTTTGGAATGGGAAGTCCGGTAGCAGCAACCGTCATGGATTTACTATCAGCTATTAAACCAAGTGCGGTACTTTTCTTAGGTAAGGCCGGAGGTATTAAAAAGAAAAATAAAATAGGGGATCTGGTCCTTCCCATTGCAGCTATTCGAGGAGAAGGTACTTCCAACGATTATTTTCCTCCTGAAGTCCCTTCACTACCTGCCTTCGCATTGCAAAAGGCAATATCAACATCTATACGTGATAATGAGATGGATTATTGGACCGGAACGGTTTATACGACCAACAGAAGAGTATGGGAGCATGATAAACAATTTAAGAAATACTTAAAGGATGTGCGAGCAATGGTAGTCGACATGGAAACTGCCACGATCTTTTCTGTAGGCTTTGCAAATAAGATTCCTACCGGGGCTTTATTATTGATATCTGATCAGCCTATGGAACCAGAAGGTGTAAAAACAGATAAAAGTGACACGCATGTAACAGCTAACTTTGTCGAAATGCATCTAAAAATAGGAATTGATTCTCTTCAACAACTAATTCACAATAAATTAACTGTCAAACATCTTAAATTTTGATACTACATGTGGTATAATAATATATTAGAGACGATTGGTAACACGCCACTAGTTAAATTGAACAACATTACAAAAGAAATACCTGCTACTGTTTTAGCTAAGATCGAGTCTACAAATCCGGGAAACTCAATTAAAGACCGCATGGCAGTTAAGATGATCGAGGATGCTGAGAAAGCCGGGCTTCTTAAGCCGGGAGGTACCATTATCGAAGGAACTTCGGGAAATACAGGAATGGGTCTTGCTATGGCAGCAGTTATAAAAGGTTATAAATGTATTTTTACAAGTACAGATAAACAATCGAAAGAGAAATTTGATGCTTTGCGTGCCTTTGGTGCAGAAGTAATCGTTTGTCCTACAAACGTTGAGCCTGAAGACCCACGTTCATATTATTCAGTTTCAAGTCGATTGGTGCGCGAAACTCCTAACTCTTGGAAACCCAATCAGTATGACAACTTGTCGAATACACAAGCTCATTATGAACAAACCGGACCAGAGATTTGGGAACAAACTGAAGGTAAGATTACGCATTTGGTAGTAGGAGTAGGGACGGGAGGAACGATCTGTGGAGCAGGAAAATTTTTGAAAGAAAAGAATCCGGATATCAAAATATGGGGTATCGATTCTTATGGGTCGGTGTTTAAGAAATATAAAGAAACTGGGATCTTTGATAAAGATGAGATCTATCCCTATGTAACAGAAGGTATTGGTGAAGATTTCTTACCTGGCAATGTTGATTTCGATGTTATTGATTACTTCGAAAAAGTAACCGATAAAGATGCTGCTTTAATGACTCGCGAAATTGCGCTTAAAGAAGGAATCTTTGTAGGTAATTCGGCGGGTGCTGCATTAGCAGGAGTCCTTCAATTGAAGGATCAATTAAAGGAGGGCGATGTTGTGGTAGTCATCTTTCACGATCATGGTTCCCGATACATGGGTAAAATGTTCAATGAGGATTGGTTAAAGGAACAAGGATATCTGGACTAGGATATATAAACTGATTAAGGTTTAATAAACAGAAAGCCCTCCATTAATTTAATGGAGGGCTTTCTGTTTTGAGTATATGATTATATTGCTTTTACAATTGTTCTATATTTGATTTTTAGCTACAATCTTGATTTTAAGATTGAATTCCTTGCTGATTAAGTCATCAGCTTTTCCTTGATAATTTACTCCCCAATCTTCACGGGCAACATTAAAGTCTGCATCAGCAACAACAGATGTTGGTGTAGACTCAGTTACTTTTGCATTAAAAGTGATGTTCTTAGTAACTCCATGCATATTTAGATTTCCTGCAATTACCAAATCATTGGTAGTTTCACCTTCTGTAACTGAAGTAATTTCAAAAGAAGCTGTGGGGTATTTTGTTACATCAAAGAAATCTTCATTTTTTAAATGTCCGGCTAATCGGTCTCTAGAATCACCTGGTTCCAGATCTTGAACTTCAATGGTATTCATATCGATTGTGAAATTACCACCGGTTATTTTACCTTCGCTAGAAACATTTATATTACCTGAAGTGAGGCTAACTTCTCCAAAATGCTCCTTGGACACTTTGTTTGCATGCCATATTACCTGAGATGCGCTTGTATCGAGAGCTAACGTCGTTCCATCAGCAATAATACCTGTTTCGATAGCATCGGTAGTTGCAGCACGTTCTCCTTCCGGATTACTAACACAAGAAGTAAGTAGGATGGCCGTAACGCCAAATAGAGCAAAAGTAGTCTTCATTTTCATTGTCGTAATTTTTGATTATAATTAACTTCAAAGAAAACAAATTATATTCTACTTAGATCCGTTAAAGGGTAACAATATTGCTATTTACCTCAGATTGGTATCAACACGTTTAATATCTGCCCCTAAAGCCTTTAAACGCTGTTCAATATGTTGATATCCTCTTTCGATTTGATCTATGTTATGGATGGTAGATTTCCCTTGTGCAGAAAGAGCGGCAATTAATAAAGATACTCCTGCACGTATATCAGGTGAAGACATTTCGATTCCACGTAATTTAACTTCGTTATTTAAACCAATAACTGTAGCTCTATGAGGATCGCATAAGATAATTTGAGCACCCATATCAATTAGCTTATCTACAAAGAATAAACGGCTCTCGAACATTTTTTGATGTATTAATACATTTCCTTTAGCCTGAATGGCAGTTACCAGAATAATGCTTAATAGATCAGGTGTAAAGCCAGGCCAGGGAGCATCGCTTACAGTTAGTATAGAGCCATCTATAAACGTTTCAATTTCATAGTTTGATTGGCTAGGTATGTAAATATCGTCGCCTCGAAGCTCGAATTTAATACCTAAACGTGCGAAAATAGAAGGAATAATTCCCAACTCCTTGAAATGAACGTCTTTAATTGTAATCTCTGAACCTGTCATAGCTGCTAAGCCGATAAAAGAGCCAATCTCAATCATATCGGGTAACATTCTATGTTCGGTGCCTCCCAAGGATTCAACGCCATGTATGGTAAGTAAATTGGAACCTACACCGGTTATGTTAGCACCCATCCGGTTCAGCATTTTGCAAAGCTGTTGTAAATAAGGTTCGCAAGCTGCATTATAAAGAACTGTCGTTCCCTTCGCTAAACTTGCAGCCATAACGATGTTAGCGGTACCTGTTACGGAAGCTTCATCTAATAGAATATAAGTTCCTGTTAAATGAGTCGCATCAATATTAAAGAAGTGAGTATCTGGGTTATAAATAAATTTAGCACCTAGCTTTTCAAGGCCGATGAAGTGAGTATCCAGTCGGCGACGACCTATTTTATCTCCACCTGGTTTAGGAATTGCTGCCTTACCAAAACGAGCTAATAAAGGACCAATAATCATAATAGAGCCGCGTAATCCGCCACCCTTTGTTTTAAATTCTTCAGTTTTGAAGTATTCAATATTGATGTCGGCTGCTTCAAAAGTATACGTGTCATCGTTGATTCTGTTTACCTCAACACCCAATGCGATTAATAGCTCTATCAGTTTGTTAACATCTTTTATATCGGGGATATTGCTGATAGTGACTTTTTCTTTCGTTAATAGAACGGCTGATATCACTTGTAAGGCTTCGTTTTTAGCACCTTGAGGTATTATCTCACCTTTAAGAGGTTTTCCGCCGATAATTTCAAAAGAATTTTTGATCATTGATTTAAAAAATTAGCCGATTCAATCTTAAGCAGAAAGAAATGGTTATGTTCTAGAATTATATTAGTATCGCTTTCCTGTATTTCTCTTTTTATTGTACCCGTTACTTTGACCCTGGTTCTTATTGTTCGAGCCATTGCTTCTCCCTTTTGTGTTTTGGGCTGTACGTGTACGACTTCCTGGAGGAGGGGTCTTAAATTCAACTTTTGCTAAGGTAAGATCATTGCTAACCTGAAGCTCACCATTAGAAAGTTCTTTTAAGTCATTGATAATTGTTTCATCAATAACTGAATCTTTATTCCAGGTAACATAGGCCATTTTCATAAAGTTCGCAATCGATAGGATCATATGATCTTTTCGTTGCGGATCTTCAATATTTTTGGCTGTTTCAATCATTTTTTCCACAGTTTTGCCGTAATGTTTAAACTTGATACGGTTCTGTGGATAAGCTAATATTTCTGGTTTAGTGCGCGTTGAGCCTTCTACAGGTCTGGGATAAGGGCAATCAACGTCTATCTTAAAATTAGAAATGATGAATAAATGATCCCATAATTTATGCTTAAAGTCAGCAACATCTCTTAAATGAGGGTTTAAAAATCCCATTAAATCAATAACTACCTGGGCATATTTATTACGTTCTTCACGGGTAGGTAGGGTGCATATATAATCTACCATGTTTTGCACATTGCGACCATATTCTGCTAAAATAAGATGGCTTCGTGTGCTGTTATAATCGAATTCCATATAAGATTAATTTATTCTATAATTCTAAGTTTTGCAAATTTAAGCAACAATTGCTTCTGTCCTAATTCTTTAAAGAAAATAGTTGCCTTTAAATCAGGGTTCTTTCCTTCCATATTTACTACTTTCCCATAGCCAAATCTTTCATGCTCAACTTCCATTCCTACCTGCAAATTTCTTGTGTCTGAAGGTGTAAATCCAGCAGAAGGCACATGAGCTTTAGGTAAAATGGAAGTAGTTTTTGGCCTAATCGTTTTTGGAGTTGGCTTAGAAAAAGTATCTGCCTGCTGCCAAGAGCTTCTTTCATTTCCAAAGGAAGAAGAGTCAGAACTAGTTGATTTTGGCCTGAAATCCAGATCCAGGTATTGAGGATCCAGCTCATCTATAAAACGACTGGGTTCACAGTTGTTTAAATTACCCCATTGATACCGTGAGGTAGCATA
Source organism: Albibacterium sp. (assembly GCF_035514885.1). Lineage (NCBI taxonomy): Bacteria > Pseudomonadati > Bacteroidota > Sphingobacteriia > Sphingobacteriales > Sphingobacteriaceae > Albibacterium > Albibacterium sp. The sequence goes on along the minus strand of NZ_DATJCH010000009.1, from coordinate 9,484 downwards.
AGAAATATAGATGTTTTTTTCAGCGCGGGTTAAAGCTACATAAAATAAACGACGTTCTTCTTCTAAATCTTCGCGGGAATTTAAGGAACGTTGCGAAGGAAATAAGTTCTCCTCCAAACCTACGATATGAACGTAGGGGAATTCAAGCCCTTTAGAAGCATGTATGGTCATCAAAGAAACCGTATCTGCATTCGGATCCTTATCATTGTCTTCGTTAGTCAATAAAGCAATATCCTGCATAAATATATCCAGGCCTTTTTCCTCAATATCTTCACGATCGCTAAATTCCTTAATTCCATTGAGCAGCTCCTGGATATTTTCATATCTACTTAAGCCTTCAATCGACTTATCTTCATACAAATCTTTCAGCAGACCGGAATGTTGAGCAATGTGCATAGCACTGTCAAAAGCGGTATTGCTACTTGCAGCTGCCTGAAAGCTTTGAATTAAAAGACTAAAGGGAGCAACAGTTGCGGCAGTTCTTGCATCCAGGTAGCGCTCAGCATGACTGATAACATCCCATAGTGAAATATTATGTTCATTCGCTGCTACCATGATACGCTCAACCGAGGTGTTGCCGATACCCCGACGTGGATAATTTATCACACGCTTTAATGCCTCTTCATCATTCGGATTAAACGTTAAGCGGAAATAAGATATCAAATCTTTGATTTCTTTTCTCTGATAGAAGGAAGTACCTCCATAAATCTTATAAGGAATGCCGATCTTTCTTAATGCTTCTTCCATGGCTCTGGACTGCGCATTTGTACGGTATAAGATTGCAAAACTCTGATAAGGAGATCCTGAAAGAGAACGCTTTTGAGCTATATTCTCGGCTACAATTTTTCCCTCTTCATTATCGCTGAAAGCACGTGATATCTTGATTTTGTCGCCTACTTCATTCGTAGAGAAAACATCCTTCTTCAATTGATGTTCATTCTTTGAGATGATACTATTGGCTACATTTACAATATTCTGTGTTGAACGATAATTTTGCTCAAGCTTAAAGACGCTTAAGTCCGGATAATCTTTTCCGAAATTTAATATATTTTGAATATTAGCACCTCTAAAGCCATAAATACTCTGTGCATCATCACCTACCACACATAAATTCTCATGGATAGCTGCCAGTTTCTTCACAATTATATATTGAGAGAAGTTCGTATCCTGATACTCATCAAGCATGAGATATTTAAACTTATTTTGATACTTATACAATACATCCGGATGGTTTTTCATCAAAACGTTTGTATTAAATAGGAGATCATCAAAATCCATTGCACCTGCTTTAAAGCATCGCTGTGAATAAGTTTGATAAATTGTTCCTAAGTGGGGCCTGCCCGATGATTGATCCTCTGCTTGAATATGATCATTCTTCTGATATTCACCTGCAGAGATCAGATTATTCTTTGCAGATGATATTCTGTTATAGACAAAGTTGGCATTATACAACTTGTCATCTAATTGCATTTCCTTTAAAATTGTACGAATAAGACTTTTAGAATCATCCGTATCGTAAATGGTGAAATTGCTTGGATAGCCAAGATGATGGCCCTCTACTCGTAATATTTTTGCAAATACCGAGTGAAAAGTTCCCATCCATATATTCTTAGCTTCACCACCAACAACCTTTGTAATACGTTCACGCATTTCACGTGCTGCCTTATTCGTAAAAGTCAGCACTAAGATATTGAAAGGATCGACCCCATTATTTATAAGGTGTGCTACTCGGTAGGTAATCACCCTTGTTTTACCTGAACCGGCTCCGGCAACGATCATCACCGGCCCTTTTATTTGTTCTACTGCTGCTCTTTGTGAAGTGTTTAATCCTTGTAAATAGTCCAAACTTCTACCTTTCTTAATTTTTTATTTAATTTACACAATTATAATTTACGCCCTGCTGAAGATTTGCGGGAACTATGTAAATTCTGCATTTTACTAGCATATTGCTTCTCTAGAAACTCAATAACCTTGGACGCAATGTCCTTCCCGGTGGCTTTTTCAATTCCTTCCAATCCGGGAGAAGAATTTACTTCCAATACCAGTGGCCCCCGGTCTGAAGGTAGCATATCTACACCACAAACGGTTAAGCCTAATTCTTTACATGCTTTTAAAGCGGTTTCTTTTTCAGCCTTGCTCAATTTAATTAATTCTGCTGTACCGCCACGATGCAGGTTGGAGCGAAACTCGCCTTCTTTAGCAACCCTCTTCATAGCACCTACTACTTTTCCATCAACCACCAATACGCGGATATCGGTTCCTTTTGACTCTTTAATAAATTCTTGTATCAAAATATTATTGCCCAAACCAAAGAAAGCTTCAATCACTGAGCTTGCCGCTTTCTTAGTTTCTGCTAAAACTACTCCAATTCCTTGTGTTCCTTCTAATAGTTTAATTACCAGAGGAGCCCCTCCAACCATCTTTATTAAATCATCAACGTCGTGTGTATTCTTAGCGAAACCGGTTACTGGTAAACCAATTCCGGCCCCGGATAGAATCTGCATACAACGAAGTTTATCCCTGGAGCGGGTTATACCCTGACTCGGATTGGCAGATACTACGCCCATTACCTCAAACTGGCGAACAATAGCAGAGCCATAAAAGGTTACTGAAGCCCCAATTCTAGGGATAATAGCGTCGATATCCGATACATCTTGTCCATTATAATGGATGCTGGGTTTACCTTGTTTAATACCCACATAGCATTTCCGATGGTCCATAATCACACAATCATGTCCACGCTTTATAGCAGCTTCATAGAGCTTTTTCGTAGAATATAGATTTCTATTTGTCGACAGGATTGCAATTTTCACTTGCTAGGGGTTTTAAAGGTTAATCCTTTATTATTTTTTTACCGATGTTCTTTTGGAAGATAAATTAGAGCGGCTTACGTCGACTAAGAATTTTTTGCGAATAAAGCTTCTTCCTAATAATACTGGGAACTCCATATTAGATCGATCTCTTAAAGATATCTCAATTCCATGAGTTTCGCCAAACATTTTAATTTGCGTATGAATTATATAACGGTTTTCTTCGAGTCCGAACGAGTTTTTAATCTTTCTTTCTTTATGAAAAGGGAGTGTAAAAAACTTTCCTGTAGAAGAACCTTCACTTAAAGGAATAAACTTAACAAATTGTTTTCTCCCTTTTTTTATTAATTCAATATGATCACAATGCAGCACAGAAGTCTTGGCTCCTGTATCAATTTTCGCTGGTACATCCAGAATGTCGAAGTCAGTAAAATCAACTAATTCCTTCCAGCCAATTGTTTTCATGCCCTTAGCTTAATTTTAATATTCGAAGGTTCCGAACTCAGATTGAATCGTAACTTTCTTGCTCTCTGCAGCTTCCACGCGACCAACTATTTGCGCTTCTATGCCGAAGCTTTTTGAAATAGCTATAATATCTTCTGCAGTCTCGGTTGAAACATAAATTTCCATCCGATGACCCATATTGAATACCTTATACATCTCTTGCCAATCCGTTCCTGATTCTTGCTGAATTAATTTAAAAAGAGGAGGAATCGGAAATAAATTATCTTTTATAATATGAAGATTCTCAACAAAGTGTAATACTTTAGTTTGAGCACCCCCACTACAATGTACCATACCGTGTATTTTTGCACGATAGCTATCCAAAATCTTTTTAATTACCGGGGCATAGGTGCGCGTTGGCGATAAAACCAGTTTGCCGGCAGTTATCGATTCTCCATTGCCAATATCAATGCTATCCGTTAATGATTTGCCGCCTGCAAATACCAATTCTTCCGGTACAGCCGGATCAAAACTTTCAGGGTATTTTTCTGCAATGAACTTATTAAATACATCGTGGCGGGCAGAAGTTAATCCGTTTGAGCCCATTCCACCATTATATTCCTTCTCATAAGTAGCCTTCCCGAAAGAAGCCAGACCAACAATTACATCTCCTGCTTGAATACGATGGTTGGAAATTACATCCTCACGCTTCATTCTGCAAGTAACCGTAGAGTCAACAATAATTGTTCGTACTAAATCACCCACATCGGCAGTTTCGCCACCTGTTGAGTAAATTCCAACTCCCATTTCTCGTAACTCAGCCAGAATTTCTTCTGTACCGTTAATGATTTCGGCAATTACTTCGCCCGGTATCAAGTTCTTATTTCTTCCAATGGTAGAAGAAAGTAAGATATTATCGGTAGCGCCAACACATAGCAGATCATCTAAATTCATGATGATAGCATCTTGCGCAATGCCTTTCCAAACACTCGCATCGCCGGTTTCTTTCCAATAAATATAGGCAAGAGAAGATTTTGTTCCAGCTCCATCTGCATGCATGATGTTGCAATAGGAACTGTCATTTCCTAAAATATCAGGAATAATCTTGCAAAAAGCTTGAGGGTATATTCCTTTGTCAATATTCTTGATGGCATTATGCACATCTTCTTTTCCTGCGGAAACTCCGCGCTGGTTGTATTTTAAATCAGACATTGCGACAAAAATAAGGATAAGAATTGAGAAAGAGTAAAAAGAAAGAGGGCTGGTTTAACCAGCCCTCAGAAATAATTAACACATCAATTAAAACGTTCTTAATTTACAAATAATAACTCTCTTAATTTCGGTACAGGCCATTTGTTGTCGTCAACAATCTGTTCCAATTTATTGATATAATAACGGATCTTATCAAAATAAACACGTACATTTTCATCGTATGCGATGGCTTTTTCACGAATATCTTCAATATGGTTTGCCTTTTTACGTTCTTGACGCATGGCTTCCGTATTTTCTAATATTTCATTAATAAGCGTAGAAATACGCTCTACTAAATTAAGTTGTGAGCTATAAGACTCTTTAGGTAATCCAAGGTCTTTTAATCCTTTTACATTTTCAACAAGCTCATTCAAATAAGTGATGGATGCGGGAGCAAGCATGCTATTTACAATCTCTCCAATAACACGCGCTTCTATTTGAATCTTTTTGAAATAGCTTTCCAATAATATTTCATGACGTGCATGAGATTCTCTTCTGTTTAAGATACCTAAAGATTCAAAAAGTTTCAATGATTTATCACTGGTATATACGTCCAGTGCCTTTGGCGTTGTTTTTATATTAGATAATCCTCGGTTTTCTGCTTCTATTTCCCATTCTTTGCTATATCCGTTTCCTTCAAAGCGAATAGCTCTGGATTGTTTAAGATATTTACGGATAACGTTTAAGATAGCTAAATCTTTTTTGGTGTCTTTCGCAATTAGTTTGTCGACATCAGCCTTAAATTGTATTAATTGATCAGCAACAATAGCATTTAAAACAGTCATTGAACTCGCACTGTTAGCAGAAGAACCTACTGCTCTGAATTCGAATTTATTGCCGGTAAATGCGAATGGCGATGTTCTGTTACGATCAGTATTATCTAAGTTTAATTCAGGGATCTTGGGAATACCATGCCATAGCATGCTTTCAGATTTAACAATCTTCGCAATTCTAGGAGTTTCAATTTCATCTAAAACATCGTTTAACTGACTGCCTAAGAATATTGATATAATAGCTGGCGGTGCTTCGTTGGCTCCTAAACGGTGATCGTTGCTTGCAGATGCAATAGAAGCACGTAATAAATCAGCATGTTCATAAACAGCCTTGATGGTGTTTACAAAAAAGGTAAGGAACATCAAGTTAGTTTTAGGAGTTTTTCCAGGAGCTAACAAATTGATTCCCGTATTGGTAATTAAAGACCAGTTATTGTGTTTTCCAGAACCGTTAATATCTGCATAAGGTTTTTCATGGATCAATACTTTGAAGCTATGACGCAAGGCTACTTGCTCCATGATATTTAACAAAAGCTGATTATGGTCAATTGCCAAATTCATCTCTTCAAACATCGGTGCGCATTCAAATTGAGAAGGAGCCACCTCATTATGTCTGGTTTTTAATGGAATTCCCAGTTTTAAGGATTCATTTTCCAAATCGACCATAAAAGCCATAACACGCTCAGGTATAGAGCCGAAATAATGATCTTCTAATTGTTGGCCTTTTGCAGACATATGTCCAAAAAGAGTTCTTCCGGTTAAAAGTAAATCCGGCCGGGCATTATATAATGATAAGTCAACTAAAAAGTATTCTTGTTCAATTCCCAAAGAAGCGGCTACACGGGTAACACTTTTGCCGAAATATTGACAAACGTCAACAGCTGCTTTATCGAGTGCATTAATGGCTTTCAGTAAAGGAGCTTTATAATCAAGTGCCTCTCCGGTATAAGAAAGGAAAACAGTAGGGATACAAAGAGTTTTACCGGCAGCTGTTTCAAAAAGGAAAACAGGTGATGATGGATCCCATCCTGTATAGCCTCTGGCTTCGAAAGTGTTTCTTATTCCTCCGTTAGGGAAGCTTGAAGCATCCGGCTCTTGTTGAATTAATGAATCTGCTGTAAACTTTTCTACCGGCAGACCATTTCGGTCAGGTTCAAAGAAAGCATCGTGTTTTTCAGCGGTACTGCCTGTTAATGGTTGAAACCAGTGAGAATAATGCGTTGCTCCATTAGAAATAGCCCAGCTTTTCATCGCTTGAGAGATGTGTTCTGCCAATTCTCTATCAATTACTTCTCCGGTATCGATGATGACTACTAGTTTTTCATAAGCATTTTTTGGCAGGTACTCTTTCATTTTCTCAATACTGAAAACGTTTTTGCCATAAAACGTAGAAGGCTTACCTTCCGGAATAGACACTGATTTTTTTTGTCTAGATAAAACGGTTTCTACCGCATCAAACCTAAGATTATTCATTTTTCTAATTATTAGAGGTTGTTTTCTGTATCTAAATTGCTGTTTGTGCAAAAATCATTAAAAAAAATTACAAATTCATATTTTTATTGAGGTAATTTTCTATTTTTCATGATAATATTTTAAGATATCAAAAATAAAGGCATTGTCTCAGGTATTTTTAATCGATTAGGCTCTCATGTCATAATAATTGCCAAATCAGTAATTATTCTTATTTTTGCATACCTATTTATTACGTTAAAACGATACATTGGAAAATCAAGAATTAAGTACTTTAGAAACTGCTAAAGAGCTCGGGTTGATACCTGAAGAATACGATCGCATTAAGGAAATTTTAGGGCGCACTCCCAACTTTACAGAATTATCTATATTCTCTGTCATGTGGAGTGAACACTGCTCTTATAAAAACTCTATTGTTTGGTTGAAAAAATTACCAAATAAAGGTCCTCACTTGATGGCTGAAGCCGGTGAAGAAAATGCAGGTTTAGTAGACATCGGTGATGGTTTGGGTTGCTGCTTCAAGATTGAATCGCATAACCATCCGTCAGCTTTAGAACCTTATCAAGGTGCTGCAACCGGCGTTGGAGGTATAAACCGAGATATCTTTACCATGGGTGCACGTCCGATAGCCCAATTGAATTCACTTCGCTTTGGTAATATTGAAAATGATCGTACCAAGTGGTTAATAAAAGGTGTAGTTAAAGGAATTGGCGATTATGGAAATGCTTTTGGCGTTCCAACTGTTGGTGGTGAGGTGTTCTTTGATGATTGTTATCAAATTAACCCATTGGTAAATGCCATGTCGGCAGGTATTGTAAAAGCAGGAGAAACCGTTTCCGCAACTTCTTATGGAGTCGGAAACCCCGTTTATATTGTTGGTTCTGCTACTGGAAAAGACGGTATTCATGGGGCAGCATTTGCATCCAAAGATATTACAGAAGATTCTGTCAACGATTTGCCTGCTGTACAGGTAGGAGATCCATTCCAAGAAAAATTACTTTTAGAAGCTTCACTTGAAGTGATAAAAACAGGTGCTGTTATCGGTATGCAGGATATGGGTGCAGCAGGTATTATCTGCTCAAACTCAGAAATGTCTGCAAAAGGTAAGCACGGTATGCGTATTGATTTAGATAAGGTACCTGTTCGCCAGGAAAATATGAAGCCTTACGAAATCTTGCTATCTGAGTCGCAAGAGCGTATGCTGATTGTTGTAGAGAAAGGTAAAGAAGCTTTAGTAGAGGCTGTTTTTGATAAATGGGACTTAAATTGTGCCATTATCGGAGAAGTAACCGATACCGAACGCTTACAATATTATGCTAATGGTGAGCTGGTGGCTGATGTTCCTGCTGACGATTTAGTATTAGGAGGCGGAGCTCCGGTATATCACCGAGAGTATAAAGAGCCTGCCTATTTCCAAGAATTCAAGAAATTTAATATAGACGATGTGCCACTTCCTGAAGATTTACGCGAAGTTGCTCAGCATCTAATTGCGCATCCAAATATTGCATCTAAGCGTTGGGTAGCCGATCAGTACGATTCAATGGTTGGAACAGCCACCATGACAGATAACCGTCCGAGTGATGCTGCAGTAGTAGCCGTAAAAGGTACTAATAAGGCAATCGCGCTAACAGTTGATTGTAATGCACGCTACGTATACGCCGATCCTCATGTAGGAACAGCTATTGCAGTTGCTGAAGCAGCTCGTAATATTGTATGTGCAGGTGGTGAGCCTTCAGCTATTACAAACTGCTTAAACTTTGGTAACCCTTATAATCCGGAAGTTTACTGGCAGTTCGTAAGTGCTATCAAAGGAATGAGCGAAGCTTGTTTGAAATTTGAAACTCCTGTAACAGGTGGTAACGTTAGTTTTTATAATCAATCGTCTGATGAAGGTGCTGTTTTCCCAACACCAACCATTGGAATGCTGGGTGTTTTAGAAAACGCTGCAGATATGATGACATTGGATTTTAAAGCTACTGACGATCTGATTTACTTAATCGGTGAATCAACCAACGATATCGCTTCTTCAGAATACCTTGCATCTTATCATAAAATTGATGCTTCTCCGGCACCTTATTTTGATATAGAAAAGGAATATACCTTGCACCAAACAATAAAGCAGTTAATTGCTGGTAAATTAATCGCTTCTGCTCATGATGTATCTGATGGTGGACTTTATATCGCATTATTAGAATCTGCGATGCCAAGAGGTTTTGGATTTGCAATTGCAACGGACAGTGAAATCAGAAAAGATGCATTCTTATTCGGTGAAGGACAGGGAAGGGTAGTAGTATCTGTAAAACCAGAGCAACAAGCTGCCTTTATTGAGTCGATGGCAACCTCAGAAACAGAATTCTCATACTTGGGAGTAGTAACCTCTTCAGGAAATGTTGTTGACGATCAAATGTATGATACAACTGCTCATGCAAAAAGTATTTACGACAATGTATTCCACAGTCATCTGGGAGATTAATCCTTAGAAATATTCATCCTATTTAAAAGCCTAAAGTGAAAACTTTAGGCTTTTTTGTGTTTAATAATCTCTTTAAATAATAATAAATATTCATTGGAATTAATGGTTAGCAGGTACGAAGCTTTGTCTCGTTCCTAAAAAAGCTATACACTCTAACCGAGTAGTATGGAAAGGAATGAAACGCCGCAAGGCAAGAAACCGCATCGTAAATTTGGTGCTCGATTTGCAAAGCAAATCGTAAAAGAAATCGAAGAGGGGCTTCC
>NZ_DATJCH010000008.1:0-63891 GCF_035514885.1 Albibacterium sp. | reverse complement strand
CCATACCGAACAGAGAAGTTAAGCCCGCCAGAGCCGATGGTACTGCCGTAACAGGTGGGAGAGTAGGTCGGCGCCCAATCTTACAGGAACCCTGTCTCAATTACGAGACAGGGTTTTTTGCTTTTAGACCCTTTTTTGGTGAAGAATAAATGTGTAGTAAACTGTTTTATATCCTGTTAGCTTCTTTCACGATTGTAAAAATTCGGAATGTTTTGTGCATCTTAATAATCTCGTATTAATTAATATTATTTTATATTTGTTAATCAGATAAATAATTGAATATGAATTTTAAGAAGGTATTGCCGATTTTAGGTTTAAGTTTTATTTCTTTTTTTGCGTTTTCACAAGAGTATAAGGCTGGAAAACCAAATTGGCAGAATTTAGATCTAAAGGATGATGGGGTTTTTGGTATAAGCACAGAAAAGGCATATAATAAACTTCTTAAAAATAAACCTAGTACTACAGTTATCGTTGCTGTTTTAGATGGTGGTGTTCAAGCTGATCATGAAGACTTGAAGTCGGTAATGTGGGTTAATAAAGATGAAATTCCAGGTAATGGGATTGATGATGATGGAAATGGATATATTGATGATATTCATGGTTGGAATTATCTTGGAAATGCTGATGGAGAGAATGTACGATATGATAATCTAGAAGTTACCCGTTTATTAAGAGATCTTCAGCCTAAATATATTTCAGTATTGCCATCTACTCCTCTTTCTGAATCAGGGAAGCGTGAGTTTCAGGAATATCAGAAAATGGTTACTGATTATATGAATAGACTTCAAAGAGCTCAAATGGGAGAGCTTAACTACAGAAGTTTAAAGGAGAAGTTGGATAGTATAGTAGTTTCCATCGGTGATAAAAATCCATCGAAAGATGCTATTAATCAGTATAAGGCTAAAGATAGAGATGAGGCCAGAGCTATCCGAATTATTAAGGATGCCATGAATGATGGAACTGACTTTGAAGCTTTTTATAAAGATTTCATGGAAGGATTTGATTATTATACGAATCAAGTGAAATACCATCTTAATATGGCTTATGATTCTCGCAGCATTGTAGGAGATGATTATGAGGATTATAGCGATCATAATTATGGAAACCCGGATGTAGAAGGCCCCGATGCAGGACATGGGACTCATGTTGCTGGTATTATTGGTGCGGTACGCGATAATGGACTGGGACTACAAGGTGTTGCAAACAATGTGCAGATAATGGGTGTGAGGATGGTACCCGATGGAGATGAGCGTGATAAAGATATAGCCAATGCAATCCGATATGCTACAGATAATGGAGCAAAGGTAATAAATATGAGCTTTGGTAAAGGCTATGTGAAGAATAAGCAGATTGTAGATGAAGCAGTTAAATATGCAATGGATAAGGATGTATTGCTAGTACACGCTGCTGGAAATGACGGTGCTAATATTGATAACGTTCCTAACTTTCCAAATCGCCGTTATGTAGATAGTTTAGGTATCAACCAAGGCGAAGGTGAAGCGTGGCTTGAGGTTGGAGCAACTTCATGGGAAAAGAATAATCTTATTGCATCTTTCTCGAATTACGGTAAACGCAGTGTTGATGTATTTGCTCCTGGTGTTGATATTTATTCATCAATGCCTGGTTCTTTATATAAAGAACAAAGTGGTACAAGCATGGCTTCACCGGTAGTAGCGGGTTTAGCTGCACTTATTCGTTCCTATTTTCCCAAGTTTAGTGCAATTGAAGTGAAAGATATTATTATGCAATCGGTAGTTGTAACAGAAGATAAAGTGCGGATTAATGAACGCGGTGCTAATAGAAGGGTTCTTCTAAGCGATATAAGTATAAGTGGAGGGGTTGTGAATGCGTATAATGCTATAGAGTTGGCAGAAAAACTATATAAGAAAAAGAAATAAAATTAAAAGGAATTGTTTAATTCGCAGATAAGCAATACTAACGTGCTGACTGTGACGTTATATATATTCTAAAATATAATCTTATGCATATGGATGAAACGTCTACTCCAAAGTTAATGAAATTTAAATCTAAGCAAAAGGCCAAGTTCATTCCAAAGCATATGTGGGTTAATAGTGATGATTCTTTTGAAAGAAATTTAGCAGATTTATTAGATAAAGAGCTAATTAATCCCAGAAAACAAATTATTGATGAAATTCTGGAATTCGCAAAAAGGAATGTTTAACTGACCTTAAAGAATGCGTACACTTATCCATATCTTTGTTTATGCTTAAAAAAGATAGGTATAATGCGTTTGTAAAATACTTTTCTGAACATCAGCCTAATGCTGAAACAGAGTTGCATTATAACAATCCTTTTCAACTTCTAATAGCCGTTATCTTATCTGCTCAATGTACAGATAAGCGGGTTAATATGGTAACACCAGCTTTATTTGAGCGCTTTCCTACACCTGCAATATTAGCAAATACTACTTCAGATATTGTATTTGATTATATTAAAAGTATAAGCTATCCCAATAATAAAGCTAAACATTTGGTTGGAATGGCCAAGGTGTTGCTGGAGGAATTCAACGGAGTTATTCCTAATACAACTGAAGAGCTGATGCGTTTGCCAGGAGTAGGGAGGAAAACTGCCAACGTAATTTCATCTGTAATCTTTAATATGCCAACAATGGCTGTGGATACGCATGTGTTTAGAGTGTCAAGGAGAATTGGGCTTACAAATGGAAAAACGGTTTTGGCTGTAGAGAAAGACTTGGTTAAAAATCTACCCAAGGATACCATATACCTCGCTCATCATTGGTTGATACTGCATGGAAGGTACATTTGTGTTGCAAGAAGGCCTAAATGTGAGATATGCCCATTAACATCTTTTTGTCGCTATTATGAGAAGAATGTATTGAATGTGCTCAAAGTATAAATATATTAGCATTATTTCCTTTTTTGATTTATTTGTTGTATTATTGGCTAATATTATTAGTAGCCTAAATGGTTAAACTATTCGTTATATTTTTTATTAGGTATTGATTATGAATGAGAAGTCTGAAAAATTAAAAGCATTACAGCTTACACTGGATAAATTAGAAAAATCTTATGGCAAGGGTGCCGTAATGAAATTAGGCGATTCTGTAGTTGAACCGATTGATTCGATATCAACAGGTTCGCTGGGGCTTGATATCGCTTTGGGAATTGGAGGCGTACCTAAGGGACGTGTTGTAGAGATATACGGTCCGGAGTCGTCTGGTAAGACAACTTTAGCAACCCATATCATTGCTGAGGCACAGAAAAAGGGAGGCGTAGCCGCTTTTATTGATGCAGAACATGCTTTTGATAAATACTATGCTAGTAAATTAGGTGTTGATGTAGAGAATCTATTAATTGCTCAACCTGATAATGGAGAGCAGGCACTTGAAATAGCAGATAATTTAATTCGCTCTGGAGCGATCGATGTTATTGTTATTGACTCCGTTGCAGCTTTGGTACCAAGAGCAGAGATTGAGGGTGAGATGGGTGATTCTAAAATGGGTTTACAAGCTCGATTGATGTCTCAGGCGTTACGAAAGCTAACAGGTACGATTGCTAAAACGAATTGTTGCTGTATTTTTATTAATCAATTACGTGAAAAGATTGGTGTCATGTTCGGTAATCCTGAAACAACTACAGGGGGAAATGCACTGAAGTTTTATGCTTCTGTAAGACTGGACATTAGGAGAGTATCACAGATTAAGGATTCTGATGAGGTGTCAGGAAATAGAGTTAAGGTAAAGATTGTTAAAAATAAAGTAGCTCCTCCATTCCGTATTGCTGAATTTGATATTATGTTCGGAGAGGGTATCTCTAAGGTTGGGGAAATCATAGATCTTGGTGTCGATTTTAATATTATTAAGAAGGCAGGTTCATGGTTTAGCTATGGTGATACCAGACTTGGACAAGGAAGAGATGCTGTCAAAAAGCTTTTATTGGACAACCCGGATCTTATGGATGAGCTTGAAAACAAAATCCGTTTGGAAGTTACAGGCGAGAAACTTGACGAGAAGCTAGAGAAATCAGAAGATTAATAGGTAATTAGTCCATACAAAAAAAGCTATAGAATTATCTATAGCTTTTTTGTTTTAATCTAATCGTATTATTTAATCTGTATATGATTCTATTGGAGGACAAGAACAAACTAAGGTTCGATCGCCATATGGATCATTGACGCGACTTATCGATGGCCAGAATTTGCTTGTGCGCAAATAATCTAATGGAAATGCTGCTTCTTCACGCGAGTACGAGTGTTTCCATTCTTCTGCACTAACAGCTTGTACGGTATGAGGAGCATTTTTTAATATATTATTCGTTTTGTCAGCTTCTCCATTTTCTATAGTCGCAATTTCTTTACGAATAGCTAATAGAGCATCGCAAAAACGATCAATCTCTGCTTTAGATTCTGACTCAGTAGGCTCTATCATTAATGTGCCTGCTACCGGGAACGAAACAGTTGGAGCATGGAACCCATAATCCATCAATCGTTTTGCTATATCTGTAACTTCAATCCCAACAGACTTAAAGGAACGGCAATCTAATATCATTTCATGAGCACATGTGTCGTTTGCACCTGAATATAATATAGGATAATCGTTTTCTAAACGAGCTTTGATATAATTAGCATTCAATATTGCATATCTAGTCGCATTGGTCAATCCTTCTTGACCCATCATAGCAATATAAGCATGTGAAATACCTAAGATTGATGCAGAGCCCCAAGGTGCAGATGACACTGCATTGATGGAATGAGATCCTTCAAGCTTTATTACCGAATGGCCCGGCAAGAAATTGACAAGATGTTCAGCAACTCCAATTGGTCCCATTCCTGGTCCTCCCCCACCATGAGGAATGCAAAAGGTTTTATGCAAATTTAAATGGCATACATCTGCCCCAATAAAGCCAGGACTAGTGAGTCCTACCTGAGCATTCATATTTGCACCATCCATGTAAACCTGTCCGCCATTAGCATGGATAGTTTCACATATTTCAATGATAGCTTCTTCAAAAACACCATGTGTCGATGGATAGGTAACCATTAAACAGGATAGATTGTCTTTGTGTTTTTCTGCTTGGTTTTTTAAATCGGTTATATCAATGTTGCCTTTTTCATCACACTTCACAATAACAATATCTAATCCCGCCATTGCTGCTGATGCAGGATTGGTGCCATGAGCCGAAGCTGGAATAAGGACAACGTTACGCTGACTTTGTCCATTATAGTTATGATAGGCTTTAATAACCATTAGGCCCGCATACTCTCCCTGTGCTCCGGAATTTGGTTGAAAGCTCATTCTTTTAAATCCGGTTATTTCACATAACCAATGATTTAATTCATCAAATAACTGCATGTATCCACCAGTTTGATCTGAAGGAGCAAATGGATGCAAATCGCCAAATTCTTTCCATGTTAAAGGAATCATTTCGGTACTCGCATTAAGCTTCATGGTACAGGATCCTAAAGGGATCATGGAATGGCATAGAGATAAATCTTTTGCCTCCAACGATTTTATATAACGGAGCATTTCATGCTCTGAATGATAAGAATTAAAGATGGGGTGGGTAAGGAAAGATGAGTCTCTTTGTAAAGAATTTGGAATACCAGAACTTAGGTTTTCTGCCAAGCTCTGAATATCTACCTCATTATTGCCCTTGCCTTTCACTTTTGCAAAGACTTTTATTAGGTTTTTAATGTCTTCAATCGTCGTTGTTTCATCGATGGAAATTCCAACAATAGTTGAACTGTCGTACCTAAGGTTTATTTCCTGATTAATAGATTCTGCGTGTATAGCGTCTATTAAATCGCCTGCCTGTACTGAAATTGTATCAAAGAAGGTTTGATTTTCAATTTTATAACCTAATTCTGTTAAAGCTTTAACTAATAAAGCAGTAATGCTATGAATTCTGTTAGCTATCTTTTTTATTCCTTCCGGACCATGATATACGGTATAGAACCCTGCCATGATGGCTAATAATGCTTGAGCTGTGCATATATTAGAGGATGCTTTGTCTCGGCGGATATGTTGCTCACGAGTTTGCAATGCCATTCTCAGAGCATAATTGTTTTCCGCATCAATGGTAACACCAATAATACGACCAGGTATATTTCGTTTATAAGAGTCTTTTGTAGCGAAATAAGCTGCATGCGGTCCTCCAAAGCCCATGGGTATACCAAAACGCTGTGTAGAACCTACTATTACGTCGGCACCCCATTCTCCTGGAGGAGTTAAAAGGGCGAGGCTCATAATATCAGCAATTACACCTAAGGTTATGCTCTTACTGTGTAATGTATCAGCAAATGTTTTATAGTCGAAGACTTCACCTGTAGCTGCTGGATATTGTACAATCGCACCAAATATATCTTCAGTAAATTCTATATTTTGGTGGTTTCCAATCTTTAATTTGATGCCATATGATTCAGAACGTGTGTGTAAAACATCTAATGTTTGTGGGAAGATATCTTCTGAAACAAAGAATGTATTAGCATCTTTGTTTTTACGCAAGTTGTATTGCATAAACATGGCTTCGGCTGCTGCGGTAGCTTCATCTAATAATGAGGCATTTGCAATCTCCATTCCGGTTAAATCGATAACTGCTGTTTGGAAATTAAGGAGAGCCTGTAAACGTCCCTGGGCAATCTCTGCTTGATAAGGAGTGTATTGGGTATACCAACCTGGATTCTCTAATACATTTCGAAGAATTACGGTAGGTGTATTGACATCATAATAGCCTTGACCGATGTACGATTTGAACACTGAGTTTTTTGAAGCCACTTGCTTCATTTTCTTTAAATATTCTACCTCGCTCAAAGCTGGTGGAAGATCTAGAGTGTTTTTTAGACGAATATTAGCTGGTACAGTTTTTTCTATTAGTTCATCTAATGATGCTACATTTACAGTTTGCAGCATAGTTGGAAGGTCTGATTCGCGGACAGATATATGTCTCTTTTCAAACTTCTCTTGGAAATTGATATCTATTTTCATTAAAGAGAATATTTTTATAATAAATTCGTCTCTGAAAGCTAAAAAACCGAGATTTATTTATGGGTGCAAAGGTAAGCAAATTAACGTTTAGTTTTTAGGAAGAAAAGGTTCGGAAGATAGGGCCAATGCACATAATTTGATAAGGATGACGCACGTTTTTAATAGAGTAGATATTGTCCAGAAGAATACCTTATATAAGGAAGCTTTGGTGGCAGAAAAGTTAGGTAAGCTAACTCCTAAACAGTTAGATATTATTTATCAAAATAGATGGTTTCATCTTTTGGTGCCCAAAAATCTGGGCGGTGCAGAAATGTCACTTCCTGAGTTTGCCAACCTGATGGAAGAGCTGGCCGCGATTGATGGGAGCTTCGCGTGGAATGTGAATCTAGGTGCAGGAGCTAATATGTTTGCTGGTTTTATGGATCAGGGTGCTGCATCTGAAATCTTTAAAAGTGAGAAGACTTGTGTGGCAGGCAGTGGTGCAGTTATGGGTACTGCCAAGATAAAGGATGATGGGTATGTAATCAATGGATATTGGAAATATGCAAGCGGTTCGGCGCATGCTAATTATTTTTCATTGAATGCTCAATTGGTAGATTCTGAAACAGATGAATTTGCTTCTTTTCTTGTACCGGCTAAGGATGTTACGGTGATTGATACTTGGAATGTTTTTGGTATGAAAGCTACTTCGAGTTGTGATTTTCAAGTAAGTAATGTTTGGGTGCCTGAGAACTATCAGTTTAATTTGCAAAAGCCCTCTCCAACTGTTAACTCTGTTTTATATAGATTTCCATTTATGCTTTTGGCAGAAATTAATATGTTAGTGATGGCAAGTGGTCTGGCAATTCATTTTTATGAATTAGTGCGGGAGTATGCAGAAGAAAAGATTCTGAGTAATAAAGATAAAGAATCAGGAATCAGGTTGTCAGATCATATAGGATTCAAAGAAGTGTTAGATGAAAGCCTGTCTGCGTTTCTAAGCAACAGAGAAAACGTTTTTTTGATTTTGGATGAAATATGGGAAATTGTTTGTTTAGAAAGAGAAATACCTTCTGACCTAAGCAATAAGTTTAGCGAGTCTATTGCGATTACTGCTAAGTCTGCCCGGCAACTGGTAGATACTTTATATCCTTATGCTGGAATGAAAGTAGTTTTTACAAACACAGATATTAGTCGCGTGTACCGTGATTTTAAAGTCGCTTCTCAGCATGCATTATTATCTCCCAGTCACCCTATTTGAGGTTATTTCTTATACCTTTGTTAATCTAGTAAATAAAATATCACTAAAATGAGGAAAGAAAATCAAAAGCAGGATGCCCTTAACTACCATAGTAAGGGAAGGCCTGGGAAAATTGAAGTAATTCCAACTAAGCCAACGAATTCTCAACGCGATCTGTCATTAGCTTATTCTCCGGGTGTTGCAGAACCATGCTTAAAGATTGCAGAAAACAAAGGTGATGCTTATAAATATACGGCAAAAGGGAACCTGGTGGCTGTAATAAGTAATGGTACCTCGGTTCTTGGCTTGGGTGATATTGGACCAGATGCAGGAAAACCAGTAATGGAAGGAAAGGGTTTACTCTTTAAAATCTTTGCTGATATCGACGTGTTTGACCTTGAGTTAGATACAAAAAATGTGGATGAGTTTGTAAATATTGTCAGAGCATTGGAACCTACATTTGGCGGAATCAATTTAGAAGATATAAAAGCTCCCGAATGCTTTGAGATTGAGAGAAGGTTAAAAGAGGTGATGTCTATCCCGGTTATGCATGATGACCAGCATGGTACAGCAATAATTTCTGGGGCAGCCTTGATTAATGCATGTGAAATACAAAAAAAGAAATTAGAGAAAGCAAAGATTGTTGTGAACGGTGCTGGAGCTGCAGCAGTATCTTGTACAAAGATATATATGTCGTTGGGAGCAAAAATAGAGAATATAGTAATGGTGGATCGTTCGGGGGTAATTCGGGCTGATCGTTCGAATCTGGAACCAACAAAGGCTCAGTTTGCTACTAGCCGTGATATTCATACGTTGGAAGAGGCAATGAAAGATGCTGATGTCTTTATTGGATTATCTGCTGCCGATGTGGTTTCTGCATCCATGTTAAAATCTATGAATAAAAATCCCATTGTTTTTGCGATGGCCAATCCAAAGCCTGAAATCGATTATGAACTAGCTATTAATACTCGCTCAGATATAATTATGGCTACAGGTCGCTCTGATTTTCCTAATCAGGTTAATAATGTACTTGGGTTTCCATATATCTTTCGAGGTGCGCTGGATGTTCGAGCTACTGGAATTAATGAAGAAATGAAGATTGCAGCAGTTTATGCAATTGCAGATTTGGCAAAGAAAACTGTTCCTGATTCAGTAAATCAAACTTATGGGGATAACAGTTTAAAATTTGGAAAGGATTATATCATTCCTAAACCCACTGACCCCCGTTTAATTACTTCGGTTGCACCCGCAGTTGCTAAGGCAGCAATGGAAACGGGTGTTTCTCAAAAGCCAATTGAAGATTGGAACTCGTATGTTATAGAGTTGCGCAATCGTTTAGGCTTAGATGATCGGATTATCCGTGATCTGACAACTGCTGCTAAAAACGATCCTAAACGAGTAGTTTTTACCGAGGCAGATAGTTATAAAATTCTAAAAGCTGTCCAGATTGTTAAGGAAGAAGGTGTTGCAAAACCAATACTTTTAGGTAATCGCGATAAAATTGCCCGACTAATTAGAGATAATGCATTGGATATTGAAGACATTCAAATCATCGATCCATTTGAAGAGCAAGAGACAGAACGATTTAATAAATATGTTCAGTTTCTGTTTAAAAAACGGCAGCGAAGGGGAATAACAGAAGCAGGAGCTCGTAAATTAATGCTTGACCGTAATTACTTTGCTGCATGTATGGTGGAATTTGGCGAAGCAGATACACTAATTTCCGGTTTAACAAAAAACTATATTACTGCCATTCGACCAGCTTTGCAGGTAATTGGAACTCAGCCAGGAAGCCGCGTTGCAGGCATGTATATGATGTTAACTAAGAAGGGTCCTGTTTTCTTTGGTGATACTACCATCAATGAAAATCCTTCTGTTGATGAATTGGTTGATATAAGCGTATTGCTTAATAAGGCCGTTAAACGATTTAATGTTAAACCCCGTTTAGCTCTTTTATCTTATAGTAACTTCGGTTCCAGCGATGGTGTAGTTCCTTTAAAAACCCGTGAGGTAGTTAAGAAACTTCATGAAGAATACCCGGATATAGTTGTTGATGGAGAAATGCAGGGTAATTTTGCAATCAACAATGAGATGCTTACTGATAATTTTCCATTTAGTAATCTTACCGGACAAGCCGCGAATACCCTGGTTTTTCCAAATCTTGAGTCAGGAAACATTGCTTATAAGCTCTTACAGGAGCTGGGAGATGCGGAAGCTGTTGGACCGATCTTATTGGGTATGAATAAGCCTGTGCATGTTTTACAATTAGATAGTTCCGTTAGAGAAATTGTGAATATGATTACCATTGCAGTGGTTGATGTCCAATCTCGTAAAAAGCAGGTTTGAGTGTAAACGTTGTTCCAAAATAATTCTTATTAATAGATTATGTATGATTATTTAAGCGGTAAGTTAGTTTATAAAGGACCAACTCATGTTGTTCTAGATGTTGGAGGGATTGGGTATCATATTGTTATTTCATTAAATACTTATGAACAGATTAAGGCTGATGAGCATTGTAAACTTTATATTAGTTTCCAGGTAAGGGAAGATTCTCATACGCTTTACGGTTTTTATGAAGAGGGTGAAAGGAGACTTTTTTTACATCTTTTATCTGTTTCGGGCATTGGTGCTAACACTGCCCGTATGATATTGTCGTCTATAACACCTACAGAAATACAAAATGCCATCATTCAGGGGAATGTAGATTTAATTCAACGGATTAAAGGGATTGGGCCAAAGAGCGC
Organism: Albibacterium sp.; assembly: GCF_035514885.1. Lineage (NCBI taxonomy): Bacteria > Pseudomonadati > Bacteroidota > Sphingobacteriia > Sphingobacteriales > Sphingobacteriaceae > Albibacterium > Albibacterium sp. Next base: position 52,964 of record NZ_DATJCH010000008.1, on the reverse strand, counting down.
TCAGCGCATGATTTTGGAACTTCAGGATAAGTTGAGGAAAGAAGGTCCTGATACGTTGATCAATGTACCTAGAAACCAGACTGTTTTAGATGAAGCACTCTCTGCGTTAGTAATGTTAGGATTTGTTAAAATCAAAGCGGAGAAGGTATTACAGAGTATTTATATGGCGGATAATACAATTAATGTAGAGAACCTAATAAAACAAGCGTTAAAGAAACTGTAGCGATTATTTTATTATATTTCTGTTAATTGTCATTTAGAATTATAAATTTGAATAAAAATAGAAAGATTATGAATTTTCCCGAAGAATTAAAATACACAAGAGATCACGAGTGGATTCGTGTTGAAGGAGATGAAGCTATTATTGGTATCACTGAATTTGCACAAAGTGAATTAGGTGATATTGTTTTTGTGGATATTGATACCGTTGGGAATGATATCAACAAGGATGAACTTTTTGGTTCTGTTGAAGCAGTCAAGACAGTCTCTGATCTTTTTATGCCCGTTAAAGCTACAGTTCTTTCTGTAAACGATCAATTAGATGCTAGCCCGGAGCTAGTTAATAAAGATCCATATGGTGAAGGTTGGATGATTCGGGTTAAGTTAAATGATCCATCGGATGTAGATTCATTATTGTCTGCAAATTCTTACAAGGAATTAATTGGCAAATAGGGCTACAGTTTATTCGTTTAAATATTAGTATTGAGAGACTCAGCATTGTTTTCGTTGTGTCTCTTTTTTGTTTTTATAATCGTTATTTTAAAATGAAGCATTATATCTGGGCCATTATTTGGGCAATTCTAGTATTGTTTTTAGTTTCATCCCCCATGCCAGATGTTTCTAACTCACCAGATATCTTTCCTGGAATAGATAAATTAGTTCATACCGGTTTCTTTTTTGTTTTCACAGTACTTATGTTTTTTGGTTCTATTATGAATAATGATGAACCAACTTTGTTTCATTTACCCAATATTTTGATTCTTATAGTGGGTAGTCTTTTTGCTATTTCAACAGAGCTTATTCAGAAATATTTTTTTACTTATAGGGATTTCGAATACTGGGATATTTTTGCAGACCATGTGGGTATTGCTATGGGTTATTTTGCTTATTTGGTTCTTGTGCTTAGTATTAGCAAGGTTAAAAAATAATTGTTATATAGTTATTGATTTTGTTACTTGTAATCAGTCTAAATAATTGTATTTTTGGGAACAATTAAAAACTATGAAACTATCAGATTTGAAAATTGGCCAGCATGGGATAATTAAGGAATTTACTGATTTGGCATTATCGGTTAAATTGATGGAAATGGGATGTTTGCCAGGTGAATCAGTTTGTCTCGAACGTATAGCTCCTATGGGAGATCCAATTGCTATTAAAGTTTCTGGTTACCAATTGAGCTTACGTAAGGAGGAAGCCTCAAAGGTTATTTTACATACCTAAAATTCATATGACTTGAAAGTTGCTTTAGTAGGAAATCCAAATACTGGAAAATCCTCATTATTTAATATACTTACCGGGTTAAATCAGAAAATAGGGAACTTCCCGGGTGTTACGGTGGATAAAAAGTCGGGATTCTGTAAACTCGAAAACAATCAGGTTGTTTCTGTCATGGATTTACCAGGTTGCTACAGTTTATATCCTAAAACACAAGATGAAGCCATTGTTTCTGATATCTTATCTGATAAAAGAAATGAATTCTATCCAGATTTAGTGATTGTTGTTGTTGACGTTACTAATTTAAAGCGTAATCTTTTACTTTATACTCAAGTTGCTGATCTTGGAATTCCCTTGATTTTGGCGCTGAATATGAATGATTTAGCAGAAAAGGAAAAAATAACTGTTGATATTAATAAGCTATCAGAATTATTAGGGGTACAAGTTGTTAAAATTAGTGCTCGTAATAATGAAAATATACAAGACCTGAAGAAAGCTATTGCTAATGCTCCGAGCTTTGCCGTGCATTCTTCGACTTACTCTATACCTCAATCATCTCAGAACTTAGTAGATAGAATATCTGATGAGTTTAACTACGATAATGAATACGCTAGTCTATTATTAGCTCATCAATATTCGGCAGCCAAACATTTATCTAAAAATGAATCTGACAGGTTAGGAAGATTTATCCAAGAGCAGGATTTTCATTCTGAAGACCAGCAAGTAGAAGAAACTATCTGGCGTTATACATATATTGACAAATTAATAAAAGAGTGTGTTCATATAGCCCCTCAAGATGTTAAACCTAGTTTAACAGACAAGATTGACGATGTTCTAACTCATAAATTCTGGGGTTTCGCAATTTTCTTTTTGATCTTGTTGGTAATCTTCCAGTCTGTTTTCTCATGGGCTGAGTACCCAATGGCGATGATTGAAAGTCTATTTGCCTGGCTAGATCAAATAGGGCATCAATATTTGCCTGACGGAGTATTTGCAGATCTATTATTAAACGGAATACTTGCCGGTTTAGGCGGGGTAATCGTTTTTATTCCACAGATTGCCATTCTTTTCGCTTTTATTGCCATTCTTGAAGATACAGGCTATATGGCTCGTATTACATTTTTAATGGATAAGATGATGCGTAAAGTAGGTCTGAGCGGTAAGTCTGTCGTGCCAATGATTGGTGGACTTGCTTGTGCCGTACCATCTATTATGGCAACCAGGAACATAGAAAACTGGAAAGACCGCATAATTACAATTATGGTTACTCCATTAATAAGTTGTGCGGCCCGTCTTCCTGTATATATTTTATTGATATCGTTGGTCGTTCCTGATGATAAAGTATGGGGCTTTTTTGATTTGAGAGGTCTAACTTTATTGGGTTTATATATTTTGGGCACCGTAGGCGCTGTATTTGTTGCGTGGATAATGAAACACTTGGTTAAGGGTAAAGCAGGATCATATTTTATTATGGAATTGCCTGTTTATCGTAAACCACGATGGAAAAATGTTTTCCTTACCATGTTTGATAAAGTAATGACGTTTATTCTTGAGGTCGGTAAAATAATTATAGCAATTTCTATTGTCTTATGGGTGGCCGCTAGTTATGGCCCTCCTAGTAGAATGGATACTATAACAGCCAAGTACGAATCTCCTGAGCTTGTCGATAGTTACCCAGCTGCCGAATTAGAGAGGATGGAGTCTGCAGAAAGATTAGAAAATTCTTATGTTGGTATTCTAGGAAAGACGATCGAGCCCGTAATTCGTCCCTTAGGTTTTGATTGGAAAATTGGAATTGCTTTAATTACTTCTGTTGCGGCAAGAGAGGTTTTCGTTGGTACTATGGCGACAATATATAGTGTTGAAGGTTCTGACGATGATACTGCAAATATCAGGGAAATTATGTCTGCAGCTAAAGACCCTGTAACAGGAGCAAAGGTTTATACAACTGCTACTGCTTTTTCATTAATGGTGTTTTATGCTTTCGCGATGCAGTGTTTAAGTACAATTGCTGTGGTGAAACGTGAAACAAATGGCTGGAAATGGCCTGCTATACAATTTGGCTATATGACTGTGATGGCCTATCTTGCTAGCTTAATCGTATATCAGTTATTGAGGTAAATGGATCGAGTTTCAGTCCTTGCAAAGTATATACCCTTAGAAGCAGCGCAAATAATTGCACAATGGATTGCAGAGAACTCTTGTCAGTTTACAATCTCTCGCAGCAGAAAGAGTAAATTCGGTGACTATCGTCCTCCGTATGCAGGTAAGGGTCATCGGATATCCATTAATAATAATCTTAATGAGTATGCTTTTTTAATAACTACTGTTCATGAGTTTGCTCATCTAAAAACCTGGAATGAGCATAAGAATAGATTTAAACCGCATAGTTTAGTTTGGAAAAATAATTTTAAGGAATTGATGCAGCCATTCTTTGCATTAGAGATTTTTCCAGAAGATATTAAAACCGCTGTTTCCTCCTATTTGTCAAATCCGAGTGCGTCAAGCTGTACAGATCTGGATCTTTACCGTGCGCTTCAACGATATGATAAAGCAAAAGAGGGGCATATAGTATTAGAACATCTTCCACAAGATCGTTTGTTTGCGTTATCGTCAGGCAGAATTTTTGAAAAAGGTCCGAAGTTAAGGAAAAGATACCGCTGCATTGAAAGGCCAAGTGGAAAGGTTTATTTATTCAACCCTTTGGCAGAGGTAAAGATATTGCCTTGATTTATATGTTTTCTTGATTTCTTTCCTTCCATTGTTTGCTGAATGATTTCTCAGCAACGACAGGCAGATCTCTATGCTTTCCCCAATTCTTTCTGAAAAAGTTTCTTAGAAACCAATTCTTGGTCTTTCCTCCAAACTTATCAACGAGGCTTCTGCGAGTTATGACATTCGAGAAAACCTTCCAGCCTATGCGCTCCATTGTCGGACTTAAACCAGCTTTTACTGCATCTCTTCGATTTGCCAGAAGCATATTGTGGATGTCGATTTTAACGGGGCATACCTCAGTGCATTTTCCGCATAGGCTAGATGCATAACTTAAATGCTTGAAGGCCTCCATGCCTTTCATATGAGGTGTAATCATTGATCCTATTGGTCCGCTATAGGTTGTATTATAAGTGTGGCCACCTATATTCTTATAAATCGGACAGGCATTTAAACAAGCTCCGCAGCGTATGCAATATAAAGCTTGTCGCTGATCTTTTTGGGCTAGCACATTGGTCCGCCCATTATCCAATAAAACGACGTACATCTTCTCCGGACCATCAGTTTCTCCTGCCTGTCTGGGACCGCCGATAATGCTATTATAAACTGTTAAATTCTGGCCAGTACCATGGCTTGATAGCAACGGCCAATAAAGATCTAAATCTAAAAGGGATGGAATTAGTTTTTCAATTCCTACAATTGCAATATGTATCTTAGGAAATGTAGTGCTTAATCTGATATTGCCTTCGTTTTCTGTTAATGCAATACTTCCTGTGTCAGCAATAAGAAAATTTGCGCCTGTAATACCTACATCAGCCTGTAAATATTTTTCTCGTAAAAGTTCTCTTGCTTTTAAGGTTAACTGCTCTGGAGTGGCATCGATCGGAGTATTAAATCTTTCGTTGAATAGCTTAGCAATGCTTGCCAGATCAAGATGCATAGCGGGAGTCACAATATGATAAGGCTTTTGACCTAAGAGCTGTACTATGTATTCACCAAGGTCACTTTCGATCGATTCAACACCATTTTTTTCAAGAAATTCGTTTAAACCAACTTCCTCTGTGGTCATTGATTTCGACTTAATTACTTTTTTAGCATTTACCTCTTGGAGTATTTTCCAGATTTCTTGTCGTGCTTCCTCTTCATCATTGGCCCAGATAACTTTTCCTCCTTTTCGTTGAAAATTTGCTTCAAACTCAGGTAAGTACTTATCCAGGTTTTCCATTATCTTCCACTTTAACCCATAACCCTTTCTTTTGGAGTTTTCAAGGTTATTGAATCGTGCGATACCAACTTTAACAGCCGAATTGTATTTATCAATATTATAATTGATAATCTTTCTATGATTTAAATCGAATGCTTTTGATTCACTTTCAGTTTGAAAAATACTAGCTGGATTGGAAGCCATGGTCTTATCTTTTATTGGAATCTATTACCAATCTTTTATCACGATTGGCTATTTCCCAAGCAGTGTAAAACACTAATTTGGTTCGTTTAATTAACAATTCAAAATTTATTTTATCCGCAGTATCTGTAGGTTGGTGGTAATCTTCATGAACTCCATTAAAATAGAAAATTACAGGAATTCTATTTTTAGCAAAATTGTAATGATCGGATCGGTAATATATTCTTTCGGGATCATTAGGATCATTGTATTTATAATCCAGACTCAACTGTGTATGCTCGGCATTTACCTGCTCACTGATTTTATGCAATTCAGAGCTTAGCTTGTCAGAACCAATTAAATAGATATAGTTTGGATTTGACTGATGTGCAGGATCGATGCGACCGATCATATCTATATTTAAGTTAGAAACTGTATTTTCTAATGGATATATAGGGTGGCGGGTATAGTAATCTGAGCCCAACAAGCCTTTTTCCTCTCCGGTTACAGTCATAAAAAGAATACTCCGCCTCGGTCCATGACCGTCTTCTTTACTTTTTGTAAACGCACGCGCCATTTCCAATACGCCGGTAGTTCCTGAGGCATCATCATCTGCACCATTATAAATCTCACCATTTGAAACACCAACATGATCGTAGTGTGCGGAAATTACAATTAGCTCATCTTTTAGGTCTGATCCTTCCAGGTAACCCAAGACATTTTGGGATTTAACGTCATTAATATGTGTTCCAAAACTAGTGTATAGGTTTGTAGGTATAACCTTGCTGGACGGTACTCCTTCGTTATTGATGTTCTTCTTTAAGTCAGTTAGTGATATTCCAGCTTGTTTTAATAATTGATTGGCAATATCAACTGTAATATGTGCGACACCGATAGTATTCACAGGCTCTTTGAAGTCTTCTTTCAGAACAATTCTAGACCTATTGATACTCTCACCCATATCATCCAATGTGCTCTGGACATTGGATGAAACTGCAAGGATTAGCTTCGGGTTCTTTGCTAAAATAGCTTGAAGTCTTTTGTTTGGTTGCGTTGACCAATCTGAAAGTTGCTTTTTGCCTGTGATGTATGATATTCCTCTCGTATTTACAGGCTCACCTTCGTTTATCACTAGTACGACTTTGTTTGTTATATCAATGCCTTTTAAATCGTCGTACTGGCTGCTGCTAATGCCATAGCCAATAAAGAGTATATCATTGACAGATATGGTAGTTTCTTTTCCTGAACCAGTCATAAAGAAATCCTGGCCAGCACGATAGCTTTCATTGTTAACATTAAAACTTTGAACCTGGAATTGAGACTCTGTTAATTCTATGGGTTGAAAATAACTGTTATTTACAGGAGCGGATAAATTAAGTTTCTTAAACTCATCAGCTATATATTGAGCTGCTTTCTGTCCACCCGGTTTCCCGGTATCGCGACCTTCAAAATCATCCGATGCCAGTGTCGTTAAATGTTCTCTTGCAGAACTTTCTTTAATTTCATTAGCATACCTTTCTACTTGGGAGTTATTCTGTGCACATGCATTAGAAAGTATCCCAAAACTAATAAATGAAAGTATCAGATTTTTTAAAAGCATAGCAGGAATTGTTAATTATTATAGAGTAGAAACTCTTAACAGGTGGATATTTTATTTACCCGATTATCATGGCGCCCTCCTTCATAGGCTGTAGAAAGAAAAGTTTTAACGATCTCTTTGGCTTCTTCAATAGTTACAAACCTTGCTGGTATACATACTACATTTGCATTGTTATGTTGCCTGGCAAGGGCCGCCACTTCTTTATTCCAACAAAGTGCAGCGCGTATTCCCTGATGTTTATTGGCCGTTATTGCCACACCGTTCGCACTTCCACAAATCAAAATTCCGAATCCTTGAGCTTTGCTCTCTACTGCTTCTGACAAGGGATGTGCAAAGTCAGGATAATCGACAGATTCGGTACTATGTGTTCCAAAATCTTTTGAAGTGAATCCTAGCTCATGGATATAGTTTTTTAGAGCCTCTTTATATTCATATCCCGCGTGATCTGCGCCTATTGCAATATTTTTTAAGGTGTCCATTTTTTTTATGAATTAAAGAATTCTTTTTCTTTTTTTAGTTTACGTTTTTGTACGTTCTCTGAAACGATAATACTGATTTCATATAATAGCAATAATGGGAAAGTAACAGCCAACATCGTAATTACATCTGGAGTCGGTGTTACAATTGCTGCTATAACTAGGATAACAATAAAAGCATATCGTCTGGTAGCACGCATAAACTGAGGAGTCATAACCCCAATTTTAGATAGTATAAAGATAATGATTGGTAACTCAAAAACGATACCTGATCCCAATGAAATTGTAGCAATGGATGATAGATAAGAAGTAATTGTTATTTGGTTGGTAACTTCATTACTTACTTGGAAGTTTCCTAAGAAATTTACTGATAGTGCTGAAATTATATAATAGCCGAATAGTACACCAATGGCGAAAAGCATACTCGCAAAGAAGACAAACCCACGAGCAGATTTCCGTTCGATATCTGACAGTGCCGGTTTAACAAAGCGCCAGATCTCGTATAGCATGTAAGGGAAACCAACCATTACACCAATTAGAAGAGATGAGTTTATTTGTAAAGTAAACTGGCCGGCCAGTTCAGTATTAATTAGGTTAATAGGAATTTCAGTTACACAGAAGTCAGGACCTAAACTAAACCTGTCTGCCATTAAGCACATCATTCTATATGTCCAGAAGTCAGTTCTTAATGGTCCCATAATAAGATCATCAAAAATAAAGTCATAAAAGACGAAAGCGAGAGCCATAAAAACGAAAACAGCGATAGCTGCACGAATTAAATGCCATCGTAAAACCTCTAAATGTTCAAAAAAGGACATTTCGGCTTCCAGGTTCTTGCCTTTTTGCTTTATAGCATCTAGTAGTTTTTTACTATTTGTATCGCTCATAATTGTTAAAAAGCTAAAATACCATTCTAAAAATAAAGAATGGTATTTTAAAATTATTTATCATCTGTCAAAAAGCTATTCAGATAGGTCAAAGGTTTCCATGAATTTAGTTGTAAAATTCCCTGCTCTAAAGTTAGGGTCTGCCATTAAACGTAAATGAAGTGGAATGGTAGTTTTGACACCTTCAATTACAAATTCACTCAATGCTCGTTCCATCGTAGAAATAGCTTCTTCTCTGGTCTGTGCTGTACAGATCAATTTGGCAATCATTGAATCGTAATACGGAGGGATGGTATAGCCAGCGTAAACATGTGTATCTACTCGTACTCCATGGCCTCCTGGTGAATGAAAGTTTGTGATTGTTCCTGGTGACGGTCTGAAATTATTAAACGGATCTTCAGCATTAATTCTGCATTCGATAGCATGCATGGTTGGTTCATAGTTGTTTCCGGATATTGGAACTCCACTTGCCACCTTAATTTGTTCTTTTATTAAATCAAAGTTTATGACCTCTTCTGTTACAGGATGTTCCACTTGAATCCGTGTATTCATCTCCATAAAATAGAAATTCCTATGCTTGTCAACTAAGAATTCGATTGTTCCCGCACCTTCATAATTCACAGCTTTTGCACCTAAAATAGCTGCATCACCCATTTTCTTCCTTAATTCAGTTGTAATGAAAGGAGAAGGAGCTTCTTCAACTAATTTTTGATGTCTTCTTTGTATGGAGCAATCACGTTCAGATAAATGACAAACAGTTCCAAATTGATCACCAACAATTTGTATTTCAATATGGCGTGGATCTTCAATATATTTCTCAAGGTAAAGCCCGTCATTACCAAATGACGCTCCAGCTTCTTGTCTAGCAGAATCCCATGCACTTTCAAATTCGCTATCTTTCCAAACAATCCGCATTCCTTTTCCGCCACCACCAGCAGTAGCTTTCAAGATAACAGGGTAGCCAGTCTCATTGGCAATTTTTATACCTTCTTTTATATCTCTAATTAATCCTTTAGAACCTGGTATGGTAGGAACACCCGCCTTTTGCATTGTTTCCTTTGCAGAGGCTTTGTCGCCCATTGCGTTAATCTGCGCAGCAGTTGCACCGATAAATTTAATACCATACTCTTCGCATGTAGCAGAAAATTTAGCATTTTCTGATAAGAAGCCATATCCAGGATGAATGGCGTCAGCATTTGTTAATTCTGCGGCTGATAATATATTGGGGATATTTAAATAGGAGTCTTTGCTTGTTGGCGGACCAATACATACAGCCTCATCTGCAAAACGAACATGTAAACTGTCACGGTCAGCAGTAGAGTAAACCGCTACGCTTTTTATGCCCATTTCTCTACAGGTCCTAATAATGCGTAGTGCAATTTCACCACGATTAGCAATAAGTATCTTTTTAAACATATACGTTTTATTTTGCTTTTAATAGCAGGAGTTCATCAATTGTTGTTAATTAGGATCTACCAAGAATAGAGGCTGATCATATTCAACAGGCTGTGCATTCTCAACCAGAACTTTCACTATTTTTCCAGACACCTCTGATTCTATTTCATTGAAAAGCTTCATTGCTTCAATAATACAGATTACATCACCTGTAGATACAGAATCACCTACATTTACAAACAAAGGCTTGTCAGGGCTTGATGAACGATAGAACGTACCAATCATCGGAGATTTGATTGTGATCAATCTTGATGTGTCGTCAGTGGTTGGCGCAGAAGGTGAAGCTGGCTCTGCTGCAATAGCAGGTGCAGCTGCAGGGGTTGGTACTGGTGCCGGTATAGCTTGTACAGAAGGTAAAGTCGCATTTACATACGTCGGTTCCTTGTTTGTCTTAATAGTGATTTTAAAATCCTGTTCTTCTATAGACACTTCGTTTACGCCCGACTTGGCAACAAACTTGATTAGATCTTGAATTTGTTTAATATCCATTGATGTCATTTATTATAATCGTTTAACAATGTTATATTTAAATATAGTAAATAAGCTTTTAATAAGCCCATTTCAAGTAAATAGATCCCCACGTAAATCCACCACCAAAAGCGGCTAAAACCAAAACATCACCTTTTTTAAGTTGGTTTTCCCAATTCCATAAACATAAAGGAATTGTTCCATTTGTTGTGTTTCCGTATTTCTGAATGTTGATCATGATTTTTTCAGAGCCAATATTCATCCGATTTGCGGTAGCATCAATAATTCTCTTATTAGCTTGATGGGGTACCAGCCAGGTTACGTCATCTCCCTTAAGGTTATTCCGTTCCATAATTTCACCAGCAGCATCTGCCATATTGGTGACCGCAAATTTAAATACTTGTTGGCCTTCCTGATGAATAAAATGTTCTCTGGCATCAACTGTTTCATGGCTGGCCGGGTTCAAAGAACCGCCTGCCTTTTGATATAAATAATTTCTGCCTGCTCCGTCACTTTTTAATACAGAGTCTATAACGCCGTTTCCTTCTGTATCAGGTTCTAGTAAAACTGCACCACATCCATCACCAAAAAGAATGCAGGTTGATCGATCTGTATAGTCTACAATAGATGACATTTTATCACCACCAACAATTAATACCTTTTTATGATGACCTGATTCAATGAACTGAGCACCAGTAGTTAATGCATATATAAAGCCAGAGCAAGCTGCCTGTAGGTCGTATCCCCAAGCATTCGAAGCACCAATTTTATCAGCTAAGATATTCGCTGTTGCTGGAAATACCATGTCAGGCGTTGCTGTCGCGAAAATTATTAAGTCAATCTCTTTAGCTGATATACCTCTTTTCTCCAGCAAACCTTGTACTGCGGGTACAGCTAAATCTGAGGTTGCTTTATCACCATCTTTTAGAATCCGACGTTCTTTAATTCCTGTCCGTGAAACAATCCATTCATCGTTGGTATCGACAAGCGTTTCCAATTCTTGGTTGGTGAGGATGTAGGGAGGAACATAGCCATTTACAGCAGTTATTGCAGCGCGAATTTTAGACATTTCTATTTTATAAATTTAATTAAAGGCAGCTCTTATTTTATCGGTTATTTTTGATTCAATCATTAGCCGCGATAGTAAAATCATGTTTTTTATTGCTTTAGGACTCGATATCCCATGACCTATAATAACAGGGGCATTAACTCCTAAAATTGGGCTTCCCCCGTACTGTTCATAGTTAAACCGATCGAAGAAATCGTCTTTGAAGTTTCTTTCCTCAACCAAGTTATGAAAAGATTCAGCAAGCTTAAGCATGATGTTCCCTACAAATCCATCACAGACCATTACGTCGGCTTTATCATTGAATAAATCCCGACCTTCAATGTTTCCAATGAAATTAATACCTTCTTTTTCTTTGAATAAAGGATACGCAGCATGTGTCAGATTATTGCCTTTCTCTTCTTCTTCACCTAAGTTAATCAAACCTACTTTGGGGTTAGGAACATTATAAATATGTTCTGCAAACAAACTGCCTAGAACGGCAAATTGGACTAATGTTTCAGCTTTACAATCAGCATTTGCTCCTACATCAAGTAGAATACCATAGCCACTCTTCTCTTTTGGAATATTAGATGCAATAGCTGGCCGATTAAGGTTTGGTATGCTTTTAACGCTAAACATAGCACCTACCAGCATGGCGCCGGTGTTTCCTGCAGAGGCAAAAGAGTCTAGTTTTCCTTCTTTAAGTAATTGGAATCCTAAACATATACTAGCATTTGGTTTGTGTGTAATAGCTTTGGTTGGATGTTCATTCATCCCGATTGCCTCAGTTGTATGAACGTATTCAAACATGTCAGGGTTAGCACCTGCTTGTTTAATAATTAAATGCGCCTGGTCTTTATCACCGATGAGAACGAGGTTTTGATCTGACGATAATTCTTTTTGAGCTTCTATGGCTCCTAAAACAATTGCTTTTGGAGCGAAATCACCCCCCATAATGTCTAAGCCAATCTTCATTCTATTTTATTTATTTTTTTAAAAATAGTAAAAAACATCCCAAGGTAACACTTTTTTAGTGAACCCGGGGATGTCTTACGTTAGAAAAATAAATTTATGCAAGTGCAGTATTCTCAATAAGAACTTTGCCATTATAGTATAAAACACCGTCTACATCATAAGCTCGGTGAGGCAAATGTACAGTACCTGTTGTTTGACAGGTTGTAAGACTAGGTGCTACAGCTTTGTAATGTGTTCTTCTTTTATCTCTTCTTGACTTAGAAACCTTGCGTTTTGGATGTGCCATCTCTGTTTAAATTATTAATTATTATTTCTTAATTTTATTTAGTGCCTCCCATCGTGGGTCAGTACTTTTTTGTTCACTCTCTTTATTGTCAATTGACAAATCATTAATCTTGTCAATCATCTCTTTATCACAGGTCGATTTATTTCCGGGATCATCGCAGCGACTGTTAAAAGGGGCTGCCAGATTAATATACTCATATATTAACGGTGATATATCCAACTCGTGATCTCGCTTTGATAAAACCAATATCTCTTCCGTGTCTTCACTTATCTCTTCATGTTCAGAGAATTTTATTATAACTCGCTCGTTGATTGTTGTTTCGGCTGGAAAACTGCTTAAACATAAATCACAACTCAAGTCAATAAACCCTTTAATGTCAAAGTTTGCAATCATCAATGTCTCTTGCTTATCAAGAGTTACAGACAATTTTAATCTTCCATCTTTAACAATAGAGTATTCAAATTCATCAAAAAAACGCTTATCTATCTCATATTCGAAAACATGCTGACCTAATTTCAGACCTGTATATGGAATATGATAGTTTTGTAAATAGTTCAAAGCTACGATATTTGAGCCCGCAAATTTATGGAATATTTATAACTTGTGAAAGTATTTTACGTAATACCTTTTTTTGAAATTTTATAGAGGGTGAATTTGATCCAATAATACCTTAATCTCTATCACGCGACAATCTTCTGACTTTTAATGGATTTGATAATAGCTCCAATTGTTCTCTTCTTTGTTTTACAATTGTTATTGCGGCAAAGACTGCTTCTCTAAAAGACTCCGGAGATGCCATGTTTTTACCTGCAATGTCGAATGCAGTTCCATGATCAGGAGAGGTGCGCACAAAAGGTAAGCCTGCTGTAAAGTTGATGCCATTATGGAATGCAATATGTTTAAAAGGAATTAAACCTTGATCGTGATACATAGCCAACACTGCGTCGAATTTTTTATAGGCATTCCCTGCAAAGAAACCGTCTGCGGGATAAGGGCCGAAAGCAAATACACCTTCTTCATGGGCCTTTTCTATTGCCGGTTCAATAATCTCTTTTTCCTCCATGCCAATTAAACCGTCGTCTCCGGCATGAGGATTTAACGCCAATACAGCAATTTTAGGCTTCTCAATCCAGAAATCATTCTTTAAACTCTGATTCATCAAAACTAATTTAGAGACAATGGTTTCCTGGTTAATGTTTTGGGCTATTTCTTTTACAGGAACATGGCCCGTTACTACCCCGATACGTAAATCGTCACCTATCATAAACATGAGAGATTCTTCAGTAGCTGCTTTTGATTGCAGATATTCAGTATGTCCCGGAAAATTAAAAGATTCGCTTTGAATCGATTTCTTATTAATAGGTGCTGTTACTAAAGCATCAATTTTCCCTTCGGTAAGATCATTTACCGCACTCTCTAAAGATATAAAAGCGTATTTGCCACCAGTTTCATTTGCTTCACCCGGTGTAATCTTCACATCCTCTTCCCAGCAATTAATAATGTTTGCTCTCTTCTCATTGGCGTGATCGGCATCAGCGATAACATTGAAACTGAAGTCAGATAAACCAACGTTCTTGCGGAAATAAGAAGCTATTTTAGTGTTCCCATAAACGATGGGTGTGCAAAAATCAAGCATACGATTATCAGCGAATGTTTTAATAATGACTTCCATACCGATGCCATTTACATCACCAATAGAAATACCGACTTTTATCTTTTTATCGCTCATATCTTTTACATAGGATTGCCAAAAGTATGAAAAAGGATAGATTAATTCAATATTATGCTGTCTATTCGTCTTATTGATTTATAAATTTCAATTACCTTTGATGAAATTTAACATCTACTGAATGACGGTTCGCGCAAAAAAACATCTAGGGCAACATTTTTTAACAGACAAGAATGCGGCAAATAGAATTGTTAATGCATTGCAAAATGAAGGTCGATTTGAAAAAGTTCTGGAAGTAGGCCCAGGGATGGGGATCCTGTCGGATATTTTGCTAGAGAAGAAAGAGTATTCAACCTGGTTAATTGATATCGATGCAGAATCAGTCCAGTATTTAAAAGAAAAGTACCCTGAACTAGGAGACCGACTAATTCTAGGTGATTTCTTAAACCTGGATTTTAAAAAACTATTTGATGAAAAGATTGCTATTATTGGCAATTTTCCCTATAATATATCTTCACAGATTCTATTTAAAGTTTTAGAAGAGCGTGATCAGGTGGTTGAAGTTGTTGGTATGTTCCAGAAGGAAGTAGCACAACGTTGTGTAGCAAGCCCCGGTACTAAAGAATACGGAATATTAAGTGTGTTCTTACAAGCTTACTTCAAACTAGAGTACTTGTTTACCATAAAAGCGGGCGCCTTTAATCCACCACCCAAAGTTCTATCGGGTGTTATTCGTTTAGAAAGAAACCAGATTGAGAAACTAGATTGTGATGAAAAACTATTCTGGCAAGTTGTTAAAGCTGGATTTAATCAACGTCGGAAAACATTGCGCAATGCACTTTCTTCCTTAATTAATAAAGAAGCAATGAAAGAAAACTCATTTCTTGAATTGCGAGCAGAACGGTTATCCGTTCAAGATTTTGTTACTCTTACAAATGCAATATCAGAAACACGATGAATACCTTAATTAAAACCCCTCTTCGTTTATTAATAGTAGACGATCTCCACCCTGTTTTTATGGAAATGGTTCAGGCTGCTGGAATAGAATATGATTACAGACCTACTATTTCCAGAGAAGAAACGCTTCCTATTATTAAAGATTATAATGGACTTATAGTACGTTCAAAATTTAAAGTAGATGAAGAAATGATAGATGCCGCACCTGATTTGGAAGTTATCGGCCGTTCCGGATCCGGAATTGATAACATTGATCAAGCTTATGCTGAAAAGCGAGGCATTCA
This sequence comes from Albibacterium sp., assembly GCF_035514885.1. NCBI lineage: Bacteria > Pseudomonadati > Bacteroidota > Sphingobacteriia > Sphingobacteriales > Sphingobacteriaceae > Albibacterium > Albibacterium sp. The sequence continues at coordinate 37,329 of NZ_DATJCH010000008.1, read as the reverse complement.
TTTATTTTCAGCTGCAGAAGGGAACTGTGATGCAATGGCTGAGCATATGATGGGGCTGCTTTTAGCCTTATTAAATAAAATTACGGTTGGGAATAACGAAGTGAGAAATGGTCTATGGCAGCGAGAAAAAAATAGAGGCAATGAGTTAGGTGGTAAAACAGTTGGACTTATTGGATATGGACATAATGGCCAGGCAATGGCTAAAAAACTATCAGGTTTTGATGTGGAGGTTCTTGCTTATGATAAATACAAATCGGGCTTCAGTGATTCTTATGCAAAAGAGGTTCAAATGGATGAGTTATTCGAGAAGGCAGACGTGCTAAGTCTTCATATGCCTTTAACGAGTGAAACTAAAAGTTTAATAAATAAGGAATTTATATCACGTTTTAAAAAGCAGATTTTATTCCTTAATGGATCAAGAGGTCCAGTGGCAAATGTTGAAGATGTGATTGAGGCCTTGGAAAATAATAAGATCGTTGCAGCTGCTTTTGATGTCCTACCGATAGAGAAGTTTCCTGCACTTTACGAAACGAGTTGGTATAAAAAGCTGATAACCTTCGATAATGTTATTCTTACCCCTCATGTTGCAGGGTGGTCTGTAGAATCTTATTTTAAACTCTCCAAAGTACTGGCGGAAAAGATAGCAAAGCTGGTTTAAAAACCAACTGAAAAATATTGTAAGATAAAGACACTCAGAAATTGAAGTATGAGTGTCCCATCCAGATAGAAGAAATAATAATATTCATCTTTCTCCCATCTTGATTTAAAGATTAGCCATCCTGTTAATAAGGTTACTGCTATTAATCCCGCAATAGCGAGGGTGAGCTGGGGTACGAAGATGAGTAATAATACAATATATACGATTAATAAAGCCTGGCAAAATAAAGCCGACTTCTTTTCTCCTAAAATTACAGGGAGTGTTTTCAGGTTATATTGCTTATCCTGAAATAAATCGCGGATATCAAAGGGAATCGTAATTGCAGTAACAAATAAGAAGCGTTTGGTAGTTAGTAATAAAAGAGCAATCAATGATACCGAGGTTCCAGAACTTTTTAATTCTATAATAGGCACACATACACAGCTTAGTGCCCAAACCATTGATATGATAAACAGTTTGGCACCTGGTAAATTCCTTAAGCCTACACGTTTTGTCTTGTCTTTAAAAAGCGGAAAGCTATAAGAAAGTGCCAGCAGCCCAATAAAGAACAAGAGTGTTATAGTGCCAATACTTAATTGCAAGGTTAAAGGAATTAAAGTAATGGCAGATAAAACGGTTAAAGTAACTACAAGCTTATAGTGTGCATAAATCCAATGTACTCGGCGATGTGGTGAGCTTGCAGGGTCTTTAGGACGTGCTAAAATCATACTAAAGTTATACAAGAACAGCGTGGCACATCCTAATATAGCAATAACTGTAAAATCAAGGGGTGCTTTTAGGAGCATGTAAGTCAGTGCTCCTTGTGCCATAGCGCAACAGGCAATAAATAAATTGCTAAATAGAATAAAGTCTAAAGGTCGCCTAAGCCAAGTATAACGCATTAATTAGGATATACGTGAAAAATATTAGAACGCCTGGTTTAGGATTTCTAGAATTTCTCTTTATGGACTATGCTGAAAAAGAAGTTCCGCAACCACAGGTTGATTCTGCGTTCGGGTTATTAAAAATAAAACCCCTAGCATTCAATCCGCTTTGAAAATCTATTTGCATTCCTGCCAGGTACATTCCATGGGCTTGATTCATAAACACCCGAATTCCTTCGATGAAGAATTCAGAATCGCCGTCCTTCTTTTGATCAAAGCCTAAAACATAATTTAATCCGGAGCAACCACCTCCGTCTACGCCAATTCTTAATCCAAAATCTTCACCGATCTCTTGCTGGTCTTTCAATTTTAGTAATTCCTTAACGGCACCTCCCGTAAGACTTACCGGAGCTATTGTTGAAGTTTCATTTACCATATTTCATTATATTATATACAAATATACAGCTAAATGTTCATTTTTGTTTACAAAGATGCATTTTGACTAAATGCAAACATTAATACCTTATTGAGTTAATAAGATCAAATCAAAAATATGAGCACGGAAAAGCAAACATCTTCAGGAATAGAAATAAAGGAGGTTTATAAAACCTGCAAACCTATGGAAGAGCTTCCCGGGATATTTCCTTTTACGAGGGGAGTTAAAAAGACCATGTATAGAGGTCGCTTGTGGACGATGCGCCAATATGCAGGTTTCTCAACAGCAGAAGAATCTAATAAACGCTATCATTATTTATTAAACCAGGGAACAACAGGCTTGTCGGTTGCTTTTGATTTACCTACTCAAATCGGATATGATTCTGATCATGATATGGCTGATGGCGAAGTGGGAAAAGTTGGAGTTGCAATTGATTCATTGGCAGATATGGAACTCCTCTTTGAGGGTATTGCTCTTGAGAAAATTACTACATCCATGACCATTAACTCGACAGCAGCAATTTTACTGGCTATGTATATTGCCTTAGCAAAGAAGCAAGGCGCTGATTTGCGTGAGCTTTCAGGCACCGTACAAAATGATATTTTAAAAGAGTACGTCGCTCGTGGTACCTATATTTATCCTCCCGCACCTTCCATGCGTTTAATAACTGATATTTTTGAATATTGCAGCAAGGTACTCCCTAAATGGAATACTATATCAGTATCAGGATATCATATTCGCGAAGCAGGCTCTACTGCAGTTCAGGAATTAGCCTTTACTCTGTCTAATGGTAAAGCCTATTTAAAAGCAGCTATTGAGAAAGGACTAGATATTAATGTTTTTGCTTCTCGCATATCTTTCTTCTTTAACTGTCATAATAATTTCTTCGAGGAGATTGCGAAATTCAGAGCAGCACGCAGAATGTGGGCTAAAATAACCCGCGATCTAGGAGCTACGAGTGAAAAAGCCCAGTCTTTGCGTTTCCATGCACAAACAGGTGGTTCCACATTAACGGCCCAACAACCCTTAAATAATATTGTTCGGGTAAGTAATCAAGCTTTGGCAGCTGTATTGGGCGGTGCTCAATCCATTCATACCAATGGTTACGATGAAGCTATTTCTCTTCCAACGGAAGAGGCTGCAAAAACGGCTCTTAGAACGCAACAGATCATTGCTTTTGAAAGCGGAGTAGTGGATACTGTGGATCCTATCGGAGGGTCTTATTTTGTTGAAACTCTAACCGACGAGATAGAGTCGGCAGCTTTTGAGTATATAAAAGGAATTGATGAAATGGGTGGGGCGGTAAAGGCGATAGAAAAAGGGTACATGCAGGATGAGATTGCAAAGGCTGCTTATGATTTTCAAAGAGCAGTAGAAGATGGAGAGCAGATTATAGTAGGAGTTAATAAGTATACAGAAGAAACCCTTGCAGTAAAAGAAGTATTCCGAGTTGATGATAATATTCGTCAGCTGCAGATTAAAAAACTGCAAACTCTAAAAAGTTCCCGCTCTGCTGAAGCCGTCAAAAATGCCTTAAACAATTTGGAGCAAGCCGCAAAAGAAGGTAGCAATACAATGCCGTTTATTTTGAATGCAGTGGAATGTTACGCAACTTTAGGTGAAATTTCGGATGTTTTAAGGCGAATTTTCGGAGAGTTTAGACCTTAAGGAAAAGAAGAGTTACTTAAGGTTAGCCGTTTCAAAATAATGAGATTCAATCAACTACAATTAAATGTATTTTTTTCTTGGAAAACTGCCTATAAAATTGCTATCTTAAAAAGCAGAAAATACAATGATTTTTGCCAATTATTTATTGTATCCTAGAGTGAAAAAAGCAAATGTTAATAATTAAAATATCCAATCTCAAAAGATTGAATTGTAAGCGAAATGGAAGCTTATCTACTTGATTATTAATGAAATAATCAATAGTTGAGATTTATCTTTTTTTAATACATTTTTTTTGAGACCTTCGGTACTCCGATGGGTTATTAACATTTACACCCACTAGTATTGTAAATCAGAATATTAACAAAATGAGTATAGAAAAAACGTGTATAAACGTATGGAATAATTGCCTTCAGGTTATAAAAGATAACATACCTGCCCGGAGTTTTAGTACTTGGTTTGAACCAATAAAAGCCTTGAAGATAGAAGGGGATGTACTGACGATACAAGTACCTAGTTTGTTTTTCTACGAATGGCTTGAAGAACATTATGTTAACCTACTGCGTAAAACCGTTAAACAACAACTTGGAGAAAATGCGAGATTAGAATATAATATAGTTGTTGAGAAATCATCTAATAGTAATCCTTATACAACCAATATACCATCAAATGGAAATGGTGCAGCCGGCAATAAACAATCTATTCCGGTACCTGTTGCATTAAACAGAGATATAAAGAATCCTTTTGTTATACCTGGATTGCAGAAATTACAGGTAAACCCTCAATTAAATCAGAACTACACCTTTGACAACTTCATTGAAGGAGATTGTAATCGCTTAGCACGCTCTGCGGGCTACGCTGTAGCGCAGAAGCCAGGCGGTACATCCTTTAACCCATTAATGGTATATGGAGGTGTTGGACTTGGTAAAACCCATTTAGTACAAGCCATTGGAAATGAAATAAAGAAGAACTTCCCTGATAAATTAGTTATCTACGTTTCCTGTGAAAAGTTCTGTCAGCAATTCGTTGACTCTTTAAAGAATAGAACCATCAATGATTTCGTAAACTTCTATCAGGTAATGGATGTCATTATTATGGATGACGTACATAACTTTGCCGGTAAGGAAAAGACACAAGATATCTTCTTTCATATCTTCAATCACCTTCATCAATCAGGAAAGCAAGTTATCTTGACTTCCGATCAACCACCAAAAGATTTATCAGGATTGGTAGAACGCCTGCTTAGTCGTTTTAAATGGGGACTTTCTGCAGATATGCAAGTTCCTGATCTTGAAACCAGAATGGCCATTCTTCAAAAGAAAATGTATTCTGATGGAATTGAATTGCCTTACGAAGTTGTTGAGTATGTTGCCAATAACATTGATAATAATGTCCGTGAATTAGAAGGTGCAATGGTTTCTTTACTAGCACAATCTACACTTAATAAAAAGGAAATTGATTTAGATCTTGCTAAATCAATGCTGAAGAACTTTATTAAAAACAGCCATAAAGAAATCTCAATTGAATACATCCAGAAGTTAGTTTGTGATTATTTTGAGGTGCCTGTAGAAATGGTTAAATCTAAAACCCGTAAACGTGAGATTGTTCAAGCACGTCAGATTTCAATGTATCTGGCTAAGAGCTATACCAAGACTTCCCTCAAGTCGATTGGTGCTTTCTTTGGAGGTCGCGATCATTCTACTGTGATATATGCTTGTCAGACAGTAGTAGATTTGATTGAAACTGATAAGAAATTTAAATCTTATGTTCAGGATATTCAAAAGAAATTAAAGCTTAGTTAATTAGAAAAATATTTGTTGAACTGAGAACTGACATTGATAGCGAATTAATACACCAAAGAAAATCATCTGCTTATTTTGATTAAGCTGTATAATTGAATCTAAAAATGTCTTCAATGTTTATGGTATTTAATATGAAAATAAATACCATAAACATTAAAGTGCGGACGATCTTCTCAATTCAACAAGAATCAATTCTTGTTGAATTGAGAATTGCATTTTATTTCTTAATTATATTCGACAATATCCTCAAGTTTCTTCTTTTTAAGCGCTAAATTCTCTCCAGTATTGAATTTTTTGTTCATTGATGGGTGATGAATCCAAAAAGTTGGAATTCCATTAATTGATGTTTGTCTTATGAGTGCAGATTTTTCATCTTTTGTCTTTAAAACTGCAATGATAGGTTTGTCAAAAAAGGGGGTTAGCTCTTTTAATGCAATGTTTCCCATAAGGATAATGTTTTTCGGCAGTAAAATACTGATTAATTCTTTGTTTGCTTTTTGGCAATAAGCAATAGCGTCTTTTGCCCCAGTTCTCTTTTTTAGCATTTCAAACTTATTCGTATTGAAATAAGTGACATTTGTGATAACTGCATCTTCAAATATTGGACGTAGTTTTTCGCCAGATAAAAGGTTGCATAAAGAATTTTAACGCCATGCAGGGTTGTTTAGAAATTGATTTTCTTCATAACCCAAATCCAGCCCGGTTCTTCTAGATCTATTATTAGTTTTATTAGCCAAAGAGTAACTTGTCGATCCACCAGGATTTGCGCCAATTATTAATAATGGAGGATTAAACCTAACAGAAGATTGAAATACATAAAAATCTAAATCAAGATCATAGGAAGAATTTTTTGCTAAGTTATCACATGTATCGGCTACATCATTTTTCCATTTTTCAATAGCTTGGTGATATAATTTTTCTGCTGCTAAATTCATTTGCTTTTATTTTTTTTGGTTGGTTTAAAATTTAATGTTAACTGAGATTATGAAGATAACCATTTGACTCTAATAATTTCTATCCGTAACTTTTTTATTTAGATATCATCGAAAGCCACATTGTTTATACAGGCTGATTTAGTCTAGCGAAACCAGTAAGCCTCACTTGTCAGAAAAGTCCTACCGATTACTTCATTTATTCTTGTACGGACCGAATATCCAAATAGCAGCTATAAATTTTGGTTGCGGCTTCATATATTATATAATTTGTAACAAACATAAGGGTCGGGTGCGCCATATTACGACGCAGATAAGTACTAAAATTAAAATACAGAAATGGCTACTATAGACCCGATTACAAGACTTTGTTGACCGTAAGAATAGAAACTTCTCCTTCTGATTTTAATCGCAATAGTATGAGCTATGATAGCGTTTTTGGAAAAGATTAATAGTAACTTGTAAAAAGGATGCGATAACAGGCAACCAGATACATTCTTATATTATTTTAATTATTTATATCGGACATGTCTTGTCTGACTTCTTGCTTACCTTTATAAAAAAGGATCGCATGGCAAGAATAGATGAAATGACACGATTAACTACTATCGTTAATATATTAAAAAAAGCACCAGCAAGTCGCAGAGAAATAGAAGAATATTTAGATCGAAAATCGGAACTTACAGGGCTTAATCTTCGTGTGTCTGAACGAACACTTTTGAGAGACAAAGAAGCTATTTTAGCAGTCTTTGAAATACAGATTGAATTTGATTTTTCGAAGAAAAAGTATTTTATTAAGGAATCTGATCATAATAGTCAACTAGGTAATCGCACTTTAGAAGCTTTCGAAATTTACAATACCTTGAATTTAAGTTCAGGAATGTCTGATTTCTTAAGTTTTGAAGAGGGAAAATCTTTAGGAATGGAGAATTTCCATGGTTTATTGCATGCAATAAAAGGTCGTTGTCAGCTTAATTTTCAATACAAATCATTTTGGCAGGAGGAACCTTCATTGAAGAAAACCCATCCATATATGCTTAAAGAGTTTAAAAAAAGATGGTATTTAATAGCCAAAGACTTAAAAGACGAAAAGATTAAAACCTTTGCTCTAGATAGATTAGAGGAGATTGATATTACCAAAAAGAATTATAAATACCCTACAGATTTTGATCCAAAAGAAAGATTCCGAGACAGCTATGGAATCATTACCGACTTAGAATATTTAGAACCCGAAGACGTAATCTTGTCCTTTACCAAAGAACAAGGGAAATACATAAAAACCTTACCCTTGCACCATAGTCAAGAAATATTGATTGACAATGACCAGGAGTTGCGTATTTATTTGAGAGTATATGTTGTGTTTGATTTTCTAAAAGAGCTTATCTCTTTTGGTGCCAACATGAAAGTGATTGAGCCTGAATCATTGATAATAAAAATAAAAGAAGCCCACCTAAAAGCATTCGAACAATACAACTAAATACTTATAGCTAGGGTTTACTCAGACATCTCTTGTCTTGGTTCATTCTTATCTTTGTTGTTAATCAATAAAGCGTTATAAAAATCCAAAAAGCAAAGATATGGAAGCGACGGCGGCAAAATTTAATGTATTAGAAACAATTGAATTAATAACGATCATTTCAGAAAAATCTAAATTAAAGCCTGAACTTTTCGAGTTGTTAAAGACAGAACTGTCTTTATTAGCCAATTATTTACAAGTTAGCCCCATGCAAAGCTTATTATTTGCAAATGCAGTAATTAAAGGATTTGATAATAGTAGCTGGCAGAATGTTTTCACTCATTTTAAGTTAAAAACATATGAATTGCTTCATTATGAAAGGGATATCGAAGTACTTTATAAATTGGGGTATCTAGCCAGAAGTCATCAAAGTCGACATGATGAAAGAAATCTAAGATTTACATTGCCTAAAGAAATCTTGAAATCTATTTCACAAAATAACGAACTTTTAATAAAGCCACAAGTACCTGTTTGTTTAATAGATGTATTAGGAGAATTCGATCAATTAAGTGATGAGAAAGATGATAGAATCCTTGACCATTACGATTTTTTAGAAGAGTTTGATAACTTACTTGAACAGAATTCTAGATTGCCATTTATTCAGTGGATGAAAGGTTTCAAATTAGATTTCTTTGAGATGTATTATCTAATGGATAGTATATGGGATTGTTTAAATAACAACAGCAATGATTTCGTCACAGGTGTTGATTGTACAGTCAAAGATTATTTTGAATCAAAGTCAAAGATTATAGAAATTACCCAAGCTATTTCTACTGGAAATTTCAAGCTGATAAAGCTAGGACTAATTGAAATAAGTATGGGTGAGTTTAATAATCATTTAAGATCAAAAATAACAGAACAAGTGGTGGATTTCTTAAAAGAAAAAGAAGAACTTACCATTAACCAAGCCAATAAAAATGGGGCTAATATTATCGACGCAGATAGTCTTCATTATAAAGCTCTTTTTTATAATCCAGAAGAGGAGAAATTAATAAATATGATCGGTAAAATGTTAGATCCAGCAGAATTTGATTCTTTACAAATGCGATTAATGAAAAAGGGTATGCCTATTGGTTTTTGTACATTATTGTATGGCCTACCAGGAACAGGAAAGACTGAAAGTGTTTATCAATTAGCAAAAGCAACAGGTAGAAGTATTTATAAAGTAGACATTTCTGAGACCAAATCGATGTGGTTTGGTGAAAGTCAAAAACTTGTAAAAGATATTTTTACACAATACAAGATACTGATGAAGAAAGAAAAGCTTTGCCCTATACTGCTTTTTAATGAAGCTGACGGACTCATTAGTAAACGTAAAGCAGTAAATTCTTCCAATGTCGCTAGTACAGAAAATGCAATACAAAACATCTTATTAGAGGAAATGGAAAGCTTTGAAGGTATTCTTTTTGCCACTACAAATTTGATTGAAAATATTGATAATGCTTTTGAGCGTAGATTTTTGTTTAAAGTAAGATTTGACAAATCAACCGTTGAAAATGGCGCACGAATTTGGCAAAATAAGCTAGATTTTCTTAATCAAGAAGAGGCAATCTCTCTTGCCAGTCAATTTGATTTTTCCGGAGGTGAAATGGAGAATATAGCTCGTAAGTGCTTAATGGAGGAAGTGTTATTAGGAGCCAAACCTACAATAACAAGTGTGAGAGCATTATGTGAAAACGAAAAATGGGGAAGTGAAAAGACCCGACAAGGAATAGGTTTCAGATTGTAAATAATTTAATTCAAATCCATGTTCTTTCATAAAGAAATTATTGATAATCAGTTTTTCCTACACATAAATGGAAAACTTATTTATAAAAAATGGTTCTCTAACGGGTATTCTCTTGTGTTTGATAAGATGCCCTATGATAAGCATACATTTTGCAGCATCGTTGAAGAAACAAGGCCAGGAGGGGTAGTCAAAGTGGTGCAAATTTTTAATAACAAGTAACTGGACACTCAAACGGTTTCAATTGACTTCAACTTTTAAGAGAAAAATAAATCCTAAAATGAATGAGAAGAGTAGAGTAATAACTAAGGGATTTTTGGAGAAGCACTTTTGCTTGCCTAAAGAGTATGAATTATTAGAGCGAATAAATTCCGGAAGTAAAATAGCAAAAAATCAACTCTTGATTCAATATATGCCCCGCTTACTTGAGATCGCTGAAGGCCTAGCCAAGCATTTTGAAGATAGACAAGAAGCGATGCAAGTTGTGATGGAGAGTTTCTTGAAAGGCTTGAGAATACTAGCTTACCGTTATTATTGCAAAAAACACGAGGAACAAGATCATTTGGCGGTTTGGAGTTTGCATATAATGGAAGTTTATTTAAGAAGAATAAAGGAACAGATTCTGTTTTATGTTCGTCCAAATAAAGAAAAATCTTACTTACAATCCTTCAATCGGGTACAACTTGCGAGACTAAATAAACTAAATGATACTCTGAAGCTAGAGCAGCAGAAGATTTGGGGAAAAATATCTGACTATATATATCCTTTAGAAATCGAGAAGAAGATGAAAGATACGGATTATTCGATAAGAGTTTCATTAGATTTTTACCTGTTAAAGAGCATCTATTCTATCCATAGTCAGATCTTTTCTAGTAATATATTAGGAATAATTGGCCTCAAAGAAAGATTTAATACACCGGAATTCGATTGGTGGACAGAAGGTATGCCTGTATTGGATGATCCCTATTGCTATCTATTGAGTGAACTCTTTGAACAATGGCTCATCATGCATCGAATTCCGGATATTGCATTAATTAGCACTTCTATACAAATAGATTGTAAGAATTTATCGCAGATCTAAATAGGATGTATGAAATTTACTATGCTTATAATGCAGGAGTATGCTTTCCCTTGCTAGGACCATTCGGGTGTCTTGAACATGTACCACTTGTTAAGCTGACTATACTTGAATATTTTGATCCGCAAAACTTGCATGTATACTGAGGCTTTTCACTGCCCTCATAAAGTTCGTGCTTTCCTTTGCTAGGACCGTTTGGGTGTCTTGGGCACGTACCACTTGTTAAACTACTTACACTTGAATACTTTGATCCACAATGTTCACAATAGAAATTTGCCATATTATTCATTTCTTTATTTCTGCTTACTCTATTCAGTTTTCAGCCTCCCTGTTTGTATATAAAATTAAGAATTGAGTAGGCTATATGATGTCTAGGTCTAGAACTTTTTTACAAAATAAAGATAGTCTTTTTTAAGATGGTCTATTATGCTGACACCGTTTGACTGAGTCTCCTCATATCTTTATACCATTATAATCATATATTAAAAACACGGTAGAAGTGCCTTAGGAAAGGAAGAAGTTGAACTTGAGCTGATAGAGAAATAAATAGATAAAATTACTAATAAATTAAAACATGAGATCAAATCTAAAAGAAGGAAAGAAGCTAAATGACAAAGTAGATAGTTTTTTATGCCTTTTTAAAATAATTAAAAACTTCAAATTATTGATAATAAGTGCTACCTGCTTTTTTTTAGTTTCCTGTGAAACAAAAGAAAAAATTAGTTGTGATATGCCTGATGGCATAAATTTGTTGAAAGATGGTATAACGTATAATTATGTTGAAAAGCTGGCTTTAAAGCTTGCAATAGATGATTATGATGGTAATAAATTCAATTGGTTAGATGAATATAGGTCCGACTTTAAAGCATATTTAACAGAACAGACCAGAATGATTATGGCAGATGAAAGTATATTCTATGCTTTTGCAACAGAGAATATTGAGGTAGACTTTTTATCTTTTCGACATATCATTACAAATTCTTTTGATAAAGTAACCAATAAGTGCTCTTGTACAGCTACAATTAATTACGCCGATTCGTCCCCATCATCTCAAGTAGAATATACATTAGTATTTGACAATGAAGGCTACCTTCATACTGAATACATGGATCCTGTGAACATAGTAATGGATACAAAGAATAATGTATTTAATGAAAATTTCATATCGAATCTATTAAAAGAAATAAAAACAGAAAGAAAACGCCGCTTAGCTAAATAAAAGACTAAGCATTACATTGTTTTATATCAATAATTAATACATTATATCTGTGCTATTTTAGCTAAAAAAGCATTGACATACCGCTTGAATAGCTCTTTAAAAGCTCTAATGAGTAAAGCAAGGTATTAATGAGTTAAGTGTAAGTTAGAAGTAACTAAGTAACTAAGGTTACTTCCGTATAGATATCTATCGTATTCATCAATATCTTGTGCATCGGACAAGCATCTGCTACAGATATTAGGCGACTTCTTTGTTTTTCATCAAGCTGCCCTGAAACATGAATCTCTCGTTGAAAAACAGTGTGATTGGTTTTTATATCTCTTTCTAGAGAGATATGTACTTTAACTTCATCTACCGCCCATTTTTTGTGATTAGTATACATGATTAAGGTAATCGAGGTGCAAGAAGCAAGTGAGCTTGCCAAAAGTTCTTGTGGCGAAAAACCTAGATTCTGCCCTCCCAATGCAATTGGTTCATCAGCGATAATACTGTTTGTAGCTGAATTAATTATTGTTTTATAGTGTTCTTTTCCTGTTATTGCAGTTACGTTGTTCATGCTCTAAAGTTGAATTTTAAAATTGTGGTAGGGGTACAAAATCTGTTTCATTAGGTACTTTGGGGAACTTTTGTTCCTGCCAGTCTTGTTTTGCTTTTTCGATAATTGCTTTATCAGAGTTCACGAAGTTCCAATAAATAAAACGCTCTTCTGGGAAAGGTTCTCCTCCAAAAATGTAGATGGTTGTGTTTTCAGTCATCTCAAACTGGCATAATTTACTGTCTTTTGCTACTAGAATTTGTTTCTCGCCATAGGTATTACCCTCACTTTTTATCGCACCTTCTAAAATATATAAAGCACTTTCTCCGAAAAGGTGATCTCCGATGTTAACTTGTGTTTCTTTTGTATTCTTGATTTCTATGAAATACAAGGGACTGTGAACAGGAACAGGCGACTTCCGGCCGAAGGCTTCACCGGCAATCAGCTTCATGCTGATGTTATCTTGTTCCCATTGAGGAATCTGGCTGGCCTCTATATGTGCAAAAGAAGGCTCTGATTGTTCTAATTCTTTCGGGAGGGCGACCCATATTTGTAAACCATGCAGTCTTTTATCCGAAGTTCGCAGGCTTTCAGGTGTGCGCTCTGAGTGTACAACTCCTTTTCCTGCTGTCATCCAATTTACTGCTCCGGGTGTAATCTCTATTTCTGTTCCGATACTATCCCTGTGCATGATAGCGCCTTCAAATAAAAAGGTAAGAGTTGAAAGGCCGATATGCGGATGTGGAGGTACGTCTAAGTTTTGATAGTCCTTTAAGTCTGCTGGACCCATATGGTCAATAAAAACAAAGGGGCCAACCGCACGTTTCTTGCGAAACGGTAATAATCTGCCTACCATAAAATTGCCGATATCAGCAGCTCGTTCTTCGATAATTAATCCAATATTAGACATATTCTTTTATTTAATATGTATGTAAAATAAGAATAATATAAGTAATTATAGAAGCTAATGAGGTATGCTTAGAATATCTTTCCTGGATTCATGATACCTTTCGGATCGAATACATGTTTGATACCTTTCATTAAATCGATGTGTGTGGGAGAGAACTTTAAAGGCAGGTATCCTTTTTGGACATAACCAATACCATGTTCTCCCGAGATGGTGCCACCAAGAGCAACCGTCAGATTAAAGATTTCAGTAATTCCATGGGGAAGAATGGTATTCCATTCTTCATCCGTCATGGTAGATTTGATGATGTTAACATGTAAGTTTCCGTCGCCGGCATGACCATAACAAACTGATTCGAACCCATATTTCTTGCCGATTTCTTTAATACCCTTTATTAATTTGGGTAACTCTGCACGTGGAACTACGGTATCTTCCTCCTTATAAATGGAATTGGATTTTACAGAAACAGCAACAAGTCGTCTCATGTTCCAAAGATCGTCTTTTTGTTTGGTGGTATCCGCCAGCAAAACATCAGAGCAGCCATTCTCTTCCAGAACGATGTTTATTTTTTCACATTGCTGAAAAAGAGAATCCTGGTTATCTCCATCCACCTGTATCAGTAAGAAAGCTTCAACACCGTCTGCCAGATTGAAATTGATAGAGTCATGTTCTTTTACCCATTCTATTCCTTTGCGTTCAATAAATTCAAGGGAAGAGGGAGTTTGGCCTGCTCGAAAAACAGCAGAAACTGCTTCACAAGCTGATTCATTGCTTGGAAAAGAAGCGAGCATCACCATGTTCTCTGCTGGTTTAGGGATTAGTTTTACTACAATTTTGGTTACAATTCCTAAGGTACCCTCAGACCCGATAAACAACTGCGTTAAATTATATCCGGATGAGAACTTAAGAGTATTGGCGCCTGTCCATATAATCTCGCCCGAAGGTAAAACAACCTGTAAATTCAAAATATATTCGCGAATGGTGCCGTATTTTACTACTTGGGGGCCACCGCTGCTATGGGAAACATTTCCTCCTATAAAACAAGAACCTTTACTTGCCGGATCTACTGGATAGAACAACCCTTTCTCTTCTACTGCAGTCATCAAAAGCTGAGTTATCAGTCCTGCTTCTACTGTTGCCTGTAAGTTTCTTTCATCGATCTCTATCAGCTTGTTCATGCGTTCCATGCAAATCACCAATCCGCCATGAAGGGGCAGAGCACCTCCGCTTAAACTGGTTCCTGCTCCTCTGGGTGTAATTGGAATTTGATTGATCGAGCAGATTTTTACAAGTTCAGAAACTTCTTCGGCAGATTTGGGGAGTGCTACAACCTCCGGATAGAAGTGCAGGTCCTCCGTTTCATCATGTGAAAAGCGAAATAGATCTTCTTTTTCGAAATAGGTATGTTCGCTGCCGGTAACTTTTATTATCTCAGCAAGTATTTCAGGAGTTATAGGATTGAATTCCATTTTTAATCTTTCTTATTCCATATTATAACGGCTCTCGCATGAGCCTTATCTCCTCCGAATGGAGGATTTACTTTGCAGATACTAACTTCGATACTTGTTAAATACTGAAATTTTAGTTTAATATTTTCCAGTATTTCATCAGCAACTGTTTCCAAAAGCTTTCTTGGATTCTTCATTGCTATTGTTGCAATGGAGTATAGTTGCTCGTAATTTACTGTGTTTTCAAGTTCGTCATCCTTTAATTTAGAACCGTCAAAGGAGGTTTTAATATTTACAAAATATTCGTTCCCAAGTATCTGCTCCTCCGGATAAAAGCCATGGTAGCTATAAAAGCGAAGGTCTTCTAAGTTGACTTGAACGATTTTTCCCATAATGATGAATTAAAACAACTGCGAAATGTAAATAGAGAATCTTCTTTACTCGAAGTAATTCAGGGTGCTAAAACCGCCCTTTTTCAGATAGTCTTCTTTCTGCATCTCTTTTAAATCAGAGTGCATCATGTCTTGAATTAATGCATCCAAACTGTATTTAGGTTTCCACCCTAATTGCTTGAGTGCTTTTGATGCGTCACCAATTAATAGCTCCACCTCGGTAGGTCGGAAATAACGTGGATCCACACGAACTACCGTTTGTCCTATCTTTACAGTTTCAGGATCTAAACCTAAAGATACCATTTGTGTTTCGTCGAAATCAATGACTACCCCTTTTTCGTTTTTACCTTTACCTGCAAACTCAATTTCGATTCCTACCTCTTCAAAGCTTCTTTTAACAAACTCACGTACAGTAGTGGTTACGCCGGTCGCGATTACATAGTCTTCTGCTTTTTCTTGCTGAAGCATTAACCACATGGCTTCTACATAATCTTTCGCATGCCCCCAGTCGCGTTGTGCAGAAAGGTTTCCTAAGTATAAACAATCTTGTGAGCCTAATGCGATTTTACTAACCGCGCGTGTTATTTTACGGGTTACAAAAGTTTCGCCGCGAATAGGGCTTTCGTGGTTAAATAAAATGCCATTGCAGGCATACATATTATAAGCTTCCCGGTAGTTTACGGTAATCCAATAAGCATATAATTTCGCCACGGCATAAGGAGAACGAGGGTAAAATGGGGTGCTTTCACTTTGAGGAACTTGCTGTACTAGGCCGTAAAGCTCAGACGTTGATGCTTGATAAATCCGGCATTTATCTTTCAATCCCAACATGCGAACTGCTTCTAAAAGACGAAGCATTCCTAAGCCATCTACATTTGCTGTATATTCCGGTGTATCAAAACTTACTTGAACGTGGCTTTGAGCGGCTAAATTATAAATTTCATCCGGCTGTGTTTCCTGAACGATACGAATCAGGTTGGTAGAATCTGTCAGATCTCCATAATGCAAGGTAAAATGGCGATTCTTTTCGTGAGGATCTTGATAGAGGTGATCAATACGATCGGTATTAAAGAGCGAACTTCTGCGTTTAACACCGTGCACGATATAGCCTTTTTTCAATAAGAATTCGGCTAAATATGCTCCGTCTTGCCCGGTTATACCTGTTATTAAAGCCGTTTTCATTAATTAGGGTTATATGTTTTTCCTTGCTTTAGCACGGTTTCCAGTAAATACTTTCCGTAACCGCTTTTTACTAAGGGTTGTGCTATTTTTTCTAATTGTTTTGCATCAATGAATTTCATGCGGTAGGCAACTTCTTCTATACAGCCGATTTTCAAACCTTGTCTTTCTTCAATTACCTGTACAAACTGTCCTGCCTGCATCAAAGATGTGAATGTTCCGGTGTCGAGCCAAGCGGTTCCCCGACCAAAGATACCAACGCTTAAGCTATTCTCTTTGAGGTAGGCTTTGTTGACATCGGTAATTTCGTATTCTCCCCTTGGAGATGGTTTTAGGTTTTCGGCAATTTCTATTACTGAATTATCGTAGAAATAGAGTCCGGGAACAGCATAGTTGGATTTTGGTTCAGTTGGTTTTTCCTCAATTGAAATTACCTTATTATCCTGATCAAATTCTACTACACCGTAACGCTCCGGATCTGAAACCTGGTATGCAAATATTAGGGCGCCATCTACATCCTTTTTAGATTGTAATAGGTTTGCAATTCCGTCACCATGGAAGATATTATCTCCTAAGATTAAAGCTACTTTATCATTTCCAATAAATTCTTTCCCGATAACAAAAGCTTGTGCTAAACCGTTGGGAACAGATTGTTCTGCATATGAAAATGAACAACCCAAACTAGAACCATCTCCTAGTAATTTCTTAAAATTAGGTAAGTCATAAGGTGTTGAAATAATGAGTATCTCATTAATCCCTGCCAGCATTAAGGTTGATAATGGATAATAGATCATTGGTTTGTCGTATACAGGCATTAATTGCTTGCTGACAGCTAACGTAAGTGGGTGTAGGCGGGTTCCTGAGCCTCCTGCTAAGATAATTCCTTTCAAAATATGCGATTTAAATAGTAAAAGTATAAAATATTTTCCTTTCCATGCAACCTTTCCCGTCATTCTACCGTCTTAAGTAAAATGGAATATCTGACATAATAGTACTTTAAGATTTAATTCCGCTTAAAAAGTTTTAATTTAATATTTACATAATAAGAATCAAATGAAATCACTTCTCTTAACAGTTTTAAATATTGCATTCGTTGTTGCAGGGGTACAAGCTCAGAACCAGCATGTTATACGAGTAGGGAAAACAGATACTGTGCGTGTTATCGCTGACAGTACGATAGTTGAAATAAAAAATGAAGGACAAAAGAAACGTCTTAAGCTGATCTTTGAATATGGAAGTGATTCGATAGGGAAGCCGGTTAAACTATCAGTTAGTAAAGAGGATAAAAAAGAGATTAAGAAGGAGGAGCCTTTTTATATCGGTTTAACATTTTCTCATTTCGATTTGGGTTTAACGAAGATACTTGATAATGGTAAGATTAAGCTTTCACCAGCGAATGAGTTTTTGGATTATAAGACCTGGAAAACGATTAATGTAGGCTTCGATGTTTTTAAGATGGGTTATAAGTTTACAGACCAGTTTGCTATGCAAATTGCTGCAGGGTTTGACTGGACGCATATTCGTTTAAAAAAAGATATTTTATTTCTGGAAGATACAGCTTCTTTAAGCTATGTTGAATCAGACATCGACTATAGTAAAAATAGGTTTACCTCCAGCTACCTACGTATTCCATTAACTTTTCAATTGAGCACAAAGTCGGGTGCTTTGCCCAAACGATTAAATGTTGCGGCTGGTCCAATGGTCGGAATACTATTGCAAGGAAGTCAGAAGGTGAAGAGTGATGCGGAAGGAAAGCATAAGGTTAAAGATGACTTTAACTTTGCACCCGTAAAATATGGTGCCTTTGCCAGGGTATGGTATGGAAGTGTAGGTGTTTATACCAAGTATTATTTTAATGATATGTTTGTTGATAGTCCGGATCAGAAAGATGTAAAGAACCTTAGTTTTGGTTTGATGTTTATGTTTTAATACGGGAAGATTGAATAGAATATTGATAAGACATTTAAGAAGAAATGAATAATGAGTCCTTTTTAGAAGGCTGTAGATTAAATGATCGGAAAGCACAGGAAATGCTCTACCGATCATTTTCTTCTAAAATGATGGCTATTTGTTCGCGTTATGCAAGTTCTCAATTTGAGGCTGAAGAAATCTTACAGCTGGGCTTTATAAAAGTATTTAAAAATATTAACCAGTTTGCAAACAAAGGGTCTTTGGAAGGTTGGGTACGGCGCATTATGGTGAATACGGCAATTGAGTTATCTCGGAGAAGTATTATTCTTCAGGATATTGATGAGGTTAAGGAGAGTGCGATAGTTGATTCGCAGCTTTTTGAAATTGATAATTTGGAGGTAAAGGATTTATTGAAAATGATTCAGGAATTGGCACCCGGTTTTCGATTGGTATTTAATATGTATGCTATCGAGGGATTCTCGCATAAAGAAATTGCTGAAGCCTTGAATATTAGTGAGAGTGCTTCAAAATCGCAACTATCCAGAGCAAGAGTGAGGTTGCAGGAGAAGATTAAAATAATGGAAGGAGAAGTAAATGGAATCAGATCGTAATAAAGATTTTGATCGGCAGGTTAGAAAGAAGTTTGAGAATTTTTCGGAAGAAGTTTCCCCTTCTTTATGGTCTGTTATTGAAAAGGAGATTCAACCCGAAAAGGCTAGGGCTAAGGTGTTTGATTTAAAGCGTTATCGTTATATAAGTATAGCTGCTGCCTTACTTATTATTGGATTTACGGTTTGGCAAATTCGACCAGAGGAAAAGATCTTTCTTAATGGGCAGGGTACTGTTGAAGAGATAGCGCTCGTGAAAGAGCCGGTAATTAAGCAACCAGTAGTTGATAAAACGAATTCTTTGAATGTTGAGAAAGAAAAGGAACCTGCTATAACGAAGCTGTCTAATCCTGTAATTGAAACTGTTTTGAATGACGATGAAGGGAAGCACCCTTTGCAAGATTCTCCTTTATTGAAGGAGAATAAAATAGAAAAGAACTCTCAAAGAGAACCACTAATAGCGGTAAATGCTCCGATTGAAAATGATGATGTGTCGCTTGAAGAAGTGAGTACGACACCCTCTCTGAATGAAACATTGGATGTTAGTGATAAGTATTTAGCTTCTCTTAATCAAGGAGCAGATAAGATGGATACTAAATCCGAAGAACGGTCGGGGATTGTGAGTGGGATCTTGAACTTTGTTGCTGCTAATATTAAAATTGGGGAAGGTAAAAGAGTTGAATTTACGGAAACAGAACATGGCATTATTAAGATAGGGTTGAAAAGGTAAAATTCTTACCTTCGTGGGGAAATTATTTTAACAATTATGTCGAGTTCCTCAAAAAAGGATTCCTGTGAATTTTTACCCGGTGATACATTCGTTGCTGATTCTTCTCTTTTAGTAGTAAGCGACTTATCAAGGAAATATTCTGATAAACCAGATTCGGATGGCCTTAAGTCGATCAGTTTCTCGGTAAATAAGAATGAGATAACCGCTATTATAGGTAAGAGTGGTAGTGGAAAAAGCACATTGCTTCGTTTAATTTATGGCTTGTTTGAGCCCGATGCCGGTGAAGTCCGTTTTGAAGGGTGGAGAGTAATTGGACCAGCAGATAAATTAATTCCAGGACATCCTTCAATGCGCATGGTTTCACAGCATTTTGATGATTTGAATACCTTCGCAAATGTGTATGATAATGTTGCTTCACAACTTAGCAACGAAGATCTGGATCTTAAAGAAAAACAAACACTTCTTACTTTAAAGCGACTTCGGATTGATCATTTAAAGAATCAACGTATTAATGATTTGAGTGGTGGAGAGAAGCAGCGTGTAGCTATTGCCAGAGCATTAATTACTCAACCCAAAATGCTTCTGATGGATGAACCGTTTAACCAAATAGATGCGGCATTCCGGGATGAATTGCAACGAGATTTAAAGGAGATTGTGGAAGAAACCGATCTTTCTGTAATCTTGGTTTCGCACGACCCATCAGAAGTTTTAGGAATGGCAAATCAACTTGTTATTTTGAAAGATGGAGCTTTGGTTGCTTTTGGAGACCCGGTAGCTCTTTATAATAATCCGCCCAGCAAATATATAGCCCGTATGCTGGCGAAGAGTAATATATTGAGTGCAGATCAAGCTAAGTTTTTAAATGTTCAGCAAGAAGGAGATCATTTTGCTATTCACCCCGAATGGATTAAAGTGAGAGCTAGCAAGAGAGGCCGTTTTGAAGTTAAAATGGTCTTATTTAGAGGCTTCTATGAAGAATTGATTATTCATAACCCGCAGCTTTCTCTTCGTGTGTATCATATGAAGCATGGACAGTTGAAAAGGGGAGACCGGGTTAATTGTCAAATATTGAAATCTTCGTCTATCAGTATTAGTCTGAAATAAGCTTCCTTAATTACTGAACCATTTTATTGGCACAAGCTGAACTGGCAAAAGCTTCTGGTTTTGCTTTAAATACAAACCCCATTCCCAAGATGTAACCCATTGCTTCGTGCAAAGCCTGGTTTGACTTGAATTTAGGGTCTGTATTGATATCAGCGTGTACTTCCAGTTCGATATCGTATTTATCCAGCATACTGCATAAATCATACGCAACTCCAATAGAACGCTGTACCTCGGATAGCATTCTTCTTTTAATGCTCATTCGTTCTTTGGTTCGTTCCTGGTGTATAAACATGAAAGCACCTTTCTTCTCCCTTAAGAAAACAATTACTGTGGCAAAATCTGTAACTAACCCTTTAACCTGAGAGTCGGTGCCAATGCAAACTTTTAGTTTGTTTCCAACCTCGTGCTCTCTTACAATTACATTATTTACCTCATTTAAAATATCTTGTTTTAGCACTTCGCCATTGAATTTTTTCCAAGTCATAAGTTTTGTGTTAAATGGTTTTATCTGCTTATAGGTTTACCTCGCTTACCAAAGATAAGTGACAATATAACTTAAAAAGGACAGATAAATATTATTTAATTATCAACAAAACGTTAATTATCAGAAATATACCAAATAGTTTTTGCGACTACAGTTGTATGTCAGCTTATAATTTCAAAGGAACTTTCTGATTCGTTTTTGCAGCTAAATAGATGGCGTCAATTATTTTTAAATCCTTCAATCCCTCTTCTCCATTAACAGGAACTACAGGTTCTGTTCCGTCAAAAATAATACTTGCCATTGCATCCATTTGTACTGTCTGATGTACTGTGTGTGGTTTATCTATCTCACCTTTATTTGTACGTCCTTTTATTGGTCCATAGCCTGTAGAAGGATTTAATTCAGCAAATCCTCTTTCCCCGTTCAGGAAAAATCTATCTAGATAATTCATGCTGTAGGTTGATAAACAAGAGGCCACTGCTCCACTCGGGAAGCCTAGTTGAAATTGGATCGTTTCATCAACGCCTTCTTTGAATTTTACGTGGTCTGTTTTCGTTTCCTGTGCAGTTACCCAAATTGGTTCTTCTCCAACCATATACCTTGCACCGTTAATGGCATATATTCCAATGTCCATCATTGAGCCGCCACCCGCCAATTCTTTGCTTAAGCGCCATTGTGTAGGATCTCCTATTCTAAAGCCGCATAATCCTTGAAAGAACATAATCTTACCCAATTCTCCATCTTTTCTCATGCGAATGATTTCTAATGTATGTGGTTCAAAATGCATTCTGTAGCCAACTAGTAGTTTAACATTCGCTTGCTTACAAGCATCAATCATTTCCTGTCCTTCTTTGGCATTGATGGCCATGGGTTTTTCACAAATTGCATGTTTCCCTGCTTTAGCAACTCTGATGACCTGATCATGATGTAAAGAGTTGGGTGTTATAACATATACCGCATCGATATCTGGATTGTCTTTAATGCGATCAAAGTTTTCATAATTGTAACAATTTTTTTCAGGGATATTGTATTTCGCCTGCCAATCTTTAACTTTTGAAGGAGTTCCGCTTATAACACCTACTAGTTTGGCTCTCTTGCTTGACTGCATAGCCTCAGCCACACGAGTGCCATAGCTACCTAAGCCCATGATTGCTACTCGGAGTACAGGTCCTTCATTTATAGAACCGTACAGCTCTTCCAAAGCTGTTGAGCTATAGTTAGGTATTAATGGTATGGCAAATGCAGAAACGGTAAATTTTCTTAGAAAGTCGCGACGTGTATTCATAATTAATGTTTTATAATGTTAGCATAGAGTGTATTGAATATCTAAATATAGTTATATATATGTAAACAATTATTACTTTTATACGTTATGAACAATGTTAACAGTAAAAAAAACATGATGAAAAAAAATTTAAATTTAAGTTTGATCGCATTGGCATTGGCTGCAACCAGCTTTACAGCTTGTAATTCTGGGTCACAAACTGCTGAAAATAATACAGATGCAGCTGATACCGCTGCAACTCAGGAAATACAAGTGGTTCCTGTAGCAGATTCAAAAGCATTCCCTGGAGCTACTTTAGGAATCAGCTCAATTACTTCTGAAAAAGTTGGAACTGACTCTGCTCGTATTACCGTTAAATATGATGTAAAAAATTATACTTTAACAGAGCATACGGATGATATGAATGCAGATCATATGGCAAACTCTAAAGAAGGACAGCATATTCACTTTATTTTAGATAATAAGCCTTATGCTGCTCTATACAAACCGGAAAATACTGCAATGGTAAAATTGGGAACAGAACATTATCTATTATCTTTCCTATCTCGTTCATACCATGAATCAATTAAAGAAGAAGGAGCTGCAGTTTTAAAGCACTTTAAGATTGATGAAAATGGAACTCTTAGCGATCTTCCTCTTCCTACTGAGCCTTCTTTATTTTATAGCAGACCAAAAGGAGAATATACAGGTGCTGATACAGAACGTGTATTGTTAGATTTCTATGTGTGGAATACAGATTTGAAAGATGGAAATAAAGTAAAAGCTACGATTAATGGAACTGACTTTGTTTTGGACAACTGGGGACCATATGAGATTCTTAATGCACCCAAAGGTGAATTAACAGTTGATTTGTCATTGGTTGATCAAAATGGAGATACTTTATCAGGAGATAATGTATCGATCAGTCGTACAGTAACATTAAAATAAGGTATTGAAAAGCCATTAGAGCTATAATATCTTATTGCAGAAACGTCTTCAGAATTCCTGAAGACGTTTTTTTGTTTTCTTATAATTTTAATGCTAGGTGTGATTTTGTACATTTGTTGTCTAATTTTAAGAAATGAGTTTAACACTTCCTCTCCTATCAGATATAGTTTCAAAATTGGATTTATCACAACCTGTAAGCGCGCATTTAGCTGATGCCTATGATTCGGTTGCATCCAAAGAAGATTTGTTTCAATGGGTTCAACAGGTCGGTATTGATGGTGGAAAAATTGATGTTGCAGCAGACTTAGTTGCTGATCTGGAAGAACGCATTAATTTGGTTCAACATAAACTTAAATTTATTGGCGAAGATCAAAAGCCTTCTGTTTTGGTTTTAAGTGAGTTGGATCCAATGGTTGTTGAGAGCAATGATTACCTGGAAGAGATTTTAAAGATTGCCGGTTCCAAGTTTTACGCTGGTAATGAAGAAGAAGCTTTTAACCCGGATGTATTGCTTATTATCTCTGATCAGATGGAGGGTCTTTTTGGTAAGTTAGGCACTTTTCTTTCGATGGAGGAATGGCAGCATGCAAATGCCATTAAGAAAAACAGAGTTTATTTAATTAATGGAAAGAATAATTTTAGCGGATTTAGTTCAAGAATAGCTGATGATGTGGAAATATTGGCAGAAATTATCTACCCTCAATACTTAACCTTTGGAGGGAATGGTGAATCTTGGATTCAGTTTGAGGTATAGAAATTAAAATGCCAGCTATCAGGTGTCCTAAATAACTGGCATTTTGTCTGTTAAAATGGTGAACTTTAAACGATGTTTTTATATTTAATTCTTTTAGGTGTTATATCGCCAAGTCTTTTCTTTCGATTTTCCTCGTAATCTGAATAATTCCCCTCGAAAAAATACACTTCTGAATCTCCCTCGAAAGCCAAAATATGTGTACAGATGCGATCTAGGAACCAACGGTCGTGAGAAATAACTACCGCACATCCACCAAAGTTTTCCAATCCCTCTTCTAAGGCTCTTAAGGTATTGATGTCAATATCGTTGGTTGGCTCATCTAATAAAAGGACATTTGAGCTTTTCTTTAAAGTAATAGCCAGATGAACGCGGTTGCGCTCTCCGCCTGAAATTACGCCAACTTTCTTTTGTTGATCGGCACCGTTAAAGTTGAATTTTGATACATAAGCTCTTGAATTGATTGTTTTATTTCCCAATTGGATATTATCAAGACCGTCGGTTATGTTTTCCCAGACAGATTTCTCTGCATCTAAATCATTGTGCATTTGGTCCACATAGCCCAAAGCTACCGTTTCTCCAACTTTAAAAGTTCCTGTATCGGGCTGTTCTTGTCCGGTAATTAATCTGAATAAAGTAGTTTTACCTGCTCCATTGGGCCCAATAATTCCTACAATACCTGCAGGAGGTAAAGAAAAGCTTAGATTTTCGAACAAGACTTTATGTCCGTAAGCTTTACTGATATTATCGGCCTGAATTACAATATTTCCTAAGCGAGGGCCGGGAGGAATAAAAAGTTCCAGTTTTTCTTCGCGTTCCTTTGTTTCTTCGGAGGCCAGTTTCTCGTAATTATTTAATCTGGCTTTTGATTTAGCATGCCGCGCTTTTGGAGCCATACGTGCCCATTCCAATTCACGTTCTAAAGATTTTTGTCGTTTACTCTCAGTCTTTTCCTCTTGTGCTAAGCGTTTTGCTTTTTGGTCAAGCCACGAAGAGTAGTTACCCTTCCATGGAATACCTTCACCTCGATCAAGTTCTAGTATCCAGCCCGCAACATTATCTAAGAAATAGCGATCATGTGTAACAGCGATAACAGTTCCTTTATATTGTTGTAAATGTTGTTCCAGCCAATCAATTGATTCAGCATCTAAATGGTTGGTGGGTTCATCCAGCAATAAAACATCGGGCTCTTGAAGTAAAAGACGGCATAGGGCAACACGGCGGCGTTCACCTCCCGAAAGGGTTGAAATTTTTGTTTCAGGTTCCGGACAGCGAAGTGCATCCATGGCACGTTCCAGCTTATTATCCAGTTCCCATCCCCCCATTGCATCAATTTTATCTTGAAGTTCGCCTTGGCGTATCATCAATTTATCCATAGCATCCGGGTTTTCATAAACCTCGGGCAGGCCAAATTTTTCGTTTGTTTCTTCGTATTCTTTTAATATCGAAATGATTTCTACACAGCCTTCTTCAACAGTTTCCCGAACTGATTTGTCAGGATCCAGATGCGGCTCTTGTTCCAATAAACCAACTGAATAGCCTGGTGAGAAAACGACTTCTCCTTGAAAAGATTTATCGATGCCTGCAATGATTTTTAAAAGGGAGGATTTTCCTGAACCGTTAAGTCCGATGACACCAATTTTGGCACCATAGAAAAACGACAGGTAAATGTTTTTTAAAACTTGTTTCTGTGGTGGATAGATTTTATTTACTCCAGCCATCGAAAAAATGATTTTCTCTTCTGACATATTTTCTGATATTTTGAGTTCAAATATCGTGATATTTAGTGATTTGGCGCCATTTTTTTAAAAATCTTAGAATTTTGCCAATTAAATGTCATTGCGTCGGCTATGGCTCAATTCTTGTTGAATGATTAAAAGCTGTAATTGTTTAATTGAATAATTAATATATTAGAGCAATTAAAAAAAAGGAAACTTATGGATGCGAAATTCTCGCCACGTGTAAAAGACGTAATCTCTTTCAGTAGGGAAGAGGCGTTAAGACTTGGGCACGACTATATTGGCACCGAGCATTTATTATTAGGTCTTATCAGAGAGGGGGATGGAATGGCGATTAAGATACTCGATACTAATGGAGTAGATACATCACGATTGCGCCGCTCTATTGAGGAGGCTGTAAAAGGAACTTCAGTTACCAGTGCTAATTTAGGAAATATTCCATTAACTAAACAGGCAGAGAAAGTATTGAAGATTACCTATTTAGAAGCAAAGATATTTAAGAGTAATGTTATTGGCACTGAACATTTGCTATTGTCTATTTTAAGAGACGAGGATAATATTGCATCTCAAATACTTCAACAGTATAATATTAACTACGACGTATTTAAAGCTGAAGTAGAACAGAACCGTACAGAAATATCTGATCAGGCAAGTTCTGCTGCCGGAGATGAAGATTACCGGGAAGAGGATTATGGCCAGCCTAAAAAGGTGTCAGATATTAAATCAAAGACACCGGTTCTGGATAATTTTGGCCGTGATTTAACGCGAGCTGCTGAAGACGGAAAATTGGATCCTATTGTCGGACGAGAAAAGGAGATAGAACGTGTTTCTCAAATTCTTTCCCGTCGTAAGAAAAATAATCCAATTTTAATTGGAGAGCCGGGTGTGGGTAAATCTGCTATTGCAGAGGGTTTAGCATTACGTATTGTTCAGCGTAAGGTTTCTCGTGTGCTTTTTAATAAACGAGTAGTTACATTAGATTTGGCTTCTTTGGTTGCAGGAACAAAATACCGTGGCCAATTCGAGGAGCGTATGAAGGCTGTTATGAATGAACTTGAAAAGTCACCGGATGTGATTTTGTTTATTGATGAGATTCATACAATCGTTGGTGCAGGAGGAGCTTCCGGATCATTGGATGCTTCTAACATGTTTAAACCTGCTTTGGCACGTGGAGAAATACAATGTATTGGAGCAACGACTCTAGACGAGTACCGTCAATTTATTGAAAAAGATGGCGCCTTGGATCGTCGCTTCCAAAAGGTTTTAGTGGAGCCGGCAACGCAAGAAGAAACAATAGAAATATTAAATAGAGTTAAAGATAAATACGAAGAACACCACGGTGTTACTTATACTCCAGAAGCTATTGAAGCCTGTGTGTCGTTAACAACCCGCTATATTACCGATCGTTTTTTACCGGATAAGGCAATTGATGCATTAGATGAATCAGGGTCACGCGTTCATTTGAACAACATACACGTACCGCAAACAATTATTGATATCGAACAAAAGATCGAAGAGATTAAAGATGAGAAGAATAAGGTAGTTCGCAGTCAAAAATACGAAGAGGCAGCAAAATTACGTGATACAGAAAAACGCTTATTGGAAGAGCTTGAAACGGAGAAAAGTGCTTGGGAAGCAGAAACTAAAACAAAACGTTATACGGTAACAGATGATAATGTTGCTGAAGTTGTGTCGATGATGACTGGTATTCCTGTTCAGCGTGTAGGACAAACGGATAGTCAGAAACTTCTTGGAATGGGTGATGCCATGAAGAAGAGAATCATTGGACAAGATGAAGCTGTTCAGAAATTGGTTCGGGCTATTCAGCGTACTCGTGCAGGATTAAAAGATCCTAAGAAACCAATTGGATCATTCATTTTCTTAGGACCTACGGGAGTTGGTAAAACAGAACTTGCAAAGGAACTAGCGCGATTTATGTTTGATACGGAGGATGCTCTTATTCAGATTGACATGAGTGAGTACATGGAGAAATTCGCCATATCACGTTTAGTAGGTGCGCCTCCAGGATATGTTGGTTATGAAGAAGGTGGTCAGTTAACTGAAAAAATACGTAGAAAACCTTATTCAGTAGTTCTGTTGGATGAGATTGAAAAAGCACATCCCGATGTATTTAATATTCTGCTTCAGGTGTTAGACGAAGGGCAACTGACCGATAGTTTAGGAAGAAAGGTAGATTTCAGGAATACAATCGTTATCATGACTTCTAATATTGGTGCAAGACAATTGAAAGATTTCGGACAAGGAGTAGGATTTACGACTAGTGCAAAAAGCGGACAAGTGGATGCACATTCAAGAAGTGTTATTGAAAATGCGTTGAAACGTACTTTTGCACCTGAGTTCTTAAACCGTGTTGATGATGTAATTGTATTTAATTCATTGAAAAAAGAAGAAATCTTCAAAATCATTGATATTGAACTGAAAACACTATTCGAAAGAATTGAGAGTTTGGGTTACACAATTAAATTAACAGATTCTGCGAAGGACTACATAGCAGAGAAAGGATTCGATTCTAATTTCGGTGCCCGTCCTTTAAAAAGAGCTATTCAGAAACATCTGGAAGACCCGGTAGCTGAAGAGATCTTAAAAGGAGAATTGGCTGACGGCAGTACGCTAGAGGTGTCTTTTGATAAGGATAAAGATGAGGTGGTTGTAAAAGGCTTGAAAGATGTTAAAGCAAAGCCCAATAAGCCTACGGATGTAAGTTCGAAAACGGCTAAGAAAGACGATAAAAAAGAAGAAAAATAATTCTTCTCATAAAGAGTCAGTATATAAAAAAGGCGTGATAAATATATTTTATCACGCCTTTTTATGTTTTGGCTTATTGTTTGTATTAAACCTTTATAAATTTTGAAACTCTATTTAATAAATGATTAAACTATTTAATATGAAAAAGCCATTACTGTTTTTGTGTGCCTTGTTAATGATTGGATTAACTGCATGTGATAAAAACGACAACGTTCAACCAACGTACGAAAATCCCAATACAGCATTTGTCGTAACATTAGATCCTAGCGGTTGGGAGCGAGTATCAAATGCCAAAATTGCGTATGATATTCCACTTAAAGACTTAACCGAGTATTATATGCTGCAAGGTGGAGTTGCCGTAGCATTGAGTTTTGATGATGAAGATTCTTACGATGTGCTCCCTACTACTTCAGAAGGTATAGCCTATTCTGTAAATTATGCAATAGGCTGGGTAACTATCTATGCTGATGACCCATTGGCTGATGATGGTGTAACGACAACATTTCCGACGGGTGATATTGTTGCAAAAATTATATTATCTACTACAGACTATTTAGACTATCAAGGACTTTTTAATTCTCCTAGTGTAGATTTTAAACAATTAAAGTAAATTTATATTGTTTAGAAATAATATAATATGCAAATAGCTTTTCATGGTGCTGCAAAAACCGTAACAGGTAGCAAGCATTTAATTACGCTGAAAAACGGCACCACTATTCTATTGGACTGTGGGATGTTTCAGGGGAGAGGTTCAGATAGTGATATTTTAAATAAACATTTTGGATTTGTTGCGAGCGAAGTGGACTATGTTGTACTTTCTCATGCGCATATTGACCATACAGGTTTGTTGCCCTTGCTGGTAAAAGAGGGTTTTAGGGGAAAGATTATTTGTACTCCTGCTACACGGGATTTGTGTAAGATATTATTACTTGATTCTGCCCACATTCAAGAGTCAGATACTCGTTATTTGAATAAGAATTTATTGAAGCAGGGTAAAAAGCCCGTTGAAGCCCTTTATAATACAGAGGATGCTTACTTAGCTCTTTCTCTCTTCCGTACAGTTAAATACCGCACTGAATTTGAACTATGTAAAGGAGTGAAACTGTTTTACACCGATGCAGGTCATATTATAGGAAGTGCTGCGGTACATCTGGATATTATGGAAGATGGAAAGCTAACTAAGGTTTCCTTTTCAGGAGATGTTGGCCGCTACGGTGATCTTATTTTAAAGTCTCCTGAAGAGTTTCGTCAGGCAGATTATATTTTACTGGAGTCGACTTATGGAGATGAAATCCATGAAAAGGTGATGTCTACAGAGGTCATGTTAAACCGTGTTATACAGGAAACATGTGTACAAAAAGGTGGAAAGGTTATTATTCCAGCTTTTAGTGTCGGCAGAACCCAAGAACTGCTATACCACTTGAATAATTTAGGTTTGAGCGGAAAATTGCCGAAGGTTCCTGTTTATGTAGACAGCCCTTTATCTGAAAAAGCAACTTTGGTAGTGAAATCACATCCTTGGAGTTTTAATGAAAAGGTTCAGAAAGTTATGGAAAATGATGACGATCCTTTTGACTTCCCGGGCTTGCACTTTGTAGAAGATGCAGAGGAGTCTAAGTCTTTGAATTTTAGAAAGGAACCTTGTATCATCATTTCTGCATCCGGAATGGCAGAAGCAGGTAGAGTAAAGCACCATATTAAGAACAACATTGAAGATCCAAAGAATACGATATTACTTGTGGGCTATAGTGAGCCAGGCTCCCTGGCCGGCCGTTTAAAGGCAGGAGTAGAGATGGTGTCAATATTTGGAGAGAAGTTCTTTGTAAAGGCGAAGATTGAGAGCGTTCAATCAATGAGTGCCCATGGTGATCAGAATGATTTACTTCAGTTCATTTCTAAGCAAAATCCAACTCAGCTAAAGAAGTTGTTTTTGGTTCATGGCGACCCTGATACTCAACTTATTTTTAAAAGTAAGTTAATTGAAAAGGGATATCAGGTAGAAATTCCTGAACGACATCAATCTTTTGAGCTAAATTAGCTTGTGTATAAAGCAGAAAGGCGATTTGGATACTATCCAAATCGCCTTTGCTTTTATATTAGAATATTATTAAGTCATTTCGTCAATGATTCTTTGGCTTACACCTGTAAATGAGAAACCTCCATCATGGAAAAGGTTTTGCATGGTAACCATTTTAGTTAAATCTGAGAATAGAGAAACAGCATAGTTAGCACACTCATCTGCAGTAGCATTTCCTAGTGGAGACATTTTATCTGCATAGTCTACAAAGCCATCGAAACCTTTTACACCAGAACCTGCTGTTGTACGGGTTGGCGACTGACTGATGGTATTGATTCTAACGTGTTTCTTAACACCATATTGGTATCCGAAATTACGAGCAATACTTTCTAATAAGGCTTTCGCGTCCGACATATCGTTGTAATCAGGGAATACGCGTTGACCTGCGATGTAGCTAAGGGCAACAACAGAACCCCATTCATTGATTGCATCTTTTTTCATTGCAGTTTGCAAGATGCGATGAAGACTCATTGCAGAGATATCAAATCCCTTGTGCATATAATCGTAATTGTTTTCAGTATAATGAATTCCTTTACGAACGTTAATACTCATACCGATTGAATGAAGGATAAAGTCAACACCTCCTCCAAAATGCTCAATAGCTTGATCGAATAAATTATCAATATCTGTCTGACTTGTTACATCTGCAGGGATAACCGGTGCATTATTGCATTCTTTTGAAAGTTGATCAATTGTTCCCATTCTTAATGCAACAGGTGCATTGGTTAAAATGATCTCAGCTCCTTCTTCTACGCATTTTAATGCGGTTTTCCATGCAATAGAACGGTCATCTAGCGCACCGAAAATGATTCCTTTTTTTCCTTTTAATAAATTGTATGCCATAATGGATTGTTTTATTTTCGATTTTGTACCAAAGGTTGTAAAAAGTTGCTGATCTGCCAAATTACATCAACCTTTTGTCTGCTTATTAACAGTATTTATTCTGTATTAGTTTTTTGTTTATTTAAGTAGTTCTTTTGCATGTAAAATAGCCGTTTCACTGATATCCTTGCCACCCAGCATTTGTGCGACTTCATAAATGCGTTCTTCCGGATTTAACAGTTGAATATTAGTTTGGGTATGGTTCGCTTTTTCTTCTTTATAAACCTTGAAATGTGAAGAGCCCTGAGAAGCGATTTGAGGTAAATGTGTAATAGCAATTACCTGCAGGTTCTCAGTAAGCTTATTCATCAGTTCTCCCACTTTAATGGCAACCTCTCCCGAAATACCCGTGTCAATTTCATCAAATATAATAGTTGGTAATGCTGATGTTTTAGCAATGAGTGATTTAATGGCCAGCATGAGTCTTGATAATTCTCCTCCCGATGCAACTTTGCTTACAGACTGTGGCTCTTGGCCCAGGTTGGCAGTAAAGAGAAATTCTACTTCATCTTTCCCACTGCTGCGAAGTTCTCCTGCCGGTAGCGAATTGATTTTTATTTTGAAAATGCTTTGCGGCATACCAACCTTCGTTAACGAATCAACAATTTCCTTTTCTATTAAAGGAATGGCATCCGTTCTGCGTTTTGATAGATCTTCAGCTAAAGCTAAAGCTTGCTGGTTCAATCGCTCCTTCTCAGTCTTTAGTTTTAATAAATTATCATCATTTATTGACACTGCATTGATCTTTTCATCCAGTTCGTCTCTTAGCTGAATTAAATCTTCAACCGTGCTAACCTGATGCTTCTGCTGCAGTTTATAAATTAAACTTAGACGCTCCTGTACAATGAGCATACGCTCGCTATCAACAAAAGTATCATTGTCTAATTGATTGAGTTCTTCGTTGATGTCTTTAAGTTCAATAATGCTGCTGTTTAAACGAGCAGATAATTCATGAATGCTGGGTAAAAACCTTTCGCATTGCTGCAATTGAGATAACCCTTCTTTTAAGAGTTGAAGTGCAGATTGCTCTTGTGTATCTAATGCAAAACTCGCTTGTTCTAAGCTGCGTTTTATTTCCTCTGCATGACTAAGCCTATTTAATTCTTCTTCTAAAAGCTTCTGTTCATCGGCTTGTAGATTTGCTTCCTGAAGTTCATCAAATAAGAACTGGTGATAGTCGGTTTCTGACTTAAGCTGAGCGGATTCCTTTACAAGCTTATTATAAGATTCTTTCGCTTTATTAAAGTCGGTAAATGTTTTATGGAATTGAGCTAATAGTTGCCCGTTTTCAGCAACACCATCTATCGTTAATAACTGAAAGGACTCTTTATTGATCTCAAGCGTTGCATGTTGAGAATGGATGGCTATCAAACGTTCGCTAACCGACTTCAGCAAACCCAACTTAACGGGTGTGTCATTAATGAAGGCTCTTGATTTACCATCACTGAATATCTCCCGCCTTAAAATGGTTTGCGGTTCGTAATCTAAATCGTTCTCTTCAAAAAATGGTTTGATTTGATAGCTGTCAATATTGAAATAGCCCTCAATTACACATTTCTTATCTTGATTGTAAAAGTATTTACTTTCTGAACGCTGTCCTAAGATAAGCGATAGTGCGCCTAGAATAATAGACTTTCCAGCACCTGTTTCTCCCGTTATGATATTTAATCCTGTAGCAAACTGGATGTCGATTTCATCAATTAACGCGTAATTTTTTATAGACAAACGTGCAAGCATGTAAAAATAGGTTTCAGATCAAAAGATTAGATTAATCGCTTCGCCAAAGATACATAAAGAAGCTTAAATTCGGGATAGGTGAAAAGCGGGTATTATTGCTTGTTGGATAATAAAGAAAGTACTTTCTGAGCGATATCCTTTGCGACTTCAATTTTTGGCTTTAAATCGAATGCCTGCTTAGTTCCAGTTGAATCAATGGTTGTTATCTTATTCTGATCGCCGGCAAATCCTGCCCCTTTATCTTTAAGAGAGTTTAGTACAATTAAATCCAGGTTCTTCTTTTTAAGCTTTACTTCTGCATTGGCAAGCTCATTAGAGGTTTCTAATGCAAAGCCTACCAGGATCTGATCTTCTTTTTTCTTTGCGCCCAGAGTTTTTAAAATATCGGTGGTCTTCTCCAACTCCAGAGTTAAAGAGTCATCATCTTTCTTTATTTTATCAGCAGCCACTTCTCTCGGGCGATAGTCGGCTACCGCAGCACTCATGATAAAGATAGATGCTTCTTCAAAATGATCTGAACAGGCCTGAAACATTTCTGCTGAAGAAGTGATATTTACTCTGTTAACATGGTTGGGTGTAGAGAGAGAACTCGGACCGCTGACGAGTGTTACCTCTGCTCCAAGTTGCTGGAATACTTCAGCAAGTGCATAACCCATTTTACCGCTCGAATGGTTCCCTATAAAGCGAACCGGGTCGATCGCCTCATAAGTTGGCCCTGCAGTTATCAGTACTTTTTTGCCTTTTAATGGAGCGTGTTCTTCCTGGAAGGTAGTATTTAAGTATCGAAGGATTTCTTCAGGCTCAGCCATTCTGCCTTCTCCTTCAAGACCGCTGGCTAATTCTCCGCTACCAGGTGCTATCAGATTATTGCCAAAAGATAAAAGCCGTTCAACATTTGTTTGCGTAGAGGGGTGTGCCCACATATCTAAATCCATGGCAGGCGCAAAATAAACCGGACAGCGTGCAGATAAATACACAGCTGTTAGTAGATTGTCGCAAAGGCCATTTGAAATTTTTGCCAGACTATTGGCACTGATAGGAGCAATAATGAGCGCATCAGCCCAAAGGCCTAATTCTACATGATTGGTCCATACGCCGCTTTTTGATTCAAAAGAATCCACCAAAACCGGATTCTTTGAAAGCACAGAAAGTGTAAGAGGAGTAATAAAGTGAACCGCATCCGGAGTCATTACTACCTGAACATTAGCCTGTGCCTTAACTAATAATCTTACCAGTAAGGCTGATTTATAAGCTGCTATGCTTCCACAAACTCCTAAGACGATATTTTTGCCTTTAAGCATAGCTTTTATGATTTACTCTTGCTCCGGAGTTGGGATTCTGTAATAAACCTTGTCATTTAGAAATTCGTCAATAGCTAATATCGTAGGCTTAGGCATACGCTCATAGTGCTTTGAGATTTCAATTTGCTCTCTGTTTTCAAATACTTCTTCTAAGTTATCGTTAACAGTAGCAAAATCAGCAAGTTTAGAATGCAATTCTTCTTTTACGTCTGCAGCTATTTGGTTAGCACGTTTGCTAATTACTACAATAGATTCGTAAATATTACCGGTGTTTACATCCAGTGTACGTAAATCGCGCGTAACTGTAGTAGTAGGTACTGGAATTATTGCTTTTTCTTGATTGTTTTCCATTTTTCTATTTTTTATCCTTGCGGCTTTGGGGTAATTATCCTTGCGGACTTATTGGTGTTTCTTCTAAAGTTTGTTCTTCTTCTCTTTTCTTCATTCTTTCTTCAGCTTCTTTTTGAAGAACAGCTAAAGCAGCTAACGTTTCTTTAACAGCAACTATTTTCTTTTCAGCGTCACTTTTAAATTCGTTTGCATCTTTTATATATTTACTGTCTGGATAGTCAGATACAAAATCTTCTGAGAACTCAATGGCTGTTCTAAAGCGTTCTTCCTTTCTGCGGTCAGAGCTATTTAATGCGTATTTATATTGAGCTTCTACTTTATAGTATTCTAAAAGTTCAGCATACTTCGTATCGGGATAGTCACGTAATGAATTTTCAAATGCAATTACCGCAGCAAGATAGTCTCCCATATCTAAGTACAATTTAGCGTTCTCATAAGATTTACGCTCTAATTTATCACGAAGATCATTGATTAATCCGGAAGCTTCTTCCGCTCGATCACTCTCTGGGTAAATGTTTAGAAACAATTGCAGTGATTCAATAGCCTTTAATGTGTTATCCTGATCCAATGAATAAACCGGAGATTCCAGGTAATAACAATATGCAGCCATATAACGGCATTCTTCTGCTTTCGGACTACCGGGATAGGTATCTGTAAAAGATTTAAAATGAAAACGAGCAGTCGCATAATCTCCTAACTTATAATTGGTAAAGGCAAAATAGTAGTTAAGATCTTCTGCTTCAGGACGACCTCTGTATAGTTTTACAAGATCATCAAACAAAACAAGAGCCTTGGTATATTTGCCATTATTATAAAGTCTTATCGCTTCTTGGTATTTTCTGCCTGTATCATTACTCGCCCGTAGTTTTTCGAATTTGCTTTTGCAACCCGAGAACCCAACAGCAACAAGCAACAATATTGCAAGCGTTTGTATTATACGTTTGTTTTTAAACATTTTGCAAAGATAGTTGAATTAAAAATATGTAGCAATTATATTTTTTGCTACCAAGATATTGGCTAAAACTTTAATTAAAGAAACAATACCTTGCTTTTAACAAAGTTTAACAATTAAAAGCGTCTATAACTTTATTTGCCTGATTACGTTCTTTACATTCAATTCAACTAAATCAGTCATTGATTTGCACTTATAATAGTTTTTATCTTTAAAGTGCTCAGCTAAATTCTGCCTTAGTTCCGCCATCTTTTCCGGAGTAGATATTCTATCATGTGCAGAGGCATCTCGTAATGCCGCAATTCGGTGACGTTCACTTCTTGCACGATGTACAAGTGATGAGCGTTCTTCTTGCTGATATTGACGTACCGATTGTTCTGTCAGGTTGTCCATTCCCAGCTTTACATAGGGGTAATTATCTTTGAAGTATTGCGGCAAATATATTTTCATATTACCCTCGTAGAATTGCTGATCAAAATCAATAGACCGAATCCGGAATTGAAAGTCATCAAAGTCTGGAGTAATTTGCATCACAAAATTATAGGAACGCATATCTCCTAATAAGGTAATCAGGCAACGTTCATTGAATTTTACAAATTCCTTCGCAATACGAATCGGATTATAATCGGATTTGTCAAAATGCCAGTTTGCGAAAACATCTCCCGGTATACCTGCAATATGTTCTTCTATTAATGTTTTTCTATCTACTATATAGTTAACTTGGTTTGGCGATAAGATATGTTCCAATTCCAATCCATATATACGAGACGCATCTGTTTGCTTAACATAGAAGTAGTCGTATACATCGTTTAACCTATTTACTATGCGAATTCGAAATGGGTGTGTATTTCCAAATGTGCAATAATCAATTCTATCAATATATTTATGTTCAACAATGCGTGTATTCCCCGAAGCTTTCAAGATGGCAAATATTATTTTCAGGCCGGAATGGATTCTTTCAATTTCTGCGGACGAGTAAAGCGGAGTTTCCCATAAAGTATCCTTCCCTGTTTTATCTAATACTGGAACAGTTTCATCAAAGCTAAGCAAGTCATGGTAGGTTAATGGCAATTTTGCGTCACGTTGATAAACATGTAAATACTTCTGTAAAGATGGAATTACAGGGTAAATTGGTTTCTTCCGTGATATTTCAATGTCTTGTGTTCCCATGTATCTATATATAGTAGTATAAAAGTACAGAATTTGTAATAAATACTAGCCCCCTTCTCCGACGCATGTCCGGCCCATGTAAAAGATGGCAGCGGACTTGTTGGGGAATTAGAGTGCTGTGTCTGCGCTATTTCGATGATATTAGCGCAGACACGGCGGGCTCAGGCTGCAGGAAGGTCCGGGGGATGGTTTAGCAGG
>NZ_DATJCH010000007.1:0-29790 GCF_035514885.1 Albibacterium sp. | reverse complement strand
AGTAGCTGCCTCGGTACAACATAATTATAAGCCCAAAGACTATCGTTTAGAGCTTTATTGTGCCACAAAACCAAAAGGCGCTTTTGTGGACATCTTTATTATCATGGGACTGCTAAGAAAAAAGTTTATTAAAGTGTTTAGGTGATAATTCCCAGCGAGGGCGAGTTATGCCTTCTTGCTTAAGAAATATTAGCCAAAAAATTCAAAAATGAAGAAAGTACTAATTGTATTTGGAACCCGTCCTGAGGCGATAAAGATGGCTCCGGTAGTTAAGGCCTTTAAAGAGGCTGCTGACTTTAAAACCAGGGTTTGTGTTACTGCGCAACATCGTGAAATGTTGGATCAGGTTCTTGCGTTTTTCGATATTAGACCGGATTACGATTTGAACCTGATGAGGCCTAACCAAAACCTTTTCTCTTTGACTGGAGATATCCTAAACGGATTGAAACCTATTTTGGAAGATTTTAAACCGGATGTTGTACTAGTGCACGGTGACACGACAACTTCTACTTCTGCTGCTTTAGCTGCATTTTACGGAGGCGCTAAGGTAGGGCATGTTGAAGCAGGTCTGCGTACCTACAATAAGTTAGCTCCTTACCCTGAAGAGGTTAATCGCCAATTGACCGGACGGCTAGCCGATTACCATTTTGCCCCAACCGAAAGGTCGCGACAAAATCTCCTAAATGAATTGGTGGATGACACCAGTATTGTTGTAACCGGCAATACTGTAATTGATGCTCTTTTCGAGAGTGTTGAACGGGTAAAGAATGTGGAAGGTAATGTGTTAATTGATCGCTTGAAAAGCCTAGTTGGAGACGACGAAGTCGTGTTGGTTACCGGGCACCGAAGAGAAAATTTTGGTGATGGATTTCTGAATATCTGTGCTGCCATAAAAGAAATCGCATTGAGTTTTAAAGGCAAGGTGATTTACCCGGTGCATCTTAACCCTAACGTCCAAAAACCTGTTAAGGAACTTTTGGCTGATATTGATAATGTAATTTTAATAGACCCTTTGCCCTATGAAGCCTTCGTCTGGATGATGAATCGCTCGAAGTTAATAATTACTGATAGTGGCGGTGTACAGGAAGAAGCACCCAGCTTGGGTAAACCGGTCTTAGTAATGCGTGACACCACAGAACGCCCTGAGGCTGTGGTTGCGGGCACGGTTGTTTTGGTTGGTACAGATAAGCAAAAAATCGTTGATGAGGCGCTGGATTTGTTATCAAATAAAGAGCGGTACGCAAGTATGAGTGCCCTGCACAATCCTTATGGAGATGGCAAATCTGCCCAAAGAATAGTTGATTTTCTTCGCTTTATTGATTGACATATCAGACTATAATTTTTTAATAAAGACATGAATACAAACATTACAGTTTCGACCCTCGGGTTGGGATATATAGGATTACCCACCTCTGCACTTGTTGCTTCAACTGGTATAAGAGTTAGGGGGATGGATGTTAATCAGAACGTAGTTGATACAATCAATAAAGGTGAAATCCATATAGTGGAGCCTGAATTGAAAGATTATGTAGCACAGGCTGTCGCTAATGGGAGTTTGAGCGCATCTACACAAGCGCAAGCTGCTGATGTCTATTTGGTTGTTGTCCCAACTCCTTTCAAGGGAAATCATGAGCCCGATATATCTTTTGTTGAGGCCGCGACGCGGAGTATAATTCCATTATTGAAAAAAGGCAATCTTTTCATTATTGAATCTACTTCACCCGTAGGAACCACCGAAAAGATGAAGGACATTATATTTGGAGAGCGACCAGAGTTGAAAGGTGATCTGTTCTTGGCATATTGTCCGGAGCGGGTTTTGCCGGGTAATGTTATGTACGAACTAGTGCACAACGATCGGGTAATTGGAGGTGTAGACGAAGCTTCTACCAATAAAGCAGTCGAGTTTTATAAGTTGTTTGTTAAGGGAGAGCTGCATAGAACAAATGCTCGCACAGCTGAAATGTGTAAACTCA
Organism: Albibacterium sp.; assembly: GCF_035514885.1. Taxonomy (NCBI): domain Bacteria; kingdom Pseudomonadati; phylum Bacteroidota; class Sphingobacteriia; order Sphingobacteriales; family Sphingobacteriaceae; genus Albibacterium; species Albibacterium sp. The sequence goes on along the minus strand of NZ_DATJCH010000007.1, from coordinate 27,817 downwards.
CTGAGAATGCTAGCCGGGATGTGCAAATTGCATTTGCCAATGAATTGTCGTTGATTTGTGATAAGGCAGGCATAAATGTATGGGAGTTAATAAAGTTGGCCAACAAGCACCCCAGAGTTAATATCCTTCAGCCCGGTTGTGGAGTAGGAGGACATTGCATCGCTGTTGATCCATACTTCATTTTGTCAGAGTACCCCTTAGAATCTCAAATTATAGGGAAGGCACGAGAGATTAATAATTACAAATCTTTTTGGGTGGCTGAGAAAATTCAGAATGCCAGATTTGAGTTTGAGCTGAAATATGGTCGCCGGCCTTCTGTCGCCATAATGGGGCTAGCCTTTAAGCCGAATATTGACGATTTAAGGGAGTCTCCTGCTAAGTATATCGCACAGAAAGTCCTTCAGAGTAGTAATAATGAAGACATATTTTTTGTTGAGCCCAATATAAAGGATCATAAGGTGTTTAAACTGACAGATTATCGAGAGGCCTATGAGAAAGCCGATATCGTTGTTTTTTTGGTGGCGCATGAGGAATTTAAGGCTTTAGGATTGGAACGGCGAAGCAGTAATGTGATTTTAGATTTTTGTGGAATTAGAAATTAGGGATTCGTTATGAGAGCATTAATTACTGGTGCAGATGGATTTATTGGATCACATCTTACCGAATTGTTATTATCTAAAGGCTATAAAGTAAAAGCCTTGTCTCAATATAACTCTTTTAATAATTGGGGGTGGTTGGAGGATGTTTCTCCGACTAATAATTTAGAAGTAATAACCGGAGATATTCGTGACCCTCATTTTTGTAAAGAAATAGTTAAAGGGGTAGATAATATATTTCATTTAGGAGCTTTAATTGCCATTCCTTACTCTTACGTAGCTCCAGATAGTTATGTGGACACTAATATTAAAGGGACTTTAAACATATGTCAAGCAGCAAAAGAACATGGAGGTATTCGTGTGATTCATACTTCAACATCAGAGGTATATGGAACAGCTCTGTATGTCCCTATTGATGAGAAGCACCCAAAACAACCACAATCGCCATATTCAGCTTCCAAAATAGGAGCAGATGCTATTGCTATTAGTTTTTATAATGCTTTTGAGCTACCTGTTACAATTGCTCGTCCTTTTAATACATACGGCCCAAGACAGTCTGCGCGAGCTATAATTCCCACGATAATTACACAAATTGCTAACGGAATAAAGGAAATCCGTTTGGGAGATTTAAGCCCAACTCGGGATTTTAACTACGTAAAAGATACCTGCAAAGGTTTTTTGGCTTTGGCAGAAAATGACAGCACAATAGGCAAAGAGATCAACATCAGCTCTAATTTTGAGATATCGATGAAGGATACCTTAAATATGATAAAAAAGATTATGAAGTCTAATGTTAAGTTTGTTACCGATGAACAACGACTGCGACCGGAAAAGTCAGAAGTATTTCGGCTATGGGGAGATAATTCGCTAATTAAAGAGTTAACAGGTTTTGTCCCCGATTATAATATTGAACAGGGGTTAACAGAAACCTGCAAGTGGTTTGCTAATGATGATAATTTGAAAAAGTATAAGTCTGGGATATATAATGTTTAAATAATGAGTCAATTTGAAAATGTAGTTTCTTTTATTAGAGAACAGTTTAGTAGACCACAGGGGTTTATTCCTTTGCATGAACCGAGGTTTGGTGGGAATGAAAAAAAATACCTTTTGGAGTGTGTTGATTCAACATTTGTTTCCAGTGTTGGTAAATTTGTCGACCAGTTTGAGGAAATGGTTTCAGAATACACAGGTGCGAATAAAGCTGTTGTGTGTGTCAATGGAACCAATGCATTGCATTTGGCCTTAAGGCTAGTTGGGGTTGATTCGGGAGATGAAGTTATTACGCAGCCCTTAACGTTTATTGCAACAACAAATGCAATTAGTTATTGTGGTGCTCATTCGGTATTTGTGGATGTCGATAAGGATACTTTAGGATTATCTCCTTCCAAGTTAGAGGAATGGCTCCTTGAGAATGTAGAAGTTAGAGAACATAATGGTGAATTCTTTTCATTTAATAAATTAACAGGAAGACGGGTTTCCGCCTGTGTACCGATGCATACTTTTGGTCACCCGGCCAGAATTGATGAAATCATTAAGGTTTGCTCTAAACACCATATTAAAGTTGTTGAAGATGCGGCTGAAAGTTTGGGAAGCTTTTATAAAGGAAAACATACCGGAACTTTTTCGGAGGTTGGGGTTTTAAGTTTTAACGGCAATAAAACTATTACTACCGGTGGAGGTGGTATGTTACTTTTCAGAGATGAGACGCTTGGAGAACATGCCAAACATCTGACCACACAGGCAAAGTTACCCCATAAATGGGAGTTTCGACATGATTTTATAGGATATAATTATCGAATGCCCAACATAAATGCCGCATTAGGTTGTGCCCAAATGGAGCAATTGCCTGGTTTTATTACTCAAAAACGTCAATTGGCTAATAAATACAAACAATTCTTTAGCGGTTCTGCCATTGAGTTTATTGATGAGCCACAAAATTCGGAGAGCAATTTTTGGTTGAATGCCATACTTTTGAAAAACTTAGAAGAGCGGAATCAATTCCTAGAGTTCACTAATGCGAATGGTGTAATGACCCGCCCTGTATGGGACTTGATGAATACTTTGCCGATGTTTAATGGTTGTCAAGTAGGTGATATTTCTAATTCGGTATGGTTGGCTGAAAGATTAGTGAATATACCTAGTAGTGTCATAGAATAGTGGTGGAAGAAATGCAATTAAAGCTCATTAAATAAGTTTGAAATAGGCAAATTTTGCTTATGATTTTCCATTGAGTAACAATTTATGAAGGAATCTCACTAGTGTCTATTAAAAAATGTTAATCAAATTTCAAGTCCAAATAGAGTTGGCAATCGTTATCATCATTGGCCATATTTACCATAGGAGCCAAGAGATCTTGGATGGGATCCTTTACCAGAAGGGAATTGCCAAGGATACGCATAACCTCAACAACAGGTCTGTCCAGTTTGAGGTCGTGTTCAATAATAGCGACGAGGCAGTACGTGATGATGGCGATATGTATCTGTATCCGGACTGCATTTTCAGATTCCCCCCAAAAGGATTTGACCCGAAGATGCTGCTTGATCCATTTGAAGAAAAGTTCGACCTGCCATCTGTAGCGGTAAAGAAGGGCAATTTCATTTGCTTTGAGATAGAAGTTGTTGGTGTAGTAGGTGAAGGATCTTCCAAGGTCAGGGGCATAGAATACGATGCGCCTGAGCGAAACCGGATAATTTCCACTATTTCGTTTACCTGTGAATCTAACCGTTTGGTCTCGCAAGACATTGTCAGCTCCTCCAAGCATGTCTTCTCCTTCCGTGATTTCATAGTCAGGTCGGGACTTCTCCCGTATGATGAAGAAAGCTCCAGCCTGCTCAATTGCGTAAAGTCTGGAAAGGTCAAAGTATCCTCTATCAAACACATAGCAAGCCTGTTGCTCGTAAATAAACCAGGCCATGGACTTGGTATCATGCGCATTCGCATGACTGATTCTGTAGAAGACCGGTATTTCAGTGGCAATATCAATCTGTGTATGAATCTTGATACCGGACTTTGTGCTTCTGAACTTTGCCCATCTAAAGACCGACATGCACAAATCAATGGTGGTGGAATCAATGGCATAGAACCTACCGTGGAGTTCAAATTCTTTGGTGGTACGTTTAGCTTGGGCAATAGAGGCAATAAAAAAAGCATACTTCTCAAAGATCCCAGGGTCTCTGAGGCTGTTAACTTTGGAAAGAACACTTCTATTGATTGGAACCTTTCCAAAGCCCAAGTGAAAAGATCTTTTAGCATGAGCGATAGTGACATCTGTGAGTTCTCTAAGGCTTTGATAACCAATGAGCTGACCGTACATTATGACCAGCATATGACTCCAGTAAGATGGTGACATTCCGGCTGTTCTGTCTTTATGTTTTATTACCAGTCGTTCAAAGTAGCGTTTCGGAAGAAACTGCACAATCTGTGCGAAAACATACTTGCCTATGTTCATACCTGTTCCAATTTGTCCCTAAATATAAAGGAACAAATTTCAAAAGGGCGACAAGGTTTTTATATGATAAACTACTATTAATTAAATACATACAAGGCGTTTTAACAAATATTAATAGACACTAGTGAAGGAATCTATTATTCTTATTGGTGGAGGGGGGCATTGTAAATCTTGTATTGATGTTATTGAGCAGGAAGGCAAATATCGAATTGCTGGGATCATTGATATAAAGGAAAAAGCTGGTCAAACCTTGCTAGGTTATCCCTTTATCGGAACAGATGATGATTTGCCGTTACTCGTAGGGAAATATAAAAATGCATTGATTACTGTAGGCCAAATTAAATCTGCAGTATTACGAATAAAACTGTATAATTATTTGAAAGAATTAAATGCCTTCTTACCGGTAATACTTTCTCCTCTTGCTTATTTGAGCAAGCACGCCTTGGTTGAGGAGGGGTCTATAATAATGCACCATGCTTTAATTAACGCTGAAGCGTGTATAGGAGCAAATAACATTATTAATTCAAAAGTTTTAATTGAGCATGAAGCAATACTTGGTAATCACTGCCATGTCTCAACATCTTCGAAAATCAACGGACAAGTTATAATTGGCGACGAGTGCTTTATCGGCAGTGGTGTTACGATTGCTAACAATATTGAAATAGCCAACAAAGTAATTATTCCTGCAGGGACAACTGTTTTCAAAAGTATTAAAAAATCAGGCATTTATATCAAGTCTTGATCGGCCGGAAATCTATTTTTATATAACTTATGCATACCCTCATTATAGCAGAAGCTGGCGTCAACCACAATGGAAACCTCGAAATAGCAAAACGACTGATCGATGTTGCAGCTGCAGCCGGGGTTGATTTCGTTAAGTTCCAGACATATAAGACCGAAAAATTAGTAAGCAAAACAGCTCAAAAGGCAATTTACCAGAAGAAAAATGTCAATGATGGAGATAGTTCACAGTATAAAATGCTTAAGAAATTAGAGTTGAGTGAAGATATGCATGTTGATTTGATTTCTTATTGCACACAAAAGGACATTAAGTTTCTGTCTACTGGATTCGATGAATCCAGTATTGATTATCTGGAAAAGCTGGATGTTGAGCTCTTCAAAGTCCCCTCTGGTGAAATTACTAATAAACCTTATTTGAAGCATATTGCATCCAAAGGAAAACCAGTAATTATTAGTACCGGGATGTCCTCTATTTCGGAAATAAAGGATGCTCTGGAAGTCTTGATGAGTAAAGGCCTGCCCCGCGATTTAATTACCGTACTACACTGTAATACCGAATATCCTACTCCGATGGAGGATGTGAATCTGAAGGCCATGTTAACTATCCAAAAGGAGCTGAATGTGAAAATTGGATACTCTGATCACACTCTTGGCATTGAAGTTCCAATAGCCGCAGTGGCAATGGGTGCAAATGTCATAGAAAAACACTTTACTTTAGATCGCAGCATGGATGGACCAGATCATTTAGCTTCTCTAGAGCCGGATGAGTTAAAGCAAATGGTCAAAGCTATACGAAACGTGGAGCTGGCTTTATCAGGATCTGGTGAAAAAAAACCAAGTGAAAGTGAGCAGAAGAATTTAGCTGTTGCACGAAAAAGCATCGTGGCAGCACAAAAAATTAAGAAAGGAGAGATTCTTTCATCAGACAATATCACTGTCAAAAGACCGGGAAATGGTGTTAGTCCTATGATGTGGGATGAAGTTATTGGGAGCAAAGCGAAAAGAAATTTTGAGGAGGATGAAGCTATTGAATTATAATCCAGTGCAATATCGGTTATTATGAAAAGAATAGCAATAGTAACTGGGACAAGGGCTGAATATGGCCTTTTAAAGCCATTAATAGAATTAGTTCATAAAGACCCAGAACTTGAATTACAACTGCTTGTCACTGGAGCTCACCTTTCCTTTAATCACGGGAAAACCGTGCAACAAATTGAAGCAGATGGCCTCCCTATCTCAAAAAAAATTGAAATTCTTTTGTCGTCAGATACTTCTGTAGCGGTTTGCAAGTCTATGGGCTTGGCACAATTATCTTTTGCTGAAGCTTTTGAGGAATTAAAGCCTGAGCTTGTAGTTATTCTTGGTGATCGTTATGAGATGCTGGCAGTAGCTTCGACAGCCTTAATGTTTAATATCCCTATTGCTCATATTCATGGAGGCGAATTGACTTTTGGTGCTATTGACGATTCCATAAGACATGCCATTACGAAAATGAGCAACTTGCATTTTGCTGCTACAGAGCAATACCGTAAGCGGATTATTCAAATGGGAGAGGTGCCGGATACGGTGATAAACACTGGAGCTATTGGCCTCGACAGTATTAAAAATCTCAAACTATACAATCGTAATGATTTGGATAGTGCCATCGGGACAAGACTCAAAAAGAAGAATTTCATAATTACCTACCATCCAGAAACTCGAAATGTTACAGATGTTAAGCATCAAATAAAGGAATTGTTGAGAGCGCTGGAAGGATTTGACAAAGAAACCTTGTTCCTTTTTACTGGCGCAAATGCTGACATGCATGGGAATGAAGTGAATCAAATTATAAAAGACTTTGTGTCAAATCATTCTGAAAATTCACTTTTTTTTGAGTCCTTAGGTCAGTTGAGGTATTTGTCATGTCTCGCTCATTTCGATTTGGTGATTGGAAATTCATCTAGCGGGATAATAGAAGCGCCATCATTCAAACGCCCTGTAATAAATATTGGTATTCGGCAAAGTGGACGCATTATGGCTCCTAATATTATAAATTGTGATGTTAATAGGGCCGATATTTCAAGAGCTATTAAGAAAGGTCTTTCTAATTCATTTAAGTTGAGTATTAGAGAGATGCAGTCGCCCTACGGTGATGGCGGTGCTGCAAATCGAATTCTCTCATTTATAAAAACACAAGACATTGGTAGAATTAAGAAGTTTCATGACCTACCATTCGATGTTTGATTGGGACTTGCAAATTTGTTAAAAAAACACATTAGTGGAGAGTTTGTTTTGGCAGCTATTTAATTAAACAAAATAGCCTTCATTATTGTAAATAATTTTTATATATACACATGATTTATCGTGATAATCATATAATTTTTTCGGGATCTCCTCTCAAGCGGGCGCTAGAAATGCTCAATTTAGTGCCTAAGAACCTCTCTTTATTTGTTGTCAATCAAGAACAACAGCTTATTGGCACGCTTACGGATGGAGATATTCGACGCGGACTACTTACCGGAATTTCTGTTGATGCCTCAGTTGATGAGTTTATGTTCACCCGATTTAGGACATTGAAAGGAACTCCTGACCCAATTGAAATTAAAAAGTTGAGAGAACTAGGTATCAAACTTGTTCCTGTTTTGGATGGGCACGATCGAATTATTAAAATTCTTGATTTAGGGTTTATCAAAACTAGCCTGCCCGTGGATGCCGTAATAATGGCGGGAGGAAGAGGTGAACGCTTGCGTCCGCTTACCGACAAAGTGCCTAAACCAATGCTGCCGCTTGGGGGTAGGCCTATTATAGAATACAATATCGATAGGCTGAGACAGTACGGAATTACAAATATTCACATTTCTATTAATTATCTGGGCCAGCAGATAGTTGATTACTTCAGTGATGGTAGTTTACACGGCCTTAATATCAAGTATGTTACTGAGGAGAAACCTTTAGGGACCATTGGAGCTGTCAAGCTGATCGAAAAATTCGACAATCCTTATATCTTAGTAATGAATTCCGATCTTTTTACAGATGCTGATTTTGAAAGTATGTGGTTTGCTTTGCACGAAAATGAAGCTGACCTGTGTGTAGCTTCTATTCCCTATACCGTAAACATTCCGTTTGCGATAATGGAGCGGACTAACGGATACATTACTGGACTAAAAGAGAAGCCTACCCATACGCATTATGCTAATGCCGGAATCTATTTGTTTCGTAAAGAAATGTTGAAACATATTCCTATGAATGAGAAGTTTAATGCCACAGATTTAATTGAGGCGGTTATTGAAAATAAAAACAAAGTTATTGATTTACCTCTTACTGGATACTGGATAGATATCGGAAGACACGAAGAGTATGAAAAAGCAAAAATGATTGTACAACATGTCCAAAGATAAGATGACGGGTACTCTTGTAGTTATTCCTGCACGTGGGGGATCTAAGGGTTTGCCAGGGAAAAATATAAAGCCTTTAAACGGCAAACCTTTAATATATTATACAATTGATGCAGCACGTGAAGTTGTTGATGATTCAGATATTTGTGTAACAACAGATGATGAATACATTGTTTCTACTGTGGAAAAATATGGAATTAAGGTTCCATTTCTCCGGCCTTCTAAGCTTGCAAGCGATAATGCTGGTTCATACGAAGTCTTGTTGCATGCATTAAAATTTTATCAAGACAAAGGGATTAGATATGAAAGGATAATATTATTGCAACCTACCTCTCCTTTCCGTACAGGTCATCAAATAAAAGAAGCTAACAAACTGTGGAATTTCGATTTGGATATGGTTGTGTCAGTAAAAGAAACAAAGAGTAATCCATATTTTCTGCTTTTTGAAGAGAATAAACACGGTTTTTTGGAGAAATCAAAATCTGGGAACTTCTTAAGACGGCAGGATTGTCCAAAAGTTTGGGAATATAATGGGGCTATATATATTATAAATGTTAAGTCGTTACAAAAGTTTACATTGAATGAATTTACAAAAGTTGTAAAATATGAAATGGATAATTCTAGTTCTTTGGATATTGATGATATGATGGATTTTTTAATGGCAGAAACTTTAGTAAAGATGAAAACAAAATTGGAACTTGGTTAATGTTTTATAAACTTTTTAGCTGTTTATTGATTTGGCCGGTTATTACTGAAACGCTTTTGTAATGGGGAAAGTATTAAAGAATTCGGTTTCTAGTATAGTGAGGGTGATTTTGGTTACGCCTATTTTTTTTATATTAATTCCCTATACAATTTCAAAGATTGGAACAGAAGGATATGGGGTATGGGCTTTAACCGGCATTATTTCGAGTTATCAGTCATTTGTTAATATGGGCTTAACGGGAGCTCTAATTAGGTATGTTGCTATTTCAAATGTTAATCAGGACAAAAGTGCTTTATCTGAATATCTTGGCACATCATTTTGGGCTTATTTTTTACTTTCAGTAGTTGTAGGGATTGTTATATTCATATTTCAGGATTTTATTATTACAAGGATTCTAAATATTAAAATCGATATTACCACTTCTAGGATATTGTTGATTTCTACGTTCATTGCCTCTGCCATTAATATGATTTCAGGTTTATTCAAATCGACAATTGATGGACTGCAACGAATGGACGTGTCAAATTTAATACTACTTCTTCAGGTCGTCATTTCTGCTGTTGGGACTTTCGTTTTTTTAGAAATCGGATGTGGGTTGTTAGGCTTAGCTTATAATCTAGTTATTACCTCGATTTTGAGTTTTTTGGGTAATGTGTATAGCGCTAAAGTCATTTCGGGCTTTAATTTTAGAGGATTTGTGTTTAAGATTTCTCGTTTGAAAGAAATGTTTTCGTATAGTGTTAACTTGCAATTAGGCAGCATAGTTAGGGCAGGAATTGAACCGATGAATAAAGTCCTGTTATCACATTTCTTTTCAATGGAACATGTTGCTTATTATGACATAGCATGGAAATTCAGCGTGAAACTGGGGGGGCTGGTTAACGCTGCTCTAACTCCGATTTTGCCAGCCTCAACAGAAATTTACGAAAAGCATGGAGTTGAGAAGTTGGAATTATTTAGAAAAAAGGTAAGTGTATATATTTTGAGTTTTATAACCCCCTTGTATGTGATAATTCTTGTAGTGCTGAGCGCTTTTGTTGCGCTATGGATTGGGTATTCAAACAATGAAATAGTTATTAGTATAGTCATATTTTTAATAGCGTCTTTTATTAGTTCCATTACAATCCCAGGCTATTTTATTTTAAACGGATCTGGTTTTGCAAATGATACTTTCAAGGTCCAGTTATTTGGGACTGTTTGTAATGTAATTGTGATTTTTCTTGGAATCGAACTAATTGGATTTTATGGATTTGCTATAGGCTTTTTTGCAGCACAGGTACTAAATTTCTTTATGACTTATAAGTTTTACTCCAACAGGATTCTTAATGAAAAGGGTGTTTATAAGCTGTTTTGTTTTCCACGGTTGTTGTTGTCAAATTTGGCAATTGCAATACTTGGATTTATTATCGTAAATGTGTTTATGGTGGATACATATTGGGAATTAGTGCTTGTTGCAAGTTTGTTGCTAGTGGTATATTTGGCGTTGTTGAGACACGCTAAAGTCATATCTCCTGAAGATATTCCCAATGTTGGATTTTTGAAAATGTTTAGATGAATAATACGTGGTATAAATGGAAGTTAGTTCGATAATAACAATTTGTTTATTGTTAGGGTCAATTAGCTTTGCTGTATTTTCAGGAAATACTGCCATGTGGTTATTGCCGATTTTTGTTTTAGGTAATAATGCCTTAGGTTTTGCAGGTGATCACTTTTTGTCAATACCAGGAGTCTATAATATTAAGGATATTGCTTTTGGGGCGTTATTTTTTTTCGCACTTTTTAGGTTATGGGCATTCAGAAAGATTGCAAAAAACAAAGTTATGGTTGCTTTTTATGCGCTTATTATTTTCATTTTTGTCCAACTCGTTATTTCCATTGTTAAATATGGAAACATTGAGGCAACTATCGTCGTTTTTAGGAAGCAAATATATTATTTGGGTTTTCTTTTTTCATGTATAATTTTCAGTTCAGTTACCCGCCGCGAGTTTTATGCTTTTATTAAGGTTTTTTTTACATTGCTCTTTCTTCAATGTATCATGTATGTGTTGAAAAGTACCACGGGAATTAATTTTTTTGGAGTAGATGATTTCCAGGTGATTACGACAGAAGAAGTGGAGATCGTAAGAAACTTTAGAGCATTCCCCAATTATATATTCTTATTGATTGTCTTCTGTACCATTTTTATTAGTAATGCGTTTGTGAGATATTCATTGTTATTGTTAATTTTCCTAACAATTTTCTTTTCTTATACTAGGCAATGGCTATTATTGGGTATATTTTTTGTAGTGGCTTCCGACTTCTTCCGTAAAGCATTATTCCGGCATCGGCTGAAAGTTTTATTGAGATATTTTGTTATTATTACAATAGGAGCTATAATATTCCAGGTTTTATTTACTGAAAGTTTTGATTATTTTATTGGGCGGCTTACTAAATTGCAAGAAGATGGCTTGGGCGATTCTTCTTTTAATATCCGAGTTGAAATGGTAGGTGCAGGAATTGATTATATATTCTCACACGATCCTTTTTTTGGAATTGGTTATATAAAGCGGAGTGCTTTTTCCCATACATCTAACGTAAAAAATTTTGGCTCGGAAATGGGAGATGCTGCCTGGGGGAATTTAGTGGTGCAATATGGCATTATTGGTAATTTGATATTGTGGTTTTTTATTTTCCTGATGCTGCGTGAAGCAATACGATTTTATCGTATGTGCCCAGATGAAAAAAGATGGATTACCATATTTGTAATTCTATCTTTTGCAATTTTACCGTTACATTCAATGTTGACTAATATTTTGGAGCTTCCCTCGCCTGTTAGTTATTTGCCTTGGGCGTTGTTTTTTGTGGAGCGATTTGATTATTGGGAAAAGGATAAGCTAAATGGATGATGTTTTGCCAAAAATTTCGGTTATTATGGCTTCTTATAATCAAGGAGCATTTATCAAGGAAGCCTTAGATCGATTACTCGGTCAGAATTACCCGAACCTGGAACTAATTATAGTAGATGGGTGTTCAAATGATAACACATTTAATGTTTTAGATGGTTATAAAGAGTACATAGACATCTTGATCCATGAACCCGACAGGGGTATGTATCATGCGCGAAACAAGGGTCTTGTTAGGGCTACTGGGGAAGTCATTTGTTTTTTAAATACGGATGATTTCCATCAGGCGGGAACTCTTAATTTTGTTGGAAGCTATTTTCGTGATAATCTTAATGTAGATGTGCTTTATGGGATATGCTTGGGTGTTGATGAATCTGGAAACAAGTTGAATGGATACTGTTTTGGAGATTTTGAATTAAACCGGAAAACCTTTTTCAGACAACTCCCTACATTTCCTGATCAAGCTACATTTATTCGAAGAGAATGCCTTTCTGTTGTAGGTTTATATGATCTAAGACTTAAGTATGGTGCTGATGCTAACCTATGGCGTCGATGCGTGTTGTTTAATTTAGAAATCCACAGGGTTAATAGACATTTTGCTAATTGGCGTATTTATGATCGTACATTAACCTACAATCCTAAATTTAAGTGGGAGAGGTTTTTTGAAGCAGTTGGCTTGTATTTTCGTTATTCGAAAGATCCATTTTCAAGATATCTTTGGAACCTTTTATTTAATTATTTTGTAGTTCAGAATTTGAAGTTTATTAAATCAATGTTTTCGCGTTGATAGGTCTATGTTTAATCTTTGAGATTCGTTTAGAATGAAAGTGTTGTTTGTTGCAGGATATGTTTCTGATAAAAAGCTGATTCCGTTTTCAAAGATCATTACTGGATATGGCTATATGGTTAAAGATATTGCAGTTGCAGTCAGAGGGAATGGCGTTGAAGTTGATGTTTTTACCCAAAAATGTTTCACAAGCGGAGGATATATTACAGGGATCAGGATTTTACCAAGGAGCTGGGGTTTATTGTTTAGGTATCTTAAAACTAATGATATTGTAAATGGATTAAAAGCTGCTGGTAAGGTGGACGGTGTAAAACATAAATTGAAACAAATACTGTATTATTTATCTTTAGGTTATTTTAGAAGAATTGTTTACAAAGGTAATTATGATGTAATACATTTCCATGGTATAACGTGGGACTTAAAACCATTGATTGATTTTTGTGATGAATTAGATACGAATTACGTTGTAACTCTTCATGGATTAAATTCCTTTGATGAAGGGGTAAAGATTGCGGATGATTTAAGACTGCTTGAGCGTGATTTTTTGACTCAATCGTATCTAAAAAATAAAAAGGTTACTTGTATTAGCACAGGGGTAAGGGATCGAGTGTTACAACATTTAAATTGTGATAAGAGTACAGATAATTTTAATGTAGTTTTAAACGGTACTCATGATGTTTCTGGATTACAATCACGTATTGAGGTTCGTAAGCTTTATTCTATCCCTGAGGACTCGTTTGTGTTTTGTTGCGTAGGGAACATAAGTGCTCGTAAGAATCAAATACAATTGGTTCGTGCATATAGGTTATTACCACAGGAGTGGAAAAGAAAAGTGTATATTCTGTTTCTTGGAAATGATAAGTCAGGCAGCCAGATTATTAACGAAATCGGAAGTTTTGGTGATCATTTGATTCTTTGTGGGGATGTAAAGAGAAGTGATGTTCACAGCTACTATTCCCAGTCTAACTTTAATATATTAGCTAGTATATCTGAAGGGTTTGGTCTTTCAATTATAGAAGGATTTATGCATGGTCTACCTACTCTTTGTTTTAATGATATAGATATTATTCCAGACATTTATTGTGATAAGGTTATGCTCCCTATTAATGAAAGGACAGATCAGGCATTAATGGATGGGGTTATTAATATGACAAAGAGAAGTTGGGACAGGGTTTCTATAAAAAAATATGCTCAACAATTTTCCTTGCAAAGTACTTCATTAAAGTACATAAATCTTTATAAAGAATTGTATAACAGGCAAATTTAATCGCCCTGTAAATATCCATTATAAATTACTGCTGAAAGGCTTGTCAATATGGACGTTGATTACACTATGAATTTATCTTGTAAAAAGTCACTTATTTTTTTTGTTCGACATGTTTCCCATTTGGCAAATCATGTTGATCCTTATTTTAAGTTTATTTCTGATCAGAACCTTGAACTAGTAGTTTTGCATACCACTTCTCTTACTGAAAAAACAGGGAGTGAGTGTGATTTTTCAGGTAAGAATTATAAACTTGTTGACGTAAGTAATTTCAGTTATAATAAGATAAATAAACTTTTAAGTGAAATTGATCCGAGTGGAATGATTTTTTATAATTTCCTCTCTCTTTTTGATGTCCTGATGATCAGAATTGCAAAGAGAAAAAATATTCATACTCTTTTTATGGAGCACGGGATATTGAATGAAATCCATTCAGTAAAATATAATGTTGTTTGCTTACGAGATAGTATTAAAAGATATCTAAAAATTAGCCTTAAGTATTTAGGTTTTCTTGTGAGCGATCCGGCGGGAATAGCTTATGAATTGAAAGTTATTATTGATGTGTTCTTGAAGAAAAGATATGAAAAGATAAAATGTAAATCGGCAATCTTCTATTCGGAAGAAGACTTCTTAGAAGCGAACAAAATTTTTAATTATTCTTCGCAAAGGGTTTTGTTTTCCGGCTATCCTATATTTAATACCAAGGAGGAATCTGAAATATTGGTTAGTAGTAAGGAAGAAGGTTATGTTCTGTTTATTCATCAGCCGGTTATAATGGCAAAGTTGACTGGGTTAAGTTATTCTGAAGAATTCATTTTCATAAAAAAACATGCAGATATAGTTAAGGCCTTTGGGTATGAATTAGTTGTTCAGATTCATCCCCGTGAATCCATAGCAATATACCAAGATGGATTATCTCATTGTAATATTAAAGTAATTCAGGAAACAGGTATAGCAAAGGTTGTTTCCATGTGCTCTTTTGTTATTGGGATGTATAGCACTGCTTTGTTTTATGCCATATATTTGAATAAGCCTATTTTCATCACAAAATATCCTCAGTTTAAATACGATTATTCTTTTTATTTTAAAGAAGTTGGTGTTGTTTTGGATGATATAGAAGACTTGAGGAAGGAATTAGAACATAAATTATATACCAGAAAGATCGTGGAATATGATAAGTATAAACAACGATATTTAGGAACGAATAATAGTTTTGAGGAAAGGTTTGAGGTAATTAGTAGAGTTTTGGGTCCAAGTTGATTTTTGCAAATGAATGGGATTAAATTAATTGTTTATTATTTGTTTATCAAACATCTTCCTCATTCCAGATATGTGGGTTTTGGTAATAAGATTAGGATTTTTTACTTGGTGAAAATTTTGAAAGTCATGAAACGTTCTAATTCAGCCAAGTTTGAATCCGGCATATACATTTCAGATTGTAAGCATCTAAAAATCGGGGCAGATTGCCGAATTAATGAAAACGTTTTTATTCAAGGGGCAACAATCGGCGACCGAGTTTTAATTGCGCCAGGGGTGTCAATATTGGCTACAAGTCATATTTATGAAAATAGGGAGGTTGCTATCATAGATCAAGGGACTACGCCAGTAAACCCGCCTATAATAAAAGATGATGTTTGGATAGGGAGAAATGCAATCATCAAAGATGGGGTAACTATAGGTAAGGGTGCCATTGTTGGGGCTGGAGCAGTTGTTACAAAAGATGTTCAAGATTATGCTATCGTTGGCGGGGTGCCTGCAAAAATAATAAAGTTTCGGGAATGATGGCACCGGTTTTTATAGTTGTGTTGCCGCCAAGTTGAAAAACAGCAAATCTCTTAATGACAGAATATAAAAAGGAATCACATGCTATTTTCTATCAATCTTTTGACCAAGGAAAAATCAAAATACAGAATAATCTTTGGAATTCTTGCAATAGTTTTTTCGATATCATGAATTTTATAAACCTTGGCGAAAACGATAAGATAAAAGTATTTGACTGGTTTTATTTTGCAATATTTCTCACGCTTGGAATTGGTCATGTAATTGAAGGAGCAGGAATACCTTTAGTGGAAATATTTGGTGCAAAAGCATATATTCAGGTTGATGCCGAAAAAATCGTGTTAAAATAAATCCTTTTGTGAAAGAAAAGATTGTCGCGTGGAATGAAATATTGGAACTAATACAAATCTGCCCGATACAAAATAACAAAAGTTGACAACAGTAATATAATTCTGGACTTACCCACGGAAAATTTCAGACAGGTTCAGGGAATTAAGGGGATTATAAAATCGTTTGCAACAGAAAAAGGAATCCATATTCAATAAATGTATTTCGAATATTTTAACCCACAACTATGAAAGAGGCATATATACAAATTTATAATAGAAATGAAAAATCAATAAAAATCCTGATGGCATTATCAATACTACTATTTACAATTGGGACAATCGGTCTGATTTTTAGACTTTCAAGTTGGAATATGCAATTATTTGAGGTTAGCCTATGGCAAAATTTGTTTCTAATTTTTCAAGGGATAACAACGTTTTTTATCTTGAAAAGTAGTTTAAAGTTCAAGAGATTTTTCATCTCGTGGAATAACTATGAGATATCATATCACTTCCCAAAAAACAAACATCCAGAAAAATTCAGAATAGAAGAAATCAAAGCTCTGAAAATTGTTGGTAATGAGATGAATATCTTGTTAAAAACGAATGAATCAAAGACAATCAACTTAAAATTTGCATTTATACCAAAACGAAATTTTATAAGGGAATATTTTGAAACTCTTAAAATGAACCTTGCTTGAATCTGGTTGTAAAAGTAGACCCTATAAAACAATTAACTAACACTTTAAATGTTGGAAAAAATATCAACCTGGCGGCAACTTCATGTATAAAATATTGGGGGTTTATGTGCAATGTATATCCATTCCCCGTAGCAAATGTCTTAATGGCAGAAAATAACGATGCTCACAAGCCCCCAACAATTTCATAGTGTGCCGAGAAGCAGAGCATCGGCAAAATATTGTTCTGCATGCTGTAGTTAAGATGGTGGAAACAGTTGTAAGTTGAACCACCGGTGTCGTCTTACAGGAGAGGGCATCAAACCACCTAAAGGTGCTTTAGTAAAGAGTTACGGTGCTGAGCGTTTAGGAAAAGGCTATCCATGAGATAGTACAGGAAAGGATATAGGAGCTGAACGAGAGTGAACCCTTGACGAGGAGTCGAGAAGTTGTACACCCAGTCAAAAGCTACAGAGTATGAAACGGAGTTATAAGTATTGCGGGAGCCTGAATTATTGGCTCTACGGCTGGCGTCTTTCAAAGGGCAGGAACTATAATAGTTAAATTAATTACCAACTTGAAAGGGGATGAGTTTTCAAATTTTGCTACATTAGAAGAGCCGTGTGATGGAAAACCATCAAGCACGGTTTTGTGAGAGGCTTGGGGTGAAATTCCCGTTGCCTACTCGACTACGTAACCGAAAGGATTGTGTAATGAAAAATATCATGGTCAACAATTAAGGACAAATGTGTTATACAAAATAATGAAAAAAAGCATTAAATGAGCGAGAAAGTATTGTTGTTCGGCATTCCCATAGATGCTTTAACAATAGGACAAACAGTTTCATTGATAAAGAAAAGGGTTGAATCAAAGGAGTTTACGCAGCACGTTGTTGTTAATGCAGGAAAAATTGCTGCCATGCAAAGAGATGAGACATTGCGCCAATCGGTGTTAGATGCTGATATTATTAATGCTGATGGAATGGCTGTGGTTTGGGCATCCCACTTTTCAGGAAAGGGTTTACCGGCAAGAGTAGCCGGGATTGATTTGATGTTGGAATTGGTCAAAATGGCGCATGAACAAGGGTATAAATGTTTCTTTTTTGGTGCTAAAGAAGAGGTTGTAACAAAAGTATGTGATATCTTTTCAGATAAATATTCTAATGAAATAATTGGTGGTTTCCGGAATGGCTATTATCACAAAGAGGATGAGGTTAATATAGTAACTGATATTGCGAAATCAGGTTCTCATATGCTATTTGTGGCTATGAGTTCACCCCAAAAAGAGATTTTTGTTAACAGATATAAAGGTAAGATGAATGTCGCTTTTGTTATGGGTGTTGGCGGAAGTTTTGATGTCGTAGCAGGTAAAACTAAAAGAGCACCTGTTTGGATGCAAGGAATAGGATTGGAATGGTTTTATAGGCTTATGCAAGAGCCAAGAAGGATGTGGAAAAGATATTTATTCGGAAATTTTGAGTTTGTTATGTTAGTGATTAAAGACTTATTTAAAAGATATTATTAGAGTGACATTAGTTTCTTCATGAAGGAAATATTGTATAGTAAAGAATGCCTATTTTATCCAGTAAAAAAATGGAATAAAAAGAATAGGTGGCAATAATGTGATTCAAACATATTGGGTTATGGGTGTCATTCCCGTTAGCTAATTAGATTGGCAACTTGATGAGTTTGAACAGTTTAGCACACATATACTACGGTTAACAGAAACGATTAAAAATAATTAACATAAAAGCTATCTGCAAATCATTGATTATATCATGGAATTAATAGTTAACCTAATAAAAAAGTATCATGTTGCTTTGGATACTGTGAAGGAGTTTGAAGAAATAATTTTATCTGATCATTCAGTAAATGCAGTAAAGCCTGCAAACTGCTTGTTAATTAAGTCTTCGACTTTTATTTGGAAGATTTGGAATAAACTTTGTGCAAAGTTAAAATTTCAAGTTAAGTTTAACTGGAAAAAAAAAATGGTATATAAAAAACAGCTATTTGTTGTCCTGATGGGAACAAATTTCAGTCAATGTCTTCCATATTTTGCTTTTTCGGCCAGCAAAAGTATGTATCTTTTTGATTCATGGCCAGCTACTCATAAAAAAATAGAGCGTTTCGTTAATTTATTTGGAATTGATAATATATTCTTCACTTCTTCTCAAACTACTGAACTATTTCAAAAAAGATTAAATGGAACAAAATGTTATTGGATACCTGAAGGAATAAACCCTGAAGGATATAAACATTATAGATACGAGGATAAAAACATCGATGTTCTTGCCTTAGGTCGAAAATATGATGCTTATCATGAGCAAATAGTAAGTTATTTATATAGTACTAAAAAGGTATACTTATATGAAAAAGAGAAAGGGGAAATAATTTTTCCAACCAGAGAAGACTTCATTGATGGTTTGGCTAAAGCAAAGATATCTGTTTGTGTTCCCTCAAACATTACTCATCCAAATCGTGCGGGGAATATAGAAACTATGACAATTCGGTATTTGCAATCCATGGTTTCAAAGTGTATTATTTTAGGTCATGCACCAAAAGAAATGATTACTCTTTTTGGATACAATCCTGTAATAGAAATTGATGCATTAGATCCCGTAGGTCAATTACAATCGATACTTTCTAATTATTCAGATTATATTCCTCTCATCGAAAAGAACTATAATATCGTGATGAGTGATCATACTTGGATGAATAGATGGAGCAAGATAAATAGTATTTTAGCGGTTAATGTCTGATATGTTTTTCATATACAATTAGACTCTCCAGTCTATGCCAGTCTGCTTTACAAGAACAGATAATTGACAAATATTTTTACCTTTTATCCAGAGTCTCCCATATAGGTTTTTATTAAAAGTCGATTTGAAAGATCCAAGAATTAAACGTAATAAACGGCATGAATTATTAGACATTATCGTTTTAACAATTTTAGCAGTTGTATGCGGTGCTGAATCCTGGGATTCTATTGAACTTTTTGGCAAAACAAAAATAGATTTTTTGAAGCAGTTTCTAAAATTGCGAAACGGGATTCCTTCACACGACACAATCAACCGTGTGTTTTCGATATTGGATCCTAAACTGTTTGAAGAAGTCTTTATAAAATGGGTTAATTCCTTGCGCAACAAAAACGTTGATATTGAGCTGATTGCAATTGACGGAAAGACTGTCAGAGTGTCAAAAGATACATTTAATGAAAAAACACCCGTTCATTTAGTCAATGCATGGGCATGCAAAAACCAGTTGGTACTTGGTCAGTATAAAACAAAAGATAAGTCGAATGAAATTTCCGCAATTCCAAAACTGCTCGATCTTTTGGACATTGAGGGCTCCATCATTACTATTGATGCAATGGGCACACAAAAAGCTATTGCTGAAAAGATCGTGACCAAGGGAGCTGATTACATTTTAGCATTAAAAGGCAACCAGAAAGAAATCAACGAAGAAGCGCAAAGCTTGTTTAAAATACAAAAACCCAATTCAACCTGTGAAGAAACTGAGAAGGGACACGGCCGCATAGAAACAAGAAAATGTGAAGTTATCACAGATCTAAAGTTCCTTGATAGTAAAGAGAAATGGGAAAACCTAAACAGCGTTATAAAGATCACATCTAAAAGAGTTCTAAAAGAAAAAACTGAATCAGAAATCAGATATTACATTAGTAGCCTTAATTTAAACGCAATTGATTTCAATAAATACATAAGGATGCACTGGGGTGTGGAGAATTCCTTACATTGGACTTTGGACATGGTCTTTAATGAAGATTACCAACGAAAAAGAAATGGACGGTCTGCTGAAAACTTTGCTTTAATACAAAAAATGGCTCTGAACATATTAAAAAAAGATCAATCCAAAGGAAGTCTTAAATCAAAAAGATTGAGAGCCGGTTGGGATAATAAATTTTTACTGGATATTATAAAAATTTAAATGCGTTGACCCTGCGAATTTTTGGGAGTATGCTTACGACATGCAAATAGTATTTATAGTTTTGGGGATTGCGTAACGATTTGTGAGGGATGAATTTAAGGCTTAATGTAATTTACTATTAGGTATTTTTTAGGTATCTTTGTTAAAACGTAACTGCTATGAATAGAACAATTTCTATTGAATATCCTGAATATCTTGCTAATTCATTAAGATTGGAAACAAAGGATTTTAAGAATGAAATCAAAACCAGTTCTTTGATTAAGTTATTTGAATTAGGCCGTGTTTCATCAGGTACAGCAGCTAAAGTGTTAGGAATATCGAGGGTTGATTTTTTAGATTTATTAGCTAAGTATAATGTGTCCATATTTTACGAATCTGATTTAAGAGAGGATGTTATAAATGCTTAAGGTAGTATCCAATACAACGCCACTTATCTCTTTGTTAAAGCTTGGGGACTTGATGTTTTAATGGAATTATATCAGGAAATACTAATACCTATTGCGGTATTTGAGGAAATTTAAGCCGGAAAAAACAAGTCATTTTATCGTAATTTATCGAATATCGATTGGGTTAAAATTATTAAAATTGAAAACGAAGATGCAAGAAGGTATTTTCTAGATTTAGATAAGGGGGAAGCAGAGGCTATTATTTTGGCTACTGAGGTAGGTGCGGATCTTATTATTATGGACGAAAAGCTTGGTAGATTTCATGCAAAACATGCTGATTTGAAAGTAACAGGCACAGTAGGAGTCTTAATAAAAGCTAAAAGGGAAAGAATAATAAATGAGTTAAAACCTCTTTTGTTCGAGTTAAGAGCTAAAGATGTATGGATTAGTGAGAAATTTATTGATGAAATATTATCCCTAGTGCATGAAAAGTAATCTCCATTATCCACTATCTGAAGATTAATGGGTATTCAATATTTCATCTACAGATTGGTCATCGAATTTCCGCTTATTATTTTATCCACTAATTGCACGAATTTATGATCGACGGAGTCAATTGACACGAAATACTGTCCGAAATATGGGGGGTATTATGCCATAAACAATTTGAAGCATTGGCTATTTATTGTCCGCATGAGTATTGTTTTTATTATTTTAGCAGTTCTTGCAGATCTTGTGATTTGCTCTGCGGGAGGGATTATTTGCCTGTGTGATAATTGATTAGCGCTGATGCTTATGAGGGCCTTGCTTTTGGTTTGCTTGTGTTTTTTTCTTTCAGTTTCAGCCTTTGCCGGGTCTGAACGCTTCTTCACGGTCTTAAGTCAGGGTTCGAGGGATGATGTTGAAAAGCTTATCCTGGATTACGAAGCTAAGGGGGATACAGGTTCACAAGCTAATATATATCGTGGGGCCTTATATGCGCGTATGGCCGGTTTGGTTAACACCCCGGTTCAGCGCCTTGAGTATTTTAAAAGGGGGAGGCTGCTTATTGAAGCGGAGATAAAGCAAAATGCAGATAATATTGAATATCGCTTTATCCGCTTGATAATTCAGGAGCAGGCTCCGTCTATTGTGAGGTATCGTGATAATATAGAGGAAGATTCAGCTCTTATTATTGCCGCTTACCAAGGGCTGGATGAAAGGCTGAAGCGGGAGTTGCAAAGATATGCTGCCACATCGCAGGTGCTGAATAGCCTTTTAGCGCATTAGCGCTTATTAAGGATATTGCAGCGATTTCTTTATTTCTATTCCCGTCTTCTTTATTTCGAGAACAAAGGGATTGTCGGACATTAAATCTTGAAGTGATAAAGGATGTGGTTCTATCCTCGAATCAAACTTTGAGGCTAGAAGCATTAACTGGACTTGAATGTCGAACTTTTCTGAATCTTTAAGATCGTTAATAATCAAGGCTATATCAATATCGCTTTCGGGTCGCTGTATGTTTTTGGCATAAGAACCAAATAAGTAGGCAGTGATAAATCCGGGGGTTTGATTTGATACAGATGAAATATACCGTCTAACTATTTTATCAATGCTTTTATCCATTGTCTGTTGTTTTTTATGTTTTCGACCCAGATTGCTGTGTATTCCGGTGTACACTTTTGTTGAAAACTCATTTTATAATCATCATACCTCGCATTTATGTTAAATGCTGTAACCGTCGCGAAAAACAGCTTCTGATCCTCAGACAGAATCATATTGCATTTTTCTGCAAGTCGCAATATGTTATGGATAAAGGGAGGATGATCATTGTTGTTTTTAACGTATAGAGCCTTTAATAGTTTTTCAATCATTAAATGACCCACAAATAATGCCCAATTGAATCTTTTACTTTCAAACATGGCAATCATGGTATCGTAGTCATCATCTGAACTGTCAGACCAATATTTTATCAGTTTATCTTTATTGAAATTCGGTTGATCCATTTTTCAAAAATACAAAATTTTCATTTTAAATCCTATACAGCACTTTAGGATACTACTGCTTTGGTACAGACTGTTACAATTCTAAAGGTAACGACTCTTTGAAAATAAAACAAATGCCTAAGAGATTGGGTTAACGTTCCTGTAGGGTTTCCGGACATGTAGACAAAGGTATGACCGGAAAAACCAGGGCATTATTCGATCTGGAGTATGTTGAATTGTTGTGAAGAATTGATTAGTTTTGTGTAGATTGGTGGTTGGAAGTTATACCTTACATAAAGATGATGAAGAATATGGAATCTTTTATTGGAAATAATCAAAAAGTATTAAGTAAGTTTTCCAGCCATCTTTTTTGGGATGTTAATCGTAATAGTCTGGATATTAACAGAAGCAGGAGGCTTATTGTCCATAGAGTTCTTGATTACGGTCTTCTGAAAGATTGGCAGCTTTTGGTAAAGGTTTACGGGATAAAGGATATATCAGAGATTTCATCTACGATAAAGGATTTGGATATTAAATCTGCTGCTTTTGTTTCGTTATTATCTAAAACTCCGTTAGAACAATTCTCATGCTTCACTACAAGACGATCGATTCCTCAACACTCGATCTTTTAATTGAACTACAGGCTAAACCGGCATTTAAAGATTTGAGATTAGTCGGAGGAACCGCATTAGCGCTACAAATAGGACACCGAAAGTCGATAGATATTGACCTTTTCGGAGTGATTACTGCAGACGAGTTTGATGTTTCAAGTCAGATCGCGTCTATTGGGGATACTACTATTCTTAGAAAATCAACCAATATAAGTATCTACCTGATTAAAGGGATTAAAATTGATATTGTTAATTACTCATATCACTGGATTGAAAATCCGGTTATTGAGGATGGGCTATTGTTAGCAGATATTAAGGATATTGCGGCGATGAAGATAGCCGCAATTACCGGAAGAGGGACAAAAAAAGACTTTGTTGATTTATATTTTTTGTTACGATATTTCAACCTCAATCAAATACTTGATTTCTACAGGAAGAAGTATCCTGATGGGTCTGATTTCTTAGTTCTTAAGAGTTTGTCCTATTTTATTGATGCAGATAATGATGAGGATCCCGTGATGCTTATTGATGAAAAGTGGGAATGCATTAAAGCATATATTATGGAAACGGTAAATGATTATATGGTGGGGATGGCCGGGGAGAAAAAGTAGGATAGAGTTTTTAAATCTATATTGATGTCTGTAATTAGGTGGGCAACCTTTCCTGAAATTTATTTATAACTTTGCAATATGCGTAAAGAGAAGTTGATAACAGGTGTGAGAGTTACTCAACAAAAAGAGATAGCAAAAGTCATGTATAGCGTTGAAAGAATAAGACGTGGATCAGAAGATAGATTGATAATACGTACATAGTTATTTCAAATAAAGAGACAGGCATGGAAGATATTAAACGGGCCATCGGGGAGAAGCTGGATTCGCTCCGGAGTGCGATGAGCCGTGAAGAATTGGCTTTCGGGCAATATATGTTTAACAATGGTGAGTGCCAGATACTGACCCAGTCGGGGGAAAAGGTGGAGGTGCTGTTTTCGGAGGGACAGCCGGTAGAGGAGGTTGCCATTTTTTGTGAGAGAGAGGGGGATAGCATTTTGATCGGTCATTCCTTAGAGGAGTGGAATCGTTATACTTATGCCGCTTTGCTACAGTTTCAGCATGAATTAGTGTTGCTGGATAATGCCAGTCATCTTGAACATATTAAATACAGCCGCGAGGGAATGATGAAACGGGTGCTTCAGG
Organism: Albibacterium sp.; assembly: GCF_035514885.1. Lineage (NCBI taxonomy): Bacteria > Pseudomonadati > Bacteroidota > Sphingobacteriia > Sphingobacteriales > Sphingobacteriaceae > Albibacterium > Albibacterium sp. The sequence continues at coordinate 3,139 of NZ_DATJCH010000007.1, read as the reverse complement.
AGCGGCGTCAAAAAGCCTTTGCTGCTAAATACCGGGTCGATTGGGCCGATAATATCTATGGAGATCATTCCGTAACCAATGAGAATGGCATAAAATACAAAGTGTTTCTTCGCGACTTTGAAAATGAAACAGGTTACAGCAACAGCCGCGATGCCGCCATTAACAAGCTGGGAACCACCAAGCACATCATGTACGTGTTCAACCAGCTGAAGGAAAACAAAAATCTTTATAACCGCCTGGGAAAAACGTGTCCCTTCGTTGAAGTTTATCTTGATCCGCTGAATGAATACCGTATTACCTGGTTTTATCCACACGCATTAAGCAGGGAAACAGAGCTTTTAATCAGGCGTTTTTTCGGTAACAAAAGATACATCGACGATGATAAAACGGAACAATTTTCAGCTTTCCTGGACGAAAGCAAGTCGTTTGGTAATGTGGTGATCCGGCCGGAGGTTTATCAGAAAATAGAGAAGCTGTGGGAGACTCAATCCCTGAACGTGCTTCGGGACAAATACCAACCCGATTTTTCCGGTATCAGGGCAAATCTGTACGAATATCAAAAGGGAGGGATTCGTTTTGCTGCCACCAGAAAATCAGCCATCATTGCTGATGAAATGGGGTTGGGTAAAACCATCCAGGCCATAGGCGCTGCATTGGAGAAAAAGGAGTTGTTTGGATTTAAAAAGGTGTTGATTGTTTGTCCGGCTTCGTTAAAAGCGCAATGGAAGGCCGAGATTGAAAAGTTCAGCGGTGAACAGGCCGTTATCGTCTCGGGCTTGCCCGGGGAGCGTGCGGTCTTTTACAGGGAAAGCGCTGCCATGTTCGCGATAGTTAATTACGAGATGGTTTTACGTGACCAGGAAGCGATCCGAAGGGCTGCCTTTGATTTTATGATATTAGATGAAGCACAACGGGTTAAAAACTTTGAGACCAAAACAGCTCATGCCATCAAGCAACTTAATAGTAAGCACACATTAATCATTACCGGAACGCCCATTGAGAACCAGTTGGTGGATTTGTTCTCGCTGGTTGGTGTTCTGGATGATCAGTTTCTGGGTCCCTTGTGGGAGTTCTCGTATCAGCACTGCTTGTTCGATGCTACCAAACTGAATAAGATCAACGGGTATTATAACCTTCAGGAGTTAAAGCAGAAGCTTGAGTCTGTGCTTATCAGGAGGGAAAAACGTAAAGTGATTGAGCAACTACCCCAGGTGCAGCAGCACGAAGTGAGGGTGGGATTAACCGGGTTACAGCAGGATTACCATGCTTCATACGCTAATGGGTTGGCGCAGATTGTTCATAAAAAATTTCTCACACCTTATGATTTAAAGAAGATGCAGCTTCTTTTAACCAACATGCGTATGGTATGCGACTCCTCCTTTTTAGTGGATGAAGCAACCCATGACTCCCCCAAACTGGAAGAGTTGAAATACATTCTGGTTGACAGATTAGACATCCGTAACAGCAAAAGAAAGGTGATTATCTTTTCCGAATGGGTTAAAATGCATAAGCTTATTGGAAAGATGCTGCGTGAAAATAATATAGGGTTTACCGAATTAAACGGGAAAGTGCCCGTGACCAAACGGGGCGAACTGATTAAGCGCTTCGAGACCAGCGAATCGTGCCAGGTTTTTCTTTCAACCGAGGCTGGCGGAGCCGGGTTAAACCTCCAGATGGCCGACATTCTCATTAATTTTGAGTTGCCGTGGAATCCGGCAAAGAAGAATCAGCGCATCGGCCGTATCGATCGCATCGGACAGCGAAGTTCCCATTTAACTATCTTCAATTTTATATCCAACGGTTCTATTGAGGAACGGATTGCCCAGGGACTATTAGTGAAACAGAGCTTATTCGACGGGGTGTTGAACGGCGAAAGCTTAACCGATTTTGTTGACTTTTCGGAAAAGGGACGGTCACAGTTTTTGCAACAGGTGGCTGAGATGGTTGACGTACTATCGACGGAAGATCCCATTACGCCTGTTGAAGAGGAACAAATTATCATCAGTGAGATCGCCGATCCGGATCCCTCCGGTATGGAAGCGAAGCAGGGTACTCTGTTTCCGGAAGCTCAGGACGTCCCGTCTAAATCCAGGCAACAGGCTGAAAGCGTTCAAAAGGCACAACAGATGGAGCAGGTGATGAACAACGGACTGCAATTTCTGTCAGGATTATTTGAGATGGCCACCGGCAACAAAGTCGATATGAAGGATCAAAAAATTGAGATTGATCCGGTTTCGGGTGAAGTAACTATGAAGTTTAAAATGCCGCTGAATTAACAATTCTGTAGGTTTTCCGGGCATACAAACAAGGATATAATTGGATAAAAAGCGCATAGCCATATTTGGCAATCCGAATCATGGCCATTTGAAAAGTATTTCCATCCAATGGGCTTTTCAAATTTCACAAGTCGTTTCTTGTAGTAAAGGATAATTATCGCCAAATGCGGGATGTTCTTAGTAATTGGTTGCGATGTTGTTTTTCTTAGTTTTGAATAGTCTAATAAGCTACTACTAATGAAGTTTTACTCACTCTTAAAGCTCCAGAAAAGCATAAAAAGCAGGAGATTAAAGCTGCTGGGACTGTGGCTTGCATCTGTTTTGGGATTCAGGCATCTGTCGGTACGTCTTGATACTTCCTTGCGTTGCAATTTGGCCTGCCGTATGTGTTATTTCAGCTCTGAAGACTACAGGAAAAAAGCCGGAGGAATTCTCAAAAAGGAAGAGTTGGAGGGGATAGCAAAAAGCCTATTTCCGCGTGCCTTTCAGCTTGTTATTGGCTGTGGAGCCGAGCCTACGCTGGTTAGTCACTATCACGAATTATTTGCTTTAGCTAAGAAGTATGGAGTTCCTGATAAGAGTCTGGTAACTAACGGCCAGCTTCTAAGCAAAAATGATATAGAGCAACTGGCTGATTCCGGGCTTAATGAGCTTATTATTTCTGTTCATGGTGTTTACCGGGAAAGCTATGAGTACTTGATGCCCGGCGCACGTTATGCTCATTTGCTCGAACTGCTGGAAAACTACAGGCAGCTAAAAGAGTTGAGAGGAACTGATTGCCCTGAGTTAAGAATTAACTATACAGTGAATCCGGACAACCTTTATGAACTAAATGATTTCTTTAGTGTTTTTGGCGAATTTGG
>NZ_DATJCH010000006.1:0-5206 GCF_035514885.1 Albibacterium sp. | reverse complement strand
AATTGACACCAGGATAATTAAAATAATGCCGAAGGTGCCGACTATGGTAAACACGTTTAATCTGGACAGCCTGACCACAAAAAGCTCTTCATAGGTCTGCTCATTGAAAATAGCAAACCTGTATTTACTGCTTAATTTTTTCAGAAATGATTTGTTCTTCTTTTGTGTGGCCATACCTTCTGTAAAATTGTGGCAACAAATTTATCAATTTTTAGCAGAAGGGGCATAAGAATAATGCTGATTATTAAAACTAATCCTGTATTTCCTAAACCATTATGAATTCGGACTCCGATGAATCGGGCTATTGACACAAGTTGCCTGTTTCCCTCTTTGATGGATTGAAATTATCATCGTTCCACTTTTGGGATTGTTGACGATGTATTCTTTTTTGAAACCTGCAAAAAATGGTCATATTGGATAGGGGTTTTCGGATGCAATTAGAATGATGCGGTGATTGTATAGACGCACGGCCGTGCGTCTATATGTGCATTTCGTACGTTTTTGCTTCGAACATATTATCTGAACACAAAAATCAGGCTTATCACATGGTTAAATCTGCCGCGTTTATCCATATCCGGCACTATTTTATAGATACTCTCCGGATTATCTATTGTATTACATTCATACTTTAAGGCAAGGTACTTACTCCATGCACCATAAAAAATTCCACCACCAAAACCATAAGCAAGCTGGGTTGAATACGGCGCTTTGTATTCCACGCCATCACCGGCATTATACTTGCGTTTAAGGTGTGGATTGAAGTATGCATTTACTTCAGGGAACACTCCTATCCGGGTGTATTCCCACTGGCTCCTGTCTTTTGTAAAAGTTTTCAAGGTCAATGAATGATGGATTCCGGCCTGCAAAAGGAAGGAAGTAAAACTTTCTGTCCTGTTTTCCTCCCACACCTCATCTTCAGTTCCCTTCTCAAAGGAAAATAGATAAGACCTCTGGGAGAACATATTAATGCCTCCAAACACTGTTAACTCCTCAAAGAAACTATACCCAACACCACCGCTAACTGTTTGGGCAACATTATAATCAAAATAAGGACTTGTACCTGCGCCTAACTCCAACCTGTAGCTAAGCTGCGCTATGCCGGAATGACAAAATCCGGATAACATGCACAACAAGAAGAATAAACTTTTTACCATCGTTTCAAATTTATCCCTGCACAGACCCTTACTAAAGGAGCAAGATCATTCTCCCCCTTTACATTATAATATCCTACTCCTACCTCAAATTGGTAATAAAACAGTTTATAATACCGCTGAACTCCCCAAACAGGTCCAACAGCGAAATTGAAACTTTCACTATCTGAATGGTCGCTCACATTTCTATTATACATAAAACTCCTTATCCCATAATAGTCTCCGGAATATGACAATAAACTATTATTCCGATTTATGACCTTATTATTGTTATAGACTTTTTTTATTGAGAGATTCGAAAGAGTTGATAAATATAGCTCCATGCCATCTTCACTATTATAGGATAGATTAGTTACTCCAAAACCAAAATCTATGGTCGCAAGTAAATCATTCTTTATCCCAAATTGATATTCGATACCCGGCTGGACAAGTCTTAAGTTAACAAAGTGTTTTGTCTGGGCGTTCAACCCAATTGTAGCAAAACTGCAAAAAATCAAGAACGCAATGTTTTTCATAAATATCCTGTTTTCTAGAAAAGTTAAGTAAAGCGGAACGCTTCACTTAACTTTTAATATAAAATTACATATATAACCTAACACCTTTCCATTTACCATTATATTTAGCTGCACCGAAAATATACACTTTTTATTATAAGACGATATTGCTAAATAATCCCATAAAGCGATAGGGAAATAATAAATTGACGGCTTCGGGAACCAAAGGCATCTTTTTTATAATCCAACGAGCGTATGCTTTCAAATGAATCGATGCTATTTGTTTCAAACTTAAGGGCTAAAAAAGCCCTATTAAGATTCCCGTAATATATACCTCCCCCAAAACCAGTAGCCCATTGTGACATCCTTTCTCCTTTTATGCTTCTCACAATATCAGGTTCGGGGTACTCTTGGTGTTCAAGGTAATCAATCTTGCGCGGCAAAAAGGGTGAAAAATACAAGCGACACTCAGGAAAAACCCCGATATAGCTTCCCGTTCCTTTTTTCACTTCAAAAAGATTAAACGCAGAACGTAAACCTACGAAAACCGGGAAGTTCCACAAGTCGGTTGTTAGTCCGTTATACTTATTCTCTTCTTTCCTTAAACTAGCCGGCGAAACAATAGGGAATTTCTGAACTTTCACCCCAACAAATCCTGTTGATGAGACTCCATTGTTTAGGGATTCTCCTTTTATTACGCTGTAGCCAAAAGCAATACCTGCATCATAATTCATCCATTCATCGCCTTGAAAACCCGTTCCAAACTCAAACATAGCAGCCATTTGTGCTTGAGCAGCAAAGGAAAGCAAGCAGAAAAGAAGCAAACAATAGTATTTAAATCGTTTGAACATAAATCTTAAAGCTTTCACTATTTTGAAGATATTATGAATACTACCATAAAGCCACCTTGACTTTATGGTAGTAAAGAACAATATTGCTTATCAATAAGCTTATCAGAACCTATATCTCAATCCCCAGTGGCTTTGCAGCGTGAGCTCTTCGTGAAGATCAACATCAAGCGATGGTTGTAGCTCGATTAGCAAAGAAAATTTGTCGAGTTTTTCAAGAGGTCGAAATTCTACTCCAAGGGGCAGCACGGGTCCGGTATAATAATTTATATTAGCTCCAATGCCGATATAAATATTGTGGCGTTCTTTGCTTACCACGTTATAGCATAGCACCAACTCCGGGGTAATATCTTCTGCAATCGTATTGCTATACAGCCTCACCTCCGTTCTCCATTTTTCGTTGAAGTCGTAGCCTAAGCCAATCTTGGAAAGAGAAGATGAGTAATAAGAAACACTAAATTGAGAAAACCCCTTCGCGGATATTAGGAAAAATATTCCTGTTAATACTAATAACCTGAATGTTTGATTCATTAAATATAAGTTTTAAGGTTTTAAAATAATAAAAATAATCATTAAATATCAGTTTCATTTTGACTTATTCAATGAAATGCTACTATGCTCGTTTGGACAAATCCAAACGAGCGACCTAAAAGGTTAGTTTAATGAATGTGGGATTGTGAATTTCACATCCCCATGAACTGAGTGAACAGCCCATACGCCTTTCATCTCATAATGGCTTTTATTCATTTTCAAGAAACCGTCTCTATCAATTGTTGCATTTCCAACAACTCTACCTTTAACCTTCAACTTAGTTTCTTCTTTAATCGTAGCACTTATATCGCCCTTTTCATTTGCAGAAACACTAACTGTTACAGTTTCTTTTTTATCAGATCAACTAGTACAAACTAAAACTAAACCCTGCTCAGTTTTTCCTTTTTTCCAATTATAATCCCATAAAACATTAACGGATACCCAACCCCCATTTTTATACTTCGTCCAGCCCTTTTTAGCTGCTTTTATATGCTTTTTAGAAACGTTAAAACCAATTTTGGTCGGCCAGCTCGTGGTTATGGTTTTACCATCGGCATTTACCTCCCTTTGCCCCTGTGTATCTCAAAAGCCACATTCTTTTTAAAAAATCCTGTTCCAAATTTTGATTTTGTTCTGAATTCTCCTATCCTAACTTGCAAGACCTCATCGCCCACACTGCTTTTCAAGCTACTAGAAAGGTTTAAATTCAAATCATCACCCGCTAGGTATTTTGGGGTAACAATCAAAACTGGATACTCCTCATTGTAATCATCATTAACTAAAACCTCCTCAAGTTTTCCATTTATCCATCTGTATCCTATTCCTTCTACTTCATTATCCAATGGATGAGAAACAATAGTTAAAAATTGTCTGTCGTCGGGATACCACTCTAAGGGATATGGCATCCACATTACATAATCATAGTCTATAATCGAGGATAATAATGAATCAATAGGGCTTGCGCTTTTCAAATCTCTATTTTTATAAAAACAAGCACGTAAATTCGCAAATCTATCTTCTGTTGATTTCAATATAGGTTCCTGGGTTAAGATATCCTTTAAAGAAAAAGAACTATCAGCAATTTCAAATGTGCTTCCAATACTCTTTAATTCTTCTTCAACTTCAGAGACCGAAGTTAAACGAGACAAAACTGAAGCTGCTTTAGATAATTGAGACTTAAGCAAAGACTCATCAGCACTTAATTCACTATCATATTGTTCTTCAACTGCAAAATCATTAGGATCTTTACTACAGCTACATAAAACAAACACCAATAAAATCAATAAATTAAAATTCTTCATAACTTAGTAACATTAGTGGGGCTGCAACCCCGTTAATAATTAATTCGTATTCAACCCATTCTTCGCTTGTCGGGGGATGGGTTGTTTCTTTCCCCGCATATGTTCATAGGCAGTCTTAATTAAGTGGTAAAACAAAGATTAATAGTATATCCTCCTTACAGTCAATAAGCACAACTCATAAGCTCCAACAGATTGAAATTAAAAGCAAAGCTCAGACCAGTTATACCTCTATCAAAAGCTTAATCGATAATTACTCCGGGGATAATGTTGGTGATAATAGCGGAACACTGGAAGCCCTTTGAGAGCTGTATTGAAATTGAAAAATAAAGATGAGTGGCAACATAATTTTGGTTTAAAGTTAAAACCCGGCTAGTCTTCATCAAGAAAACCGGGGTATTTAGATTCAATAATTTCTTTGACAAATAAAGACTAATAATTTATATTGTGCAAGAAAGAATCGCACAAATTAGACAAGGTAATTCAAAGGTCTTCAATATCAGGATATCCTGAAAACCGCAGAAACAGGCTTATATATGGATTTATCGACTCCTGCCCTAAGCGTTGAAGGTGGAAGATGGAAGGTAGGAGGTGGAATCATTTTCAGTTCTAAGTGGCTGTGAGTTAATAGCCTTAACCCTAAAACTTTGAACTTAAAACTTTAACCTAAATTGAGCGATTCATAATTTCACCTGCCCCCGTCGTCTCACTTGATTTCAAAAAAACGGAAATTTTCTCAGAGGAAGGCTTCTTTCGTGTACTTTTTCAACGAAAATTCAGTTCTGTTTTTCACTCAAACCGAACTTTATCGCATTTTCTATGGGTCTGGACATAAGTCTCCCATTACCACTACGGGTTTACAATCCTGAGGTATGTTGTTCTGC
>NZ_DATJCH010000005.1:0-293112 GCF_035514885.1 Albibacterium sp. | reverse complement strand
TCCGCATACAAAACTTATTCATTTGACAATCAAAAACAAAATATAAATCGAATTAACACAATCACAAATAATGGACTTAAAGGAGGACTTCGAGAACGCGATTAATTACCGTCTAAGGTAATAGCAAGATGTACGTTTGTGTCACAAACGGATTTTTCATTCCCTCCGTTGGTCGGTCATTACAATCAATAAATCCTCCAAAGTCGGATTATTCAAAACATTGATATGAGCAAAATAACAGAAAATCGAACGAAGTGGATGAATACTCGATTTACGCCTAAAGAATACAAAGTTATCCATTCTAGATTTAAGAAATCCATGTTCCGTAGCATGAGTGAGTACAGCCGGAACGTTTTACTTAAAAAAACCAGTAATCTTCACGTATCGGAACAGATCGATGGACGATGTTCTCGAGGAGTTAATACAGATTCGAAATGAGCTTAATATATTGGTATCAACTTCAACCAGGCCGTACACAAGCTCAACAGTGTAATGGGTATGCCTGACTCAGAGTTATGGCAGGCAACGCTGATCATTTTGCGAGATCAGCTTGAGCCTTCCATAAGAGAAATTAAAGAAAAAATGGACGACTATTCAGAGATATGGTCAAGATTCAGAGATTCGTCCGACAGAACGATAGGAGAAAGTACTTAATATTTAGAAATTGCCAAGGACCACTATTATATGCAAATACATATAAACACTATATTTATACAAAATCGATGTAAAAGCATATAATCATGATAGCACTGGCAGATTTTGTAAAACAGAAAAGAAAGGAAGTTAACCTCACACAAGAAGCTTTTGCTGAGCGTGCGGGGGTAGCGCTCACGGTCGTCCGGAAAAATAGAACAAGGCAAAGAAAATCTCGGAGAAGGTCAACCAAGTGCTCAAAATGTTTGGTCACATCCTAGCCCCCCTATCAATGCTAAAGAACTAGCCGACACAAATAAATAGAATTATGAGACAAGCAGCTATCTATTACAACGATATTCTACCGGGAATCCACACCGAAACCGATGAGAAAAAATACATATGTTAGATAGCTCCAGATTAATTCTCTACAAATCAATATTTTAATACCTTTATATAGTTATAAGCCGAAATAAAATAAATTCTTAAACACCACAGTATTGGCGAAACGATGTTTCACTTATACTAATGGTGAGCGGAAATGATTGAACAATACATATAAAAAACTATGATATTAAGTATATGATTAAACTTCTTGAAAAATTACTTTACGAAAAGACACAAGGCACTCAAAGTGAAATTTTATTTGCACAATGGAATTATGACAAAAAAATAATCCCAGTTGCGTTAAATGCCGTTTCTACATTATTTCCTCATTACAGCCTTCATGATGAATCTCATTCAATAACGATAATCAATAATATCGTTAGAGTTTTAGGCAAAGAAAAATTAGAAAAACTTTCGGCAATTGATATATGGTTAATACTTGAAGCAAGCTATTCTCATGACATTGGAATGGTGGTTTCAAGCGATAAGCTTATTGAAGCACTACAATCACAAGATTTTTTTGATTTTTTTAAGGAAATTCAACAAGATGAAAAAAACGGATTATATGCGTTCGCATCGCAATTCAAAATTGATAATGGTAAAATCAAATACAATTTAAGTGAACTAAACTTAGAATATCATGATGGCATAAAGTTTATTTTAGCTGAATTTTTCAGAAGAACACATTCTGATAGGTCTAAGGAAATAATCACTAATCCAAATGGCGAATTAAAATTATCTTCACCAAGAGGAGTAATTCCTCAAAGAATTTTTAAAATACTTGCTGACATTTGTTCAAGTCATACCAAAAACTTTGAAGATGTAATGAATTTACCATTTAGTGAGGTTGGAATTGATATTGAAAACTCGCACCCAAGATTTATTTCATGCCTTTTACGAATAGGGGATTTATTAGACTTAGACAATAATAGGTTTTCAGAAGTAATGCTAAGAACCTTAAGCAAAATTCCGATAGATACTTTAAATCACAAAGCCAAGCATCTTTCAATTGAGTCATTCAGAGTTGATAATGAAATTATAGATGTAAGAGCTAAATGTTTCGACTACGACACTGCAAATGTAACTCAACATTGGTTCAATTATTTAAACTCTGAAATAAGTCAGCAAATGATTAATTGGAATAATATTGTTCCTTTTAAAGATTTAGGTTACTTACCAACAATAGGTAGTCTAAAAGTTGAACTATCTGGCTACGATTACATCGACGGAAAAAAGAAACCAAAATTCTCTGTTGATACAGATAAAGCAATGGAATTATTGCGAGGTGCTGGAATATATGAAGGAGCATTTCAATGTATAAGAGAGATTTTGCAAAATGCAGTGGACGCTACTGTGTTAAGAATATGGTTAGAATATAAAGATGAAAATAAATTTGATCTTTCTCATCCGAACTCTGTTGATTTTATTCGCATTAAGAACGATTTCCATATCCACATTGATATAAAGGAAAAGAATGTAATAGGTGAAGACAAAATTTGGGAATTCAGTATAGCAGACAAAGGAATAGGATTGTCTACATACGACTTGAATTTTTTAATGAACACAGGTAGTTCATCCAAAAATAGAAGAAGAATGAACTTAATTGACGAAATGCCCTTGTGGCTTCAACCTTCAGGAATTTTTGGTATAGGCTTTCAAAGTATTTTTATGCTAACTGACCAAGTCAAATTGGAAACCAAAAATTTTTTCACTGAAGAATTGCAACTTATAGAATTAAATAGCCCTAATTCAGTAAAGGATGGAGGTGTTTTAGTTCAAAAGCAAAAAACAAATCATAAAAGAAAACCAGGAACATCACTTTCATTTGAGCATAAAACAAAAGCAATTCCCGAAAGGTGGTCTATAAAAGGAGAACAAAAAAATGCAAGTAGAATTGCAAATAATTATGATCCATTTTCTCAAGAATCTTTGGATATTGAATTAGGTAAAATTTTTGATGAAATCTTTGACTTTGCATCAAAAAGTTACATACCTATAAAGTTATTCTTAAATGGAAATGGAATTGAAACTCGCAGCAACAAAAGTGAATTTAAGTATTTTGAAAAAGAAAATTCGCTGGAATTTAACATTTATTCTGGGAAAAAGGAAAATAATTGGAGAATTGTTACTTACTACAAAAATCAACATGCCGAAAATAATTTAAAGTTAATGTTTTTGGGATTTGAAATAAATATTCACAAAGACAAAGCTTCAAGGGTTTTAGAATTGAATAGAAATAAAATAAGACCCGAATACAACAGTGAACTTATAAAACAATTTTTCACTAGTTCTTTTAAGGTAATCACTGATAATTTTAATGACATATTTCAAAATGATGAGTCAAAAAGCTTAGGAAGTATGTTTCTAAACTACTATTATGAACAATATGATTTCTTAGCTCATTTTGATGTTAAAAAGTATAATCAGTGGGAAAATTTAGAAGTCAACATAAGTGAAAAAAAATATAAAATAAAAAATTTGTTAAATTCGATTGATAACTTAAAATTAATTTACGATAAAAGGATAAATTCACATTATGGGGATATCTACGAAATCAAGGAAAAAGAACTTTCTATTAGTTTAAGAGGAGGTTCCCCTTCTTACGATTACACTACTTTCATTTTAGGTAAATTTAGTGAAGCAATGACTTCTATTCAAGAAATGGAAGAAGTTGAAACCAATGTTAGGCAAATATATTTTTCAAAAAAAGAACAAAAAAGTCCTGTTGAAGACTCTGAAATAAAGCGGATTTTACTCAGCACCAATAATAATTATTACTCATCAAGGTGCATAATACCGTGCATTGAAAAATACTTTATACTTCGATTAAAAGACGGTGCTCATGAATCATATGTCTATCATTATAGATTTGATTATTATCTAAATTTACAGTATCCGAAAATGCTTTCACCATTCATTTCTATTCAGGATGAAAATGATAAATCAGAATTACAAATTGCACTAAATGAGAAATTGTATAAATGGGTTTACGAAAATAGATATGACAACAGTACTACCATAGAACAAATTAAAGAGTTTTATCAGAATTTTATAGAAGAATTTAAAATTGAAAAACCTGAATAAAAATTCTCACTACCACTAACATCGGTTTGCGCAACATGCTAAAAAGCCAACGCCCATTCAAACAGATTTGTTTTTTGCCGACATGCAAAGCCAAGCAGAAAAACAAAAGAGCTTGAATGCAAAACGCCCAACAAAAACATATCGAGACAGAAAATGAAAAATGAAGCTCATGCAAGAATTAAAATAAACCAACTGCTGATCGATGCGGGATGGAGATTCTTTGACCATGAGGGAGGAAAAGCTAACATTCTGCTTGAAAATCATGTAAAGATTACAAAACAAGAAATTGACGCATGGGGCAATGACTTTGAGAAAACCAAAAATGGATCTTTAGACTTTTTACTCGTTGATAGTGACAGTAAACCGATTTGTGTTCTTGAAGCAAAAAAAGAAAGCCTTCATCCACTTGTTGCAAAAGAACAAGCAAGAAAATATGCTAAAACAGTTGGTGCGAGATATGTAATTCTTTCCAACGGCATTGTTCACTATTTATGGGACACGACAAAAGGAAATCCAAAACCGATTTTCAAATTTCCTTCACCTGAAGAAATTGGGGCAATCAAAAACTGGAATCCTGATAGAGGTTCCCTTGCAAACGAAGAAGCAACGGTTGAGTACATTGTTAAAGTACAAATGCCTGACTATGCAGAAAGACCTGAATGGAACGGAAGCATTGAAGCGAGCAAAGATTTTATTTGGTCGAACGGGCTTCGATTTTTACGACATTATCAATTAAAAGCTATTCAAGCCTTACAAGGTGCAGTTGCAAAAGGAAAAGACCGATTCCTTTTCGAAATGGCAACTGGAACAGGCAAAACACTGACTTCTGCAGCTGTTATTAGACTGTTTTTGAGAACCCAAAACGCAAGACGAGTTTTGTTTTTGGTTGACCGTTTGGAATTGGAAGACCAAGCTTGGAAAGCTTTTACCGAATATTTGAAACCTGATTACACCACTTTCATTTTCAAAGAACATAAAAGCGACTGGAGAAAAGCCGATATTTTAGTTACGACCATTCAATCTTTAATGCACAATGACAAATACCGCTACGACTTTTCGCCAACGGATTTTGACCTTCTAATATCTGATGAAGCTCACCGCTCAATTTCAGGGAATGCAAGAGCCGTTTTTGAATATTTCCATGGTTACAAATTAGGCTTGACTGCAACGCCAAAAGATTATTTAAAAGGCGTTGACCCTAAAAAAGTAAAAGAAAACGACCCAAGAGAAATTGAACGGAGAATGTTGAGAGATACCTATTCAACCTTCGGTTGTGAAGAAGGCGACCCAACTTTCCGTTATTCATTGATTGATGGTGTAAAAGATGAGTATTTGATTAATCCGAAAGTTTTAGATGCTCGGACAGAAATCACAACTCAATTACTTTCTGATGAAGGTTATGCAGTTGTTGTTCCAACTGAAGAAGGAGATGAAACAGAAACTTTCGTTTCAAGAGATTTTGAAAAGAAGTTTTTCTCTGAAAAGACCAACAGTATTTTTTGCCAGACCTTTTTGGAAAATGCTTTACGTGACCCAATCACAAACGAAATTGGCAAAACCATCATTTTTGCAGTGAGTCAAAACCATGCAAGAAAGCTAACAGAAATGCTCAACGAATTTGCAGAGCAGATTTTCCCAGGCAAGTATAATTCTGATTTTGCAGTTCAGGTTACTTCGCAAGTTGGAGATGCACAACAAATGACAATCAACTTTACCAACAATAATTTAAGTGGAAAAACCACATGGCTTGAAGGTTATAAATCATGCAAAACACGAATTTGTATTACGGTTGGAATGATGACCACAGGTTATGATTGTCCCGATTTATTGAACATCTGTATGATGCGACCGATTTTCAGCCCGGCTGATTTTGTGCAAATAAAAGGTAGAGGAACACGCAAAAATACTTTTGAGTACAAATTCAAAAACGAACTGAACGAAGAAGAAATCATTCGCCACGACAAAGAGATTTTTAAGCTTTTCGACTTCTTTGCCAACTGCGAATACTTCGAAGAAAAGTTTGATTACGATGAAAGACTGAAATTACCCCAACCCAGAAAAAGAAACGGTGAAGGCAGTGGTGGTGGCGTTGATATTGACAAATTCACAACTTACCAACCTGACCCACTTTTGAGTTTGGTTGAAGAACCAATAGGCTCTGAAGGAATGCGGATTGATAGAGAACTTTTCAAAAAGTTTGAAGACCGTATCATAATGGACGACATTATTAAAAAAAATGTGGAACTCGGAGACTGGGAACAAGTGGCAAGTCACATTCAATATGAAATTTTTGACAAACCTCATGAATACTTCAATCTTGAAAAAATAAGAAAAGCAGCCAAGATTGACAGAAAAGTTTCGATTCGTGAAGTGGTAGAAAAAATCTTTGGTATCATTCCAAAATTCAAGTCTAAAGACGAATTACTTGAAGAAGAGTTTGACAAGTTTATTTCTATCTATCCACCAGAGGAAGATGTAAACTTAAGAGCGTTGAAATACTTTTTCAAAGCATACATAGTTGACCAAGACGTCAGAAAAATTATTGAAACCAAAGATTTTCATGCTTTGCAAACGCATCCAACGCTCACCATTTCACAATTCAAAGCAGTTGCCAACAAGTACAGGGAAGTGATTCCTGTTTACATTAAAGACTACATCAATTTAGAGCGGTTCGCTGCTTAACAGAAGGAATATATGTTAGATACACAAACGAAAAGAAGAATAGACGATTGTAGAGATATTTTGGTAGGCAAACTACCAGACCCAAAAGCACAAATTGAGCAAATTACCATTGGGTTGATTTACAAGTTCATGGACGACATGGACAAAGAAGCTGTTGAATTGGGTGGTCAAGCAAAATTCTTTTCTGATTATAAAGTACCAGACCCTGAGTTTCCCAATGACCGAAAAATGGATAAAGCAATTGAATTCAGTAAATATGCTTGGGGCAGGTTGATGCACCCAAAAGTTACTGCTACGGAAATGCTCACGCTTTATTCAGAAGCCATTGAGGGAATGGAGAAAAACCCAAACATTCCCCAACTGTTTAGAGATATTTTTAATAATGCTTACTTGCCATACAGAGACCCTGAAACACTCAAGCTTTTTCTGAAAACCATTGGCGAATTTGAATACACCCACAGCGAAAAACTCGGTGATGCTTTTGAATACCTCCTTTCGGTGATGGGTTCGCAAGGTGATGCAGGGCAATTCAGAACGCCACGGCATATCATTGATTTCTTGGTAGCCATTATTGACCCTGATAAAACGGACACAATTCTTGACCCTGCTTGTGGCACAGCAGGATTTTTAATTTCAGCTTACAAACATATTCTCCTCAAATATTCAAAGGACAACAAGCAAGGACTAAATATTTACGAGTACAACAAACTCGAAAAGAAACCTTTTAACAATTTGGGCGACAAGCTTACACCTGACGACCGTAAAAAACTAATTCAAAATTTTGTAGGCTATGATATTTCGCCTGATATGGTGCGATTAAGTTTGGTGAATTTGTATTTGCATGGATTTAATACGCCTAACATTCACGAGTACGACACACTAAGTAGCGAAGAACGGTGGAATGAAAACTTTGATGTGATATTGGCGAATCCACCTTTTATGAGTCCGAAAGGTGGTATTAGACCACACAAAAAATTTACCATTAGCAGCAACCGAAGCGAAGTGCTTTTCGTGGATTATATCGCTGAACACCTGAACCCAAAAGGAAAAGCGGGCATCATTGTTCCTGAAGGCATTATTTTCCAAAGTGGAACAGCCTATAAAGACTTGCGGAAAATGTTGGTAGAAAACCATCTGTATGCAGTGGTGAGTTTGCCAGCAGGCGTTTTTAATCCTTATAGTGGTGTAAAGACCACCATTTTGTTAATGGACAAAGCCATCGCCAAACAACGTAACGAAATTCTGTTTATAAAAATTGATAATGACGGCTTCAATCTTGGAGCACAGCGAACAGCAGTAAAGGGTAGCCAGTTGGAAGAAGCCATTGCCCTTACCCATGAATTTGTTAAAACAGGCCATGTTTCAGATTCTTTAATAGCCAATTCAGTTTTAAAATCAGAAATCACGGCAGATGTTATTTACAATTTAAGTGGTGAAAGATATAGTACTTCAGACTTAAATTATAGTAGCGAAGATTTCAAAAAACTAGGTGATGTATGCGATTTTAAAAGAGGCCCATTTGGTGGAAGCCTGAAGAAAGAAATATTTGTAGATGAAGGGGTTGCGGTATATGAGCAAAGTCATGCTATTAATAACAACTTCAACGATTTCAGATACTTTATTACAGATGATAAGTTTGAACAAATGAAAGGTTTTGAAGTAAAACCTAATGATGTATTAATGAGCTGCTCAGGTACAATGGGAAAAGTAGCCATAATACCACAAAATGCACCTAAAGGCATCATCAATCAGGCTTTACTAAAACTTACGCCAACAGAAAAAATACTTCCTGAATATCTCAAACTTTTGATGGAAAGTGAATCTTTTCAGGAAGCATTAAACAAAACAGTAATGGGGGTTGCAATTAAAAATGTAGCATCTGTAAAAGTGCTAAAAGAACTACTAATCCCTGTTCCTGAAATAAGTTTACAAAAAGAAATAATATCAGAAGTTCAAAAAAAATTAGAAGACATTGAAAATTTGAAGGTTCAAATATCTAATAAAGAAAAAGATATAGATAACAGAATTTCACGGATTTGGAATGAAAACATGGTCGATCATGACAATAGGTCAAACATAGCTGCTGAGAATATTGAAGAATATGAAAGACTTAAAGCATTCTAGTGAATGATAAAAAAAATAAATACAAATCGAATATGTATGTAGCCAGTAATACATGGTGCGGTGCAATTGCTCTCCTTTTGAAAACTCTCTTTGAAGATGAAGAAGATTAAGGCACGGAAATAAAGAAACGCATCTTTATTAGCTCTGCCATTGAAGATGAGCAATACAGAGAATAGTAAAACAGCCTTGGGATGAGAAGATTTGGAAGCAGAAGTAGTTATCAAGTGCCAATGACGGGGTTAATTAAAAGCTTGCACCTCCCCTCAAAAAACCCTACCTTTACACCAGTCGAATAGGTGGTTACCAAACCGACTACCTGCAATGTTCTGATTCTTACAGAATACTGATTAATAGCTATTTATAGCGCAAGGTTCGAGCCCAGGTGGGAGCGAAAAAAATATTAAAAGGTCCATTTCCCCAACTCCTCCATCCTACATTCCTCTTTATGCCCAAGGTTGTTTTCCTCCTAAATCCGCGCATCCCAACAAACAAAAATTACCCAAATCAAACAATTACCTTCTATCCTATCCTTGTTGCTTGCAAGGATAATCTCTAGTTTTACATTCAAGCAATAAGCTTATCACAATCAACGAAATCGTAAAACAAGAAAGCACAATTAACAACCCCATAAATGGAAAAGCAAATTCAAGAATTAATCAAGAAAGCATATCATGCTTTCAATACAAGAGACATCGATACTGCCCTTTCAACCATGCATTCAAATATCCAATGGCCAAAGGCATTCGAAGGGGGCTATGTCAGTGGGCACTCAGAAATAAGAGAATATTGGACAAGACAGTGGACAGAAATAAACCCCATCGTTGAACCTAAAGAAATTAACGAAAGAGAGAACGGGTCATTAGAAATTGTTGTTCACCAACTAGTGAAAGATTTAGAAGGCAATTCATTGTTTGATGGAATAGTAAAACACGTTTACATTTTACAAGACGGCTTGTTACGAAGAATGGATATTGAACTCGAGTAGAATCAAAACTCCTAAAAAAGACAATATCTCTATACCTTGTAAATACCAAGTAAGGCCCTCGTAATACATCCAGGCATTTTTACAGTGGTATTAGAGTGCTATGTCTACGCTTTTTTGCCTGAAAAAGCGTAGACATAGCACTCTAATAATACCTAAAGAACACTGTAATCCTTTACCAGTTACTTATATGCCTCGCGGAAGTCCCGAGGAGATATATCAGTTTTTGTCTTAAATAGTTTACTAAACGACTGTGGATGTTCAAAACCTAGGTCATATGCAATTTCACTTATAGACAGATTTGTGATTGATAGTTTTTCTTTGGCCTTTTCAATCAATTTATTGTGGATATGTTGCTGTGTGCTTTGTCCGGTCAGTACTTTTAGCAATCCGCTTAAATAGTTGGGTGATACGTTTAATGCTTCAGCAATGTGTTGTACAGTGGGCAATCCTTTCTTCACTAAATCATCATTTTCGAAATACCTTGAAAGAATTTCTTCCAGACGATTCAGGATTTGATGGTTGGTTATTTTCCTTGTGAGAAATTGGCGGTGATAAAACCGGTCTGCATAATTTAACAACAGTTCTAGCTGAGCAATGATGATACCTTGACTGAATTTATCAATATTGGAATGATATTCCTGCTGAATGTTTTGTATGATATCAGCGATAATTGTTTTTTCTTTATCAGAAAGAAACAAGGCTTCATGAACCGTATAATCGAAATATTCGTATTGCTTTATGTTTTTGGCCAAAGAAGTATTCCATAAGAAATCTGGATGAATGAGCATCATCCATCCAGATTTCTTAGAAGGTTCACCATGATCTTGTTCAATTCCGAAAACCTGCTTAGGGGATATAAAGAACATTGTACCCTCATCAAAATCGTATTGCTGCTGACCGTATTTATATTTGACGTTGCAATTCTCTTTTAATGCAATGAAGTAAAAATCATAGATGAAATTTGTTGGTTCATCGTCGTGTAAACGTTTAATATCTATAACATTTATTACACTGATTAATGGATGCTCTGGCTTGGGTAATCCTCTAAACTGGTGAAACTCACTGATGGTTTCAATCCGATATGGTTGTTTGTTTACCATGGTGTATTTTTTTCAAAGGTACTACGATTTAAAAAAAGTATCGGCAAAGTCCTTCGCAAAATCTCTCAGCTTCACCTTTCCCAACACAGGTCTACGGTGGTAATAGTCTTCATACAACACACCGTTAATTCTGCCAGCATTCATTCCTACAAAACCTTCTGCGCTTTTTAAACTAAATCCTGCCGATATCAATCCTTCTTTAAATTGTTCATCAGAAATAACAAGCCATTTTAGATCTGGTTTGCCGATAGCCTCACCTAAAATTTCTGCTACTTCATTTGGCGAAACTTCATCGCTTGCGATGTAACGAACTTCTCTGCCAGTAAATGGTTTCTCAATTTCTTCGGCAATTACAGCTGCAATATCCAGCGGTGAAACCCAAGGCTCCTTTTCATCCCCTCCATAGTTTTGAACAATTACACCTTGTGCCTTGATGCTTGGCAAAAAGGCAAACATATTATAGTAAAAACCAACCGGGCGCATAAATTTAATAGAAACATTGCTCGGCAGTTGTTTTAAAATGTTTTCCACATAATAATGAGCACTCAGCATTCCGTTGCCTTTGTTGGTATGTGCACCAATGCTGCTAAGATGTATCACTTTCTTTATGCCCGATTGCTGAATAGCTTGTAAATAGCTTTCTGCAATGCCGCCCCATTGCTTTTCAGGATCTGCTGTGGGGTTTAAAAAATGAACAGGGGGTTCCATAAGATAAACAATATCTGCCCCGGTAAACGTCTTTGTTAGAAATGAAACGTCTTCTAAGGAACCGATTGCTGCTTTTGCACCCAGTGCTTCAATATCCTTTTCCTTTTCGGGCTTGCTGCTGATTACGGTAACAGAATGTCCTTTTTCTACTAACTCTTTTGTTAGTGGTTTGCTGATGTGTCCTAATGAACCTGTAATTATAATTTTCATTTTTCCTTCTTTTGTTAATCCAAAGTTGCGCACAAACAAAAGAACAGATGTAGTCAAATCTATGCTTGTTGTAGCCAAAAAACGGCTAAGGTCCAATTACAATATCAGCAAGGATAGATTATCCGCTATATGAAAACTCTACCTGATTATATGCAGGGCTCCTGTCAGTATGTTTATTCAGGAATACAGATTCACGGTAATTTTTAGGAGAAATTCCGGTCTGTCTTTTAAAATATTTGCCAAAAAAAGACTGATCGCTGAAATAAAGCTTGTAAGCAATCTCTCCAATAGTGAGTTGGGAGTTTTTCAATAGAAACTTTGCTTCCTTTATGACTTGCTCTGTTATCATTTCACTTGCATTTTTCCCGGTAGACTGCTTTACAATTTCAGTAAGATGTTTTGCCGATACATTAAGCTGTGCGGCATAATCTTTAATAGCCCGAACCTTTCGAAACTGTTGCTGAACAAGGTGTATAAACTTATTGACATGAATCTCCTGACGGGAGAAAGAAAAGTAAGTTGGACTTGAGTGCTTTGTACGCAAAGCTTCAATCTCAAAAAGAAAGACATGAAAAGCGTGAACAAGGATTTCTTTTCCGTAGGGATGCGATGTAAACTTCTTAGCGTACTCGGCCAGTAAACGGATTTGATGTTTGATTGTATAGGTATCTCTGGGTTCTAAGTTCCATACAAGAAAAGATCCTGAAGATAAAAAACTGAAGATATTTGGTAAAGACTCTGTCATGACCTCCATTTCTTCCATAAAATCACTGGTAAAGCTAACTCCTGAAATTAAGAATGACTGTCCCTTCATCGATACCTCATTGATATTACTTGTAAGCTGAACCATACTATTTTCTTGAATCTCCACTTCATCTGAATCAAGCTTTGCTTTTCCACTTCCTTTGGTTACAATAAAAATAGACATTGCATCAGGGCCCGATTCACTTTTCAAACAAGTCTCTTTAGAAACGTAAAAGTCTTCGATTACTGAAAAATTATTAAGAGCTGAATCGGTAGTTTTAAACTTTTCATCATTGAAACTTAGGGTCAATGCCTCGTTTAAACAATTTTTATTCGTCATGATCTATAGGTTTGCATTTATGAATCGATGTGACCTGGTCTTTCTTCATCTGATCTCACTGTCGGCTTTTCCCAAAAACACCTTTCATTATGAACGTATTGTTGAAATTTCTCTTTCTCAGCTTCGCTAAGTTCGCATAAGTCTCTATTCGCATATCGCCTCTTCCATGGGGGTCCCCCACGTTTCGGACCTTTCCCAAAACCAAACAAAAGCTTACAGAGGATAAAGAGTCCCATTGCTTGCCATAAGGTAATGGTTGTAAGTCCGAAAATAGATGGCATGGTATAATTCCATAAAACCATAACCAAGAAACTTACCAAAAACCCAAAAGCAATTACTAAAAAGGGTATAAAAATAAATCGCTTTCTATATCTAAAATTTTTCTCCATGATATTTCAATATTAATTTATATGCTTTTAAATTGTGATTCCTTAAACTCTGAATAAAACATCTTTAAACGTTTGCGTAGATGTAAAACAGCATAATGCTTTCGCGATATCAATTTGCCAACAGGCTCTCCGGTATCGGCTGATATTTCCGCAAAAGATGCTCGATCTAATTCATGCCTGACAAAAACATCTCTCTGCTCTGCTGGTAACTCTTCAAGAGCCTTGTATAATTCCTGCCATAGAACGCGATCCTGATATTCGCTTTCCGGTGTTTTTTCCGTCTTTGTAAATTGATCATAGAAGCTCGTTTCTTCTTGCTCCTCTTCACCATATATCCAGGATGATTCACTTTTCTTTCGATGTTTATCAATGATCTTATTGTTCGCTACCCGATAAAGCCAGCCGCCGACCTGCTCTACAGGCTGCGAGTTTATAACCGAACTTAACTGATACCAAACGTCCTGCAAAATATCTTCAGCATCTTCTTCATTATCAACCCTTCTTCTAATAAAGCCCAATAAACCTTTACTATACGATTTTATAATTGTTAAGATTACATTGTGCTTTTTATCAGCCATCGGTCTTTCTAAAGTCAGTCTCATTTTACAACCTCTACTATTAATAAGACGGATGAGACTTTAAAATATTTCAGAATATTTCATTTAATTTTTAACTAAAATAAATAATACCTTTAAGGGTACTATTCAATTAAGATCAATAACAACCAATACCCTCAATAAAAGCTTGTATTATGAACCAGAAATTCAAAACATTATTCGTTATCCTCCTATGTATCACTCTTTCAGCATTCACATTTCAATCGAAAACAAAGTGGGTGGCTATTGGTGATTCCATCACGTATCTTAACGACGATCTAGATGAGACCGGCAACAGGGTTACGCAAGGATATATGTCTTTAGTAGTAAATAAAATGCCGAATTTAGAATATGAGAATCAAGGGCATAATGGCTGGACCGCCGTGCGTATAGCTAAAGAAATCGATAAACTTAACCTGAAAACGGCAGATGTATATTCGGTGTTTTTGGGAACCAATGACTGGTGGGGAAGTCAGAATTTAGGGACGATGGATGATTATAAAAATAATACAGGAACATCAACCGTATATGGTTCTTATCGGGTAATTACAGATAAGCTAAAGGATTTAAACTCTAAAGCGATGGTTATTTTAATCACTCCCTTAAAGAGATTGGATTTTGTGTACTATAACAACATGAAAAACAATGCTTTTGGTTCTTATAAAACAAAGAATGGAAGAGATCTTGCTGAATTTGCAAATGCAGTGGCTGAAATTGCAAAGTTTGAAGGCTATAAATTAATTGATCTTTACAATTCTAACGATTTCAACTATAAGAACATTGTTAATTTTAAAAGGCTGAAAGATCCGCAAACAGGGAATTATAAAGACTATAAATATCCGGATTTTGTTGATATCCCCTTTAATCCTGAAACCGACGAATACCCTTATCCAACGGAAGCAATTAATATGACCTATGATGGATTACACCCCTCAGACAAGGGAAATCAAGCAATAGCAAAGAAGATTATAAAAATAATGAAACCGGCTTTTAAGTAGAAGTAGTTAAGTCAGAATTGTTTTAGGGATTGATTAAAAGCAAAATACCGATCGCTATTAAACCATAGTGAACATACCGAAGGAACCCATCTCCCTGTAAGCGATGGTTGATTATTCGACCTAAGAAAATGGCAGGAAACAGAAAAGGTAAACTCCATAAATAATAATAAGTAACAGCAGGAACCCAAAGTCCGCTTATCCAATAGCCAAGCATGCCAATTGCACTTGCAGGTAAGAAATATCCTTGCAAAGTTGCTCTAAACTGCTGTGCTGTCCACCGACGCATAGTTCCATAAACTACTAAAGGTGGCCCGTTTAATCCATATGCACCGCCTAATATTCCGGCAGATAAACCACATAAGAAGAGCCATAACCAACTTTTCGATTCTAACTCTATTGACTGCTTAAATAAAGAGTAGATTGAGAATGCAATAATAACAATACCTAAAATAATCTTTACAAGCTCCTCATTCGCATATATCAATAATAAAAGGCCAAGTGGTATTCCTAATAAAGTAAAGACAAATAAACCTCCTGCACTCTGTAAATGAATTTTCTTCCAATCTTGGATTACAACAACAGCGGCAATAGTAATAGAAATCAAAACAGATAAAGGAACAGCAACTTCAATAGGTGTATAAAAAGCAAGTAATGGCACTGCTATCAATGATTCTCCAAATCCAAATATCGAACGGATCAGTGTTGCTACAAAAACAACAACAATAACATATAATAATATTATACTGACTATCAACTAATTAATAATAAAATACATTTTCTAAGCCCGATACAAACCTACAAAAAAAACATCTGCAAAGGCCTTTTCATCAACATTACCTCCGTGTTGAGCCAATTCACTTTTCTAATATTATTATCGAAATAAAATATAAAAAAATGGCTTATAGTTTCCTATATTTGGAATGGCCTTAGATTTTCTGCCTTTCAGATCTACCGATTAAAGCATTAAACTAAAAAATGACCATTGTAAAAATCTAAAAATTAACTATGAAAAATTATTTAAAAATGTCAAAAAACTGGTTACTTCCTGTCTTATTAGTTGGAGTAATCGTAAGCTTTTCTTCTTTCAGTTCTCAAACGCCTCCAAAAGTATTAGTGTTCAGTAAAACGGCAGGGTTTAGACATACTTCTATTGAGGCTGGCCAAGCAGCATTGCTAAAATTGGGTAAAGAAAATGGCGTTATCGTCGAAACAACTGAAGATGCCAGTAAATTCACTGATGCAAACCTTAAACAATATAAAGCTGTAATTTTTCTAAGTACTACGGGTAATGTTTTAGATGAGGAACAACAAAAAAGCTTTGAAAACTACATCAAATCTGGGGGAGGTTATGTAGGTGTACATGCTGCTACTGATACTGAATACCAATGGCCATGGTACGGTCAATTAGCAGGTGCACGATTTGCAGGTCACCCGAATCCGGATAACGTACAAAAAGGAACGTTCGTTGTTGTTGATAAAAACAATCCGGCAACTAGCTTTTTGCCTGAAAGATGGGAAAGAGTAGATGAATTTTATTCATTTAGAGGTATTAGCGACGCCATCCATGTATTATTAAAAATAGATGAAACAACTTACCGTGGTGGAACCAATGGCGATAATCACCCAATGGCATGGTTTCATGAATTTGATGGCGGTCGTGCATTCTACACTGCAGGTGGTCATACAGATGAGAGTTTCTCAGAGCCTCTATTCCTTAGACATCTTTGGGCTGGTATTCAATATGCAATGGGAAAATAACAATATTAAATATTAGATCAATAAAACCATAAACAATTAACCGATAAATTATGTCGAACAGAAGATCGTTCTTAAAAACTACTGGCGCACTAGCTGTCGCCAGTATGTTACCCGGATTAAGCCGAGGAAACACACTATTTGCCGGACTTGCAGCTAACTATCCTGCTGTAGGTTTACAGACTTATTCTTTAAATGTTTTATTTAACAACAAAGAACTGAGTACAAAAGATGTATTAAAACAAATCGCCGATATCGGTGTCAAAGAATTAGAAACTGCAACAGGAAGTACAACAGGACTTTACTATGGTCATAAAGCTAAAGAATTTGCTGCTATGGTAAACGACTTAGGTATGAAATGGATTGGTAACCACGTTGGTGGTTTACCGCGTACCATGGCTCCAAGGCCAGGTGCACCTGCTCGTCCAGCACCAAGTCCGGAAGTTGCAGCTGCAATGGCTGCTGCAGGACAACGTACCAACTTACGAGATAATTTACAACAAATTGTAGATGAAGCTGCAGAGGCTGGTTGTTCATGGGTTATCTGTGCAAGTTCTGCAGAATCAAACATGGATGAAATCAAAAAAACGACCGAAATCTTTGCAAAAGCAGGAGAAGCTTCCAGAAAGAACGGAATGAAATTCGCATACCATAATCATCAATCAGAGTTTGACAAAATTGAAGGTACAAGTGCCTACGAATATGTATTGGGTCAAACTAATAAAGATGAAGTATTTATGGAAGTCGATTTAGCTTGGGCTACGCAAGCGGGTATGGATCCTGTAGAAATGTTTAAACAATATCCGGGACGTTTCCCTCTATGGCACGTTAAAGATATTGACCCAACCACAAATCGTCCGGCTATTGTAGGTACAGGAAAAGTTGACTTCAAACGTATCTTTTCCAACTCTCAGCTTTCAGGCGTACAACATACCTTTATTGAGCAAGACGGTGCTAAATCTATCAATGACATAGCAAACAGTGTAAAATGGTTAAAAGCCAATATCTATGCTTAAAGTAACCATGTTCTTATTGTTAAATAGGAGCTATAGTCAATAAAAAAGGGGCAAATATATCTGCCCCTTTTTTATTGACTACTTTTTTTTACTATTCCCCTAACTATTTCCCCTTCTGGTTTGTTATCAACTGTGGGACCATTCAAGGGTTCTTTGAATATTATCATTAATCAATAAGAATGACTATCTTTAGTATCCCGACACACAATATTCATCTATTAACATTTCCGGATATTCCCTTTCTATCAGAATATTCAATTTCTATATCACTATGAAGGTTAAAACCAGTACCGTTCTCGACATCTTGTCACGCATGCGCGTATATTTCCAAGGAAACAACTCAATTGGAAATTCACGTAATGAGGAACCATTCCGATCAGATCTATATAACTCTGATCAAATGGAGAATCATGCTAAAGTTGTAGCCAGATCTCACAAATTATCAAAAGGGAAGTCTTCTGACAAGCTATTGAAGAGATTAGGAAACAATGAGAAAATACTCTTAGATGTAAGAAACCTGCTAGTTGAAAGTATACGATCTGGACAAACGATAACTCCGGGTGCCGAATGGTTACTTGATAACTTTTATCTGATAGAAGAGCAAGTGGTAATCGCACGAAAGCATTTACCAAAAGGATACAGTGAAGGCCTGCCCTATCTGGCGAATGGAAATTCAGCCGACATGCCACGCGTATATGATGTTGTACTGGAAATTATATCGCACAGTGATGGCCGGGTAGATGTAAAAAGTTTGAGTGGTTTTATAGCCGCCTACCAAACAGAGAAGATTTTAACATTAGGAGAACTCTGGGCAATTCCAATTATGGTGAGGCTTGCTGTTCTTGAAAATCTTCGTAGAGTTTCAGAACGAATAGCTCTGGACATGATCGACAATAACCTAGCAGATTACTGGGCAGAAAAGATGATGAATACCGTAAAGGAAGAACCAGCTAACCTGGTGTTAACCATTGCGGATATGGCACGTTCTAAACCTGTTCTCGACAGTCCGTTTGTTGCCAGCTTTACACGTAAATTACAAGGTAAGGGGCCTGCGCTGGCATTGCCGCTTAATTGGATGGAGCAGCAACTATCAAGAATGGGCATCGCCAGCAATGATTTAGTATGGCAGGAAAATCAAAAGCAAGCAACCGACCAGGTATCTGTAAGAAACAGCATAGGAACATTAAGGTTTATTGGCAAAACAGACTGGCGAGAGTTTGTCGAAACTCTTAGCAGTGTAGACCAAATACTTCGTCAGGATGTAACCGGTATCTATCCGAAAATGAACTTTGCAACACGTGACAGATATAGACATGCGGTAGAAACCATAGCCAAGGGTACTCGCCTTTCTGAGGCTGAAGTTGCACAGAAAGCGTTGGATTTAGCACAAAGTCAGGCTATCTCTGAAGGAGAAGATAATAGACGCAGTCACGTAGGGTACTATTTAATTGATAAAGGAAGAAGGCAAACCGAAAAAGCTTCCGGAATGCAATATACCTTTAAGCAAAAGATCACTAATTTCACAAAACAAAGACCGGTATCAATTTATTTTCTTTCCATTACTTTCTTAACTCTCCTCGGTGCGTCTTCCATGTTTTCGCTTGCCTATAATTATGGTAATTTCGATTGGAAAATATTAACAGTGGTAGCTCTCCTATCCATTGCAGGAGCCGCTCAATTGGCAATTTCCTTTATAAATTGGTTAGCAACTATTTGGGTAAAGCCAACGCTTCTGCCAAGAATGGATTTTTCAAAAGGAATTCCCAATGAATATCGAACATTGGTAATTATTCCAACCATGCTATCCGGTAAAGGATATATTGACGAGTTGATTGAAGCGCTGGAAGTACGTTTTTTAGCTAATCGTAAAGCTAATTTACATTTTGGATTGCTAACCGACTTTACGGATGCAAATACTGAAACTACACCACAGGATGATGCATTATTAGAACTTGCCAGTGAACGAATTAAAGAACTTAATGAGAAATACAATCAACCTGAGGAACCTGATATCTTCTTTCTTTTCCACCGCCCAAGACAGTGGAATGCAAAAGAAAAAAAATGGATGGGTTATGAACGTAAAAGAGGAAAATTAGCTGCACTGAATGCCCTGTTAAGAAACCAGGATAATAAAGAGTTTTCTCATATCGTAGGTCACTATCAAGTGTTAACCAATGTTAAATATGTAATCACACTTGATTCAGACACCCAACTTCCCCGCGAAGCGGCATGGAAGCTTATTGCCTCTATGGCACATCCGCTAAATCATGCGGTATACAATCCTGAACTCGGACGGGTTACTGAAGGCTATGGAATCTTACAACCACGAGTAGCTTCAAACTTTCCGAAAGGAGCCACATCTCTCTATCTTCGTATGCAAGGAGACGTTTCAGGTATTGATCCATACACACGTGCTTCATCGGATGTATATCAAGATATATTCCATGAAGGTTCTTTTATTGGAAAGGGAATCTATGACGTCGATGTATTTATACGCACATTAAACAATACCTTTCAAGAGAATCGCATCCTGAGCCATGATTTGCTGGAAGGCTGTTATACTCGTTCCGGATTATTAAATGACGTTATATTATATGAACAAAATCCGGCTGAATATGAAACTGATGTCCGTCGGCACCATCGATGGATCAGAGGTGACTGGCAGATAGGCGCATGGATTATGCCGTATGTTACCAAAGCTAATGGCCATTTTACCAAAAACCACCTTTCTACCCTATCCAGATGGAAAATATTCGATAATCTTCGCCGAAGTATTTTACCTCTTTCCCTATTACTAATATTACTACTAGGATGGTCAATTCTGCCATATCCATGGTTCTGGACTTTAGCGGTTACTATTATTGTCCTTTTGCCCGTTATGGCAGCTGCAGCATTGCGATTAATTCACAGACCTGAAGATATCGATTTAAAGGCACATATATCAGATGTTGGTCGCTCTGTAAGGGATGTATTAATCCGATTTATGTTTGATATGGCAGTTTTACCTTATGAAACATACCGCTATACACATGCCATCATACTTACCAATTGGCGTATGATAGTTACCGGCAAGAAATTATTGGAATGGACACCTTCTGCTCAATCCTCTTACCTTTCAAAGAATACGATCCTATCCAACTACCTTTCTATGTGGATCGGTCCTGTACTAGCCGCTGTTTGTACCGTTTTATTTCTGTACTCTAATTATCCGGCTTTCTATGTTGCTTCGCCTATTCTGATACTCTGGCTAATATCACCTGCACTTGCATGGCGTTTAAGCATTCCAGAAGAAGAAGAGAGCCCTGAACTAAGCGGAGAACAGACATTGTTCTTACACAAATCTGCTCGCAAAACATGGTCTTTCTTCCAGCAGTTCGTTAATGCAGAAGAAAACTGGTTACCACCAGATAATCTGCAGGAACATCCGGATATGGTTATCGCACATCGTACCTCACCAACCAATATCGGGTTGGCCTTACTGGCTAATTTAGCTGCTTACGATTTTGGGTATATTCCTGCCGGAGAATTCGTAGCGAGAAGTAATAATACGCTGCAAACCATGTTACGCATGGATCGGTATAAAGGACATTTTTATAATTGGTACGAGACAACCTCCCTACTAACTCTACAGCCGAGGTATGTATCAACTGTTGACAGTGGTAATCTTTTAGGTAATCTATTAACGCTTAAACAAGGCTTTATTTCACTTCCAAACGATCCAATCTTTAATTACAGGAGTTTTGAAGGGATAAGAACAACCGTTGACATCATCAACGATCTGCTTAAAATTCAGAAAAACGAACTTATAGAAAAGATTCAGAACCTCCTGAATACCATTATCAAAGAAAACAGCCATTCTTTAAGTACCATAAAAAAACACCTCGATAATCTGGCTCTTTTAAGTGATGAACTGATCTTATGGGAAGAAGAAAATGAAACTGACCTACCTAAATGGACAAACAGGCTGTCGCTTCAAATAAAAAGTATACGAGATGACTTGGCAACAAACATCCCTTGGTTGGATATGTTACCTGTTCCAAGTCAATTCATTCAACTATCGTTGTTAGACTATAACCTTTCTCTTACGTCTATCATTGAAACTTCGGATGAGTTTATACAATATATTAATCACTATAAAGCACAGGATAATAATACAGAAGACAAAGAATGGTTAATTAAACTGCAATCATCTTTTACCAAGGGCTATACGGCTGCTGTTTCAAAACTGATCTTCCTAAAACAACTGGCAGAACAATGTGAAGAGCTAAGCAATGTAGAATACGACTTCCTATTCGATAAATCGACCGACTTGCTAAGGATTGGTTTCAATGTTGATGAACAAAGAAAAGACGAGAGTTATTACGATATGCTGGCATCTGAAGCCCGCTTAGGAGTTTTTGTGGGTATTGCTCAAGGAAAACTACCTCAGAAAAGCTGGTTCTCATTGGGTCGTTTACTAACTAATTCCAATGCCGGCCCTATCCTATTATCCTGGAGTGGATCTATGTTTGAATACCTGATGCCACAATTAATAATGCCATCTTACGAAAACACGCTACTCTATCAAACAAACATAGCTACTGTAAAAAGGCAGATAGAATATGCCAAAAAACGCGGAACCCCTTGGGGCATATCAGAATCTGGCTACAACAATGTAGACGTTAACTTAAATTACCAATATCAGGCTTTCGGTGTACCGGGCTTAGGTTTAAAACGTGGTTTGGAAGAAGACCTGGTAATAGCGCCTTACGCTACCATGTTAGCCTTAATGATCTTGCCAAGTAAAGCTTGTGCTAACTTACAGTTTATGTCACTCGAAGGGTTCGAAGGTGAGTATGGTTTTTATGAAGCCGTTGATTATACAGCCAGCAGACTTCCGCGAGGCAAAGATTATGCTATCATCAATTCCTATATGGCGCATCACCAAGGAATGAGCTTCCTGTCGCTGGCTTATGTATTGTTAAATAAACCTATGCAGCAGCGCTTTGTATCGGAACTTCGATTCCAGGCTACGCTATTATTATTACAGGAACGTATTCCTAAGACTTCCATTTTCTATGCCCACACTGCAGATATCAGCGAAATCCGCACCATTGATACCGATGTACAGGTTCGAACTATCAACACAGCAAACACGGCAATTCCGGAGGTTAAGCTATTAAGCAATGGCCACTATCAGGTAATGGTTACCAATTCGGGAGGAGGATATAGCAGATGGAAAGATTTATCAATCACACGCTGGCGAGAAGATATCACCAAAGATGATTATGGAATATTCTGCTACATCAAAGATGTTAATACCGGTAATTTCTGGTCAAATACGCATCATCCAACCATGCATCCGGCAACAAATTATAAGGTGACTTACTCGCAAGGGCATGTAGAGTTCTTCAGACAGGATTATGGAATAGATACCAAGACAGAAATTGTGGTGTCTCCCGAAGATGATGCTGAAATGAGAAGGATACGGATAAGCAATAAATCACAGTCTGTAAAAACGTTGGAAATTACGAGCTATGCAGAAATTGTAGTGGCAAGTCAGGCATCTGATGAAGCACATCCTGCATTCAGTAATCTCTTTGTACAAACTGAAATAAAACCAGAGTACAATGCTATTTTCAGTACTCGCCGTGCGCGTTCTGAAGACGAACATCCTCCTCATTTATTCCATTTAATGGATGTTCATGGAGTAGAAGTTCAGGAAGTATCTTTTGAAACTGATCGAATGGAGTTTATTGGCCGCGGAAAAAACTTAGCTCATCCTCAAGCCATGGAAATAAGCACCCTGGCGGGAAATCAAGGATCTGTATTAGATCCGATTATGGCTATTCGCTATCGGATAACCATAAAACCAAATCAGGTAGCGACAATTGATCTGATTTATGGTATCAGTGAAACCAAGGAAAGCAGCGATGCCTTAATGCATAAATACAGAGATCGAAACTTAAAGAAACGTGCGTTTGAACTCTCATGGACACACAGCCAGGTATTGCTACGACAAATTAATGCAACAGAGGCAGACGCCCAATTGTATGCCAGATTAGCTGCTTCAATCATTTATGCAAATCCGAATTTAAGAGCAGATTCAAGCACAATTGAAAGTAACTTCAGGGGCCAATCTGGCTTATGGAGCCATTCTGTTTCGGGCGATCTACCCATCGTTCTACTCCAGATAGACAATCAGGATAGCATTGAATTAGTAAGTCAGATGATTCAGGCCCATGCCTACTGGCAATTAAAAGGACTGGCTGTCGATCTTGTGATCTGGAATGAGGATCATGGTTCTTACAGACATGAATTGCAGGATCACATTATGGGAATGATTTCTTCTGCAGCCATTACAACAGTTACTCATAGCAATCCGGGTAAAGTATTTGTAAAATCAGCTGATCAAATATCATCAGAAGACCGCATTCTTTTTGAAAGTGTTGCAAGGGTAATAATCAGAGATGATGGAGGAACACTGTCTGAGCAAATCAACCGGCACAATTCAGAAAAAATATTACCTCCCCTATTAGAACTGAAATCAATCATCACACAGGAGAGTGATTCTAAACAAGAGTTGGCTCTGCCAGCTGATTTACTTTTCTTTAATGGCACAGGTGGTTTTACACCAAAAGGTGATGAATACAAAATAATAACAGATAGAAAGAAAGGCACTCCTGCTCCCTGGACAAATATCATTGCAAACCCTATCCTTGGAACAGTAATTTCAGAAAGCGGTTCGGCCTATTCTTGGGCCATTAATGCCCACGAATACCGCATTACTCCTTGGAGTAATGATCCGGTAAGTGATATCAGTGGAGAAGCATTCTACCTTCGCGACGAAGAAACCGGATCATTCTGGTCACCTTCTCCATTTCCTGCAGGTGGGAAAACACCTTATATAACCACACATGGGTTCGGCTATAGTAGCTACGAGCACATCGAGAATGGCATTCACTCAGAAATGACTGTCTTTGTAGATAAAGATTTACCGATAAAGTTTGTCGTTCTAAAGGTAAAGAATCAGTCGGGTCAGGTTCGCAAACTATCTTCAACCGGCTTCTTAGAGATTATTCTGGGAGATGTACGTTCAAAAACGAATATGCATATCCTTTCAAAGCACGACACATCAAGTGGAGCATTGCTGTTCAAGAACCGATATAATACAGCATTTTCAGAGCAAACTGCCTTCTTCAAAGTGAATGGAGGAAATAATTTCAGCTTTACATCTGATCGTTCTGAGTTTATCGGCAGAAACAGGAATCTAATGAACCCTCAGGCTCTGAATCGCAAGAAACTTTCTGGCAGAATCGGTTCTGATATGGATACTTGCGCTGCCCTGCAAGTACGGTTTAAC
Organism: Albibacterium sp.; assembly: GCF_035514885.1. NCBI lineage: Bacteria > Pseudomonadati > Bacteroidota > Sphingobacteriia > Sphingobacteriales > Sphingobacteriaceae > Albibacterium > Albibacterium sp. The sequence goes on along the minus strand of NZ_DATJCH010000005.1, from coordinate 268,019 downwards.
TTATTGGATGGTGGAGAAAAGCTAATCATATTTCAAATAGGTAATGAATCCAGCGACTCCAGAGCCTTGGATCTTGTCCAACAATTCGCTGAGCAGGACACCGTATTGGAATCATTGCAACAGGTAAAGGAATATTGGAAAGAAACTTTAAATACGCTGAAGGTAGATACGCCTGACCAGTCGCTTAATCTACTGACCAACGGTTGGCTGACCTACCAAACCATTGCATCCCGTTTATTTGCACGTAGCGGATTCTATCAATCAGGTGGAGCATATGGTTTTAGGGATCAGCTGCAAGATGTACTTTCATTATTGCATAATAAGCCTGAACTCGCTCGTGAGCAGATACTTATGAATGCATCCAGACAGTTCGTAGAAGGAGATGTTCAACATTGGTGGCATCCACCTGAAGGAAGGGGTGTTCGTACAAATTGTTCTGATGACTTGCTTTGGTTACCTTTTGTAACTTCTCGCTATGTCAAAACTACAGGAGATAAAGAGATCTTAGCTGAAACCATTGGCTTCCTTGAAAGCAGGCTTCTTCACGAAGGAGAAGACTCCTTATACGATCTGCCAACAAGTGGCAACCTGAGTGGCGATTTATACGAACATTGCATCAGGGCGATTAAACATAGCCTGAGATTTGGAAAGCATGGCTTACCATTAATGGGATCAGGCGATTGGAATGATGGGATGGATCTGGTAGGAAATAAAGGGAAAGGTGAAAGTGTATGGCTTGCATTCTTCCTATACACGGTTCTCATCGAATTCTCCGATACCGCAATAAACCATGCTGATGAGGCCTTCGCCGAAACTTGTAAAAGCGAAGCTGCTAAGCTAAAAGCTAATATTGAAGCTTCAGCTTGGGATGGAGAGTGGTATAAACGGGCCTGGTTTGATGATGGCAGCCCTTTAGGATCCAAAGAAAACACAGAATGTAGTATTGATGCGATCTCACAAAGTTGGTCAGTATTATCTTCTGCTGCACCTGAAGAAAGAAGAAATACAGCCATGGATTCTTTAGATAAGCGCCTCGTAAAAAAGGATATGAAAATTATCCAGTTACTTGACCCACCCTTTAATGTGGCAAAACCAAGTCCGGGATATATCAAAGGTTATGTTCCAGGAGTTCGGGAAAACGGGGGTCAATATTCACATGCCGCTATCTGGACACTCATGGCTTTCGCTGCTTTAGGGGACAGAAAAAAGGTTTACGAACTATTCAGCATGATTCAGCCTATTAATCATGCCTTAGATGTAAAGGCTGTACAAACTTATAAAGTAGAGCCTTATGTAATGGCTGCAGATGTATATGCAAACGAATCACATTTAGGAAGAGGAGGATGGACCTGGTACACAGGATCTGCAGGCTGGATGTATCAATTTATTACAGATTCAATGCTGGGGATAAACTTACAGGTAGACAAACTAAATTTTGAACCTTGCTTTCCATTAGAATGGCCGTCCATCTCTATCGTTTACCGTTACAAGAGTTCAACGTATAAAATCACAGTTTATCAAATAACAGATGGAAAGTCCTGGTGGAAAACCGAAGATACACAAGGTGAAGGAAACAGCATTCCTTTGGTAGATGATGGTAGTGAGCATACAGCAGAAATTCACATTGCTATTTAGCTATATGAATAACTTCATCATTAATAATTACATAATTGGTACCCTCTTCTGAAAATTCCGGTATAAATAGTCCAGTGAATTTCCCGAAAGCAGGAAGAACAAGAACATTTCCATACTGATAAAAGCAAGGCAAACGAAAAGTTTGCCTTGCTTTACGATGAATCAAATAACCCGGATGAAAATGACCGATCATGTAAAAAGTATCCGGTTCTGGCTTTCGCGGTAACTGATGCCTCAAGGCTATTTTATTCTCAAGAACTCTTTCTTTAACAATTTCTACCTGTGCATTACTAAAAAAATCTGTGGGAATAATATCATGATTCCCTTTTGTAAGGATAAATTTAATCTGAGGAAATAAAGCAATCACCTCTAAAAAATTACCACATTCGCTATTTTGTTCACTATGAAATAAATCACCCAGAAAAACAACCTCGTGAGGATTATATTCCTCAATCAACTTTTTCATTAGTTCTAAATCCTCATTAACAGTAATAGCGGGCACGAATAATCCTTTCTTCCTGAAATGAAGCAGCTTACCCAGATGCATGTCAGCAATAACCAATATTTTATATTGTTCCAGATAAATAGCTCTTTGTGCTAATAATTGAATCTGCGTATCCCTTATGGTAATGATCATAGCTCTTCCAATTGCTGTTTGATTTTCTCAATTCTCGATAACCAATCTTCATTCGAGTATTTTTCCCGGAAAGATTCTGTAAAGAGTGGAAAGGAAAAAGGTGTTAGATGCTCCAAAGATCTTAATACTTTTTTATGCGTTTCAATTCGTTGAAATGCTGCGTTCATTCTAACAATCTCTAGCTGAAAAATAAACACTTCATCATAAGCCTGCCGAAGCAGCAGATTATCCCTGTCATAGTCTTCAAATACGGAAAAAAACAAACCGGAATTCGCCTGTAAATGCTTGGCTTTTATCTGGTTTCCAGGAAAACCCTTAAAAACCAGTCCGGAAATTCCTGCTATTTCACGAAATTGACGACGAGCCATCTCCATCGTGTTAATACCTTCCTGAATATCGGAGTAAAGTTCTTTTGTAGAAAACAGATCCTCCAAAGATAGCTCATTGACAGCAATCTTCTCATCACTCAAAAGCTCAATACCATATTCATTGGTAGCTATGCTAAAGGTAGATTTCTTTATTTTCGAAAGTCGGTAGGCTAATATAGCAGCCATCCCCTCGTGAACTAATTTTCCTTCAAATGGATAGATAAATAAATGATAGCCATATTTGGTATGTATATATTCAAGTAATAATTCATTTTCTTTAGGAAGATAGCTCCGCCTGGCCTGTTCATTAAACAAAGGCATTAAGAACTGTACTTCGGGAGTTTTATTTTGAATAGCTTTATAATGAACCTCTTTAAATGTGTAACGAATAGCTGCACCAAGATTCGCAGAAATCGGAAAACGCCCGCCCATCCACGAAGGAATTTTACCACGCTTCTTATTGGAAGAACGTACAATAACCTGCATATATTTTACCATAATCAATTCCAGGCTGCGACCTGAAAACCAAAACGTATCACCAGGCTTAAGCCTCGAAATAAACCACTCTTCAATGGAACCAAGGTATTTGCCATTCAGGTACTTTACCTGCATCATAGCATCGTTCACAATCGTTCCGATAGACATCATATGACGTAATGCTATCTTCTTATCTGTTACTTTATACAGGCCATCTATAATTTTAACCTTGTGGAACTCATCATACGCATCCAGCGTTCTCCCACCCTTATAAATCAACAAAAGACAATCATCAAACTCCTGACGAGTAATGCTCTCATAGCAATGCGTCTTTATTACTTCTTGAAAGATCTCATCGGCTGAAAAACCTTCCGATACAGCCAGTGTAATCAGATACTGTATTAACACGTCAAAAGATCGGATAAAAGGAATCCTCTCTTCCACCATTCCCTTGGCAACCGCATACTTTAAACTTGCACCTTCCATAATTTCAAGTGAATGCGTTGGAAGGAAGTAGATTGTACTTAATGCACCGGGTTGGTGTCCACTCCGGCCTGCACGCTGTAAAAATCGCGCCACCCCTTTCGGCGAACCGACTTGTATAACTGTATCGACAGGTCTGAAATCTACTCCTAAATCGAGGCTGCTCGTACAAACTACCACTTTTAATGATCCTTCATGCAATGCGTTCTCTACCCAATTCCGTAAGTCCTGACTTAAACTGCCATGATGCAAAGCCATCACACCAGCTAAATCCGGAGCAATATCCAACAAATGTTGATACCATATTTCTGCTTGTGCACGTGTATTGGTAAAAAGCAAGGTACTGCTGCCTTTTTGAATTAAAGGTAAAACCTTTTCAGCCAATGTTAAACCCATATGGCCAGCCCAGGGAAACTTCTCTAACGAATCAGGCAGTATGGTATGGATATCGATTTTCTTATCCAACTCTGCCCGTACAAGTACACCTCGATTCCTGTTGCCGAGCAAAATAGCTTTAGCCTGCTTTAAATTTCCAATAGTAGCCGATATTCCCCAGATAATTAATTTCGGATTTAAAGCTTTCAACCTGCTTAAAGCCAATTCAACCAATACTCCGCGTTTACTGCCCATTAATTCATGCCACTCATCGATTACAATAACAGAAAGGCCCGCAAAATATTCAGAATAACCTTTTGTCCCAAGCATAATATGAACACTTTCCGGAGTAGTGATTAAAGCACTTGGTGGTTTCGTTTTTTGCTTCTTGCGTTCAGCTGCAAGAGTATCTCCAGTCCGGAGTCCAATATTATAATCCAGGCCTAAATCATCGCTTACAGCATTGGTAGCCTGATGAATCTCTCTCGACAGAGCCCTTAGAGGCGTTATCCATAAACAGTGTAACTTCTTTGCTTTTCTCTTATCGGTATATTGTGGTTCAATTTTTAGATAATAATGCTCCAATATACCAAACCAGATAGCCATTGTTTTCCCAAAACCAGTAGGAGCATTTAATAGGCCCGATTTCCCTTTTGCCATTTGTTCCCAGCTATCCTTTTGAAAAGCATAGGGTTCCCAGCTTTTAAGTTTAAACCAATGTTCTGCTAGTTCATTCACTGTGTACTGAGTTTAAAATAGCTACTAAATCGTCTTTTGTATTTGCTTCAATAGCAGGCTTATCTTCCCGCCATCGTGCTATTCGCGGAAAGCGTAAAGCAACACCCGATTTATGCCGCGTACTTTTATTAATCCCTTCAAATGCGATTTCAAAAACCAGTTCCGGTTTCACACTCCTGACCGGCCCAAATTTCTCAACTGTATTTCTGCGTGCCCACTTATCCAGCTTTAAGATCTCCTTATCTTTCAGTCCTGAATAAGCTTTCGCAAAAGGTACTAGCAAATCGCCATCCCAAACTGCAAAAGTATAATCGGTTAAGAGATTAGCCCGCCTGCCTGAACCACTTTGTGCATAAATCAGCACCCCATCTATCGTCATCGGGTCAGTTTTCCATTTCCACCAACTCCCTCGCCTTCTGCCGGTTTCATAAGGACTATTCTTCTTCTTAATCATTAACCCTTCGCAGAATTCTTCACGGGCGTTCTTCCTAAAATGAGCTACCTCTTCCCATGTATCCAACTTTACTAAAGGAGACGGAATCAAAAGTGTCTCTAAAACCTCCGAGCCAATTAGTTCCAAAAGCTTCTTACGCCTATCCTCCAATGGCCAATGTCTGATATCTACACCTTCATATTCCATCAAATCATAGCAAACCATTACCAATGGAGCTTCTGCCAATGCTTTGGCTGATAAATTCTTTCTGCCAATCCTTGTTTGCATAATGCCAAAAGGTAAGGGCGTGCCTTCCTTCCATGGAATAATTTCTCCATCTATTACCGTCCCATCCGGCAGATAGCCATTCAAGATATGAAACTCCGGGAACTTATCTGTAAGCAACTCCTCTCCCCGACTCCATACGTATACTTGTGAGTTCCTAATAATAATCTGTCCGCGGATACCGTCGTATTTCTTCTCTAAAAACCAATCATTAATATCACCCAAAAACGACGATGGACTTTCTTCTAAGGGATAAGCCAGAAAAAAGGGATAGGGTAAATAATCTTTTGAAACCAACGACTCTTCAGAGAAAAGTGAATTCATAGTTTCTTTTGCAGGATTCCATTTGCCCATTAAACGGTGAGCGATCTCCTTTTCTTCCTTTTCCAAATAAATAGATAAGGCCCTTATTACAGACTGTTTACTTAATCCTATTCTGAAATTCCCGGTAATTAGCTTGTTAAAAACAAAGTTTTCAGCTTTATTCCCCTTTAACCAAAAGGTCTGGATAAAATCCTTTTTATCTTCTATCGGAGCAGTAAGCAAGTCTTTTAATTGCATTATAACAACATGAAGTGGAATTTCCTCACCTTTTACAGCATCACTATTCCCCACAATATGTGCTAAGGTCTCTGCCAGATCGCCTACTACATAGTAAGATTCTTCTATAAGCCATAGTGGAAGTTTTGCAATTTCTGATGCCCATAAACGTAAATCGGTTGTTTTAACAGGTCTTTTGGGTTTATTACCGGTTAACAATGCAATAGCCCAAACCTTATCCTGATCTTCTGCCTTCCTAAAATATTCTACCAAAGCGGTTATCTTATCGTTCGTTTTTGTTGAAGCATCAATTGCCTGAAAAAGTTCTGTAAAATACTTCATAACCCTTCCTCTATTTCTTCTGCTTGATTGGGCTCAAACATGGTTTTAATTTCAACAGCATTAAGACCATAGGATTCGCGAAGCCATTTTGCATAAATCGATTGATAACCGTGCGTCACATAAACGTTCTCTGCACCTGTTTCCCTGATAGCATAATTTAACTGCTTAAAATCACAATGGTCTGACAGCACAATTCCTTTATCAACACCGTAACGGCGTCGTGCACCTCGAAGGGCCATCCATCCGCTGCAAACAGCAATTCTATAAGGTTGAAACTTACGTAACCAGGGAGAACCGATGACACTCATCGGGGCAACAATAATATCTCCAAGCAGCTTCTTACGATCAAAATTCTCTCCCAATCTTTCACCTTTGAAATCAAAACCGGAAAAGCGGAGCGCATCGTTTATATTCGCTACGGCGCCATGCAAGAATATTCTGGTATCGTTTGTTTCCAGGTGCTGTAAAATATTCTGCGCCTTGCCCAAAGAATAACCGATAATTACACTGTTAAAACCATCCTTCGAGTTATTTTGCCACCAATCATTCATATCGGTATATATCTTTTCGAAAGGATCAAAATCATAAATGGGTAAGCCGAAAGTACTTTCTGTTACAAAACTATTGCATTTAACCACTTCAAAAGGTGTAGAAACCCCATCATTAAAAACTTTATAGTCGCCTGATATTACCCAAACCTCTCCTTGATATTCTAAACGCACTTGGGCAGAACCAATAATATGTCCGGCAGGATGCAAACTGATTTTAACACCATTTATAAAGATAGTTTCATCATAAGCTAAGGTTTGAATAGATATTTCGCTCCCTAATCTTAATTTAAGAATTTCCTTTGAAAGTGTATGGCATAAATATTCTTTATGGCCCGGTCGTGCATGGTCGCTATGTCCATGTGTGATAATTGCTTTATTTACAGGACTCCATGGGTCAATATAAACATCTGCTTGCGGACAAAAAATTCCTTCTGATCTAAATTGAATCATATTTCATTTAATGAAATGAAAAATCTGATTGCACTTTTCAGGAGAAATAAACCTTAGCGTATTGAAAACAAAAAGGGATTGGCTTTTACACTATAAGGTTTGAGAGACTTCTTTAACATAATACGAGCCATATGAATTCTGGTCTTAACGGTTCCTATGGGTATACCTAAATAATCTGCTATTTCCTGATATTTATATCCTTCAAAGTACATCGTAAAAGGAACATAATAGTCTTCAGATAGTTTGCTTAAAGCCTCTTTTATGTCATCCATTACAAAGCTATTCTCACCACTGTTTTCAGTAGAACTATACATCAAATTGGAAGAGGAGATTTCTTCAGATTTAATAACAATACCATTGGTTCTTACTACTTTTCGATAATTGTTAATAAACGTATTCTTCATAATGGTATACAACCATCCTTTGAGATTGGTACCATCCTGAAATTTTTCATGATAGGTAATTGCTTTTAATATCGTGTCTTGCACTAAATCATCCGCATCTTGCTCATCACGGGTAAAATTTAAAGCATGTGCTTTTAACGTTAAGGCCTGTTGTGAAACCATTGATTCAAATTCATAATTAACCATTTCCGTACGATTTAATAGATGATACAAATAGACATTTCTTAATCTTTGTATGATCTTTAACGGTTAAGTATTCCTTTTTGATTTCCTGTTTCTACAAATCAGGTATTTAATTCATTAGAATATAGGTATTTATAACAACGTTCGGGGAAGAATAACACTATTGAATGAAAGGTAAAGGATTTATACTTGTGAGGGTGCATTTTTTAACACGACACGCGTCTGCGACAGGCTTTCTGGATAGTTATTCTTAATGAAGTTAATCATATTCTCTCTTACATAACAACGAAGATCAAAGGCATCTCCCGAATTACGGCAGCTCATTAAACAACGAATTTCCATAACATCGATCTTAAAATCGGTCACTTGCAAAACATCTACTTTGCCATCCCATAAGGGATTTTCTTTCAATAGCCGACTTAGCTCCTGTCTTAAATTGCCGACCGGAATCGTGAAGTCTGTATAAATGAATACAGTTCCCAATATTTCAGCCGTTGTTCGTGTCCAGTTTTGAAAGGGTGTTTCTATAAAGTATTGAATAGGAAGAATAAGCCGCCTCTTATCCCATATATTAACAACCACATAGGTAAGTGTTATTTCTTCAACTTTTCCCCATTCACCCTCAACAATCAAAACATCATCAATTCTCATTGGCTGAGTAAAGGCAATTTGAAAACCTGCCAAAAGATTTCCAAGGGATTTCTGAGCGGCAAAACCAATGATAATACCACCAACACCAACACCAGTTAACAGACCTGCACCAATCTTCCGCATACTTTCAAAACTCAAAAGAATAATGGCTATGGTGATAATAACAATGATTGCTACCAGCAGCTTTCTGATAAACTGGATCTGCGTTCTTAACTTTCTTTCCCTTAAATTATCGGCCTTCGTATAATCATGCCGATAATAAAGATAATCCTCAACAATTCGTATAGTACGTATTAGTATAACTGCAAAACAGACAGTTAATGCTATTTCGATGGCCTTTTGAAAAAATGTATGTGTTGCTGGCTCAATCTTCATTAAAGGCAATAATGCATTGAAAATAAGCAAGGGTATAAAGAAAGTAAAAGTTAAGCGAAAATGCTTAATAGAGGACCTTATAATAGAATAGCCTTGCTCTGTATTCGAATACTTCTTTATAATGGGTTCAAGAATACTTTTTATAAGAACACCTACCAATATGGAAAATACAATAATCGCTGTATTCCAAAGCAGATCTGGCGTTCTAACAGATAATTTAGTTAGATAATCAATCACAATTTTAATATTTGTTAGTCTTTAATCTATTCTACGGAAGGTCGTCTTCATTCATATCATTTTCTACATAGTCGATATTATCCTGCGCTCTATCTTGAATTTCTTCTGAAGGCTCTTCATAAGGATCGGCCGGACTCTCCGCTTCGTATCTTTTTTCAGTATTTTTAACAGACTTTTCATGTTGTTCTTCCCTTGATTCCGGGTTTTTAGGTAAGCGTATATCACGTCCATGTGATTCTTGTGGTTGTTTATTTTCTTTTGCCATGATAATCTTCATTTATTAAAAAAACAACAACAGCTTAACTGCTTTGTTTTTTCATTCCGGAAAAGCAAATCTTATTATCATGTTTATACAGCACCTTTTGCGATGGATGGAAGCAGGCAAGCAGATAGCATTTATCTGGGAACGGCTTTATTGAGTGAATAAAAAAGAAATTAAAACTTAAAACTTCATTCTCCCATACGTGTTCCTTTTTAAATAACAATAAACACAAATTTATGGAACAGAAAAAACAGGAATGGGATGATCAAGAAGAACGTAATATCAGCAATCAAGACATGAATGCAACAGAAAGTTTAAACAAAAGGGAGGATGAAACTGAACCATTTAATGAGGATGGTGAGAATGGACAAGAAAGTACAGCTAAGGGTAGAGAGTCCAATTTAAAGGATGCAGAACGTAATCGAGAAGATCTGAGCGATCGTGGAGAAGATGAAGGTTGACACGATGTTAAATTTATTTTTTTCTTTTGATAATATTTTTTAAACTTACGTGAAGATGTCTATACATGGAAAAAGATGCCAAAATCAGTCAAGATGGACCGAGTCATAAACCACAAACTGTAGAATTTGCTGGTTTACAACCTATATCTTTATTTTCACATCTACCAATAGCCTTCTACACATGTGATGCTGAGGGTTACATTACTTTTTTTAACCAAGCAGCTGTAGAGCTCTGGGGCCGAACTCCTGAAATTGGAGTAGATATGTGGTGCGGCTCAATGAAAAAATATTACCCCGACGGCACTTCCATGCCATTGGAAATTTGCCCGATGGCCATGTGTCTCCATTTGGGAGAAACTTATAAAGATGTAGAAATCATTATAGAACGTCCGGATCATAGCTTTCGCAATGTTTTAGTATACCCTCAACCTGTTTTTGATGTCAACAATAATATTATTGGTGCCAATAATACCTTGGTAGATATTACAAAACAAAAAAATGACGAGGCTATGCAATCCATGCTGGCCAATATCATTACTTCTTCAGATGACGCTATAGTCAGTAAAACTCTACAGGGAATAGTTACCAGCTGGAATGAATCAGCAACAAAAATGTTTGGATATGAACCTGAAGAAATCATTGGCAAATCCATTAAATTACTAATTCCCAAGAATAGATACAATGAAGAGGATGAGATTCTTGCAAGCATAAGCAGAGGAGAGCAGGTGCGTCATTATGAAACCGACCGGCTACGAAAAGACGGAAAGATCATCAAAATTTCGCTTACGATTTCTCCAATAAAAAATCGTGAAGGAGTGATAATCGGTGCTTCTAAAATTGCGCGCGATATCAGCGAACAGATTGCTTCAAGAAACAAAATAAAGAAATATACTAAGGAACTTGAGATTCTTAATCAACAGAAAGATGAGTTTATGGGCCTTGCCAGCCATGAGTTAAAAACACCTTTAACAAGTGCAAAAGCCTATATACAGCTTCTTGGGAAAGCTTTAGATGTTAGTCCCAGAGAAGAAGATCTTCTAAAACGCGCTTTGCAAAGCATTTCTCGTTTAGAGAACCTAATAAACGATCTATTGGATGTTTCTAAAATTAAGGCGGGAAAACTTCCTTATAATATGGAGCTTATCCACTTTAATGATATTATAAGAAGAAGCGTCAGAAATGTTCAATTCCTATCAAGTACTCATCAAATCATTGTTAAAGACACAGCTGATGTATTGCTATTGGGAGACCAAGTACGATTAGAACAGGTGGTGAATAATTTACTGACCAATGCGATAAAATACTCACCTGATGCTGATAAAGTGGAAGTTAAATCAGTAAAAGAAGGGAATAATCTAATAGTTTCAGTGAAAGATTATGGTATCGGAATTCCTGCAGAATTTTTGGAACGTCTTATTGAACGCTATTACCGGATAGATAACACCATGCGTTTTCCCGGACTGGGGGTTGGCTTATTTATCGCAACTGAGATTTTAAAACGTCACCAAGGGAAGTTGTTCATTGAGAGTGAAGTGAATCAAGGTTCAACTTTCAATTTTATTATACCTATTAACACCAAAGCTTAAATCCATAAACTTGCCTGGTTTTCATAATTTTCCTGTCTTTCAAGCATCATTTCGATGTATTCATTATAGTCTACTTCGTCATTAAAAGCTCGGTTTCTTTTATTACTATGATATTTTTTAGTTCCAAGAAATTTAAGAAGTTTAGGTTGAAATTTTTTATAGGCTATAACGAGGATAACAACCACAGCTGTAAGACTCGCCGCAATGGCTATTTTTTTCTTTTCTGATACTTCTGAATCCTTGATAGTTTGAACTCTCATAATTTAGGTTTTACAAGATTATAAATACCAAAGATTATGCCGTAGCAATTAACGGAGCGCTGAAAACATTATTTAAAGGCTTTAATGGTGTGTTTTCACGTATTTATTACAGAAAATACGGGTGAAAAACTCAGTGATGCACGTATTTATTGGACTAATCCGTTTAACACAGCATAGCGAATCAGTGCAGCCGTATTTCGAGAACCGGTTTTTTCTATCAAGCTTTGCCGATGGCCTTCAATTGTTCGTTTACTAAGGAACAATTTTTCGGACATTTCATGATTGGTCAAGCCTTCTGCAATTAAATTTAAAACTTCAATTTCACGGGAAGAAAAATCTATTGCATCTTCAAATACTGTTTGGTTAGATAAAGGAGAATGCATCAACCTTTCGAGCATTTTTATGGATAATTCTGAACATAAATACCTACCTCCGCCACTTACATGCTTTATAGCAAAAATTAATTCATCTGCACTTACACTCTTAAGCAGATATCCACAGGCTCCTTCGGAAAATGCTTGAGCCACATATTTTTCATTGTCAAGCATAGATAGAATAACCAATCGAATTTTAGGATAGTTTGCTTTCAGATTTTTAATCAGTTCAATCCCATCCATCACAGGCATATTAATATCTGCCAGCACCAGATCAATATGGTCCTCTTTTGCGATTATATTAAGAACCTTCTGGCCGTTTGTTGCTTCTCCTACAACTTTAATACCGCCCTCGGATTCTAATAAAGCTCTTATTCCGTTACGAACAATATTGTGGTCTTCTGCTAATATAATTTTTAACATCTTTCTTCTATATTTTGTAGTTCGTGCAACCCTCTTTAATATACCTATTCAGACAGGTAAATGTTTTTATTAAATACAATAGTTATAGTTGTACCACTGTCAGTTGTTTTAAAATCTATATTACCGTTTAAAAGGAATACCTGATTTTTAATTCCTCGTAGACCTGAGCCATTTCTTAAGGCATCTGCTAAATCAGTTGTAAAACCTTCTCCGTTGTCGGATACAACGATAGTTATTAAATCATTCCGCTGACGAACGGCTATTTCTGCTACTGTTGCGTGAGCATGCTTTATACAGTTATTTATTAATTCCTGTATAATTCGAAAGGCATACAACTGAATAGTTGGATGACTTTGATCGATATTTTTATTGATGTTAGCTTTGATTAAAAACTCCGGTGTACTTAAGCGAGTAGTCATTTCTTTGATACCCGCGTAGAAACCAAAGTCTTTAAGCACAGACGGGGTGAGTTCATAGGAAATCTCACGAGTTTCCCGTATAGCCTGATCTATTAGCTGATCTACATTTTCGAATTCCTTTTTATGCCTTTTATAATACTCCAGACTTTGTAAGTTTAACCGGATACCATACAGTACCTGACAAACACTATCATGAAGTGACCTGCTAATTCTGAAGCGCTCTCTTTCCTGTGCATCTAATGTTGCTGAAAGTATCGTTCTTTGTTGCTCTAATTTTAAATTTTCAGCTTCTCTTAGCAATCGCTTGCGCTCGGTAATATCCATGATAATACCAGCAAAAAATTTATTCTCTTCAGAAACAATTATTTGCTGACCTTTGGTTGCTATATCCTTTATAGTACCATTTTGTGTAATTACCCGAAATTCAAGATCCATTTCGGTGGAGTTATTCAAACAGTACATATAACTATTACTAACCTTTTGGTGATCTTCAGGATGAATTAATAAAAAGAATGATTTTAATGTTCCATTAAATTGCCAAGGGTCTAAATCTAATATTTTATGACTGTATTCATCCAGTACAATTCTACCGCTAGCATTCTTAATACTCCAGATTCCCATTGAGGAGGCTTTCAGAGCCATCTCTAGCCGTTCTTTTGTTTCATTTAACAATTGTTGAGCATTGCGGCTTTCAGTAATATCAATTACGGTTATATAATATTTAATAGTGGAAGTAGTAACATTCGGGATAATTGTTCCTTCTAACCGGACATATAAAACTCGCTGGTTAGCCAACATTAATTTAACCTCAGTGTTTATCTTCTCATTTGAATTTTGCATTTTATTCAAAAAGTCATAAAACTTTTCGAGATGCTGAGGGCAGACAAAGCTTTGAAACCGTTTATTTTTTAAAATAAACTTAGAAAGACCAAGAAAATTAATGCCTGTTTGATTAACCTCCTCTATCATCCCTAAATGATCTATAATAAAATAGCCTATCGGAGCAGAATCATATAAACTAGCAAACTTCTCACGCTCGGCATCAAGTGTATCATAGGAAACCTGGAGTTCACTATTCTGCATTTCTAGTTCAACCTGATAAACATTAAGCTTTTTTAAAAGTACAGAAATCTCCTCTTCTGATAAAATCCTGTTTATATTGCCAACCGCAGTGTGGTTATGTTCTTTATTTTCGGACTTCTTTAATAACATAGCCCTAATTTCCTCTGCTGAAATATTACGTTGTTTAGCCACTCCTGATTTTTAAAAACGATTGTTTTTATTCACAGGTAATGAACAATCTCCATGTAAGAATGTTTTATCGTAATAAGAAAACAGAATAAAACATGGAAAGATTGCTTTCTCCAATTTTATTCTGTTTTCTTCATCTTCAACCCTACAAGCCCCTTCCAATTGTATCCAATTGGTTGGTACTGTCTATTGAATCTTGCATAGAGCCCATACCGGTTGTATCCGCTGGCGGCACATTCATGTTATCATTATTATAAAGACTATCTGAATTATTCATTCCATCATCATTTTGACTTGTGCTATTGCATGCTTGTATACTGAAGGCAAAAGCAGCAATTACTGCACATAAGACTAATTTTTTCATTTTATTTAGTTTTAAATTAATAATAAATTAGTAACACGCATTGTATCAATAGGTTATATTAATATTCAAAAAGGGGTATTTACCACATGGATGAGTATAAAATACTGTACCATTTTTTATAAATACCTAATTTATTTAAAAAGAGAAACCAAACCCTTCTTTACAAGTTATTAAAGAACCAAATCTCATAATGAGGAATTAATATAATTTTATTTACAATGGAAGATCCAACTCCACCACAATACACAGGAAAACAATTAGACCTTCATGCTGAAACGTCATTTGATAATGATCAGGAATCAAAGGAATTCTTTAAAATCGTTAGAAAACGTTTATTAAGGTCTTTTGAATGGTATGATATTGCTAAAATACCAGCGGCTACTTTTGTTTTAACAGATGGTATCGGTCGAGAAATATTACGAGAAATGCGGGAAAACGATTTGATTCGCATTGATATACCCGGGCCGGGAAACTCATCAGGTAGTGGTTTTGATTGGGTCAAAGTTGAAGAAATAACAGAAGAAAAAAATGCCTTGCAAAATGAGGAGCTTTGCTCAATAACTTTGCGTCCGACTTCAAACCCAGAAGAGGATAATGATGAAATAGCGCATTTTTTTAAAAGTATGGCAACTTCTACATTATTAGTTAAACGGCAGAACCTACTTGTGAAGGCAGAATACCATGGCAGAAACGAGTTAATAAATGAAGATGCAAGCAAACTGACAAATAGACTTCGAAATATTATTGTGGGTTTAGCTGCTAAATTCGGATTATCTTTCTCTCAATGGAAGAGTTTGATTGAAGGTTTAGTAGATAGGACAAGGTAATAACTCCTACTTCGAAAAGCTACTTTTTATCTTATCGATAAGATTTGTTTTCTTCTTCCTATCTGTACCTATCAAATAGCCATAAGGCATTAGAGCAGGGATATTATCACAAATTATCTTAACGATACCAAGCAAAGGAATAGCCAATACCATTCCTGCAATACCCCAGATTAATTCTCCCAATACTAAAACCATAATCGTAAAAAGTGGATTAATATTTACCTGTTCACCAACTATTAATGGCTCCAATATATAAGTCTGAAGAAACTGAACAATTAAATATACTACAATAACACCAATAATCTGATCAGTTTGTCCGCCTTGCGCTATAACTGCAAGAACAGTAATAGATGTACCGGTTATGTTGCCTACAAAGGGAACAATTTCTAATATGCCACATAGAATTGCAAAGAACAATGCATTCTCTACACCTACAAGAGTGAATCCGATGCCATACATAATCCATAAAGCAAGGATCATAAGAGCTAATCCACTCAGATATTGTTGAGAAACCCGGGTAGATTGCTGAAGTACCTTCTTAGCCTTTTGTTCTTGATTAAAAGGTACAAGTTTTAATATAAATTTTTTAATACGGGAACGGTAGTATAAGAACAAGTAAATATATACTATTATCAATATCATATTAACTAAGGCATCAAGCATACCCGTTGCAAAACTAGCCAGCATACTTCCAGCTCCCTCAGAACTGCCTCCCTGTTCTTTGATGATTTCATCTTGTTGGTTTGAAGATATATCGAAACTCTCATTGATCCAATCTTTCAAATTTTGGAAGAGTGATATCAATCGTTGTTTCATACCATCTATATTGGTAGTTAAGTCATTAAGCTGCCAGGTAAGCAAAAAAACAATGGTACCAATTCCTAGTAGTAATAAAATTACTGCAATGAGGGCCGAAAGTGCTCGACTTATTCCTTTTTTCTCTAATTTATCACATAAACCGACAAACAGCATAGCGAGAATGCCTGCTAAAGTTAAAGGAATTAGAAATTCGCGAGAGACATATAATATAGTAACGCTTAAAGAAATAAATAACAATGCGTATACAGAATGTTGTAGTTTTCCCATCATAGTGCAGATTTCCATTATAAACAAAAAAGTATACAGAGTGTTGTATGAATGTATAATGTAATACACAATTAATTGAAATCATTGTGCCTTCATCCGTAATTGCGTCCTTTCATTATGATAGAAACAAGTCGAAACTAGAGATTCTTTTTGTCTCAGGAATGAAATATATCTATTCCGATGTACCTGTTAATATTTATGAAGAAATGAAAGCATCAAGGTCGAAGGGTATTTATTTTAATCGAAAAATAAAAGAAAAATATGTGTTTGAAAGAATATCGTGAAGGGGGATTAACTATTCTTCAACAATAGGTGTTAGTGATATATTTAATTATTTATGATCGAAACTCAGGAACAAAAGGATATCTCGAATGCCTTTTTCAAGGAGGCTCTTGAATTACTTAATAGCAGCGAGTCTGATTTTATGTTGGGCGGTGCTTTTGCCATGTTTAATTATACGGGAATTTTTAGAAACACTAAAGATTTAGATATTTTCTGTAAATCAAACGAGTTTCCTAAAATACTCAAGCACTTTGCAAAACATGGTTATAAAACCGAGGTAACCGATGTAAGGTGGCTGGCCAAAATATTTAAGGGAGATTACTTTATTGATATTATATTCGATACTGTTAATAATATCTGTACGGTAGATGATACCTGGTATGAACGGGCCTCTATTGGAGAGTTTATTGGTATTCCTGTCAAATTTATACCCCCAGAAGAATTGATCTGGTGTAAAATTTATGTGCAAAACCGGGAAAGGAATGATAATGCAGATATTAATCATACGCTGTTAAAGTATGGGAAACACCTGGATTGGCATCTCCTATTAAGAAGATTAGATCAACACTGGCATCTTTTACTGTCCCAGATATTAACCTTCCAATTTGTGTACCCAGCAGATTACAGAGAAATTATTCCGAAGTGGTTATTTGATGAACTCATGCGCCGTGCGAATGAACAATATGATTTACCACCACCCGTAGAAAAGGTTTGCAGAGGTCCTCTCATTGATCAAACTCAATATGAAATTGATATTAAAGAGTGGAATTATAAAAGTTCTACAATAACAACAATTTAATTATGGCTAAAACCAAAATAAAAATAGCGGCTGTTGGAGATCTTCATACCAGGGTTAATGATAAAGGAAGATGGACAGCTCATTTTGCAGAGATTTCGAAGAAAGCTGATGTTCTATTGATATGCGGTGATTTAACCGATTCGGGTGATGAGGAAGAAGCACAGGTATTGGCTGAAGAATTGAAAGCGTGTAGCATTCCTGTTCTTGCGGTTCTTGGAAATCACGACTTTGAAAAAGGGAGACAGAAACTTATCAGACAAATTCTTCAAGAAAATAATGTAACGATCTTAGAAGGGGAATCTGTTGTTATAGAGAATATTGGCTTTGCTGGTGTTAAGGGGTTTGGAGGAGGCTTTGATAATCACATGCTATCTATGTTTGGTGAAGATGCAATGAAAGCCTTTGTGCAGGAAGCGGTAGATGAGTCTTTACAACTTGACCGTGCACTAGCAAGATTGGAACAAGAGTTTCCTGATATTATCAAGGTCGTACTATTGCACTATTCACCAATTAAAGAAACTGTTATTGGAGAACCTGAGCAAATCTATCCGTTTCTAGGGTCATCGAGACTGGTTGAACCACTGCATCGAAGAAAGGTATTTGCAGCTTTTCATGGTCATGCGCATGCTGGAAAATTTCAAGGAGCAACTTCTGGCGGAGTTAAGGTGTTCAATGTTGCCCTACCTGTATTAAACGCAGTCAATACAAATCTTCCTTTTTACATACTCGAAGTATAATTAAATTAGTGCAATATTTTATATACCAGTTCTTTTAACAAAGGGCCTATATCGTTATTTGCTGTATCAACACCCTTTGATTTCAGGTCATACTCACGCAAAAGACTGATAACTTGAAAAGTTTTCCATTTGTTATAGTTACGACCGGCAACCAGGTATTCTTCTACAAAGAAGGTATTTACTCCAATTAGTTTGGCAATGCCTGCCTTGCTTTTATCATCAGCATAATGGCATTTCAATATTTTTATAAAGTAGGTTCCTAAAGCACCAAATACTAAAGGTACAGGATTGGAACGTGGGTTTGCCGTAAAGTAATCAACAATCTGGTTTGCTTTAAGTACATCTTTGTAGGCTAATGCTTTGTTTAGCTCAAACACATTGAAGTCTTTTGAAATCCCAATGTTATTTTGAATGTCCTCGTTATTTATTTCACGTTCTTGCGGAACATTTAAAAAGATTTTATCCAGTTCATTGACCAATTTTGACAAATCCGTACCCAGGTATTCGGCCATTAAGGAAGCAGCCGCAGGATGGATCTTACGTCCGGCACTCTGTGTATAATCTGTAATCCAACTGGCTACCTTATTATCATAAATCTTGTTTGATTCGAGGACAACACCTTTGCTATCCATTAACTTATAGCTTTTCTTCCGCTTATCAAACTTTGCATATTTATAGCATAGCACTAAAATGGTACTATGCAGCGGGTTTTCCAGATAGGCCTGTAGTATTTCAGCACTGTCTCTATTCCACTCTAAATTTTGTGCTTCTTTAACCAGAACCACCTGCTTCTCTGCCATCATCGGATAACGTTTGGCATTATTGACGATGGTTATAAAATCTGTTTCCTTCCCATAAAGAATCGTTTGATTAAAACCCTTTTCTGCTTCTGAAAGGGCGTTTTTTTCAATATAATTACTTACAGCATCGATATAATAGGACTCTTCGCCGTGCAAAAGATAAATGGGGCTGAATTTTCGGTTTTTTAAATCGGTTATTAGCTGTTGAAAAGTCATATGGGTCAATAATCGAATGTTGATTTCTTATGTATGGAATCTTTCAAAATTAAGCATATTTTTGAAAGATGTTTAAAGGAACTCCGTTAAATCTACCACCGTACCCTTTTCAACTTCAAAAGAGGGATGAGAAAATTTATATTTTTGATGAACTACGGAAAAAGTACCTTCTTGTTACTCCGGAAGAGTGGGTTCGCCAACATTGGATACAGCATTTAATTAATCAAAAAGGAGTTCCAAAGGGACTAATCCAATCAGAAGGAGGGCTCAAGTTAAATGACCTACAAAAAAGAACGGATCTTGTGGTATTTGATACTACAGGAGAACGTGTTTTGATCGCAGAATTTAAAGCTCCTGAGATTAAAATAACACAATCTGTATTTGACCAAATTGCGCGCTATAATTTTGTTTATAAAATCCCTCTATTATTAGTAAGCAATGGCTTAACCCATTATTACTGCAAGGTTGATTTCGAAAATAAAACCTATCAGTTCATCGAAGATTTACCACTCTTAACAAAGGTTTAGCTTATTCTATCTTGGTTGGTGAAAGCTCTTATTAAAAAAGGTTCTTAAAGAATTCTGAAATACTTTCAAATATATCCTTTTTGGCTGCACCTTTATCCGAGCTAACATCTGCAGGTTGAGAAGTAAAAGCTGGTAACCATGATTTATTTGAACCCCATTCGAGATTAGCTTCCGGCCCCATCTGAATTGTGATTTTACCTCCATGGATAAGATCTTTATGAGAAAAGTAGCTCTTTTTATAGATCAAGCCATTTAACTTAACAGATTGAACATATTTATTTACAGCACTATTGTTAATTACTTCAATCTCTAATTTTGCACCATCTTTTAATTGCAATGTAGCTGCGTCTACTAAAGGGCTCCCAATCATATACTCGCCACCAACAGGATTAGCAGGATAAAGTCCTATGGCATTCCAAACTATCCAAGCATTGGTCTGCGCAGAACTTAACTTGTCGGCATAGCCATTTACCCCATCCCGATAGTTGGCATTAAACAACTGACGTACCAAAACTTGAGTTTCCCAGGGCTTACCTTGAAGGCTTGATTTAAAAGTAGTATCTCTTGGCAGATTAAAGGTTTGTTGAAAATCGCTAAGCCTTCCTAATTTCTTTGCCACAGCTCCTATGCTCCAATCGTAAAAGGCATATTGTTTAGCAAACTTGAGGGTATCTCTTCTTTGTAAGACACTTTTTCTCATAGCTTCATAAGCTTTTTCTGCATTTAATCCTGGCCAATCTTTCAGTATTGCATCACTCAATACGGGTATAGATGGAAATATAGCAACTGTATCAACTTCTGATGTACCTAGATCCCAGACAGGCAACGATCCGTTTTCATCATAGAAGGCCAAAATGCTATTTAACATTGCCGTATAACGCGTTGGCTGAATAATGGTAAACAATGGATTTAACGCACTGTAAGTATCCTCTAAATTAAAAGATGTGTATCGCATCTCCCCATTAGCCATCCGTATTGTATCACCTTGCGCATTCTTATATTCGCCATCTACGTCTGAATACAAAGTTGGAGCAAGTGAGGTATGATATAAAGCCGTATAGAAAATATGCTTTAATGGTAAATCATTGCTTGTTATTTTTATCTTTTCGAGTTCTCTTTCCCACTTTGTATCTGCTTGATTTTTTATTGCATTGAAATTCCATTCAGGTATCTCATTTAAGGCAAGCAAAGCTTTGTCTGTGCTAGTCATAGAAAGTGCTACCTTTAGTTCAATAGTTTTAGGCATCTCGGTATGATCAAAGGTTAGCTGAGAAACAACACCCTCTCCTTCTTCATTTGATTTGAGACCGATACTTATGTCGCCTACTTCTATATTTATTTCGCTTTTTAAGTAAACCTCTTTTACGGGTTCAGAAGTTTTTGCTGCAAAATAAACTCTTTGGTTATTAGACCAACCTTTAGAATATCGGTAACCTACAATTGTTGAATCATTCACCTTTTCAATGAATGTTTCTGTTGGTAAATCGAGTCCTTGATGAAAAGCAAGATCGAAACGGATTGTAGGATTGGCCTGAGCAGGAAAAGTATAACGATGATAGCCAACACGCTCTGTTGCGGTTAACTCTACCTGAATTCCATTATCTAATTTAACTGCATAATAGCCTGGTGAAGCTTGTTCATTTTGATGAGAAAAACTTGCTGCTTTAAAAATGGTATCCTGATCTTTTAATGGATTTAGCAATGGCATTACAGAAATATCGAGCCACTCGCTGATATTAGAACCGCTTAAATGCATGTGACTAAATCCTGCGATCTCAGTATTACTGTAAAGATAGCCACTCGGTGAAGTTGTAGTTTGTCCGTTATCGGGACTTAACTGGACCATCCCAAAAGGTACCATTGCACCGGGGAAAGTATAGCCCTGACCATCGGTTCCAATAAGCGGATTAACATAAGATGTCAGTTTTTCCTGAGCAAGAGAGCTATTAAAAACAAAAAGGCTTATTATAAAATAGAGGAGTGTATATCTCAAAACAAATTTATTTTATCTATTACAATTAAAACAAAACGCTAAAAAAAAGAATTCCGTACTTATTAGATCTCTAAAAGTACGGAATTCTTTAAAAAAGATAAGCTGTGTATCTCTCTGTAATTGTCTTATGCTATTGCATCGGAACAAAGTTCATAGACACTGAATTCACACAATGACGTGTATTCTTATCTGTAAAATGCTCTCCAACAAAGACATGACCTAAGTGACCTCCACATTTTGCACATACAATTTCAGTACGCACACCATCTGCATCAGGTATATGTTTTACTGCACCTGCAATTTCATCATCAAAACTCGGCCATCCGCATTCGCTTTCAAATTTATCTTCAGATCTATATAAGGGTGCATTACACTGTTTACATGTATATGTTCCTTTTGCTTTATTTTCTAATAAGTCACCTGTAAAAGGGCGTTCTGTACCCTTTTGAAGAATTACATACTTTTCTTCAGCTGTTAATGTATTGTACTTGGTAGTATCCATTTTCGTTGTATTATATGTTGTTAAACTTTTATTAGTTTCTTCCTGTGGAGCAACCTTGGCATTTGTATAGCCACATGCACTTATAATAATGAGGAAACTTATGCCTGCTAAACTTAATTGAATTAAACGTTTCATTTATTTCTTGAGTATATTGCGAATTTCGTTCTATTAACAATCTTACAATCAATAAGACATATAACAATATACGAAAAATGCCTGACGTTATTTTTCATCAGGCATTTTTTATTGTAAAAATATTGTAACTATTTTACAAGTTTGCTTAATTCTTCAGCCATTGCTTTTCCAATTTCTGCAGGAGATTCAACAACACGAATACCACACTCACGCATGATTTTCATTTTTGCTGCTGCTGTATCATCAGCACCTCCGACAATTGCCCCAGCATGCCCCATACGACGACCAGCAGGAGCTGTTTGTCCGGCAATAAATCCTACAACTGGTTTTGTTCCATTTGCCTGAATCCATTTAGCAGCTTCAGCTTCCATTCCACCACCAATTTCACCGATCATAATGATACCTTCGGTTTCAGGATCGTTCATAAGCAATTCTACAGCTTCTTTTGTAGTAGTACCAATGATTGGGTCGCCACCAATTCCGATAGCCGTACTGATACCTAAACCAGCTTTTACGGTTTGATCAACCGCTTCATATGTTAAAGTTCCAGATTTTGAAACTACACCAACCTTTCCTTTTCTAAATATAAAGCCTGGCATAATACCAATCTTAGCTTCATCTGCAGTTATAACTCCTGGACAATTTGGTCCGATTAGACGAGAATTTTTATCACTTAGGTACGATTTTACTTGAATCATATCTTTCGTTGGGATGCCCTCTGTAATACAAACGATTACTGCTATACCTGCACTTGCAGCTTCCATAATTGCATCGGCAGCAAAAGCAGGGGGAACAAATATAATGGATACATTGGCTCCGGTTTTCTCAACAGCATCTTGAACAGTATTGAATACAGGTCGATCTAAATGTGTTTGACCACCCTTTCCAGGTGTTACACCACCCACAACCTGAGTTCCATACTCAATCATTTGTGATGCATGATAGGTGCCTTCGTTCCCGGTAAATCCTTGAACGATAACTTTTGAATCTTTGTTTACAAGTACACTCATGGGCTATTTTTTTGTTTTGCAAAAGTAATGAATAGCAGAGAGAGTATCAAATATAATCTAAAGGATTATCAGCTAGTAAGAAAACTAACTAAATACCAACTGAGTGGAATTGAAGATCATATAGACGTTTATAATAACCATTCATTTTCAATAGTTCCTGGTGGCTTCCAATCTCTTTTATCTCACCTTTATCAAGTACGATTATTTTATCAGCCTTTTGGATGGTTGAAAGCCGATGAGCAATTACGATTGCACTTCGGTTTTGCATTAATTTCTCGATTGCTTTTTGAATTAGTTCTTCCGTTTCAGTGTCAACGGAAGAGGTTGCTTCATCCAGAACAAGAATTTTGGGGTCATGCACCAAAGCTCTGATAAAAGAGATCATCTGGGCTTGTCCGGAAGAAAGGGTCGCTCCTCTTTCCTGCACCTGATAATTATATTTGTCAGGCAATTGATCAATAAAGACATCAGCACCAACTGATTTAGCAGCTGCCTCTATCTGCTCATCTGTAATCGCTGTATCCAATAAATTAATGTTATTGGTAATGCTATCAGAAAATAGAAATACATCTTGATGAACTACTGCAATACTTTTACGCAGATAATTTAAATCGAACTTGCGAACATCCATCCCATCGATCTTTATGACTCCTCGGTTAATTTCATAAAACCTGCTCAAAAGATTAATGATAGAGGATTTACCTGCACCGGTAGCACCCACGAGTGCCAAAGTTTGACCGGCTTCGAGTGTAAAAGAAATATCTTTTAACACCCAGTTTTCATCATCGTAAGCAAACCAGACATTTTCAAAAGTTACCTTACCCTCTAACTTTACAGGCTTCGCTGTACCCTCGTTAACAGTTTTCTCGTCGGTATCCAATACAGAAAATATTCGTTCAGCACCAATTATGCCCATTTGCAAAGTGTTAAACTTATCGACCAATTCTCGTAAAGGCCTAAATATCATATTAATATACATTATAAAGGCAACTACTACTCCCAAAGTAGTATGGCCCTCTAATGCTGATCTACTACCATACCAAACCACAAGTCCCAAAGCAAGGGCCATGATAATTTCTATAACGGGATAAAAGATAGAGAAATACCAGTTAGAGCGTATATGTGCATTTCGGTGTTGCGCATTAATTCCTATAAACTTATTATACTCCTGCTTTTCTCTGGCAAAATACTGGATAACACTAATTCCTGAAATATGCTCTTGAAGAAAGGTGTTTAAACGAGAGACCCAGGTGCGTACATCTTGAAAAGAGGACCTCATTGCTCTTTTGAAAAAGTAAGTGGCAATTAACATAACCGGCATCAATGAAAGCACAATTAACGTTAAACGCCAATCTGTATAGAACATAACGCCCATGATCACTACTAACTGCAGAATATCTCCGACAATCTGAATAATTCCCTGGGAGAAAATATCGGAAATGGTTTCCAAATCAGAAACAGTTCGGGTAATAAGGCGGCCAAGAGGTGTTCTGTCAAAATACTTTAAACGCAAGTGACTAATATGATCGAAAACATTGCTTCGTAAATCACGGATTACAGATTGACCTAAAATGTTTGTGTATAAAGTTTGAAAATACCGAACCATGGTATCTAATACCAAAAAGGCTAACATCAATAAAGCCATCATCCCTAAGCCACTGGTATCGCCTTTTAAAATATAATTATCCAATGTATACTCAATCAGCACAGGCATTAGCGGAGCTGTTGCAGCCATCGTTACAGTTAGGATAACTGACCATAGAAAAGCGCTACGATAGGGCTTCACATAAACCAATATCCGTTTCAGTAATTTTATATCGTATGAGCTATCGCTTGGTTTATCTTGACTCATTTTTCAAAAGTTAAATCAGGATATACTACTTGACTTAAATATAAGCCACACGCTGGGACAGATGTTCCTGCCTCGGAGCGATCTTTACTTCCTATCGTTGAACGAATCGACTCGATTGTATTCCTTCCATTACCAATTTCAATTAATGTACCTACAATAGCACGAACCATATTTCTCAGAAAACGATTAGCAGAAATATTAAACACTAAGCGCTCATCATTGATCCAACTCCATTCAGCTTGATAAATCTCACAGTTATTAGTCATGACCTGAGTGTGTGATTTACTAAAGCAACTAAAGTCTCGGTATTCCATCATAATTTTTGCAGCTTCATTCATTTTAATGAGATCCGGCTTGTCTTTTAATTGCCAAGACAAATCTTGAAGAAAAGGGTTCTTTTCAAAATGTATATAATATTCATAGCTTCTAGATAGAGCCGTGAAACGGGCATGGGAATCATTGGACACGGGGATTATTCTTTTAACTGCGATATCATCGGGAAGAACCGCATTTAAACTCTTTATAATGGTTTTTGACTGTTTTTCTACATCTGTCTTTGGACAGTCAAAATGTGCATAAAGCTGTTTGGCATGAACTCCTGTATCTGTACGTCCACAACCAAGTGTTTTTATCTCTTGTCGCAGAATCATACTTAATGCCTCATCTACCACTGATTGAACTGTAATAGCATTCTTTTGGATTTGCCAGCCATGATAGCCGGTTCCATTAAAAATTAACTCGATAAAATATCTTTGATTTGCATTTCCCACTAAAGCAAAGATAAGGAATTAGGGGATTTATGTATATTTGTTAAAAATTAAAATAGAATGATTCAGAGAATTCAAACAGTTTGGTTGCTACTTGCCAGCATAACGCTTTTTTTATTATTCTTATTTCCATACTTACAGTATTTCGATAATTTCGGGACAGCGATGAGTATAAAAGTCACCGGAATCTATCAAGGTGTTTCAGAAGGCGTTGTACAAGTCAAATCATTTATTCTACAAACCATCGTAACCGTAATATTAGGTTTAGTACCACTTGTAACTATCTTTTATTACAAAAACCGAAAGAAGCAGCTTCAAACAATCTATCTGAATATTTTTCTTGTAATTCTTTTAGCTGTTTGGTTTTATGTATCTTCCAACAATGCAGTAATAGAGCTAAACAAAAATTTAGTATTAGAGAATATCGGGATTGGAGCGCTTTTGGCACCATTAGATATTGTCTTCCTTTTTTTAGCAGCAAAAGGCATACGAAATGATGAAAAACTCATCAAATCTGTGGACCGTCTGCGCGGATAAACTGACAGACAACAAATAAAATAAAAATAACTAATTAATAATAATTACAAAAAATAGTCTTATCTTTGCGCCGCCTTAGGCAATTAGGCCTATCGTATTTATTACATCATGAACCCATTTATTGAACTGGGGATCCGTCATGATATTGTTAATGCCTTAACAGAATTAGGTTTTGAAAAACCTACTCCCATTCAGGAACAGTCCGTTCCCGTTTTACTTGCAGGCAGCAACGACTTTGTCGGATTAGCCCAAACCGGTACCGGAAAAACAGCAGCCTTTGGCCTGCCTTTATTAGAATTACTCGACTTTTCAGAAAAACACCCACAGGCCTTAATTTTGTGTCCAACACGTGAATTGTGTCTTCAGATATCTAACGATATTAAGAAATACGCAAAGAATCTGAACAATGTTAATGTTGTATCCGTTTACGGTGGTGCAAGCATTAGCGATCAACTACGTCAAATTCGTCGTGGTGTGCAAATTGTTGTTGCAACTCCAGGAAGAATGCTTGACATCCTTGGCCGTAATGCCATTGATTTCTCGCATGTAAAATACGTTGTGTTGGATGAAGCCGATGAAATGTTAAATATGGGCTTCCAAGAGGATATCAACAATATCCTGTCTACCACACCAGACACAAAGAAAACTTGGTTATTTTCTGCAACCATGCCACGTGAAGTGCGCAAAATAGCAAAACAGTATATGACTGACCCCGTGGAATTAACCATGGGTACTGAAAATACTGGAAATGCAAACATCGATCACGAATACTATGTTGTCCGCGCATCTGATAAATTTGCAACATTTAAACGTATTGTTGATTTCACTCCCGGAATATTTGGGATTGTTTTTTGCCGTACAAAAATTGAAACACAAGATATCGCTGAAGCCTTAATTAAAGATGGTTACAATGCCAATGCTTTACATGGTGATTTATCGCAACAACAACGTGATAAAGTAATGAAGCAATATCGTGATAAAAGCATTCAATTGTTAATCGCAACAGACGTAGCCTCACGTGGAATTGATGTTAAGGACGTAACTCACGTTATTAACTATTCTCTACCCGATGAACTTGAAAGCTATACTCACCGTAGTGGGCGTACAGCTCGTGCAGGGAAGTCTGGAGTTTCTATTTCTATCATTAACCTGAAAGAATTAGGTAAAATTCGTCAGATAGAACGCACATTGGGCAAAAAGTTTGTAAAAGCTGTTGTTCCTAGCGGTTTTGATGTTGTTGAAAAACAGTTATTCGGAATGATTAACAAATTGCATAGCGTTACAGTAAATGAGGAACAAATTGCTCCTTATATGCCACGTATCATGCAAGAATTTGGTGAATTAAGCAAGGAAGAACTAATAAAGAAATTTGCTTCTGTTGAGTTCAATCGCTTTTTAGAGTACTATAAAAACTCGAAAGACTTAAACGTAGATACTAATAACATTGTTAACGAACGTAATGGAAGACCTGAGCGTTCAAGACGTGATGAAACTGAAGCTGGATATACAAGATTATTTATTAATGTTGGTTCAGTTGATGAATTTAACCGAGGTGACCTTTTAGGCTTTATTTGCAACAACACGCAAATTAGTGGAAAATCTATCGGAAAGATCGATTTAAAAGGTGTTTTCTCTTTCTTTGAAGTAGAAAATGATCTGGTTGAAAAAGTATATACCGGCTTTAAAACGGTAGAGTTCAACGGTCGTGAAGTTCGTATAGAAAATGCAGGAGCCAGACAAAGAGAATCTGGTGGCAGAAGCGGTAACCGTAACCGTAGCAGCAGCTCAAACCATTCACGACCTCGTACTGGAGGAAGCAATGGTAATTATAGGGGTGGTGCTGGTTCAAGCGATAGCAGCAGCCGTCGCCCACGTGAAAAACAAGATTCAGGATTTCGCGACTTCTCGGGAAGAAGCAGAAGCGAATCTAAAAAACGTTGGTAAGCTAAATATATATATAATAAAGAAGGGATCTCAAATTGAGATCCCTTCTTTATTATATATATAAAATGTATTAATAACCAGCTGCTGCATCATCACCCCGAGGATCGGCACCTGCTGTTAACTCTCCCGATGGAGAAACAAGAATTGCGTCTACTCTTCCAATAGCACTCCGATCAACAATAGAATACCCCTTAGCCTTTAATTTATTGCGCAACTCTGAATTGAACGATTCTCTTTCAGCGGCAATTTCATCTGGAAACCATTGATGATGAAAACGCGGCCGGGTAACAGCTTCCTGCATATCCATATCCCAATCAATAACATTCAATATTGTTTGAAAAACTGAAGTAATAATCGTGGCTCCTCCCGGTGATCCAAGAACCATAAAAAGCTTCCCGTTTCTCTCTAAAATAGTTGGCGTCATTGAACTCAACATTCGCTTCCCTGGTTCAATGCTATTGGCAACACCTCCAATTAAACCGTACATATTTGGAGAACCCGGTTTTACAGAGAAATCATCCATTTCATTGTTCAACAAAAATCCTGCACCATTCACAACAACCAAGGAACCATAAGAACCGTTTAATGTTGTTGTTATTGAAACAGCATTTCCTTCTCTATCAACGATTGAGAAATGGGTTGTTTCTTCACTTTCTATATTGCTGCCTGCGTCTCCTGCTTTAATAGAACTACTTGGTGTTGCATAATCAAAATTCATATCACTCATACGAATTGCATTATACTTGGGGTTCAATAGCGCATTTTGAGGTACTTGATAAAAATCCGGATCGCCTAAATGGGTAGAACGATCGGCATAAACTCTTCGCTCTGCTTCAACCATTACCTGAACAGAGGAATCGCTCTGAAATCCCCATTTCTTTAACGGGAATTCTTCCACACTGTGCAGTAATTGAATTAATGCTATGCCTCCACTAGAAGGGGGAGGCATTGAAATAACTTTATAATCACGATAAGATCCTAATACAGGGGTTCGCCATTTCGCTTCATAGTTCTTTAAATCTTCTAAACTAATTATTCCATTACCACGCTTCATTTCAGCAACTAACTTTGCAGCTACTTCTCCGTCGTAAAAGCCTGCACGACCCTTATCTCGAATCAATTCAAGTGTAGTGGCAAGATCTTGCTGGATTAAAATATCTCCAGCTTTCCAAGATGTCTTACTTGTAAAAGAAACTCCCTGAGGGTTATACTCTAAGAAAACTCCAATTTTTGAATTGAGCTCGCTTGCCTGAGCAGCAGTAATTGGAAACCCATTCTTTGCCAAATCAATAGCCGGTTGTATCAGTACTTTCCAGTCTAACTTACCATATCTTGCATGTGCCTTTACCATTCCATCTACAGAACCCGGCACACCTGATGCCAATCGCCCTTGCAGTGAAAGATCGTTTATTGGCTGTCCGTACATATCAAGATACATATTCTGGCTTGCTTCTAAAGGAGCAGTTTCTCTAAAATCTAAACTTGTCGCTTCACCCTTTGCAGAACGATATACCATAAAACCTCCTCCTCCAATATTTCCTGCACCAGGATATACAACGGCTAAAGCAAATTGTACAGCAACAGCTGCATCAATAGCGTTCCCTCCCTTTTTTAAAATCTGCACTCCAACTTCGGAGGCAATTGGATGCGCTGATACAACTAAACCGTTTTTATAATTTATGGATGGTTCTTCAGATAAAGGTTCAACCGAAGCATTTTCCAACTTCTTAAAAAGAGAACAAGACGTACTCGTAAATATCAAGGAAATCAGAATTGTTGATTTAATAAAGGATATAGACCGAAAATGCTTCATATTATGATAATAAATCTGACAGGAGTTTAATTTCTAATAGGGCGGAGTGTTTTTCATATAAAATAGAATAAACCGCCCGACAAATAGGAAGATCTACTTTGTGTTTTTTATTAATTTGATGAATACATTTACTAGCATAGTAACCTTCTGCAATCATATTCATCTCTAATTGCGCTGATTTCACAGTATAACCTTTGGCTACCATGTTTCCAAAAGTTCGATTTCTACTAAATTGAGAATATGAGGTAACTAATAAATCTCCTAAATAAGCAGATTCTTTAATATCTCGTTGAATTGGATGAACTACAGAAAGAAAACGAGCCATTTCGCGGATAGCATTCGATATCAGAACAGCTTGAAAGTTATCTCCATATCCTATTCCATGGCAGATACCACTTGCTACCGCGTAAATATTCTTTAAAACAGCTCCATATTCTGTTCCGTATATATCGTCAGAGATATTCGTCTTAATATAATTGGTATTTAAATAGGAAGCCACAAACTCTGCTACCTCAAGTGACTGAGAGGCAATTGTCAGAAAGGATAACTTTTCTTGGGAAACCTCCTCTGCATGACAAGGACCACTTATTACAGCAATTTCATTTACAGACACATTATAATTAACCTGCAGAAATTCTCCAACAATCTGATTATCTTCAGGAACAATCCCTTTGATTGCAGAAATAATAATCTTATCCACTAATTGTTCGTTTGTAATTCCTGTGAGAGCATCCCTTAAAAAAGCCGCCGGAACACACAATATAACGATATCAGAATTCTTTAAAATATAATGAATATCTGTACTGATATTATCTGGTTCCAAGTTCAGCTTTACAGCACTTAAATAATTGGGGTTGCGGTGGTCTTTTTGGATAATTCGAATAGTTTCCTCATTCCTCATCCACCAAAATATCTTTTTGGGTAAAATATTATCATTTAGCATTTTAATGATTGCAGTTGCCCAACTTCCACCTCCAATAACTGCAATCCTTCGCTTTTCCGTTTCCATACAAATTCAATTAAAAAACTAAGTTATATTATTCCTCAATCCGACTACTAAAAAAGTTAAAATAGGGTACCTTTGAGAATATAGGTTGCTACCGAGAAATAAATAATTAATCCAGTAACGTCTACTAAAGTTGCAACAAATGGAGTTGATGATGTTGCCGGATCTGCTCCAAACCTTCTAAGAATAAAAGGCAGCATCGAACCCATTAATGAACCCCAAGTTACGATTCCTAATAATGATAGTCCCACTACAAGAGCAATTAAATTCCAATGCTCCCCTAAATCTCCAAATGCTACATGTTGAACATATAACCTTAAATAGCCTAAGACACCTAAAATTACTCCGAGTAATAACCCTGACAGTATCTCTCTTTTCATTACCCGCCACCAATCTACCAATGAAACTTCACCCAATGCCATTGCCTGTATAATTAGTGTAGAAGCCTGAGAACCGCTATTCCCCCCACTCGACATAATTAGTGGGATAAAGATTGCCAAAATTAAGGCTCCAGCTAACTGAGCCTCAAAATGACCCATTACAGAAGCAGTAAACAATTGACCTAAAAATAACAGAACCAACCAGCCAGCTCGCTTCCTGACAAGGTTAATAATGGACATGTCCATATAAGGTTCATCTAATGCTTCAGTACCCCCGATACGTTGCATATCTTCGGTATATTCTTCATTGGCGACCCATAGAATATCGTCAACAGTTACAATACCCAGCATAATCTGTTGATCATCGGTTACTGGCAAAGCAACTCGATTGTTCATTCGGAAAATATTGATGGCCTCCTCTTGGGGATCATTAGCCTTAAGAGAAATCAAACGATTATCCATTAGATCTCTAATTAGAATATCTGGTTTAACCAATAGAATCTCTCGAATTCTAATATCATCTAAGAGTATTCCATTACTATCAATTACATAGAGTACATCAATCGTTTCGGAATTTTTACCATATTTTCTAATATGATCCAAAACTCTCCCAACACTCCAATGCTCCTTTACAGTAATATAATCAGGTGTCATTAGCCTTCCAACACTTTCTTCGGGATAACCTAATAAAGAAAGAGCCTCCTTTCTATCTGCCGGAGGAAGCAGAATAATCATCTTTTTTACGGCATCTCCGTGCAATTCACTAAAAAAAGATGTTCTATCATCTGGAGGTAACTCATTAATTAATTCTGCAAGCTTAGGTCCTGATAATTTTTTAACAATTCTTTCTTGAGTAGGAAAATCAAGAATTCTAAAAACATTGACGGCACGATTAATACTTAACGTTGAAATAAATGTGTCAGCGTACTCGGGAAGTTCATCGATTAAACCCTCTACGTCAGAAATGTTTAGATTATCTAAATACTCATTAAGCTTAACAGGGTCTCCTTCGGCAATCAACAATTCGATTTGATCTGTCAACACTTTCATTTCATCCATACGAAGTAATTTTGGGCTTTACATAAAATATGATGGGACAATTACAAAAGTCGGTTTTTTATAATAGAAGAACGAAAAATGAGTAGATTTTTTTCGCAATAATAGGCAACAAAAAAGGCCAATATGCATTACACAATTGGCCTCTTTCTTAATAATTTTCCTGTAGTTAAACTTTAATTTCTACTTCAACACCGCTAGGTAATTCAAGTTTCATTAAAGCATCAACAGTTTTAGAATTTGAACTATAAATATCTAATAAACGTTTGTATGCACATAATTGAAATTGCTCACGCGCTTTCTTATTTACGTGTGGAGAACGCAAAACTGTATAGATCTTTTTCTCCGTTGGCAATGGAATAGGTCCACTAACAACCGCTCCTGTAGGTTTTACAGTTTTTACAATTTTTTCGGCCGATTTATCAACTAAGTTGTAATCGTACGATTTTAATTTAATTCTAATTCTTTGGCTCATTTTATTATTTAGTTATATCAGCTATTAGAGCTATTTTTAATAGCCGATGGTTAATTTTACTTATTATTCAGAAGCGCTAACTTTTCCTTTTGATTTAGAAACGATATCTTCCTGTACATTTCTAGGTGCTGCTTCATAATGATCAAACTCCATAGTAGAAGTTGCACGACCGGAAGTGATAGTACGTAACTGAGTTACATAACCAAACATTTCTGAAAGAGGAACTAGCGCTTTAATTACTTGAACACCATTACGGGTATCCATACCTTGTAATTGACCACGACGACGGTTTAAGTCACCCATTACATCACCCATATTTTCTTCTGGTGTAAGTACCTCAATCTTCATTATAGGCTCCATTAACACAGGCGAACATTTTGGCAATGCTGCACGGAATGCAGAGCGAGCAGCAATTTCGAATGATAAAGAATCTGAATCGACCGCATGGAATGATCCGTCAATTAGGCGAACCTTCATATCAGTCAATGGATATCCAGCTAAAACACCATTATTCATAGAGGATTCAAATCCTTTCTGTACAGATGGAATATATTCCCGAGGAATAGCACCACCAACAATTTCATTAACGAATTGAAGACCGGTTTTTCCTTCGTCTATTGGTGATATTACAACTTGTATATCAGCAAATTTACCACGACCTCCAGTTTGCTTCTTGTAGGTCTCACGATGCTGTACCGTTCCTGTGATTGCTTCTTTGTAAGCTACTTGCGGAGCTCCTTGATTAATCTCAACTTTAAATTCACGTTTCAAGCGATCAATTAATACATCAAGATGCAACTCACCCATTCCAGAGATTACTGTTTGTCCAGTCTCCTCATCACTTTTCACTTGGAAAGTTGGATCCTCCTCAGCTAATTTCGATAAAGCCATACCTAGCTTATCAACATCAGCCTGCGTTTTTGGTTCAATCGCTAAACCAATTACCGGATCAGGAAAATCCATTGATTCTAAAATAATAGGATTCTTTTCATCACAAAGAGTATCTCCAGTCTTAATGTCCTTAAAACCTACAACTGCAGCAATATCTCCTGCTCCAACGTTAGGAATCGGATTTTGTTTATTAGCGTGCATTTGAAAAATACGTGAAATACGTTCTTTATTTTCCGAACGTGCATTATAAACATATGATCCAGCATCAAGGTTTCCAGAATATACACGAATAAAGCAAAGGCGTCCAACAAATGGATCGGTTGCAATCTTAAATGCTAATGCGGCGAAAGGTTCTTTTACATCTGGTTGACGAACTATTTCTTCATCATTTTTAGGATTTGTTCCTGTAATACCTTCAACATCTAGAGGTGAAGGCAGTAACTCCATCACATAATCTAACATGGTTTGTACACCTTTATTTTTAAAAGATGAACCACAAACCATAGGTACGATTTTAACGTCTAAAGTTGCCTTACGAAGCGCATCTAGAATTTCACGTTCAGTTATTGACTCTGGATCATCGAAGAATTTCTCCATCAATGTGTCGTCATAATCAGCTACTGCTTCTAATAATTTCTCTCTCCAAAGCGCCGATTCTTCTAACATATCATCAGGTATAGGCACTTCAGTAAAGGTCATTCCTTTATCTGCTTCATTCCATACGATACCTCGGTGATTAATTAAATCAACAACTCCTTTGAAGGTATCTTCAGAACCAATAGGTAATTGAAGAGGGACTGCGTGGCTACCAAGCATTTCTCTTACTTGCCCTACAACCTTAAGAAAATCTGCTCCAGAACGGTCCATTTTATTAACAAAACCAATACGAGGAACTTTATAGTTGTTTGCAAGTCTCCAGTTGGTTTCTGATTGAGGCTCTACACCATCTACAGCAGAAAACAAAAACACCAATCCATCTAATACACGAAGAGAACGATTCACTTCAACCGTAAAGTCAACGTGTCCAGGAGTATCTATAATGTTAATATGGTATAAGTTGTTTCTGTATTTCCAATCAACAGTTACTGCAGCAGAGGTAATTGTAATACCGCGTTCTTGCTCTTGCGCCATCCAGTCAGTTGTCGCCGACCCTTCGTGGGTTTCACCCAATTTGTGATTCGTCCCTGAATAATACAGGATACGTTCCGTAGTTGTGGTTTTACCGGCATCGATATGGGCTGCGATACCAATATTTCTAGTATACTTTAAGTCTCTTGACATTATTTATATTTTATCGTTTTTCGTCAAAAATATTACACCGATAGTTATTCTCAGTGAAAAACTATCGGTGTAATTATATCAGACATGGTATTAATCTTAGAATCTGAAGTGAGAGAATGCTTTGTTAGCTTCTGCCATCTTATGCACATCTTCCTTTTTCTTAACAGCTGCACCTTCACCTTTTGAAGCTGAAATAATTTCACCTGCTAATTTTTCATGCATAGTTTTCTCACCGCGTCTACGTGCATAAGTGATTAACCATTTCATGCCTAAAGCAATTTTACGTTCAGGGCGCACTTCAGTTGGAACCTGAAAGTTAGCTCCCCCAACACGACGAGATTTAACTTCAACTGCAGGCATTACATTGTTCAAAGCTTTTTTCCAAGCTTCTAAGCCATTCTCACTAGTTTTTTCTTCAACTAATTGTACAGCATCATAGAATATTGAATATGCGATAGATTTCTTACCGTCATACATCATATTATTTACAAAACGTGTTACCTGAGCATCATTAAATTTCGGATCAGGCAAAATGATTCGTTTTTTTGGTTTTGACTTTCTCATTTTTTAATATCTCCTAATTTAATTATTTCTTTCCTTTACCCTTAGCTGGCGCCGCTGCTGCTTGTCCTGGTTTTGGACGTTTCGTTCCGTATTTTGAACGACGTTGATTACGACCTGCTACTCCGGAAGTGTCCAATGCTCCGCGAATAATATGATATCTTACTCCTGGTAAATCCTTCACACGACCACCACGAATTAATACAATGGAGTGCTCTTGCAAGTTATGCCCTTCTCCTGGAATATACGCATTCACTTCTTTTCCATTTGTTAAACGTACACGTGCAACTTTACGCATTGCCGAGTTAGGCTTTTTTGGGGTAGTGGTGTACACACGTGTACATACACCTCTTCGCTGCGGACAACTGTCCAAGGCTGGCGACTTACTCTTGTCAACCAAAGCTACTCTACCTTTTCTTACTAATTGTTGAATAGTAGGCATTTAGTGTTTTTTTAATTTATTAATTCTATACTTTTTTAGGACTGCAAAGATATATCAAATCCTTTTATATAGCAAGCATAAAATAAAATATTAATAGAAACCAACTCCTTATTAAGGAATAAACTCAAGAACCCCCTAAAGAAACTACTCTAATAAAGAAACTACTCTAAATTCATTACCTTTTAATGGTCAACATGATAGGAAAAATGATTTAATAACATTTAGTTTAAAATAAATTTGATAATTAGAATAACCGTGCTACTTTTGACTAATTCCTGATGGAAGTTATGAACAACAATTTATCCTACAATATTAACTCTAAATAATAATCGATTGATGGAACTCTTACAAAACAACCTTATTTACCTTATCCCAATTATCGGCATTATCGCCCTATTGATAATGGCTTCAAAAAGTGCTTGGATAAACAAGCAAGACGCAGGAGACGAAAATATGCAAACTCTTGCAGGATATATTGCAGACGGAGCAATGGCTTTTTTAAAAGCGGAATGGAAAGTACTTTCATATTTTGTAGTTATAGCAGCTGTATTACTTGCCTACTCCGGTACTTTAATAGAAACCTCTAGTTGGGTAATAGCAGTGTCTTTCATTATTGGAGCTTTTACTTCAGCTTTAGCAGGTTATATTGGGATGAATATAGCAACTAAGGCTAACGTTAGAACAACACAAGCTGCCCGAACAAGTCTTTCAAAAGCGCTTAAAGTCTCATTCACTGCTGGAAGCGTAATGGGTATCGGAGTGGTAGGATTAGCCATTTTAGGCCTCGGAGGGTTGTTTATTGTTTTCTATCAGATTTATGTTATCAATACCGGTGGAGAAGTAAACGGACTCGCCATGCAAAAAGCTTTAGAAGTTTTAGCGGGTTTTTCATTAGGAGCTGAATCAATAGCACTCTTTGCACGTGTGGGTGGTGGTATATATACAAAGGCTGCCGACGTTGGTGCAGATTTAGTGGGTAAAGTTGAGGCTGGAATTCCGGAGGATGATGTTAGGAACCCAGCCACCATTGCAGATAATGTTGGTGATAACGTAGGTGATGTTGCAGGAATGGGAGCTGATTTATTCGGATCATTTGTTGCTACATTACTTGCCACAATGGTCTTAGGCCGCGAGATACAATCAATTGACAACTTTGGTGGAATCGCTCCTATTTTACTTCCTATGGTTATTGCCGGTTTGGGTCTTATCTTTTCTATTATTTCTACATTTTTTGTTCGTATAAAACAAGAGACTGATAGCGTTCAGAATGCATTGAATTTAGGAAACTGGTCATCCATTATATTAACTGCAATAGCTTCTTTCTTCGCCGTTAAATGGATTATGCCAGAAAATATGGTATTAAGAGGTTATGAGTTTACCAGTACAGATGTTTTTTCAGCTATTATAGTAGGTTTAATCGTAGGTGCTTTAATGAGCATCATTACAGAATATTACACCTCTATGGGGAAAAGACCTGTATTATCAATCATTAAACAGTCTTCTACCGGTCATGCAACCAATATAATTGGCGGACTTTCAGTGGGAATGGAATCAACCGTGTTACCTATCTTAGTTTTAGCCGGGGGTATTTACGGTTCATATCATTTCGCAGGGTTTTATGGCGTTGCAATAGCTGCAGCCGGAATGATGGCTACTACTGCTATGCAATTAGCTATTGATGCTTTTGGTCCAGTTGCTGACAATGCTGGAGGTATTGCTGAGATGAGTCAATTACCTGATGAAGTAAGAAATCGTACTGACAATTTAGATGCAGTTGGAAATACTACAGCAGCAACAGGAAAAGGTTTTGCTATCGCTTCTGCAGCTTTAACTTCTCTTGCTTTATTTGCTGCCTTTGTTGGATTGGCCGGTATAGACAAAATTGACATTTATAATGCAGATGTATTAGCAGGCTTGTTTGTTGGTGCAATGATCCCTTTCATTTTCTCTGCTCTTTGTATTTCTGCCGTAGGTCGAGCTGCTATGGAAATGGTAAAAGAAGTTCGACGTCAGTTTCGTGAAATTCCTGGTATTATGGAATATAAAGCAAAACCGGAATACGACAAATGTGTTGCTATTTCAACCAAAGCTTCTATTCGGGAAATGATGATGCCTGGTGCGATAGCATTACTGGTTCCTATCATTGTAGGATTCACTTTTGGACCAGAAGTTCTTGGAGGTCTATTGGCGGGGGTAACAGTTTCTGGTGTATTAATGGGTATGTTTCAAAGTAATGCTGGGGGAGCATGGGATAATGCTAAAAAGTCATTTGAAAAGGGAGTTGAAATAGATGGTGCTATGCACTATAAGAATTCAGAACCGCATAAAGCATCTGTTACTGGCGATACTGTGGGTGACCCTTTTAAAGATACTTCGGGGCCTTCGATGAATATTTTGATTAAACTAATGTCAATCGTATCTTTAATCATAGCTCCTCATATTAATGTGGGTCCTAACCATGAAGTAAAGAATATTAAACAAGATACTCAAAAAGTGATTATTATAGAAAATAGCGAACCTAAAATAGTCAGATATTAACTATTATTACCAATTATAAACCCCAATAATAAAGGCGACTTAATAAATAATTAAGTCGCCTTTATTATTTCAACAAGAAATTTGTACGTTTGATATATTAGCGAATTATACATCACATTTAGTTTATTGAAAAGAGAAACGAAATGCTATTCAAGAAATCATTATCAAAATTAATTGCTGAATCAAATGAAATCGGCTCTGGAACATTGAAAAGAACCTTAACCAAATATCATTTAGTTGCATTAGGGGTAGGTGTGATCATTGGTGCCGGTTTGTTTTCATTAACAGGAATTGTAGCAGCCGAAAATACAGGACCTGCTGTAACACTATCGTTTGTAATTGCTGCTATCGTTTGTGCTCTTGCTGGTCTTTGCTATGCTGAATTTGCTTCAATGATTCCAGTAGCCGGAAGTGCCTATACATATTCTTATGCTACCATGGGTGAATGGATGGCTTGGATTATTGGATGGGACCTTGTATTAGAATATGCGCTAGGTGCAGCAACAGTAGCAGTAAGTTGGTCTCAATACTTAAACCAATTTCTTTCTGAATATGGCATTCATATATCCCAGCAATTCCTCCATGGACCTTGGGAGACATACCAGACAGCTAGTGGAGGTATAGAAAGTGGTATCATTAACTTACCGGCAATCATAATTGTATGCCTTCTATCTTTATTATTAATACGTGGAACAGAAGAGTCTTCCTTTGTAAATAATGTTCTTGTAGTAGTAAAAGTAGCTGTTGTTTTAATCTTTATCAGTTTGGGCTGGTCATTCATGAATACAGCTAATCATACCCCATTTATCCCTGTCAATGAAGGAGAAGAATTGTTAAAATCAGGCAAGATAGGCTTATTTGATTTTTTTAAAGAGGGGTATTTCGGAGAATATGGCATAACGGGGATATTAAGAGGTGCTGGAATCGTTTTCTTCGCATTTATTGGTTTCGATGCTGTAAGTACTGCAGCACAAGAAGCTAAAAACCCACAAAAGGATATGCCTATTGGAATCATCGGTTCACTTTTAGTATGTACCATATTATATTTTTTGTTTTCCTATGTTATGACAGGACTGGCAAACTATACAGAATTTGAAAATAATGCCAGACCAGTTACGACAGCATTCGCAGTAACAGGATATACTTTCCTAAATCAATTTATGATGATAGCAATTCTTGCTGGTTACACCTCGGTAATTTTAGTATTGCTGTTGGGTCAAAGCAGAGTGTTTTATAGTATGAGTAAGGATGGATTATTACCAAAAATGTTTTCTGATCTATCCAAAAAACAAACACCATGGAAAACCAATTTAGTATTTATGATATTTGTAAGCCTTTTCGCAGGATTCGTTCCCATTCTGGATTTAGGTCATATGGTAAGTATTGGTGCATTATTTGCATTTACATTAGTATGTATTGGTATCATAGTTCTAAGAAAAACAGAACCAAATATCCACCGACCATTTAGAACACCATGGGTTCCTTTCATACCTATATTAGGTATAATTGTATGTGTTATATTAATGGGATCCCTACCAATCGAGAGTTGGGAGAGATTAGCAATCTGGATGGTAATCGGAATTGTTATCTATCTCCTATATGGCAGAAAACATAGTATAATCCGTGCAGAAGCCAGAAATAATAAAGAATAAAAGAATTTAATTAAAGGCATGAGTACGTATTTCAATTTTAAAGAAATTCTGTCAGTATCAATGATACTATTTGCAATCATTGATATCCTAGGATCCATTCCTATTATCATTGATCTTAGACAAAAGGTTGGCAAAATCCAACCAGAGAAAACGTGTCTAGTGGCATTGGGAATAATGCTTGCTTTCTTATTTATAGGAGAACAACTTCTTAATATAATTGGAGTGGATGTAGCGTCATTTGCTATTGCAGGGTCTTTGGTGATATTTTTTATTGCGATGGAAATGGTTCTGGGAATTACTGTATTTAAAGATGATAGTTATGAAACTGCCTCTATTATACCTCTTGCATTCCCTTTAATAGCAGGAGCAGGTTCATTAACTACTCTCCTTTCTCTTAAAACAGAATTTGAGACGCAAAACATTATAATAGGAATTTTTCTTAATTTCCTGGTAGTTTATTTGGTATTAAAGAATACATATCTGCTTGAGAAAATGCTCGGTAAAACCGG
Organism: Albibacterium sp.; assembly: GCF_035514885.1. Lineage (NCBI taxonomy): Bacteria > Pseudomonadati > Bacteroidota > Sphingobacteriia > Sphingobacteriales > Sphingobacteriaceae > Albibacterium > Albibacterium sp. The sequence goes on along the minus strand of NZ_DATJCH010000005.1, from coordinate 226,837 downwards.
TTTAAGCGTATTGAGAAAAGCTTTTGGTATTATTCTACTAGCAATAGCCATTAAGCTATTCCGTTCAAATACCGGACTTTAATTGGCAATCAATCTTGCAGCAAATAGTGTGTCTGCATGGTGAGGCGCACCCTCAAAATAAGTCATTTCTTCTACTCTAAAACCCTTTGTCTCAAGAAACGCAACCTGATCCTCGTTTTCTTGTCTGTATACTGAACAAGTAATATAAATCAATGGCTTATCTGGCCGTACATGTTTAACTACATTTTCAATAATCTGACGTTGTAATCCTATATAATGATTTAATCTTTCTTCAGAGAAAGAGGTCATTCCTTCTGGAGTACGTCCCCATGTTCCAGAACCAGAACAAGGAATATCTAATATAACTCCATCAAACAATTCACTTCCGAGCATTGGATCTGTATCCTTTGTCAAATCAATGATTTTCCTTCGATACCCAGTTATATTTGCATTCTCTAGGCGACTATCCAGATTCCTCAATATCGTATTCCGCGAATCAGAAACAAGTAATTTAATCTCAGGATGCAACTGTTTCAACAATATGGATTTACCTCCTGAACCAGAACAAGCATCCCACCAACTTTCATCAGCTCTTGCTTTAAAAAGGCTTCCAGTTTGCTGAGAGCTAAAATCTTGAACCTCATATTTACCCTGGATTGACTTTATCTTATCCAACTGGCTACCATTAACAAAGCCTAAAGTACTTGAAGCGAATTCTTTATAATTAATATCATTTTCATCTAAAACTCTTTTAACCGAAGTTTCCTGACCAGAATGAATACGAATAAACAAATCAGGTTGTATAAAATGTCCTGAAATGAATCCTTCCAGATCAATCAATTTTGAAATCCTATCTGAAAACGGAAACACTGAATTTAAAGAAAAACCATACTCCTTGTCCAGATAATTAATCTTCATTTCCAAACTTTCCTTGGTATGAGGTAACAATTTGGGCTGTATTAATGTTAGAAAATCAGGCGAATCTGTACAGAGCAACTCCGAAATCGCCAAACGCGTAAATAAAGGCAACTCTGGAAGACCTTGTCCTAACCGAAAATAATTATAAAGTAATCTACTTGCGATTCTTCTATCATTTGAACCCATTTGTCGATGTTGTTTATAATAACTCGTTAAAAACCTCGACAATGGCTCTTCAAACTTATAGTCATGAAGAATCCTTTCAAATATACGGAGCTGCTGCTCCAACCGCTTTTCATTAATCATGAATATATTCAGGAAAAATCAAATCAATTTACAGGAACGTAGTCATTTCCATCAAACTGAAGAATACGAATGTAAGAATTAACATAACCCCATTGGGAGTTTTTCTCAAACCTATAATTTGTTTGTAGTCCGTTATACTCTTCAGAAGTTAAATGGATAGGATAATCCGCACCGTATTTCCCTAACAAAGAACCAAAGAAATAACCTGTATCAAATCCTTTATATGCATATTCGGAAGGCTTTATTCTAAATTCTTCAATATACTTCCTTTCGAAGTCACGTACATTCGACTTAAAAGTATTTACATAATATGAAGTAGTTATTTTAGTCTTAAGCAAGTTTAAATTGATACTATCAAAAGATGCTTTGCTCCAATTAGGGTGGCCAAATAACTCAATAGTTAAACCTAACTGAGCTTGAGTTTCAACTAGTCTCGCAAGAATTGAATTCACTGAATACCTATCAAGCGTCCCCAATACAACAAAATTCTTCCCATTGGTACTAACTATATCCCCTATCTGATTAAGATCAGTAATTTCTGAATAGCTAACACCTTTTTTTGTTAAACTCTGCTTTAAAGGATTTAAGAATCCCCTACTATCATCATCTAACTTATTTATAATAATTATTCGATCATTTGTCTTCTTAATATCATCCAAGTAATCTGCTAAACCTTCACTATGAAGATCAATAGGAGCGACTAAGCTTACCAAATTAGGAATATTAAATTGAGAGGGTTTTGATGCTGCAAGCGGAGAGACCTGAAGACTATAGGTTAATTTACCAGCGTTAGAAAATACAGGAATTTCTTTGGGGAAAATTGGACCAACAATTAAATCTGCAGATTGAACTTCTGGAGTAACTGCCAATCGTGCATTTTGAGATGTGTTATCTCGGGTATCTAGGACTGTTAATTTAAAATTATATCCTTCCTGAACTAGGTTATCTAATGCTACTTTAAAACCCTGATAAAAGTCAAGCGGTACCTCAGAATGTTTTACATCAGCTCTTGTTGGTTCAGATTTTATCTTGTCTAATTCAAATGGCAACAATAATACGATAGAGTTTACACTTTCGTTTATTGGTTTTACAACATCGTCTTCCGGAAGCTCCGACTCTATCGGCTTTTCATCTGGTGGTGTAACCGGAGCAGAAGGTCTAGGCTTTAATATAGAACAACTACTTATAAACATAAGTAGCAATAAAAATGCAGCTAATCTACTCCCACTCAATCGTTGCTGGCGGCTTTGAACTAATGTCGTATACAACCCTATTGATTCCTTTAACATGATTAATAATTTCATTAGATATCTTTGATAATAAATCATAAGGTAAATGAATCCAATCTGCAGTCATTCCATCCATCGACCCTACAGCACGTAAACAAATAACATGTTCATAAGTTCTTTCGTCTCCCATTACTCCTACTGATTGGACAGGAAGAAATATTGCTCCAGCCTGCCAAACTTGATCATACCAACCAGAATCGCGCAAATTATGTATAAAAATAGCATCTGCCTCTTGTAAAATCCTTACTTTTTCAGCTGTTACATCGCCCAATATACGAATTCCCAACCCTGGTCCAGGAAAGGGATGCCTTCCTAAAATAACAGGATCCATTTCTAAAGCCTTCCCTACTCTTCGAACCTCATCTTTAAATAAGGATCTCAAAGGTTCTACAACCTTTAATTTCATAAAGTCAGGTAAACCTCCCACATTGTGATGAGATTTTATAGTAGCTGATGGACCGTTTACAGAGATTGACTCAATAACATCTGGATAAATTGTTCCCTGTCCCAACCACTTAACCTCCACTCCTTCAGGCAACTCTTTACCTATTTCATGTGCAGCATCATCAAATACTTCAATAAAACCAGCACCAATAATTTTGCGTTTTCTTTCAGGATCTTTTATTCCTTCTAACTGCTTATAGAATTTATCTTTAGCATCTATGCCCTTTATGTTCAGGCCCATATGTTTATATGAATCTAGAACTTGTTCAAATTCCCCCTTTCTCAACAATCCATTGTCAACGAATATGCAGTGAAGGTTCTTACCAATTGCATGATGTAATAGAATTGCAGCTACAGAAGAATCAACCCCTCCGGAAAGTGCTAATATAACATGATCATCTCCTATTTGTTCACGAAGGCTTTTTATACTAGTTTCAACAAAAATATCTGCAGTCCAGTCTTGCGCGCATCCACAAATATCAATTAGGAAATTCTCTATAACGGTTTTCCCTTCAATACTATGGGTTACCTCTGGGTGAAATTGAATACCATAAGTCTGAGTATCCTCGATCTGATACGCGGCAATTTTCACATGGTCTGTGCTAGCAATAATCTTAAATTTATTAGGCACTGTCGAAATAGTATCTCCATGCGACATCCAAACTTGAGAATTAGGAGATATATTTTTCAATAAAAGATTGGTATCGTCCACAAACTGAAGGTTAGCCCTGCCGTACTCTCTTACATTAGATGCTTTAACTTCGCCACCAAGATGTTGAGCCAAATATTGAGCACCGTAGCAAACTCCTAATAAGGGTAGTTGCTTATATATAGTAGAATAGTCAAAAAAGGGAGCATCTTCTTGATGAACAGAAAATGGACTTCCAGATAAAATAATACCTCTTACAGATGAATCAATTTCTGGCGGTTTATTATAAGGGTGAATCTCACAATAAACGCTCAATTCTCTAACTCGCCGTGCAATTAATTGTGTGTATTGGGAGCCAAAATCAAGGATAATAATCTTTTCTTGCATGGTTCCAAAGTTAGGAAATCATATTGAATTTTACGGCAACTTGATTTATAGAATTCTAAGTGATATTACCATTCCAAAACAATTTTTCCAAAATGGATTCCACGCTCCATCAATTGATGTGCAATAGCTACATTGTCATAAGAGAAGGACTTATAAATAACAGGTTTATACAAACCATCTTCGATTTTTGGCCAAACATTTCTCTCAATTTCATTTGCAAGATCAGCTTTAAACTGTGCATCACGGTTTCTCAATGTACTTCCAGAAATTGTTAATCGCTCCTTCATTATCTTTCCAATATTAAGCTGAACATTTGCTCCCTTAACTGCATTGATATAAATTAGTCTCCCGTCAGTTCTCAGAATATTTATGTTCTTCTCAAAATAAGATCCGCCTATACTATCCAGAATCACATCAACTTTATTAGATTTTAGTATTCCTTCAAAATCTTCAGTATTATAATTAATAGCAACTGTTGCTCCTAAATCAATGCATTTCTGACATTTATCATCATTCCCGGCAGTCACATACACCTGATGTCCAAAAATACTTGCAAGTTGAATGGCTGCAACTCCAATTCCACCACTCCCTCCATGAATAAGAATTCTGTCATCATTTAATAATCCACCTCGTTGAAACAGATTATGCCATACAGTAAAAATTACTTCTGGTAATGAAGCTGCTTCTACAAAACTTAGGTTAGCTGGTTTAGGCAAACAATGGTTCTCATCGACAACGACACAACTCGAGTAACCACCACCTGCTAATAGCGCACATACCTGATCTCCCACTTTCCATCGAGCCACTCCTTTCCCACATTCCTCAATAACACCAGACACTTCCAATCCAAGAATATTCTGAACTACCCCAGCCGGTGCATTATAATTCCCCTTACGTTGAAAAATATCTGGCTTATTAACTCCTGAGGCAACCACCTTTATAAGAACCTCATTATCCTTACACTCTGGTCTTTCCATTTCAACGATTGTCAGTACATCAACACCACCAGGCTCTTTATATATAATTCCTTTTATCATTTCATATTTGGAAATTTTTGTATTCTAAAATTAAGTGAGACTAAAAAATAACGTCCTAAGCGATTATTCCGTGTTTGATAGATATCATTTCCCATAACCTCATGAGTAACACCCGTATTTTCATTAAATAGATCATAACCTTGAATACGAAAAGTTCCTCTCTTATTTTTTAAAAATGAATGTTCAATATAAACATTTAATAAAGTTGGATTTGCGCTAATAAAATCGCTAAATCCATTATTTATGCGTTGAGATATATCGAAACTAAGCGCCCATTCTTTATAATAGGTTTTACCACCTAAGCCAAAAGTCCAGGTATAGGCATCATTATCTATCATTGAAGATAAAGTATTTCTGGTTTGGTTCAGTGTAAAAGAACTTCTTAATCCAAGATCCAACCAGTCTTCTAAGGTATATGAAATATCAGCCGCCTGAGTATATACTAGATAGCGGCCACTATTTTTCCTGAAGTTTATAAAAGATATATTGTTACTATAATTTGCTGATCCACTTATATTAATATTTAAAACCTGCTCTATCATTGATAATGAATAAAGATAGTATGCATTTGCATCAAAATAACCTGATGTATTTAAAAAACTAGTTTCCTGACGGGTACTATTATTAAGTGAAACTCGATTCGTAACAATTTTATTCCTAATATTCTGAAAGGACAGATTACTAAAAAAAGTGTTTCCCGATCTAAGATTGAAGTTCCTGAATTGAAGACTAACATTGTTTATGAATTCGCTTTCTAAGTTAGGATTACCAATAACTAAGTTCTGGATATTTGATAAATCTCGAATGGGTTGAATTTGAGAAAAATCTGGTTGATTATTCCGACCCAAATAGGTAATCGAGAGATTACTGAACTTATTAATTTTATAAGCGAAACGCGCACTTGGCACAAAGTTGATAAATTTCTTATTCGTAGAGATATCGCGATTCAATGTATATCCAACAATATTTGTAGGTTGTAACCCAAAGCCTATTGTATAACTTGTCTGTTCATCATTATACTGATAATTAAAACCAATTTGATTACTTTGAAACTGATAGGCATACTTCATATAAGTGGAATCAACTTCCAATGAACTAGACTGCAAATTGCCTGTACTAAACGTTTCATGCTTATTCTTATTTGACACATAATTATGCTCATAATTCAACTCAATAAAACTTTTATTATTAATAGGCTCTACATAAGAACCAAGTACATGAATATTAAAGAGACTTTGATCATTTAACAAAAGTTGTTGTAGTTGCTCTCTGCTCTCCATAGGATTAATAATGCTAGAATCTATGTTAGTACGATACTCATTAATTCGATCCTTCTTTTCATTTCCCGAAATAGTACTTAAGACATTTATACTAAACTTCCGGCCTTCCTTTTTAAATCTATGGTTCAATATCAAACTGATATCTCCATCTGGAGAAAAAACATCATTTTCAGAATCCAAAGAACGATGTGTACTTAAATATCGATTATTTATTGTACTGGTACTTGAAGATAAGCCATTGGTAGAATAATAAGATAGAGTAGGACTTACTTTAAAGTAAGTCCTACTACTAGCATTGGATTCAAAATTCCATATTAAACTATGTCGACCATTCTCAGTATCCGAGTTTCTATTCTCCTCACTATTGATCGTATTATTTTGAAAAACACTCGTTAAATTGGTTGATCCTTCAGTACTATTTTTTCGATTAGTATAAATATATCCTCCATATGTACTAACAGTCTGATTTAAATCATTTCTAAAATTAAATCCAAACGAATTTGTTCTATTAATACCATCATCTAATTCTATTATACTGCTAAGGTCGGAAGGACCACTTTCTTGACCACCTCCACTAACGTCTCCAAAGCTAAATAAGCTGGAATTCGTATTATTTATGGAACCTAACACTGATAATTGACGATCATCATTAAAACTATTGGCCGAAGCGCTTGCTAAGTATCGATAATCGGTTCCTACTCCAGTAGTTAACTGACCAAACATACCTTGATTCCGATCTTCTTTTATTGAAATATTAATGATTTTTTCAGAAGATGATTTACGCATTCCGGTAAAGTTAGACTGCTCTCCATAATCATCTATAACCTGAATATTTTCAACAATATCTGCAGGCAGATTCCTTGTGGCAGTTAGAACATCTCCACCAAAAAAATCGACTCCATTCACCTTTACTCTAGAAACAAGGCTTCCTTGAGCTCTCACCGCACCAGACCTGTCAACCTCTATACCCGGCAACCTCTTTAATAACTCTTCCAGAAGCGCCCCCTTAGCAACTTTAAAAGCAGCAGCATTGTATTGGATCGTATCTTCTTTTATAACAACAGGGACTGCAAAAACAACTACTTCATCAAGAACATTCTTTTGAGGTTCCATAACAACAAAGATTTGCTCTGAATTCGAAGGATCTAATTTATAATAATCATCATACAGTTGGTAACCTAATAAACTGGAGCTGAGACGGAATTCATACGATTTGACATTTCGAAAAGTGAATCGGCCGTTATTATTTGTGAATGTCAACAAACTATCTGTTTTAGAAATCAATCTAACATTCACCCCGGCCAAACCTATACCTGCAGAATCCTGAACTACTCCACGAACATCCATCGTCTGCTGGCCATTAACCAGAAACGAAATAGACATTAATGTGAAAATCAAAATTAACCGCATAAAATGATCAATATATCAGGTTACTTTCCTTTCAACGCTTAATCCAACCCTTTAAAAAGAATATAAATTAATTTATCGAAATATAGAACATTATCCGAGTTAATACAATAGAATAGGGTTACCATTTTCCAATGATAACCCTATTCTATTAATTTCTAATTTAAAACTATTCGCCAGAATATGACACTTTTTGAACGTGTTTATCAATTTCCCAACGACCAGTTCCTTCTTCTCCAATAACATCAAATATTTCCAAAATTCTTCTGGCAACATATTCTTCTTCAATTTGCTCTTCCAGAAACCATTGTAGAAATTGAAAGGTAACAAAATCTTTACTCTTCATGCATTTGTCGGCAATGTTATTAATTTGTTGAGTCACATGCATTTCCTGCTCTAGTGCCATTTCAAACACAGCTCGGAAAGATTCAAAATCTTTAGGAATGTTAGCAATTTCTGGTGAAATAGCACGACCTCCACGATCATTTACATATTTAAAAAATTTCATCATATGTACACGTTCTTCTGCAGCCTGTTTTTCAAAAAATTGAGAACTATAATCTAATCCCTGGTCGTCACACCAAGAAGACATAGCTAAGTATATTGCCGAAGAATGAGCCTCTACTTTGATTTGCTCATTTAATATATTTTCGATTTCTTCTTTCAAAGAAGTTTTTAAGCGAAGTAAGTCTTTCATAATCCTATATTTTGTCTAACACAATATCGTGATACTGTTCAAAAATAACAATTATAGGGTTAGATTGTTTAAGAATTCGCAATACAAATTCAATCTAAATTAATAGATAAAACAATCAAAGAGTGACTAAGTAAACTAATTTACGGAATAAGATGGAGAATAACTTAAGCATTCTTGAATTACACTATTTAATTCAATCATAAAGCGGGCAGCACTTAGCAAATCCTTAAGTTGTAATATTTCATGGGCGTTTAAAACGAAACAACACCTTGCTCTAAATGATTGTAAGATGAACACATCTGAATTCCTAGAGGAATCTACCAACATTGATACAATATCTATTGAATCAACTTCTTTTTTAAAGAATAGAAAATCTGAAACTTTCAAGGGATACCACTCGTCGGCGAACTTCAACCAATAACAGTTATTTAAATTACATTGATAAACAGCTCCAAATTCTGTTTTATATAACTCATTTAAACAATTAAAATCTCTACACATATTATAATTCGCACTTAAAGACATGCGAAGATATACATTATCTATAATGAGTCCAAATAATAATAAATTTTATTGTTAGATGAAACCATACAAAGATTTTCCTTTAACTCCCAAACGATTGATTTTACTTTCTACTTCCGCATCTTTCACTAATTCAGGAGCATGATGTGGTTTTTTACGAGCATCAATAAGTATTGGCCCTTTACAGCCCCAGTGCTTATTGGAAATAAAACTTCTTACCCCGTATAGATCATGCGAAGGATTACTTCGTGTAAAAGTTATCCAGAGAAAATTATTTAAAGTTTCAGAAGTAAAGGAAGCATCATCACATAATACAATTAAGCCAATACCACTTAAATCATATTCTTCTAATGCTGAAGCATACTCATTAATTAATTTGCCATCTGTTTTATAATCTTCAAACTCTGATGTTTCAACTGCAATAACACCTGGCATCACAAACTTAGAATTGGCAAACCCTCTTAAAACCGGGAAGTTAGAAGGTTTATCTATAATAAGATCTCGCAATTTATCACCTGCAGCTGCAATCACCACTTTCGATCCAGAATTTATATCATCTCCTGAATAATCAAGTGTATCTATGGATGTGTTAGTATGAAAATGCAAATCACGACTTGGATCCAATCGTTCGAGTATATGTTGAAAAAACTTTGGCACATCGTAAATATCAAGATCCGGCTGATCTTCATATGCCGAAATAAAAAGATACTTAGCCAGACTCAATTGGTTTGTACCTAATATCTGGTTTGCAATTGTCAGGATTTCCTGAGGACGCTTCAACTTCAAATAAGGAGTATAACGTTCACTGCCAATAGCTAATAGTAAAGGATGGACACCGGCAGCATCCACCGCATTTACGGCATGCAAACCATTTATCTCGCTTGACATGGCTGAACCTGTAATATCATGTATTAAAGCTCCAAAGCTTGTATCCTCTTGGGGGGGTCGTCCTACAACTGTAAAGGACCAAATAGGATCCTTACGATGGTAAACGTTATGAACATGCATCAAGGGAAAGGGGTGAACCAAACTGTAATATCCAAGATGGTCACCAAATGGCCCTTCTGGTTTATTCTCATTGGGATAAACAGTTCCAGTTATTACAAAATCTGCATCTGCCGAGATGCAAAACCCTTCTTTATCATAGAAATAACGAAAGTGTCTATTTCCCAGAACTCCCGCGAATGTAAGTTCAGACAATCCTTCAGGTAAAGGCATTACTGCAGCCAATGCATGTGAAGGCGGACCGCCCACAAAAATACTCACCTTTAACGGCCTCCCTAATTCGTTTGCTTTAGTCTGGTGAATACCAATTCCTCGATGCAACTGATAATGCAAACCAATCTCTTGATTCTGTATATAGTCGTTTCCACTAAGTTGAATCCTATACATACCAAGATTAGAATTCATTGTACCTGGTTTATCAATATCCTCTGTATAAACTTGAGGCATAGTCACAAAAGATCCTCCATCCATTGGCCAATTTACTATCTGAGGCACATTGCTAATTTGGGTTTTAGCATAACTTATAGGCGCACTCAATCGAGACTTTACCGGAAATGCTGCAACTCCAGCACAAACAGCTCGAAAAGATTGAATTGGATTCTTAACTATACTAAAAGGATCAGAACGAAGGCTTACTAATCTTTTGACATTATCTAATGTATCACGGAACATAAAGTGTGAGCGCTCTAAGGTGCCAAACAAATTAGAAACTGCCGGAAATGAGCTACCCTTAACATTTTCAAAAAGTAATGCAGGGCCTTGTTGATCATAAACCCGCATATGGATGGCAGCCATTTCAAGATAAGGATCAACTTCTTCCGTTACGCGAATCAAATGTCCATTTCGTTCTAAATCTTCAACACAATGCCTCAAACTTTTATAGCCCATAACTATTACCTTTTATCAATAATAACTATTTAAATGCGTATCGTCTCTACTCCAAAGCGATTTAAAAAAGCAATTCCTTCATCTTCCAATAAACCTTTATACTCTGCATAAGAATTTCGGTAAAAAACTTGCACAATTCCCGCTGAAAAGATTAGCCGTGCGCAAGGTAAACATGGAGAAAGAGTTGTATATAAAGTAGCTTTTTGCAAATCTGCGCCATTCTTTACAGCATATAGAATCGCATTTTGCTCTGCATGCAATGCAAGAGAACAACTCCCTTTGCTATCTTTATCACATCCAACTTCTGGCCATTCCTCATCGCAATTATGAGTTCCTGCTGGCGGACCATTATAGCCGATCGAAATAATTCTAGTCTCCTTCGATAGAACTGCGCCAACTTGTGCTCTAATACAATGTGATTTCAATGCGAGTTCCTCTGCAAGGTTCATAAATATCTCATCAAAACTTGGCTGTCTCACAAAAAACTAACTTTATGCAGAAAAATATGCTCTTGCATTCTTGCCTTCCATCCAATTCATATATGCTCTGTTAACTACCTTATTTCCACCTGGCGTTGGATAATCACCGGAGAAATACCAATCACCTAAATGGTCGGGACAAGCTATGTGTAAATTATCAAGTGTTTGGTAAACCACACCCACTTCAGCATTAATATCTGATGGTGTAATTATCCTGGCAATCTCCTTAGATATCTCATCATAAGTAAAAGGTTCATAAATCTCCTTCACATAGTTTACAACTTCTTCTTTATCCAAATCTTGAGAAAATAAACATTTCTGATATACATCATCTATAATATGATCCATATTCCTCTGACGTAATAATGAGATTGCTGCTTCAAAAGCAACAAACTCCCCCATACGTGACATATCAATGCCATAACAATCAGGATACCTAATTTGAGGAGCTGAAGAAACTATAACAATTTTTTTAGGCTTAAGTCTATCTAAAATTTTCAATACACTTTGTCTCAGAGTTGTTCCCCTTACAATAGAATCATCTACAGCAACAATTGTATCAACACCTGGCTTAACAACACCATAAGTTGTATCATATACATGTGCTACCATATCTTGCCTATCTGCATCCTGAGTAATAAATGTACGCAATTTTGCATCTTTAATTATTAACTTTTCAAAACGCGGAACGATGTTAATAGTATTACTCATTTCTTCATCAGAAATTTTATCCACACGATGCAAAAGACAGTTGCCCTGCAATTCCCTGACATAACTATTAATTCCATCATGCAAGCCCTGAAATGCAATTTCTGCCGTATTAGGGATGAAAGCAAAGACCGTATTCTTAATATCGTAATCTACTTTTTCTAAAACAGAATCACACAATAATTGTCCGAGCATCTTTCTTTCCTTATAAATAGATGCGTCACTTCCCCGAGAGAAATATATTCTTTCAAAAGAACAAGCTTTCTTTACTGTAGGAGCAATAAACTGCTCAATAGAGACAGTCCCGTCTTTCTTAATAATTAAAGCATGTCCAGGATCAATTTCTTTAACATCATCAATTGAAACGTTAAAAGCTGTTTGAATTGCCGGTCGTTCAGATGTAACAACAACCACTTCATCATCTTGGTAATAAAATGCCGGACGAATTCCTGCAGGATCACGCATAACAAAAGCATCTCCATGTCCAAGAATTCCATTAATCGCATATCCACCATCCCACGTTTTTGCAGAACGTCGCAAAATCGTAGCTACATCTAGATTTTTAGCAATCAACTCACTTATTTCAACATTTGTATAACCCTCTTTCTTAAACTGAGAGAACAAAGCATCGTTCTCTGTATCTAAAAAATGCCCTATCTTCTCCAATACCGTTACTGTGTCTACCTGCTCTTTAGGATGTTGACCCAGCTCAAAAAGTTGCTCTAACAATTCATCAACATTTGTCATATTGAAATTCCCCGAGATAACAAGATTTCTAGTCTTCCAGTTATTCTGACGAAGAAAAGGATGACAATTTTCCAAACTGTTATTACTCTGAGTAGAGTATCGTAAGTGACCCATTAGAACCTCTCCTGTGAAACTCATATTCTCCTTTAACCAAGTGCTATCGGCAAGTTTCTCAGGATTAGTCTTCTGAAGATTAGCAAACTTTTCTTGAACATGTGCAAAAATCTCTGAAATTGCATTCTTTCCCAATGCCCGGTATCGACTAATATATCGATGTCCAGGTTTGATATCAAGCTTAATTGTAGCAATACCAGCACCATCCTGACCCCTATTATGCTGTTTTTCCATAAGTAAATACAGCTTGTCTAGTCCATATAGGGATGTGCCATACTTCTCTTGATAAAATGATAAAGGTTTTAATAAACGGATTAGTGCTATACCGCACTCGTGTTTGATTGAATCACTCATAGTTGAAAATGAATTGCAAAATTAAGGAATTCTTAACGCCATTGAAAGTATTATTTTATTTCTCACTAATAAGTATCAATTAATTAAAGAAAAAAAGCGAATCATAATTGATCCGCTTTCTTATAAATAATAACTAAAAGATCGCCAATAAGCAACAAGGGCTATTCAACGAATATTGAAGAGGATTTTTAAGTCCTATTGAATACCCAATTTAGTCTTAACTAAAGCTGTAATATTTTCTCCGCCATCAAAATAAACTATTGCTTGATTTTGTGTATCAAAAACATAAGCAAATCCTTGTTCTTTAGCGACAGCTTTAATTGCAGTTTCAGCTTTATCTAAAATAGGTTTATAAAGCTCTTCACGCTTTTGAGTAAGGTCAGTTTGGGCTTTCTGATCTGCTTCATTGATTCTTTGCTCCATAGTTTGAATTTCTTGGTTTAATGCTTCAAGTTCTGGGCCTAATGCAGCTTGATTTTCTTCAGTAAGAGTTTTGTACTTCTCTTGAAATGTCACGATTTTTGCTTGGCGCTCTTTATCCATTGCCTCTAATTCAGTCAATTTTGTTTGACGGAATGTTTCAAATGCAGCATCAGCTGTTTTGACTTCAGGCATAGCTTGTAAAATCTCACCGGAGTTAATATGTCCTAATTTCTGTTGAGCATTGGCAACTCCAGCTGAGAAGAAAATTACGGCAACTATAGCGATTGCTTTTATTAAATTTTTCATTTCTAATTTGTTCTTTTTATTGTTATTTATTCTAGTTTATATCTCGTTTATAAAAATCGTTTTAATTTAAGAAATCTTTTCTATGATTATCCCACAAAAATAGTTAAGATAATCATAGAAATTATTTAAAATCCTCCAATATTTTGCTGGATACTAAAAGTAACATTCTGTCGCCACTGACTTTCTGCTACTCCAGGAATTGGATCAAACCCATATCCATAATCTATACCTAACATGCCAAAAATAGGTAGATATACACGAGCGCCAACACCCAATGTACGACGAACTTGGAAAGGATTAAAATCCTTAAAATTATTCCAAGTATTACCTGCTTCACCAAATACCATACCGAATGCAGTAGCCTGATCAGTTACCATAATCGGATAACGAAGTTCTAATTGATATTTAGTATAAATGGGGCTTCCTGAATTTTGCGCAACTCTAGGATCTGATCCTTCAGGGATTATATATCCATTAGCATAACCACGCATAGCAATAATTTCTGATCCTTGGATAAAATCAAAACCCTGCATTCCATCTCCCCCTAATTTAAAACGTTCAAATGCGGGTTGTCCAGTTGCACTACTATAAGTTCCTAAGAAACCAAATTGAGCTTGTGCTTTTAATACCAACTTTCCAGCAATTCTTTGAAACCACTGAGAGTCAAATTTCCACTTATGATATTCCGTAAACTTATAGCGCTCCTCGTCAGATGCTGTTAAATAATTTGTTTTATTAAACAATGAATAAGGAGGAGTTGCTTGAATCGTGAACTTAATATTAGTTCCCGAAGTTGGGTAAATTAATGCATCTAATGAATTCCGACTTATTTCCTGTGTTAAATTGAAATTATAAGAAGTTCCAGTTTCAAATAAATAACCTCTCCAATTTTGGAGTTTATATTGTTGAATATTAGCAGCATAATTTAATCTAAAATAATTATCAGGCCAATTCAATCGCTTTCCTAAACTGATTGTAAATCCGTTCATTCTAATACGTTGCATTTCTTCATCAGGAACGGTTTGCTTTCCTGTCCATGGATTATATCCATAAGATGATGATGAAGTAAATGCACTTACACCAAAATAGATTGGCTTTTTACCTCCTAGCCATGGCTCAGAGAACGAAAAACTATACGATTGATATTGTTTGCCATTTGTTTGACCTCGAAGACTCAATTTCTGCCCATCTCCTCTTGGAAGTGGTTTCCAAGCACCTTTATCAAACAGTCTTCTGGTAGAAAAATTATTAAATGTTAATCCCAATGTACCTATAATTCGGTTCCCACCAAAACCTCCTGAAAGTTCAATTTGATCTGAAGGTTTTTCAACTACATTGTATTCCATATCTACTGTTCCTTCTAATTGATTTGGAATTGGAACCGGATTTGTTTTTGTTTCATCAAAATTACCTAACTGTGCAATAGTTTGCACGGTACGCATAA
Source organism: Albibacterium sp. (assembly GCF_035514885.1). Taxonomy (NCBI): domain Bacteria; kingdom Pseudomonadati; phylum Bacteroidota; class Sphingobacteriia; order Sphingobacteriales; family Sphingobacteriaceae; genus Albibacterium; species Albibacterium sp. The sequence goes on along the minus strand of NZ_DATJCH010000005.1, from coordinate 211,412 downwards.
CCAAATCCTTTGAGAACTTCTGTCCTGGCTTATTGGCAATTTCTCTCAAAATCACCCGATCATTTGTTACATCATTTCCTTTAACGCTTATCTTACTAACTGTATATTGTGGACCCTCATACATACGAAGTTCTACATCAATGGTATCCCCGTATATTTTAGTTTGAACTGGATCAACGCTAAATGTTAAATATCCATCATTCAAGTATAAAGATGAAACGTCTGCTCCAGACCGGGATGGCCCGTAAAGTTTTACAAGCAATTTATCCTCACTAAAGACATCACCCTTCTTAATACCCAAAACTGTATTTAAAACTGTATCATTATATTTAGCATTCCCAGACCAACTAATATCTCCATAGTAATATCTTGGTCCTTCATATATTTCAATATCTATATCAACTCGTTTATTACTTACTTGACGTACAGTGTCAGATATGATTTCAGCATCACGATATCCTTCTTCATGAATTTTAGTAATTAAATTAGTCTTAGCTTCATCGTATTTTTCATTATTAAACTTACCAGAACCCCAAATCCTCCACCATGCTTTTTGTTTCGTCTTCTTCATAAATTTGCGAAGTTTACTATCAGAAAAAACACTGTTTCCCTCAATGTTGATCCGATTTACTTTCACCTTACTTTGGCGATCAACATCTACCACTAAGATTTGATTATTTACTTCAGTGGTGTCATTTACCTGAGACATTTTAATTTCAGGATAAAGGTATCCTTTTTCAGCAAGGTATCTTTCGATTGTATTTTGGGTTGTACTCAGAAGATTTTCATTAACAATTTTACCAGTATTTCCACCTACTCGTTCCTGAACATCCTTAATCTGCGATTTATTTAAACCTGTTATATCAATTCTTGTTAATCTTGGCCGTTCAACTACAGCAATATCAAGATAAATCGAATCGCCTTGAATTGATTTTACATTAATAGCTACATCATCAAACAAGCCCTGAAGCCAAAGATTCTTTATAGCGTTAGAGATAACTTCACCAGGAACTTCAATACGATTACCCACATTCAATTTAGATATTGTTATTAAAACATCATTATCTAAATATTGAGTTCCACTCACTTCAACTCCACCAATAATATATTCTTGTGGTCTTATGTAACTGAACTCATCATCCTGACTTAAAGAGTTTCCATTATTGATATTCCCAGATTGGATTTGGCCTAAAGAAACACCGCTTCCAAGTAAAATCAAACAAAATGTAAAAAGTAGTTGCTTCATTGATATAATTTAACGCTGCTAAAGTAGCGCAAACAGTTGTTAATTTTTGTTAAAATATTATTTTGCAAAAAAAGTGGAAATAATCCACAATATTGCATTTTTCAAGGGATATCTTTTTTAAGAGAGCTGTTCACTTATAAGTCCGAACCTTCTTTCCCTCTTTTGATAGGCTATTATAGCCTCATAGAAATCATTTTTGTTAAATTCAGGCCATAATTTATCAACAAAATATAATTCAGAATATGCTAGTTGCCATAATAGAAAATTACTGATTCGCTGCTCTCCACTTGTTCTGATCATTAATTCCGGGTCAGGCATATTTGCGGTCTCCAGATTACTAGAAACAACATCCTGATCTATTTGCTCAATACTTAACTTTCCATCACATACTTGCTTAACAATTCTTTTAGTAGCATCAGCTATCTCTTGTCTAGAACTATAACTTAATGCTAGAGTTAACGTACAATTCGTATTGTTTGAAGTCAGGTCGATTGCTTTGGATAGTTGTTTAAAACAAGCTTCAGGTAATTGTTTCAAATCTCCTATTGCATTTAACCTCACACCATTCTTCATTAAGGTTTGAGTTTCTTTATTAATTGCAGATACTAAAATCTCCATTAGAGCAATTACTTCAAGCTTAGGTCGCTTCCAGTTTTCCGTTGAAAACGCATATAATGTAAGATATGAAACACCTATTTCAACAGCTGCTTCAACAACTTGGCGAACAGAATCTACCCCTTTACTATGTCCAAACACTCGTAATTTTCCTCTTTCCTTTGCCCATCGGCCATTACCATCCATAATAATAGCAATGTGTTTCGGTAATTTATTTAGATCTATCTGTTCTTTTAGTTCCATTTATAATTTGATTACCAATTTATTTATAAATTAAGATAAAATTTTATCAGAAAGCTTTTTTCTAGAGATATTTTTTTGGAATTAAAAGCCAAAGGTAAGTAGAATGTTATAAATTTATGAAGATTTAATAGTTTCTTGTATCTAACCCCCATAATAACTTCTGTCGAAGCGTAGAGAAGAAACTTTCTCCTTTCAATCTAATGAGATTAATATTAAAATCAGCTCTCGTGATTTTAAGCTTTACACTCGTCTTCAAATCACATGTTCGAGAATCACATGACAGTAAAAAACTATCACTACGACTATCGATTTCAATAGTTAATTCGTCTTTATCAGATATAACAAGTGGTCTTACATTTAAATTATGAGGTGAAACAGGCGTTATAACAAAATTACCAGACCCTGGCAAAATGATTGGTCCACCACAACTCAAAGAATAAGCAGTTGACCCTGTAGGGGTTGCAAATATTATTCCATCTGCCCAATACGCATTCAGAATCTCACCATTCAAATAAACATTGACTGTAATCATCGCTGACGAATCCCTTTTTAGTACAGTAACATCATTTAATGCAAATCTATCACCATTAAACAAGTCTATGCCATGGGCTTCAACAGATAAAAGAGTTCTTTTCTCAATACTATACTCTTTATTTAGTAAAAGCTCTAAAGCTTGATCGACATGATTCTTATTTATACTTGCTAAAAAACCTAATCTACCTAAGTTTATTCCGGTTATTGGAATTTTTGAATCACGTAATATGGAAACAGCCGAAAGCATCGTTCCATCTCCTCCTAAGCTTAACATAAAATCTATATCAGAAGGTAGTTCAAATCTATCTTTATACGTACTTCGCAAACCACAGTCCATAAAAATGGACAGAAAAGAATCGAACTCTTTATATACCCAGATTTCCACATTCTTACTTTTCAACAATTCGAAAAGCTGTTCAACATATGGAATTACTGCTTTCTGAAATTCAATACCGTAAATTGCAACTTTCATTTATTTCTGAGGGGTCTTGACAATACATAACTGTCTATTTTAGACAGCTATAATTACATATTTAAATAATTAAGAAGCTGTTCATATCTATCACGCGAAGTATCATAAACCCGAACCTCGTTAAACGTAGCCTTCACGTCATAATCATATCTTAGAAATGACGCTACGATAGATGCAATATCTGTTCTATTAAGTTTCAGAGTAATCTCCATCCTTGTTGAGTCCGGAAAAGATCGAGCATAGGAACTCAAAATTTGAGCATTATCCGATTCGACAATCTGTGCAATTTGAGATAACGAGTTATCACGGTTATTTACTTCAAGAATGATAATCCCGCCAGGTTCATCGGAGGCGATAATCATTGCAACTTTATTAAGAATATCATGTATGGTAATACATCCAACATAATATTGTTTTTCATCAATAACAGGCAATAAATCTAATTGATGAAGATAAAATAGACGCACTACATCATATATATGTTGGTTTTCATACACATAAATTAACTCATGAGGCAGATCTTTAAGTTTAGAATCATCCTTTCTTTCAATAGCTGAGATAACATCATCTTCATGTATTAGACCAACCAATTGATTATACCGAATAAGAGGTAAATGCTCAATCCGATATTCATGCATACGATTTATCAATGTCCGTAAGCTGTCGGAAGTTTTAGCAGGATAGATAGAATCTGATATTATTTCTTTTGCAGTCACCGTCGTATTCTTTATAGATTAAACGATTTATATTGCATTTAGTTTAATTTACTTAAATATTCCTTTAATACAATATTAAACTCTACAGGTTGTTCCATCATTGGAGCATGTCCACATTTATCAATCCAGTGTAATTCTGAATTTGGTAATAATGTATTAAACTGTTCAGCTACATCTGGGGGTGTTACCTTATCTTGTTTTCCCCATATGATACAAACAGGGATTTTTATCTTAGGTAGATCTTTCGCCATATTATGGCGGATAGCTGATTTAGCATTCGCTAAAATGCGAATAACTCTCTCACGATTATTTACTGTAGAAAAAACCTCATCGACAAGTTCTTCACTAGCTGTAGCAGGGTCGTAAAAAGTAAACTGAACTTTTTCTTTTATATAATCATAATTACCACGTTTAGGGAAAGATCCTCCAAATGCGTTTTCGTATAAACCAGAACTTCCTGCTAATACCAACGCTTTAACATTCTCCTGATTCGATGCAACATACATCAATCCTACATGTCCTCCTAAAGAATTCCCAACTATAACGAAATCTTTAAGTTTCATATGCGTCACAAACTTCTTCAAAAATTTGGACAGGCTTTTTACACCCGTAGTTAGAATTGGCATTTCATAAATTGGCAACATTGGAATGATTACTCGATAGCTATCTTTAAATTGATTAACTACATACTCCCAATTACTTAATGCACCCATTAATCCATGAAGTAATACTATTACCTCTCCCGCTCCCTCATCAACGTATTTAAAACCTTTATCTTCTTTTATGGTAAAATCCATAGAATATCTTTAACTAGTTTGTTATTTCTCCTTAGGCTACATTTCAAATGAGTGCCCAATTTTTTCTAAATGTAATAAAATTGGTTAAATTTATTGTTGTTTATTAAGGTATCAGTACTTCTTTAACAATTTCCGAGATGGTCTTTCCATCGGCTTTACCGGCAAGTATTTTATTTGACATACCCATAACCTTACCCATATCTTTTATACTGGTAAAGCCGTTTTCTTTAACAACTGAAAGAATTATTTTTCTGATTTCATCTTTATCTAATTGTTGTGGCAAGTAACTTTCAATAACATCCTGCTCTTCCTTCTCAATTGCATATAAATCAGGGCGATTCTGTTGCTGATAGATTTCTGCAGACTCCTTGCGCTGCTTAATAAGACGTTGTAAGACCTTTATTTCAGACTCTTCATTAAATACGCCTGCATTCTTTTCTGTTTCAGCCACCAAAATTGCTGATTTTATAGCACGAAGACCTCTTAATCGTGCTTGATCTTTTGCCAACATAGCTGTTTTTATATCTTGGTCAATTTGATTCTTTAGTGCCATATGAAATTAAATTATTAATAAACTCTTTACTTATTTTATATTGTACAATACCCTAATTCAAATTTTTATTAAAGGAAATACTATTAGCTTGATTGGTAGGCATAATTAGCATTTCATTAATATTTACATGTTGCGGTCGCGAAGCAACGTACCATGCAGCATCAGCAATGTCATTTGCCAATAATGGATCAAACCCATCATAAACCTTCTCTGCACGATGTGTATCACCTTTAAAACGAACTACTGAAAACTCTGTTTCCACTGCCCCTGGATGTAAAACTGTTACCTTCACAGAATAAGGCAACAATTCGACCCGCATTGATTTACTTAAAGCGTCTACAGCATGCTTTGTTGCACAATAAACGTTGCCATTGGGATATACTTCCTTTCCTGCAATTGAGCCAATATTAATTATATGACCAGACTCATTTTCCTTCATCCTTGGAATTACCACCTTACTTACATACAATAATCCCTTGATATTGGTATCGATCATTCTATCCCAATCATCAATTTCACCATTATAAATAGGCTCTAAACCTAAGCTCAAACCCGCATTGTTAATTAAAACATCAATTTGCTTCCAGTCTTCAGATAACATCTCCCAACTATTAATCACCTCTTCCTTATTCTGCACATCAACTTCCATTACCTGTACAACGATACCATAATCACTCGATAATCGTTTGGATAATTTTTCAAGCCGTTCATACCTACGCGCAGATAAAATAAGGTTATATCCATTCTTTGCGAAAATTTCCGCACAGGCTTGCCCAATTCCAGCACTGGCTCCTGTAATCATTGCTATTTTTGCCATATTCTGAAAAATATTATTTACAATTAAATAAATCTGCTTATCAAGCCGTCATTTAATTTTTTATTTAATTCCAATATATATCGTGCAAATACCAAAAGTTTGTGGCTTACATGAAACCTGTTTAAATCCGGCATTTAATAATAAGTCAGTGAAATCATTTCCATCTGGGAACTGGGCAATAGATTCAGGTAGATAAGAATAAGCTCTGCTATCTTTAGAAAATAGTTTCCCTATTTGGGGTAAAATATTTTTAGAATAAAATGTATACAGTTGCTTGATTGGGAATCCTCTCGGTTTAGAAAACTCTAGAATCACTACCTGGCCACCCGGACGGATAACCCGACAAATATCGTCTAAACCTTGTTGCAGATTTTCAAAATTCCGAACGCCAAAAGCTACTGTAACTGCATCAAATGTACCATCTGAGAAACTCAACCTTTCAGAATCTCCCAACTGAACTTCGAAACAATCCGACAATTTACGGTCCGCTATTTTATCTCTTGCTATAGCCAACATGCCTTCTGAAATATCAACACCAACAACCTTTCTTGGCTTCAAAAGCCGGATAGCCTCTAAAGCAAAGTCACCAGTTCCTGTTGCTACATCTAACAAAAGCTGAGGCTTTAATGTTTTTAATGTATGAATAGCTTTCCTCCTCCATATTTTATCAATCCCAAAAGATAAAACACGATTCAGAAAGTCGTATTTTCTTGAGATATTATTAAACATATCAGCAACCTGTTGCTTCTTGCTTATATTTTCTTTCTCGTACGGTGTAATAGTTTTTGACATTGTTAAACGCAAATATACAAAGCTGAATCCATAAAAACTTATAAACAAAAGCGTGATTTCATGTAACTGATTGAACATTCAATTTCTCATATTAATGTTTTAACTTTGCATTATGAATGTTAAAAGCGCTGAATTTCTATGTAGCAATACAAGAACCGACAAATTACCTGAACTTAATTTACCTGAATACGCTTTTATTGGCCGCTCTAATGTTGGTAAATCCTCGCTTATAAATGCGCTAACTAATAAAAAGAATTTAGCAAAAACCTCTCAAACTCCCGGAAAAACCCAATTAATAAACCACTTCTTAATTAATAACGATTGGTATTTGGTTGATTTACCAGGATATGGATATGCAAAAACCTCTCGCTCAAACCGGACTGAATGGGAAAAATTTATTCGTAAATACTTACGTGTACGTGAAAATCTCCAATGTCTATTCGTGCTAATTGATAGTCGTCTTGAGCCTCAGAAGATTGATTTAGAATTTTGTCAATGGCTTGGAGAGAACGGGATTCCTTTTTTACTTATTTTTACGAAAGCAGATAAACAGTCAAATCTAAAATCCACTCAAAATATTTCTAAATTTAAAAAAGCGCTATTGGAATGGTTCGAAGAAGTACCTGAGACATTTCTTACTTCTGCAGAAACAAATATAGGTTGCTCTGACGTTTTAAGTGCTATTAACGTTATTAATAATAACTTTCAGTCCTAGTCGAAACATTGTTTTCTTTAAGATATGAAAAAATACTTTTCATTAGTACTCTTTGCACATAGCATTTTTGCTCTTCCATTTGCTATCATAGGTTTCTTTTTAGCCACTTATATAACAGATGCAAGTTTTACACTGCCTATCTTTATCCTAATGCTTTGTTGCATGGTTTTTGCCCGAAATGCTGCTATGGCCTTTAATAGATACCTTGATCGAGATATCGATGCAATGAACCCACGTACAGCAATGCGAGATATCCCAGCTGGAAAAATTTCAGCATCTCAAGCTCTAACTTTCACGCTCCTAAACTGTATGCTATTTATAGCGGCAACGTGGTTTATTAATCCACTTTGTTTCTATCTTTCACCAATTGCCTTAGCTGTTATTTTAGGTTATAGCTACACTAAAAAATTCACAGCTTTATGTCATATTGTTTTAGGAATTGGGTTAGGACTAGCACCTCTAGGTGCTTACCTTGCTGTAACCGGAACATTTAATATTGTACCTATTTTCTTTTCTCTAGCGGTTATCTTTTGGGTTAGTGGCTTCGATATCATCTATGCCCTACAAGACGAAGAATTTGATAAAGATCATAAATTGAATTCCATCCCTACTTTTTTCGGAAAAAAGAATGCCTTACATATCTCTGAAACTTTCCATGGACTATCCGTAATATTCATCACTCTACCTGTATTCTATATAGATCTGGGATGGCTATATTATATAGGCGTGTTATTTTATATCTCGCTATTAATTTATCAGCATATAATTATTAGCCCCTCAGACTTAAGACGGGTAAATAGAGCCTTTATGACCACGAACGGAATAGCCTCTGTCATTTTCGCTTTATTTTTTCTATTGGATATCTGGCTTTAAAGATTTAAAGAATGAAAAACTTGACACTAAAAAAAAAGAAAAGAAATTTTGCGAAACAAAATCTTCAAATTGTTTGGGAAGAGCTGCATCCACTGTTTCTTGATCTGCTAAATCGACCTATCCATTCATTAAGCGAACTTGAGAAATGGATGCAAAATCGCAGCGAACTAGAAGCAATTATAGAAGAAGACGCAGCTTGGCGTTATATTAGGATGACCTGTAATACGGCAGACGAAAAACTTCTTCGCGACTTTCAATATTTTGCAACTGAAATTGAACCTAAGATAGCTCCCATTAATAATCAATTAAATAAAAAATTAATTGATTCCCCGTATGCTAAAGAACTTGATTCCAATAAGTATTTTATTTATCTACGAAGTGTTCAAAAGTCTCTTGACCTGTTTCGAGAAGAAAACATTCCTCTCCAAACAAAGATTCAATTAGAACAGCAAAAATATCAGTCAATTACAGGCTCCATGTCTGTTTTCTTGAATGAAAAAGAATATACCTTAGAGCAAGCAGCTGTTTTTCTAAAAGATATTGATAGATATATCCGGGAAACCACATGGACTGCAATTACTACCCGTAGGTTAGAAGATAAAACAAAGCTCAACGAATTATTTAACCAATTAATAATCTTAAGACACCAAGTTGCAAATAATGCTGATTTTAATAATTTCAGAGACTATATGTTTGAAGCGATGGGCCGTTTCGACTACTCTCCTGAGGATTGCTATCAATTTCATGACGCTATTGAGAAAACCGTGGTACCCATACTCTCTCTGGAAGCAAAAAGAAGAAAAGAGAAGCTTGGATTAGAAAGCTTAAAACCTTGGGATATGGATGTTGATCCTTCAGGCCATGCTCCTCTCAAACCTTTTATTGATGGAGAGGATTTAATACAAAAAACCCAGCTGTGTTTCCAAAAACTTGACAATTACATTGGTGAACGCATAGAAATAATGAAAGCCAATAATTTATTCGATTTAGAAAGCCGGAAAGGAAAAGCCCCTGGTGGATACAATTATCCATTATCTGAAAGCGGGGCGCCCTTTATTTTTATGAATTCTGCGAATACTTTCCGAGATCTTACTACCATGGTACATGAAGGTGGTCACGCTTTGCACACTTTTATCTCAGCAGATTTAGAACTTAATGATTTTAAACATTTACCAAGTGAGGTAGCAGAACTTGCCTCAATGTCAATGGAATTAATTTCTATGTCACATTGGAATATCTTTTTTGACAATGAAGAAGATTTAAAACGAGCCAAACGTGATCAGCTTGTTGATGTATTAAAAACGCTACCATGGGTTGCCACCGTAGATCAATTTCAACATTGGATCTACACTCATCCCAATCATACCGATTTAGAAAGAGAACAAGAATGGAAAAAGATATTTATAAGGTTCGGACATAGTTTTGCAAATTGGGATGAACACTCCGATGCTCTCAAAAACCTATGGCAAAAACAGCTTCATATTTTTGAAGTGCCTTTTTACTACATAGAATACGGAATGGCCCAGTTAGGAGCTATTGCTATATGGAAAAACTATATCGAAAATCCAGAGAAAGGCTTAAATAACTATCTAAATGCATTGAAACTTGGCTATACTAAAACCATTCCAGAAATATATCAAACAGCAGGCATTACTTTTAAGTTTAACAAAGAATACGTAAAAGAACTTGTGGATTTTGTTAAAATGGAACTTGATAAACTAAATTAATGGTTCGAATTAAAATTTTCAATGGCTCAGAATAAAAACAAAAAGTTTTTAATCATATTAATGCTTGGCTTATTATCAGCAATTGGCCCGTTTTCTATTGATATGTACCTGCCAGGTTTTAAAGCAATAGCTTTAGATCTACAAACAAATATTGAACATATTCAACTATCCTTAACTAGTTTCTTTATAGGAATTGCCGGTGGACAAATGATTTACGGACCGTTATTAGACCGCTTCGGAAGAAAATTTCCTTTATTAATAGGCCTATTAATTTATATTGGAGCTTCTATTGGCTGTGTTTTTATACAATCAGCAGATGGTTTGATTTTTCTTCGCTTTATTCAAGCCTTAGGAAGCTGCGCAGGAATGGTAGCCTCAAGAGCCATGGTTCGAGATTATTTCCCTCCTTCGGAAACTGCAAAGATATTCTCTATGTTAATGTTAGTAATTGGCATTTCACCAATATTAGCACCTACAATGGGAGGTTATATTATTGAGATTTGGGGTTGGCATTACATTTTCGTTTTTCTTACTGTATTGACGGTCTTAATATCTTTAGGTGTTATTTTCATACTTCCAAAAAGCAAACCTAACACTAATATTTCTTTACTCCCTACACCGATTATAAGAGGATTTTGGAAAGTTCTTAAAAATCCACAATTCCTTATATATTCCATAGCTGGCGGAACAGCATCTTCAGGCCTTTATGCCTACCTTTCCGGGTCACCCTTTGTCATGATGGAGATATATGGATTAAATGAAAAACAATACGGATGGATTTTTGCATTATTAGCTGCAGGATTAATTACAACCAGCCAATTAAACACCTTGATGCTAAAAAGATTTAGCAGTGAAATCATCTCAAAATATGCTTTAATGGTGCAAGCTACTGCTGGGTCTTTAATGTTAATTTTAGCACTCGTTAACTCCTTGACACTTTCAGGAATCGTTATCCTTATTTTTTGTTTCCTAGCTTGTCAAGGTTTTGTATTTCCGAATACTTCAGCTTTAGCACTAAATCCATTTTCTAAATCCGCGGGAAGTGCTTCAGCACTACTAGGTACTATCCAACTTTCTATTGGTGCAGTCGCATCTGTATTAGTAAGTATCGCCCATAACAGAACCAATATACCCATGATTACAATAATGGCTGCTTGTGCAATTTCAAGCTATTTGATTTTACTATTCATTCCTAAATCAAATAATAAACTCAAGGATTCTATTAATTAAAATCTTAATTAATTCTCAGAATATTTAACTTCGTATTTATGGTTAATTCAACAATTCGAACGAAAATTGAAACTTTAAGATCTGAGCTAAAAAAACACAATTATAACTATTATGTTTTAGCACAGCCAACCATTTCTGATTATGATTTCGACCAAAAGCTAAAAGAGCTTAACGAATTAGAGAACACTTATCCAGAATTTTATGATAAGAATTCACCAACTCAAAAAGTAGGTGGCGATATCACAAAAAGATTTGAGACAGTAGCCCATGCATGGCCAATGCTCTCTCTAAGTAATACTTATAATGAGCAAGAGTTAAAAGATTTTGACGATCGGGTAAGAAAAATCGTAGGTGAGAATATAGAATATATTTGCGAGCTCAAGTTTGATGGCTTATCAATAAGTATTCGTTACGAGAATGGAAAACTAATTCAGGCTATAACCAGAGGCGATGGTACCAGAGGTGATAATGTCACAAATAATGTCAAAACTATACGAAGTATTCCTCACCAACTAGAGAAAAACGATTATCCTGCTATCTTCGAAGTACGAGGTGAAATCTTTATGCATCGTGCTGCATTTCTTCGTTTAAATAATAACAGGACCGAATTAGGAGAGACTGCTTTTGCAAATCCACGAAATTTTGCGGCTGGGACAATTAAGTTACAAGATTCCGCAGAGGTAGCAAAACGTCCTCTCGATTGTTTCTTCTATTTTTTATACGCCAATAACCGGGACAAGCTATTCAAAACACATTCTGAAAGTTTACTAGCACTAAAAGAATGGGGCTTTCCAATAAGTGAATATTTTTCAACTTGTAAAAACATTGATGATGTTTTAAAATTCATCTCTTACTGGGAGGCAAACCGACACAAACTCAGTTTTGACATTGATGGTATCGTCATTAAAGTAAATAACTACATTCAGCAAGAAGATCTAGGATTTACAGCAAAATCTCCAAGATGGGCAATTTCATATAAATTTAAAGCTGAAGAAGTTCAAACAATATTAAATAAGGTTAGCTATCAAGTAGGACGCACAGGCGCTGTAACACCTGTTGCTAATTTAAAACCAGTTTTACTTGCTGGTACAACTGTAAAACGTGCAACACTACACAATGCCAATGAAATAAAGCGACTAGATTTACATGAGCATGATACAGTGATTATAGAAAAGGGCGGAGAAATCATCCCTAAAATTATAGCCGTTGATATCAGTAAGAGAAAATTAGATTCTTTACCCATTCAGTATCCAAGTTATTGTCCGGAATGTGAAAGTCTATTAGAACGAGAAGAAGGAGAAGCCATATATTACTGTCCGAACGACCAACACTGCCCTCCTCAAATTATTGGTGGGATACAACATTTTGCAAGCAAAAAGGCTATGGATATTAGCGGTTTAGGAAACGAGACTATTGAAGCTCTCTATAAAGCTGGTATTATAGAACATATTAGTGATCTATATACTTTAAATAGTCACTACGATCAACTAATAGAGATGGAAAGATTTGGTGAGAAATCAATCAATAATATGTTATCAGGCATTGAAAAATCGAAAGAGAAACCCTTTCATCGAGTTCTTTTCGGCTTAGGCATAAGACACATCGGAGCAACTATTGCAGAAAAGCTTACCGAACACTTTGAAGACATCGATTCGCTAATTTCAGCACCTTACGAAGAAATTATTGCAATACATGAGATTGGAGATCGCATTGCCGAAAGTTTAATTAATTACTTTAATAATTCAGAACATATTGGACAAATCACGCTTTTAAAGCAATCAGGTTTAAAATTCCAAACAGAAAAAATAGAAAAGCAATCAACTAGTATAAAACTAAATGGAAAAACTTTTTTAATATCTGGGGTTTTTGAAAATATAAGTCGGAATGAATTAACACAAATAATAGAAATTAATGGAGGAAAGATGTTAAGCGGAATTTCTGGAAATTTAGACTATTTAATTGCTGGAGAAAACATGGGTCCTTCCAAATTAATAAAGGCTCAAAAATTAAATATTAACATAATTTCTCAAGAAGAGTTATTTGAAATGATAAAATAGCCATATTTGTAAAAATAATAGGATAAAAAGAAGTTAATGAAAGCTCTTACTGGCTCTGGAGTTGCCTTGATCACTCCATTTAATGAAGACGACACCCTAGATATTCAATCATTAGATAAATTAATTGAATATCAAATATCAGGAGGAATAGACTACATTGTTGCCTTAGGTACAACTGGTGAAACTGCAACTCTGAACAAAAAGGAAAAACAAGAGATATTTAAAATTATAGCTGAAAAAGTAAATGGTAGGATTCCCTTAATTGCCGGAATTGGAGGGAACAACACGAAAGAAATTTTGGAAGAGCTTGATTATTTCGATCTAAGCGGATATTCAGCAATTCTATCAGTGAGTCCTTACTACAACCGCCCTACACAAGAAGGTTTATTTCAACATTATAAAGCTATAGCAGAGTCATCACCACTTCCTATAATACTCTATAATGTCCCTGGCAGAACTGGAAGTAATATACAACCCGAAACTACAATTCGGCTAGCAAATACTTTTAAAAATATAATTGGCATCAAAGAAGCTTCTGGCAATTTCCACCAATACACTATAATCATGAGAGATAAGCCTTCCAACTTTTTTCTCATTTCGGGAGATGACGCACTCTTACTTCCGATGGCAGCAGTTGGAGCATCCGGGGTTATCTCAGTTTTGGCAAACGCATTCCCTACCTATGTAAGTCGCTTAGCCAGCCTATGTAATGAAAATAATTTCGAAGAGGCGCGTAAAATCCATATCATGCTATCAAAGATTATAGATTTATGCTTTATAGAAGGGAATCCTGCAGGGATTAAAGCAATTCTTAAACAACTTGATATTTGTGGTGATAAAACCAGACTTCCTTTAACTTCTGTAAGTGACGAGACCAGAAGTATTATAATTAGAGAATTAAAGAATCTTTAGAAATTTCAATTAAATAAAAAAAGAGATTGGCTAAAGGTCAATCTCTTTTTTTATTAGCTTTTCCTATTTAGAGCCAGCATTTTTTGATTCCTGGATTTTCAAACGAAGATCTTGAGAAAGATTCTTCAATTCTTGAAGACCTTTTCTTACACGTGTACCAGCAGCACTGTTTCCTTTGTTAAAGAATTTATCTGCGTCAGATTCTAAACCTTCTAATAGGCTTTTTAACTCATTGAATTTCTCGATAGTTGCCATAATTAATTACTCCTTTTAATTTGTAAATTAAGTTAATATTAATATTAATCTAAAAGTAGAATCTTTTTTCGAAAAAAAAAACTAAATACACTATAAAATACATTAATAAGTGCATTTATAAAGCAAATAGAGCGAAAAACAAATGCATGCTAAGCTTTAAATCAGATTTTAACAAAGGGTAAATTAGGTGTGAACAAGATTCTGTTGCTTATAATAACCGTCCTTAAGTTTTTTGCCAATTTCTGTATACGCCTCAAGGGTCCGTTGTACGTCCTCCAATGAATGCATTGCGGTTGGAATTAACCTTAGTTCAATAAGTCCTTTAGGAATTACAGGATAAACAACGATTGAACAGAAAATACCATAATTCTCTCTTAAATCCATTGTCAAGGAAGTCGCTTCAGTTAAATCCCCTTTTAAAAAGACTGGTGTTATAACAGTATCTGTTGTACCAATATCAAATCCTCTCTCTCTTAAGCCCTTTTGCAATGTAGTTGCTATATTCCATAGTCTCTCGCGAAATTCTGGGTGACTCTTCAATAACTCAAGTCTCTTTCTTAAACCAACAACCATTGGTAGTGGTAAAGATTTTGCAAACGTTTGAGAACGCATATTATAACGAAGGAAAGTAACGATCTCCTCTTTTGATGCAACGAATGCACCAATACCCGCCATTGATTTAGCAAAGGTTCCAAAATAGATATCAACCGCATCATTGCAATTTTGTGCTTCATGCGTGCCAGCACCTGTTTCCCCCATTGTTCCAAACCCATGAGCATCGTCTACTAACATACGAAAAGGATATTCCTTCTTTAGCTCTCCAAGTTCTTTCAATTTACCCTGTGCTCCTGACATGCCAAAAACACCTTCCGTAATTAATAAAATCGACCCTCCGGTTTGTTCTATAAGCTTAGTGGCGCGTTCTAATTGTTTACGACAACTCTCTATATCATTATGCTGGTAAACGAAACGTTTACCCATATGTAGACGTACACCATCAATGATGCAAGCATGTGATTCTGCATCATAAACAATTACATCGTTTCGGTCTACCAAAGCATCAATAATTGATACCATACCTTGATATCCATAGTTTAATAAGAAGGCATCTTCCTTATTCACAAAGGCTGCTAAATCTTGTTCTAAAGCCTCATGATGATTGGAATTCCCAGACATCATCCTTGCACCCATTGGGTATGCCAACCCATAATCAATAGAGCCTTGAATATCTGCCTCTCGAACCTCTGGATGATTGGCTAATCCCAAATAATTATTCAAACTCCACACTAAATGCTCTTTTCCCCTAAATTTCATATGAGGACCAATCTCACCTTCTAATTTTGGAAAAGAGAAATACCCATGAGACCATTTATGATGTTGACCAAGCGGTCCAAGGTTGTTTGATATCTTTTCAAATAAATCCAAAGTATAGTTATTTTTTGTTAAAACAATATTAATAGATTTACAAATATAAGATTTTTTAATCATAAGACTAGGCAGTCCAATGAGGCATACTTCTATTAATATAAATGCTGTGCTAATCTACATTATCGTGTAAGAAGCTGTTATTCGGTCTTATACCACCCTCTTCATCATCCTTTGAAAGCGTAAATCTTGAGACATGTGATTCTGAAGAATGAACGACGTTATCTAAAGACATCTGTTTACGACGAAATGCTGGTTCACTTTCAATCTCTTGCAAACCACTGGCAGACCTTAACTTTATACCTAAATCTCTAAGACGCAAAATGCGCTCTTTTGCTTTTCTTAGCTGCTCTTCAACAGACTCTTCTGTGCGATTAGCATCTGGATTAGAAACAGACTTACTAGACGGAGTATCAGAATGCATTGTTTCTTGTCTATCCAATGACGCACTTTCCTCTGAAGTATATTCGTCTGTAAGCTTAAAATGAAACTCAGATTCACTTTGCTTTAAAACATACCCATCCTTAATATCTACTTCTTCCTCTTGCTCTACTTCTTCTTCCTCAATTAGGGTATGACGAACTATTGGTTCTTTAGCTTCATAATCAGCTTTTAAATTATTCGGTTTCTTTGAAAACGGACTAAATAAATCAATAGGTTGAACCTTTACTGTTTCCTGTTTTTCCACTTTCACGTCCACCTCAACAATGTTTTTATCCTTCAATTCTTGAGTTTGAGACGTCGTGTTCATTTGATTCACTGGACGAACCAGAGGAGCTTCTTCAAAAGGAATCTCGACACGTTTGTTCTGTTCTTCCTTTATTCGATCTTCGGAAGTCTGGAATCCAGTTGCAATAATTGTTACAGACAGATGATCCTCGAGTGATTCATCCACACAATTTCCCCAAATTAGATCAGCAGTCATTCCTGCCTGACCCTGAATATAGTCAGTAATAATCGTCACTTCATCCATTGTTACTTCTTTCTTACCAGAAGTTATATTCAATAGAATGTAACGAGCACCTTCTATTTCATTATCCTTTAATAAAGGTGAAGCTAAAGCACCCTCGACAGCTTTCTGTGCGCGATCTTCTCCTTCAGCTTTATCACTACCCATAATAGCTACTCCGCTATCATTCATTACAGTTTTAACATCTTTAAAATCAACGTTCACATAACCTGGGATAGTAATGATCTCAGCAATACCTTTGGCTGCAGTTGTTAAAATATCATCAGCCTTAGCGAAGGCAGCGCCCATTGTTAAATTACCAAAAATTTCCCTCAACCGATCATTCGAAATAACTAAATAAGAATCTACATATTTCTTTAATTCAGCCAGACCTTCCTCAGCTTGTAGACGTCTTCTCTTACCCTCAAAAGTAAAAGGAGTAGTCACAATGGCTACAGTTAAAATTCCTAGCTCTCTAGCAGCTTTCGCTAAAACCGGACTTGCTCCTGTTCCTGTTCCTCCACCCATTCCGGCAGTTATAAACAACATTTTAGTATTAACGCCCAGCATGCGTTTAATGTCTTCAATACTCTCTATGGCAGAGTTTTCGCCCACATCAGGATCAGAACCAGCACCCATACCTTCCGTTAAGCTAGTACCTAATTGAACTTTATTAGGTATCGGACTTAACTCAAGGGCTTGAGCATCGGTATTACAGATTATAAAATCTACTCCACTAATTCCTTGCTTATACATATGGTTAACAGCGTTACCACCTCCACCTCCAACACCAATTACTTTTATAATCGATGATTGCTCTTTGATCATTTCGAACTTTAATTCTGCCATATCAATTCCTTATTTAACTCTTGCTGAGCGATATAAATATTATTATTTTATTCAATTATTCTAATGTAATAATAAGGTTTTTCCACAAATGTTTTCCACAAATGTTCAAACTGTGGAAAAATTGATAAATGTGGAAAAACTACTTAGTATATTCCTTATCATCTACATTCACGTTGCTATCATCACTGATAAATTTAACTATTCGATCTAAAAAACCGAAACGAGAACGACCTCTTTCAGATATACCCACTACATCAAGTTTACCAGGTTTTTCTTTTGAATCAGAATTGTACTCAGCAGCTTCAATTCCTTTAATTAACAATCCAATTCCAGTAGCATAAAGCGGGCTCTTCAATTCATCAAAAACCTTCTTTGGTAATTCTTCATTTTTAGCCAAATGCTCATTTGGGAAACCAACACGACAATCCAATCCGGTTACATATTCAACTAGCTGAACCAAATGCTTCAATTGTGCACCACCACCAGTGATTACGATTCCGCCAATTAATTTACGCTCATATCCAGAAGATTTAATTTCATAATATACATGCTCAATGATTTCCTCCATTCTTGCCTGAATTATATAAGCAAGATTTTTCACTGAGATTTCCTTATGATCCCTTCCTCTTAAACCAGGTACACTTATAATCTCATTATCACGATTTTCATCTGCCAATGCTGAGCCAAACCTAATCTTCAAAAGTTCCGCTTGGTTTCTTAGAACAGAACAGCCTTGTTTAATATCCTCTGTTACAATATTTCCTCCTAAAGGAATTACGGCAGTGTGACGTATAATTCCTTCATGAAAAATTGCAACATCTGTTGTTCCCCCACCAATATCAACTAGTACCACACCTGCATCTTTCTCTGCTTCATCTAAAACAGCCTCAGATGATGCTAAAGGTTCTAATATCAACTCTTGAGCTTCTAGATTTGCTTTAGCTACACACTTCTGAATATTCTTTACTGCACTAACATGTCCAGATATAATATGAAAATTCGCCTCCATTCTTCTACCAGCCATACCAATAGGATCTTTAATTCCAGGCTCATTGTCAATAGTAAACTCTTGAGGTAAAACATGAATGATTTCTTCACCCGGAGGCAAAACTAATTTATACATATCTTCAACAAGTTGCTCGATATCTTTACGGTTTATCTCAGTATCATCCTTTCTTGTCAATATACCACGATGCTGCAAACTTTTGATATGTTGTCCGGCGATACCAACGTGAACAATATTTATATTCACATTCGACTGAACGCTAGCAGCCTCAACAGCTTGTGTTATGCTTGAAACTGTCTTCTGAATATTAGCAACCATGCCTCTATTAACTCCAGAAGATTCAGCATATCCTACGCCTAAAACTTCAATCTTATTGATTCCACTACGTCTGCCAACCGTAACACAGATCTTTGTAGTACCAATATCAAGTCCTACAACAATTGGAGTTTCAATACTGGTTGTAATTCTTTTTTCCATATCCCTATTAATTAATGCTGTTATTAAGTAAATTTTCCTTTTTAGTACATACTAGCTGATTTGCAAAACTTAAATCCACTGCTTTATAAACATCCCAACCAACTGTTGGGGCTATGTGTTTATAGAATAATAATAACTTATTGAATTTCGTTTGTAACGAATCTGCATTTCCCAAAATAATTTGTTGGTCTCCAACTCTTGGAACCATTTCTATCGCGCCATTTGCATTCACATACAACTGTTCTATCTGATCATCCCAAAGAGAATCAGCCTGTATAAACTCAGCAGTTCTAAAAATATCTGTTAGCAGTGACGTTTGAATACTATCTGCATTTGATCCAAATTCTTCAACTATATTGCCATTAGCTACTAAAACGTTAGGCGCATAATGCTTAGATAAAGGAAACTTAATGGCATTTTCATCTATATAAAAATCTTCCCCACGCACATTAATAACACGTAAAGTAGCCTCTCTTTGTTTAATATTTATAGTCATTACACCATTCATATCTACATTTACTCTAGCCTCTTCAATAAAAGGAATTGCTTGAAGATCACCTTCAATTTCATGAATAGGTAGTGTTGCCAACGTTTTCCCTAAAATCTCTCCATGTTCTTTCATCAATAATTGATCAATGTCTTCACGAATAACGAAAGATTGTTCACCCGGAATAACAATATGCAAATCACTACAAACCAAGCTATTGCTCTTAACAGATATAAAACCCATTAAAAAAATTAGCCCTCCTAAGCAACTAAGCCACAGGATACTCAAGAATATCCGCTTCCATCTTATATTTTTTATCCACCTAATCATTGGTTAAAATTTCTTTTATAGGTTTGACCAAACGATCAATATCTCCAGCTCCTACTGTTAATATAAGCTCTGGACGTTCTTCTTTAATATACTTGAGAGCACCATCCGGACTTAACAATACCTTATCCGATAACTCTATCTTATCAAGCAACCATTCTGATGATACACCATCAATAGGCATCTCCCTTGCTGGATATATAGGTAACAATATCAATTTACCAATTCCATCAGAACTTAAAACTTTAGCAAAGTCGTCTATAAAATCACGTGTTCTTGAAAATAAATGAGGTTGAAACAGAACAGTGAGTTTGTGATCCGGATAAATACTCTTTACAGCCTCAAAACAAGCTTCTAATTCTTTGGGATGATGGGCATAATCATCGATATATATTTCACGTTTATTTTTAACAATATACTGAAAACGGCGTTTTATTCCTTTAAAGCGTGCTAAAGCATGTTTAATTGCCTCATCTGGAACTCCGCATACCTTTGCTGCTGCTATTGCAGCTACTGCATTACCAACGTTATGCCTGCCAGGAATACCCAATTGAATATCCTTAATAGCGTCTTCTCCATTATGATAATCAAAATAAAAATCCCCTTCAATTATTCGAATATTAGAAGCATATATATCTGCACCCTCATCAATGTCATAATACCAGGTAGCAGGAAGATCCAAACCTTCACGGACTATGCGGGTTCCACCATCTTTAACTTGACCTATAAATAATCTAAAGGAATCAATAAGATGCTGATGATCGCCATAAATATCCAAATGATCAGCATCCATTGAAGTTACTACAGCAATATCTGGATGTAGCGTCAAAAATGAACGATCAAATTCATCCGCCTCAACGACCATAATATTACTTGAAGAAAACAGTACATTTGAATCGTAATTAATAGATATACCTCCTAAAAAAGCAGAGCAATCAAAACCACTATCTTGTAGAATATGAGCCACAAGTGTTGAAGTAGTTGTTTTTCCGTGAGTACCAGCAATAGCAATTGTAAACTTACTAGAACTTATAAAACCCAAAACCTCTGATCTTTTATGAAGGATATGCCCCGAATGCTTAAATGCCTGAACTATTTTTGAATCCTTCGGTACAGCAGGAGTGTATATTACAAGAGTTTCATCAACATTCTCTATAAATATAGAGGGAATAATATTTTCTGAATCTTCGAAAACAATACCAATACCTTCAGCAATTAGCTCGCTTGTCAAGATAGTTTCTGTCTTGTCATAACCACTGACCAAATAACCAAGGTGATGAAAATACCGGGCAAGTCCACTCATTCCGATACCACCGACACCTATTAGATAAACATTCTTAATTCGATCAATATTCATTTCTATTCAATTCTGCTAATTTTAACACTTCATTTGCTATCACATCATCTGCATTATAAACCGCCATTTTCATTATATTCAGAGCTAAATCTGTACAATGAACCTCGTTATTCAATAATTCTATTATTATATCTATTAAAAACTCCCGAGCACTATCATCTGTCACCACAACAGCAGCATTCTTATTAGCCAACGTTCTAGCATTTACAGACTGGTGGTCTTCTGCAACATTTGGAGAAGGAACTAATACTACAGGCTTTCCAACAACGCATAATTCTGCTATTGTTCCTGCCCCCGCTCTAGAGATAATTATATCCGCTGCCGCATACGCTAAATCCATCCGCTGCAAAAACGGAAATAATTTTATCTGACTTTCGTATGCTTCCGGAAGTTTATTTTTAAATGACTCGTAATAATAATTGCCACACTGCCATATCATTTGAATATCCCCGTCAATAATTTTATTAATCGCCTCAAATACACTATTATTTAAGGTCAAAGACCCTAAACTTCCTCCTATTAACAAAACTGTCTTTCTCCTTGCTGATAAATTAAAAAACTGTAAAGCTTCCTCTCGCTTTCCTTGTATATCAACAGATTCCTTACGTATTGGATTTCCCGTTACAAGTATTTTATCAGCAGGAAAGAACTTATCCATATTCTCGAATGCTACACAGATTTTATTTGCTTTCTTACTTAGCTTTTTATTAGTTATGCCTGCATAAGAATTCTGCTCCTGAATAACGTAGGGAATATTCTGATTTCCTGCGGCATAAAGAAGTGGACCAGATGCATAACCACCAACACCTACTGCAACATGTGGTTTAAAATCGCGTAAAATCTTATTTGCCTTTTTCAGACTACCTAATAGTTTAAAAGGCAAACTCCAATTCTTTAGCAAAGACTTTCTATTAAATCCTTGGATATCCAAACCGATAATTTTAAAACCAGCAGCAGGAACTTTTTCCATCTCCATTCGCCCTTGAGCTCCTACGAATAAAATCTCTGTATCAGGTGCAATCCTTTGTAAAGCACGCGCAATTGATACCGCCGGAAATATATGTCCGCCTGTTCCTCCACCACTGATTATTATTCTTTTGCCCGTTCCCATAATCATTAACTTATTGCAGGAATCTCTCCCACAATTACCTTTTTATTAGATTCTAATTTTGCTTCTTCAATATTTCTGCTAACACTCAATATGATACCCAATGCAACGCTTGTAAAGAGAATGGAAGTTCCACCCATACTTACTAAGGGAAGAGGAACACCTGTAACTGGGCCTAAACCTACAGCAACCGCCATGTTTGCTAATGCTTGTATAGTTAAACTAAAACCTAAACCAGCAGCCAATAAAGCACCAAATGCCTTTGGACTTTGCGTTACAATCCTTATGCATCGATACATAAAAACGATATATAAGGAAACTAATACTATTGCACCTAGAGCACCATACTCCTCAACTATTATTGCAAAAATAAAATCCGAATAAGGATGAGGAAGTACGTTCCTCTCTGTACTGTTCCCAGGCCCTTTACCAAAAAACCCTCCTGTAGCAATTGCTATCTTTGAATGATCAGCCTGATATGATTTATCAGGATCTGCATCTCCTCCATTCATATAAGTATTAACCCGAGAAATATATGTTTCTCTACGAGGACCCACAAAGACTACCAGTAAAAGAAGCAGCCCTCCCCCTACACAAACTAAGGCTATTTGCTTTAGGCTTATCCTCCCTATTATTAACAACAAGATACTCACACCAAACAACATCAATGCGGTTGATAAATTCGCCCAAGCAATCAGCACAAAAATTATACAAACAGAGCCCATCACAGGAATAAAGCTCTTCTTCACATCTTTAATATTACTCTGTTTTCTGGTGAGCATTCTGGCCAAAAAAGTTATTAAGGCCAATTTGGCCAAATCCGAAGTCTGAAATGTTTGATTTATTACCGGAATAGTAACCCAGCGATTAGCATCGTTAATGGTCTCTCCAAAAACCAATGTATATAACAGAATTGGAATGGTTACAATCATCAGAATCTTCGAAATTCCAGCATAGTATCGGTAGTCAAGCAAATGCGAAAAATACATCAATGCAAAACCTCCCACTATCATAGAGGTATGTTTTATTAGGTATACTTCAGATCCTTTACTATTCCTATAAGCCAAAGTTCCTACCGAACTATAAACAGCCAGCATCGACCATATAGATAGAATAATCACAATTATCCATATCCACCGATCACCCTTTAATTTGCTAAATATCCTATCTACCATTGTCTTTAATTTTAATAGCTATAATTCGCGAACAGCAGCTTTAAATTGATCTCCGCGGTCTTCATAATTTTTAAACAAATCGAAACTTGCACACGCCGGAGAAAGCAATACTGTATCTCCTTTCTTTGCTAAATGGTAAGCTAATGTAACAGCCTCTTTCATAGAATTTGTATTTACAATAGCTTCTGTTTCATCATCAAATGCTTCATGAATACGAGCATTATCCTTCCCTATACAAACTATTGCACTTACCTTACTATGAATCAAATCCTTTAGAATGTTATAATCATTTCCTTTATCCACTCCTCCCATAATCAAAACAACATTCGCTGGCATACTCTCTAAAGCATACCATACAGAATTTACATTAGTAGCCTTTGAATCGTTTATAAAATTTATCCCGGCAATCTGAGCAACATGCTCCAACCGATGAGCAATATTTTGATATTCACCCATACTCTCCCGAATAGATTCATTTCTCAGCTCCAATACTTTCGCGACAATGCCCGAAGCCATATTATTATACACATTATGTTTTCCCTGTAGGGCCAATTCATTTATTGACATAGTAAATGTAGGTTGGTTAGTAACTTTTATATTTATTGTACTATTCTCATCCAGAAAAGCGCCTTGCTCGAGTATTCTTTGCTGGCTAAATGGAATATAAGTTGCTTTGCTTTTATACTTTGTTAATCCATTTAGAATCTCTTCGTCATCCATATCATAAATAAAGAAATCCTCTTCCTGCTGATTCTGGATAATCTTAAATTTAGATTCAACGTAGTTCTCCATTTTATAATCGTATCGATCCAGATGATCGGGTGTTATATTTAACAGTACAGCGAAATCAGCCTTTAATTGAGTCATATCATCAAGCATGAAACTGCTTATTTCAAGAACGTAATAATCAAAATTTTCATTCGCTACTTGTAAAGCAAAACTTTTTCCGATATTTCCAGCTAAACCAACATTCAATCCTGCCTTATTTAAAATAAACCAGGTCAGAGTAGAGGTAGTGGATTTTCCATTAGAGCCTGTTATACAAATCAACTTCGCTGAAGTATATCGAGCTGCAAATTCAATCTCGGATAATACTTCAATCTCTCTTTCTCTTACTTTTTTAACGATTGTAGCTTTTTGTGGAATACCTGGACTCTTCACAATTATATCCGCATTTAAAATCCGACTCTCGGTATGAGAGCCCTCCTCAAAGTCAATACTGATATCTATAAGCTGTTTTTTATATTCTTCATTAATTATTCCCGAATCTGACACAAACACATCATACCCCTTCTGTTTGGCAAGTATGGCTGCGCCAACTCCACTCTCTCCTGCTCCTAAAACGACTAATTTCTTAGCAGACTGTTCTATATGTTGTTCTTCACTTAACATAATTATCGAATCTTAAGAGTTACAATAGTTATAATTGCCAGCAATATTCCAATAATCCAAAAGCGTGTTACAATTTTTGATTCATGATAGCCTTTCTTCTGAAAATGGTGATGCAAGGGTGACATCAAAAACACTCTTACTCCCTCACCATATTTTCGTTTTGTATATTTGAAATAAGAAACCTGAACAATCACAGATACCAATTCAATAAGAAAAACACCACAGAGAACTGGGATAAGCAGCTCTTTCCGAATCATAATAGCAAAGGCAGCAATAATTCCACCAATGGCTAAACTACCGGTATCGCCCATAAAAACTTGAGCTGGATAAGAATTATACCATAAGAAGCCTACACAAGCACCCACAAATGCCCCAGCAAACACAACCAATTCTCCCGAATTAGGTATATACATGATGTTCAAATAGTCAGCAAAAATAGTATTACCGGAAACGTATGCGAGTATCGCGAGTGTTATACCAATTATAGCAGACGTACCAGTGGCTAGACCATCAACGCCGTCTGTAATATTAGCACCATTTGAAACAGCTGTAACAATAAAAACAACAACAACCAAAAATAAAGGGAACACAAATTTTCCGGAAGGAATGCCAAATATGGTAAGAACATTTCCATAATCGAATTCATTCTTCTTATAAAAAGGAAGGTTGGTTTTAGTCGACTTTACATTCTCTGTATAATAACTTTGCCCATTTACTCCCACTTGTTCTTCAAGCTGTGACTGAGCCTCAATTGGTGTTTGACTAACTGCAACTTTTTGTCGAACTAGAATATCAGGATGATATTGCATTGTACAAGCAATAATTATTCCCAATCCGACCTGTCCAATTATTTTAAATCTTCCTGCTAAACCTTCTTTATTCTTTCTAAATACTTTAATATAATCATCTAAAAAACCGATAGCTCCCATCCAAATGGTAGTAACCAGCATCAGGATCACATATATATTTTCAAGCTTGGCAAATAAAATTGTAGGTATTAATATCCCTCCCAGAATAATCAATCCTCCCATTGTTGGAGTACCTTGTTTCTGACTTTCACCAGCCAGTCCAAGATCACGAACAGTCTCTCCTACTTGTCTATTTTGTAACATCCTAATTAAGCGCCCACCATAGACAGTCGTAATTATCAATGATAGAATTACGGCCATCGCGGTTCTGAACGAAATATAATTAAACAAACCACCCGCTGGGATGTGAACATATTGCTCGAGATACTTGAATAAGTAGTATAGCATATTTCGTTTATTATTGTTCCTTAAAAGTTTCTTTCAATACTTCTCTATCATCAAAAGGGTGCTTAACCCCCTTGATTTCTTGGTAAGTTTCATGCCCTTTACCAGCTACCAAAATGATATCCCCTTCCTGAGCTAAATGGCAAGCCGCACGAATAGCCTCTCTTCGATCCGAAATTGTAAATGATTTTCTTCTCATATCAAACGAAATTCCCTCTTCCATATCCTTGAGAATTAACAATGGATCTTCACTACGTGGATTATCAGAAGTCAAAATTACCTTATCACTTAAACCCACAGCTACTTTCGCCATAACAGCCCGTTTACTTTTATCCCGATCGCCGCCACAACCAACTACTGTTATTATTTGAACTTCATTCATTCGTAATTGCCGAATAGTCAATAATACATTCTCTAAAGCATCCGGCGTATGTGCATAATCTACAATTGCAACTTTACCATTCTTGGAAATCATCGTTTCAAACCTTCCTTCTGCACCTTTTAAGCGGCTCAAAACAGTAAGAACTTTCTTACTATCTTGATCCAATAACATAGCAGTACTATAGACAGCTAATATATTATGAGCATTAAATTCACCCACAAGTTTCACCCACACCTCTTCTTTATTAATATTTAAAAGCATTCCGCTAAAATGACTTTCAATAATCTGAGCATTGTAATCCGCTAATGATTTTAAGCCATAGGTTTTCTTATAGGCTTTCGTGTTTTGCAACATAACCATCCCATTTCTATCATCGATATTCGTTAAAGCAAAAGCATTCTTAGGAAGTGTATCGAAAAACAACTTCTTTGCTTTAATATAATTATCAAAGGTCAGATGAAAATCAAGGTGATCATGAGAAATATTGGTAAATAATCCTCCTGTAAACTTCAAGCCCGAAATACGTTTTTGAACAATTGCATGTGAGCTAACTTCCATAAAACAGTAATCACAACCATTTTCAACCATATCATGAAGCAAGTCATTCAAACTGATGGGATCTGGTGTAGTATGCGTGGATGGAATAATACGATCACCAATTTTATTTTGCACGGTAGAAACTAATCCAGAATAGTAACCTAGCCCCTCAAACAGTTGATACAAAAGAGTCGCAACAGTAGTTTTACCATTTGTACCGGTCACACCTACCAGCTTAATTTTTTCCGAAGGCCTATCATAATAATTGTGGGCAATAACCCCCAATGCAAAAGCAGAATCAGCAACTAAACAATAGATTATTGATTCATCCAAATGAGCAGGCAACTCTTGGCAAACAATTACCTTTGCACCCTTCTCTATAGCTTTTTCAATATAAGTATGTCCATCTGTTTGAGTCCCCTTTACGGCAATAAATAAATCTCCATTAGCTATTTTTCGGGAGTCAAAGTTAATCCGACCA
The DNA here is from genome assembly GCF_035514885.1 of Albibacterium sp. Classification (NCBI taxonomy): domain Bacteria; kingdom Pseudomonadati; phylum Bacteroidota; class Sphingobacteriia; order Sphingobacteriales; family Sphingobacteriaceae; genus Albibacterium; species Albibacterium sp. The sequence continues at coordinate 183,653 of NZ_DATJCH010000005.1, read as the reverse complement.
ATAGAAACATCTAACGATCCTTTCAATTGCAAGACTGTTATTCCCGATAATATGTTTTTCAGCTTCTTCATTTCAGTTCAATTGAAATTAAAAGATTCTTTGCCAATTGCTCACCAGCGGCTAAAGATTGATTAACCACTTTACCTTTACCATTCACTGATACTTTAAATCCAGCATTGCCCAGAACATGCAATGCATCTTTTAGACCCATGCCAATCAAATCGGGCACCCTACCCACTTCAATGTCCTTATCTTCCGAAACTCCTTCATTAAAAGAGCTATTCCTCAACCCAAACTGTGTATATAAGCGACTAATTGCCTCTTTTGAACCTTTTTTAGTTGCTGGTTGTATATTGTTATCAGCAGACTTAAACGAATTATAACTTTGATACATAGAAATGTCTCCAGCATAAACACGTTGAGCAATTTCATTAAATACCGGTCCCGCAACAGTAGCCGCATAATAACCATTCCGAGGGTTTTGTATCACTACAATCATTGAATATTTAGGATTATTGGCAGGAAAATAACCTGCAAAAGATGCCTGATATTTTACGTTTCCTCGATAACCAGCAGCACCATCGGCCATTTGAGCAGTACCTGTTTTACCAGCAACTCCAAAAAGCGAGTTCTTCACAACCCCACCCGTTCCATGTTCAACAGTTCCTTCCAGCATTTCTTGCAATTTCTTAATTGTAGAGGCGGAAGCAATACTTTCATCAATAACTCGTGCCTGATACTTTTCTATAGTATTTCCCAACCGACGAATCTCCCGTACAAAAAGAGGAGCTATCATTTTCCCATCATTTGCAACAGCATTGTAAAAGGTCAACATTTGCAAGGGTGTCATCAATAACTCATAACCATATGACATTTGCGTTAATGATAATTTGCTCCATGATTTTGAATCAGGAGTTTTAATCAGGGGATTACCCTCACCAGGAAATTGCAAACCCAACTTTTCATTTAAATGAAGTCTGCGCAAATGTTTAGTGAATTCTCCAGGATTATCTTTATAATGTGTGTAAATAAGTTTTGTTATTGCTGTATTTGAAGAAACCTCAAAAGCTCTTTTAACACTTATTTGACCATAGCCGCCATGATGAGAATCCCTAACAGTTTTACCAGCAATACGATAAGTTCCATCCTCTGTATCCACCATCGTCCCTGTATCTATTTTTCCATCTTCAATTGCCACTAAATATGAGGCTAACTTAAATGTAGAGCCCGGTTCTGCACTCTGCGCAATAGCGTAATTAAATTTTTCCTGATATACTCCTTCCGAAACTCGTGTATAATTTGCAACAGCACGAATTTCACCAGTAGCAACTTCCATTAAAATGACGCAACCATTATCCGCATTACTTTTAATTAGTTGATTCTCCAAAGCTCGCTGCGCAACATCCTGCATTCCAATATCAATTGTAGAAATAATATCTGCACCGTCCACGGGTGCAACATCCATATCCGGATTAACTGGCATCCAAACTCCTCCGGCAATCCGTTGAACCAAACGTTTTCCACCTTCGCCATCAATATAATTTGCATAAGCCCCCTCTAAACCTACTGGCTGAACATGCTCATTTTTATACCCAATGGTTCGTTCAGCTAAAGTCTTAAACGGTAAGATTCTTTTGTTTTTCTGTTCTGCTATCATCCCACCTTTCATAATACCTAAATTAAAAATCGGGAACGTGCGCATTTTCTTCATCGATTGATAGCTAACATCACGCTTTATCAGAAAGTAACGATTTCGTTGAGTTCTTGCTGACCGTAATAACCGGGTATATTGAGCTGAAGATTTATCACCAAAAAAAGAAGACAATGCCTTAGCCAAAGAATCCACTTTTGAATAAAAAACATCATCAGCAGCAATTCCAGGAGCAAACAAATCCATTCGTATATCGTACTCGGGAACAGAGGTAGCCAATAAACTTCCGTCTACTGAATAAATATTCCCACGAGCAGGTTCAATATCCACATAACGCGTTGATAAGCTATCTGCCATAGCAACCCACTTCTCACCTTGAACCAATTGAATAGTAAACATTTTATATAACACAGCTATCGCTATCACCACCATAATTCCAAAGGAAATATAGGCTCTTAGCAATATGTCAGTTCTTATATTCATGTCAACCCGGCATTTCTATTTCTTATTCTCTTTCTTAACAATAATTTTCCTCGGCGGAACAACCAACTCTTTTAAACCTAACGTATCAACTTGAGCTAATATCTCAGATTGAGTACTTTTAAGCATCAAGTCAGCCTTTAGGGTTTTAAATTCCCAACTTAAAACCTTAACCTCACCATTTAAATTCGATATTTTACGTACTGTATTCTCTGCATAATGCCTGTTAGCGATATACACAATTCCCAGAAAAGCAAAAAAAAGCAAAAAAGGAATACTGTTTACCACGGTCCATGAAGACACCCTCCCTCCAGTAAGAACTTTATGGACAAATTCTTCTGTGGCAGACGCTTTCGCTTCAACAGAATCCTGCATCTCTTGCTGCACTTTTTCACTCAGTGGTTGTTTCTTATATGTATTCCCCATAGTTTAGATCCTTTCTGCAATCCTTAACTTTGCACTTCGAGCACGGTTATTCCTTTCAATTTCTTCAACTGAAGCAACAACAACTTTCTTTGAAACTATTTTAAATGGTTTAATTTCATTTCCATAAAAATCCTTATCAACATCCCCTCTAAATTTCCCCTTCAACATATAATTCTTTACCAACCGATCTTCAAGCGAATGATACGACATTACAACCAACCTAGCACCCGGCTTTAAAACAGAAACTGATTGTTGCAAAAACGCCTCTAAGGCTTCAAGTTCTTTATTTACTTCAATACGTAAAGCCTGAAAAACCTGAGCAAAATATTTATTCTCTTTATTCCTAGGAGCCACTTTACTAATAGAGGACTTCAACTGATCTATACTTACAATGGGTTCCTGAGCCCTAGCAGAAGTAATTGCTCGTGCCAGTGTCTTAGCATTTTGAACCTCTCCATACATCCCGAAAATCCGATGCAATTCTTCCTCCGGATAACTGTTAACAACTTCTTTTGCATCCAACTCACCTACCTGATCCATTCGCATATCCAGCTGAGCATCAAAGCGCGTTGAAAACCCTCGCTCACGTTCATTTATCTGATGTGATGAAATTCCTAAATCAGCTAAAATTCCATCTACGGCCTCAATACCATGAAGCCTCAGATTATTTTTTAAAAACCGGAAATTTTGCTGAATTAATGTAAAACGGCTATCCGGAATTACATTCCTTTTTGCATCAGGATCCTGATCAAAAGCATACAACTTCCCCCGATCGCTTAACCGGGCTAATATCGCTCTCGAATGCCCGCCACCTCCAAAAGTTACATCCACATATATTCCGTCAGGATTTATACGAAGACCTTCAATACACTCGTCAAGCATTACCGGCACATGATACTCATTCTCCATCTTCCCTCCTTTTCAAGTTACCCATAACCTCTTCAGCCAAAATTGCAAAATCATCTCCTTCATCTATCCATTGCTCATCATATTTTGCTTTTGACCAAACCTCGATTTTATTAAATTGGCTTGCTAAAACGACTTCGGAAGATATATCCGCATAGGCTTGCAAAGATTTTGGAATTAACACGCGACCCGATGCATCTAATGTGAGCTCAGAAGCTCCGCGCATAAATTTCCGAATAAATTCTCTACTCTTCCTTTCAAACTGATTCAAACGACTCAGCTCATCCATTATTTTATTCCACTCCCGACGAGTATAAATTACTAAATGACTTTCCAAACCTCGGTTAATAACAAGCCCCTCCCGCTCAACATCAGGCATTTGCCTTTTGAGCGCAGCTGGCAACACCATTCTTCCCTTGGCGTCTAACTTGCATTCATACTCTCCGAGAAAGTGTTCCATACTTTAGCGATTTCAACTAATCAAATGTAAAAGTATGAATTTCTTCCACTTTCTCCCACTTTCCCCCACAAAAAAGTTTTCCACAGCTAAAATCAGACAAAAAGTCCGTTTTAAATGCAAAAACTAAGATTATTCAAAAAGCAACCAAAAACAAATATTCTATATTTCTAAAAAACCTCGCTTTATTACATTATTAAAAGCATAAAAAAATCCCTGAAAGCTCTTAAGCGATCAGGGATTATAATATAGGTTATAATTGGTTTTATTCAGTTATTGCTTTTACACCAGGCAATTCCTTACCCTCCATATATTCTAAAAGTGCACCACCACCAGTACTAACATAACTCACATGCTCAGTCATCTTAAATTTAGATATTGCTGCAGCAGAATCTCCACCTCCGATTAATGAAAATGCTCCGTTTTCAGTTGCCGCAACAATTGCACTCGCAACTAGTTTTGTTCCGTTTGCATAGCTATCCATCTCAAAAACCCCCATCGGCCCATTCCATAAAATGGTATTGGAGGCCTTAATTATTTGAGCGAAGTGCTCTGCAGATTTAGGTCCAATATCTAATCCCATCTTATCATCAGGGATTTCATTATTGGCACCAGGATAATGAGGTGCATCATTCGAAAACGAATCTGCTATAATTGCATCAGTAGGAAGAATCAAATTAACACCTTTCTCATCCGCTTTTTTCATCAGATCAAGAGCTAAATCTAACTTATCTAATTCAACCAATGAATCACCGATTCTACCGCCTTGAGCTTTAATAAAAGTGTAAGCCATTCCTCCACCGATGATCAAATTATCAACTTTGTTTAATAGCGATTCAATTAACTGCAGTTTATCAGACACCTTTGCTCCACCCATAATGGCTGTAAAAGGCTTATCGGCATGTTCCAATACTTTTTTTGCATTATCTAACTCTGCTGCCATTAAATAACCAACAACTTTATTGTCAGGGAAATAATTCGCTATGATTGAAGTCGAAGCATGTGCTCTATGAGCAGTACCAAAAGCGTCGTTTACATAAATATCGCCCAATGCAGCTAGCTTTTTAGCAAAATCTGCATCCCCTTTCTCTTCTTCCTTGTAAAAACGAAGATTCTCAAGCAATAAAACTTCTCCCGATTTTAAGTCAGAGGCTTTTTTAAGAGCATCTTCACCAATAGAATCAGTAGCAAATTGTACAGGTTTATCCAATACTTTTGAAAGATGATCTACTATATGTTTTAAAGAATATTTATCAGTAGGCCCTTCTTTTGGGCGACCAAAATGCGACATTAAAACAACCGCTCCACCATCTTTTAATATTTTCTTTATTGTTGGCAAAGCCCCCTGGATACGTGTATCATCTGTCACATTAAACTTTTCGTCCAAAGGAACATTAAAGTCTACACGTACCAAAGCCTTTTTACCCGAAAAATTTACATCATCTATTGTTCTCATTATTTATTACTTCTTTATAAAATATTCAATTCGCGCAACAAATTTAGAATAATTCACGACAGAAACAAATTTAGACAGAAAGCTGTAAATACATTCTACGATGCGGACCAGCAGTAGGTATTTCAAACTCATCCGACATATATTCGAAGCCCATCTTTTCATAAAAAGGGTAAGCATTTCTCCGTGCATTACACCAGATATAATCAACACCTTTGCTTCTTAGCTCCGCAACAGCAAACTTTATTAAAGACTTTCCAAGTCCCTTTTTATAATAATGAGGATGAGTAGCCATTCCTCTTAATTGAAAACCTTTACCATTTAAATTTTCATATTCTTGTGGATGCAAGGATAAAACACAAACTACTTCATCATCATCATTGATTTGTGCCAAGTGAAAAGCTCCATCAATCTCATCAGAATCAAAACGACATCGATCGAATTCCCAGCCATCTCTAAGTTGCAAGCTTCTCAAAGACAATGTTTCATCAGATGTAATAAAAGCTATTCTCATCCCAAATTAATTTAATTTCCGCTCTTCAATCAAGACCAACAAATCTACTAATCGATTAGAATAACCAAATTCGTTATCATACCATCCTACCACTTTTATTAATCCCCCAACCACCGAAGTCAATAAGGAATCAAAAATACATGAATAAGCACTGTTTACAATATCAACTGAAACAATAGGATCTTCTGTATATTGCAATATATATTTCAAGGAACCTTCAGCCGCTTTCTTAAAAGCGTTATTAATCTCCTCTACCGTAGGTTGTTTTCTCAGAATGCACGTAAAATCAGTTAGGGATCCATTTAAAACAGGAACACGGATCCCTGCCCCCCCTAATTTACCCTCTAAATGAGGGAACACATTGGTAATTGCTTTAGCAGCCCCTGTGCTGGTAGGGATAATAGATGCTGATGCAGCTCGTGCTCTTCGCAGATCGCGATGCGGCGCATCATGTAAATTCTGATCACCAGTCATAGAGTGAACAGTCGTAATATACCCATCCACAATTCCCCAGTTATCATCCAATACTTTTACCAAAGGAGCAACATTATTTGTAGTGCAAGAAGCATTAGAAAGAATAGGTAAATCAAAGTCAATGCTAGAATCATTGACTCCCAAAACCACGGTTGGTATTTCCCTATCAGGAGAAGGAGCAGAAATTAATACCTGCTTTGCACCTGCTAAAATATGCTTTTCTGCATCTGCCTTATGAGTAAAATAACCTGTTGACTCAATAACAACATCTATATTTAATTCACTCCAGGGTAACGTAGCAGGATTTCTCTCCGAAAGTACTAGAATTTCATTACTATCAACAATAATCTTTCCAGACTCACTTAAAACTTCTCCAGGATAAGGACCATGAACAGAATCATACTTAAATAAATGAGCCAATGTTTTACTATCCGCTAAATCATTTATTGCAACTACTCTTATCCTCTCTTGCCTATTGAGAATAGTACGAAGCGTATTTCGACCAATCCGGCCAAAACCATTAATTGCGACACGAATCATTTCTATTAGAATTAGATACAAATCTAACCCATTTTTTATCGAAAAAACAGGAGTCTACAGAATTTTACTTATTAAGAAGTTTCTGATTTCACCATTAAAACGAACCGGGTTTTCAAGATTCGGCAAATGCCCGCAATCGGGAATTTCGATATGTTTTACATCTGGGATTAATTCTTCCATACTCTTCACCTGCTCCAATGAAACAATGCCATCCTCCTCTCCCCGAAGAATCAAGACCGGCACATTCATATTTTTCAAAACTGAAGTTGTGTCAGTCCTCGAAGCTAAAGCCAATAGTGTGGCACATATGCTAGACTCCGTATTCCTACGAATAGAACTTTTTATGAGGTCTACAACCTCCGGCTTTTCTTCAATAGACTTTTTAGAAAAAATACTGGAGACGAATCCAATCGCATAAATTCTCTTACCATGCTTCAACACCGATTCAATTGTAGCAAAGCGTTTGAGCTTCCCTGCATCTGTATCTGCAAAAGAATGGGTATCACTTAAAACAATTCCTGAAAACAGTGCAGGTCTTAATTCAAAAGCTCTTAAAGCAATATATCCTCCCATAGAAATTCCACACAATACAACTCTTTCTAACTTCAAAGTCTCAATAAATGCAATAAGGTCCTTCGCAAACACGTCCATATTAAAAAACCCATGACCGCTTGTTGTATTGCCATGGCCACGAACATCCAAAGCAATTCCACGAACGGCAGAAGGCAAAGCATCTAATTGTCCAATCCACATATTCTTATTGAAGGGAAATCCATGAATAAAAATGATTGTTGATTCTGCTTGAGAACTATCTTTAAGTAAATAAGAAATACTTATATCTCTGACACGAACCGTTTTACGCTTCATGGTAACCTTTTCATTAAATTGCAAATAACTGGAAATTTTCATATTCCTAAATATAACGTTAAAAGTACAAAATAGTGTCAAAGAATATCATTCTGTTAATTTTTAATATAAATCACCTGTAATAAAATCATTAATCTACTGAATACCAAGCACAGCCGGGATCCGTTTATCAGGGTGAAAAAAATAATTTTATATTTTAGCAGAAATATTTCCGGATATTAGAATGGAATTATATCTTTGCATTCCGATTCAGGACGCACTTGTAGCTTAACTGGATAGAGCACCTGACTACGGATCAGGAGGTTAGGGGTTCGACTCCCTTCAAGTGCACGTTTTTAATTACAAAGCCTAATCTAACAGCTGATTAGGCTTTTTAACTTTATACTACTATGCTAAACTTAGTATTATTTGGCCCACCAGGAGCCGGTAAAGGAACTCAATCACAAAAATTAATCGAGAAATACCAACTGATTCATTTATCAACAGGAGATTTACTTCGCAGCGAAATAAGCAATGGTACAACCTTAGGCTTAGAAGCAAAGAAATTAATGGATGAGGGCAAATTGGTGCCCGATGAAGTAGTAATCGGAATGATAAATAACCAATTAGCTAAAAATCCAGATGTTAATGGATTTATTTTTGATGGTTTCCCAAGAACAGTTGCCCAAGCAGAGGCATTAGATGCTCTTTTACAAAAGCACAATGAGCAAATTGCCGGAATGATCTCTCTTGAAGTAAATGAAGATGAATTAGAAAAGAGACTACTATTACGTGGCAAAGATTCGGGAAGAGCAGATGATGCTAATCCAGAAATTATCCGAAAACGAATTGCAGAATACCAATCGAAAACTACACCTGTTGCCAATTTTTACAAACAACAAGGAAAACTTAACACAGTGTACGGTATTGGCACAATCGACGATATTTTCAATAAAATATCTGAAGTCATTGAAAAATTAAAATAAGAAAAGACATGTCCCAGGGCTCCAATTTTGTTGATTATGTGAAGATTTGCTGCCGTTCAGGACAAGGAGGCTCTGGCTCTGCACATCTCCATAGAGATAAAAACACAGCTAAAGGTGGCCCGGATGGTGGTGACGGTGGTCGTGGCGGACATATAATATTAAAGGGTAATAAACAACTCTGGACCCTTCTTCATTTAAAATTCAGAAAGCATATAATTGCTGAGAATGGAGAAAATGGTGGCAAATCACTTAGCACCGGTAAAGACGGAAACGATGATACCCTAGAAGTACCTTTAGGAACCGTTGCAAAAGATGCTGAAACTGGCGAAATACTTTTCGAAATTACTGAAGATGGAGAAACTAAAATATTAACTCCTGGTGGCCGTGGTGGTTTAGGTAACTGGCACTTTAAAAGTGCTACAAAACAAACACCACGCTTTGCACAAACCGGAGAAGCTGGTCAGGAGCGCTGGATAATACTAGAATTAAAAATCCTTGCTGATGTCGGCCTAGTTGGCTTCCCTAATGCTGGCAAATCTACGTTGCTTTCTGTTGTGTCAGCAGCTAAACCTGAAATTGCTGATTATGCGTTTACAACACTTGTACCCAATTTAGGAATTGTTTCCTATCGTAATAACAAATCGTTTATCATGGCAGATATTCCCGGAATCATTGAGGGTGCATCAAAAGGTAAAGGATTGGGATATCGTTTTTTAAGACATATAGAAAGAAATTCCGTGCTATTATTCACTATTCCAACTGATACAACAAGAAGTATTGCTCAGGAATATGAAATTCTATTGAAAGAATTAACAGAATACAACCCGGAACTTATCGATAAGCCACGCGTTTTAGCAATCACTAAGCTTGATTTACTGGATGATGAGCTAAAGCAAGAAATGGAAAAAGAACTTCCGAAAAATGTGCCTTATGTTTTTATATCTGCAGCTGCACAGAAGAATTTGTCAGAATTAAAGGATCTAATCTGGAAAGCAATACAAGATTAACTTTTAAATTAACCTCGCTTCATTACCCTATCAAGCTCACGTTTATTCTCACGATCTTTAATGGTATCTCGTTTATCAAAATCCTTCTTACCCTGAGCCAAAGCTATTTCCAACTTTGCGAAACCCCTACTACTAATAAACATCCTTAAAGGAACTATTGTATAGCCCCGCTCTTCTCCCTTAACTAAAAGCTTCTTCAGTTCTTTCTTTGTCAAAAGCAACTTCCGGTCCCGTCGTGCTTCATGGTTATAAAATGATCCGTGTGAATATTCCGAAATATGCATGTTACGAATGTGTAAATCACCATCCAAAAAGGAACAAAATGAATCATTTATATTAACCTTACCCGACCTGATCGACTTTATTTCAGTACCTAACAAAGAAATACCTGCAATATATTTATCGAGTATATGGTATTCAAAATAAGCCTTCTTATTCTTTACATTAATGTCTGACGACAAATTCATAATTATTTTATATATATATTTTCGGCTATTTTCTGAGAAACGCTGACTTTATTATTATCTATCTTCAAAGAAAGTGTACCGTCAAAATTTAATTTGTTGATCACTTCAACTTTGCTATTAATTCCAATACCAAGTGAACCTACATACTGCAAGAAATCAGTATCATTATCTTTCACAGATACAATCTCGCAAACAGAACCGGGTTTACAATCGGACAGAGTTTTTTTTACCTCAACCTTATACTTACCATTCTTCGAAGGGATTTCATCTCCATGCGGATCATATTGCGGATAATCCAAGAACTTATCCAGCTTCTCAATCAGCTTTTCAGATCGAATATGTTCAAGTTGTTCAGCTACCTCATGTACCTCATCCCAAGTAAAATCAAGTTTGGTAAATAAAAATGTTTCCCACAACCTATGCTTCCTGATGATTTGCACAGCCAACGATCTACCCTTACTTGTAAGAGATATCTTACCATACTTTTCAGAATCAACCAACTCTTTATCCTTCAACTTCTTTACCATATTATTAACAGTAGCCGGACGGACATTCAATTTTACTGCAAGTTGATTCGTACCAACACCTAGATTCTTTAATTCACGTGCAGAAAGATGCAACAATGCTTTTAAATAGTTCTCTTCGGTTATAGTTAACATACGAACAAAGATAACAAAAAATGAAATGAATTATTTACATTTGTGTTATGTCTGAACACAAAGAAATGAAACGCATCAGTACATCTACCATCATGGAGATGAAGAATTCTGGCGAAAAAATAACGATGTTAACAGCTTATGATTACTCAATGGCCAGTATTCTGGATCAAGCTGGTATTGAAATCATATTAGTAGGCGACTCTGCCGCCAATGTCTTTGCAGGACATAGTACAACATTACCAATTACCTTAGATCAAATGATTTACCATGCCTCATCTGTAGTAAGGGCAGTAAAGTGGGCTATGGTAATTGTCGACTTGCCTTTTGGAAGCTATCAGGGCTCTTCAAGTAAGGCCTTAGAATCAGCAATCCGGATTATGAAGGAAAGTGGCGCACATGGTGTTAAACTGGAAGGAGGAGCAGAAATCCAAGAAGCAGTAGAAAAAATCGTTTCAGCAGGAATACCTGTAGTAGGACATCTAGGACTAACACCCCAATCAATCAATCAATTCGGAAGTTTTGGAGTACGTGCAAAAAGCGAATCAGAAGCTCATGTTTTAAAAAACAATCTTCATGTCCTTCAGGAAGCAGGATGCTTTGCAGTTGTACTAGAAAAAATACCAGCAAAACTAGCTGGTGAATTATCAAGCCACACACGTATCCCAACAATTGGCATAGGTGCCGGAATGGGTTGTGACGGACAAGTATTAGTTGTGAATGACATGTTAGGTCTTACTGAGAACTTCAAACCTAAATTTTTAAGACAGTACTTAAATTTACATGGAGAAATCAAAGGAGCAGTACAGCAATATATAAAAGACGTGAAAGACAATAGCTTCCCTGGTACAGACGAACAATACTAAGGTTCTAATTTTTAACTACCAAGCTTCATCGCCTACAAGCGGAACAAAACGAAAAGTATCCAACTCTATTCGATCAAAATCATCTTCTCCTACCCTCAGAATTGTCACCATCTTCTGCTGCTTCTCATCACCCACCGGAATCACAAGAATACCTCCTATCTTGAGCTGCTTTAACATAATTTCGGGTACCATAGGTGCACCTGCAGTAACTATAATCTTATCATAAGGAGCATGTTCTTCAATTCCTTTTGAACCATCCCCATAAAAAAAGAAAGGACGGTAGCCCATATGGGGTAAAACTTGAATAACCCGATCATACAAACTCTTTTGTCTTTCAATAGTATAAACCTCAGCTCCTAATTCAAGAAGTATGCAGGTCTGATAACCCGATCCGGTTCCAATCTCAAGAACCTTATCACCTTTTTTAACATGCAACAACTCCGTTTGATAAGCTACCGTATAGGGTTGAGATATGGTTTGTCCATCTCCAATAGGGAAAGCAATATCTTGATATGCTTTAATCCAGAAAGTTTCATCAAAAAAGAAATGCCTCGGAACCTTTCCTATCGCTCGTAAAACATTTTTATCTTCAATACCACGCTTTTCAAGCAGTTTCACCAATAGCTTTCTAGCTCCCTTTTCTCGATAATTATCAATAAACTTATAGGCCATAACTACCCAAAATTACACAAAAAAAGCCTTTGCATAGAAACAAAATACACTTACTTGAATAAGAAGGAATTAATACGGATCTACATCTACATGCAAAAAAGATCCCTTGTTTAGTTTATCCGTATTATAGTTTACAATAATATCCCTAAGCACTTCTTTTACTTTAGAAATACTAACCGTCGCACGTTCCATTTTCAATAAGATAGTATTAATATAGTAATTTCGTATGCGTCCAATTAAAGGTTCTTCCGGCCCCAAAACACGGTCACCAAACTGCTGGCGCAACTGTATTGCTAATCGGTTTGCACAATCCACAACACGGAGATTATCCTTATGCTTGACTTCAATCTTAATCAACCTGTAAAATGGAGGGTAGCCATAACTCTTTCGCTCTGTCACTTCGGTCAGAAACATTGTCTCATAATCGTGGTTTACCACCTGCTCCAATATACGGTGCCCCGTAGCATAAGCTTGAATAATAACCTTTCCTCGAATATCCCGTCGCCCAGCTCTGCCACTCACCTGAGACAACATCGCAAAGCTCCTTTCAAAAGCACGAAAATCAGGATAATTAATCAAACTATCCGCATTGATTACACCGATCAAACTAACCTTTCCAAAATCAAGTCCCTTAGCAACCATCTGAGTACCAATTAGGATATCATAACGATGCTCATCAAAATCTGTTAATATTTTCTCAAAACTAAACTTAGATCGTGTTGAATCCAAATCTAGCCTCGCTATACTTGCATCTGGCAATAAATAGCTAAGCTCTTCTTCAATACGCTGAGTTCCAAAGCCCTTATTCTGAAGATGTGTAGAACCACAAGCCGGACAAACACGAATAAGCTCTTCACGGAAACCACAATAATGACAATGCATTTGTCCGCTGCTTTTATGATAAGTTAAACTCACATCACAATGAACGCATTTTGGAGAATAACCACAAGTTGCGCAAAGCAGGATCGGAGTATGTCCTCTCCTATTTTGAAACAGGATAACCTGTTCCTTCTTTGCCAGGGTTTCTTCAATATTCTTAATTAATACCGGTGTAAAATAAGGATTAGTGGCCTTTTGCTTTGTATCTGATTTTAGATTAACAATTTCAATGGAGGGTAATTGAGCAGTTCCATACCTTTCATTCAGTGTTACCAAAGTATATTTTCCCGCCTTAGCATTATAATAGCTCTCGATAGAGGGGGTGGCAGAACCCAATAATACCTTGGCTTGATGCAAATACCCAAGAAAAATAGCCGTATCTCTTGCTTGATATCGAGGTGCCGGATCAAACTGCTTATATGAAACCTCATGCTCTTCATCTACGATTACCAATCCTAAATCACAAAATGGAAGAAACACCGAAGACCGGGCCCCTAAAATGATTTGAATTTCTCCATCTAGCACTTTCTTCCAAACCTCCGCCCTCTCATTCTCACTTAAACGAGAGTGATATACACCTATTTTAGATCCAAAATGAAATCGAAGCCTTTCTATTATTTGTGTAGTTAAAGCAATTTCTGGAAGTAGATATAAAGCACATTTACCTTCATTAACGACCTCATGAATAAGCTTAATATAGATCTCAGTTTTCCCGGATGCCGTTACTCCATATAATAGAGAAATCTCTTTATTTATAAACCCTTCCTTAATTCTATCAAAAGCATTCTGTTGCGCTTCGCTTAATATTACCTCCTTCAGCAATTCATCACCACTATTTGAAATCCTGCTAACGACTTCCTCTCGGACATAAAGAACCTCTTTATTAACTAATGCCGTGAATGCAGAATTTCCACAACCTGAAAATTCCAATAACTCGGCCTTTGAAACTTTTTCCTGACTCCTTTTTAAATGGATATAAGTCATTACTGCATCCAGTTGTTTGGGTGCTCGATTTAAGCTTTCAAACAACTCACGTTTTGCATCCTGGTCTCCATAAATAGGATTTAAGCTAACAAAAGCTTTCTTTTTCGGCTTATAACGTTCAGAAATTTCCTCAGAGATTCGAATTACACCTTTATCCAGCAAACCCTTTAAAATTGGCAAAACAGTTTTCTGACCCAATAGCTTAATAATATCACTGACTTTTATTTCGGGAGATATCTCCAAAGCATCCAATATCAAATACTCCTTATCGCTCAATTCATTACGATCTATTGTATCCAAATCAGAAGCGATAATTTTTGTTTCACTTGCTAGTTTCAAAGCTGATGGTAAAGCAGCCTGCATCACTTCCCCTAATTGGCAGAGGTAATAGTCAGATATCCATTCCCATAAAGCCAATTGCTCTGCTTTTACAACAATCTTTTCATCTAGTACATCTAATATATACTTTGCCTCGTAGCGTTCTGGTGCCTTCTCATGAATGGCATGAATGATAGCCGAATAGATTTTTGTTTTTCCAAACTGAACTACCACCCGTTTACCAACCTCTACAGAACCATCCAACTGCTTGGGTACACGATATGTATAGGTTTTCCCGATTGCCAGGGGTAATATTACATCTACAAAATAAGTCTTCAATTATTTATGCCTTATAGTTGCTATAAACAAACCTATCCAACCCAAAATAAAACACAAACCACCTAATGGGGTTATTGGGCCAAGAAACGAAGCAGAAAGCTGGGTTATTTCTCGGGTTGCTAACAAATAAAGAGATCCTGAAAAAAGAATAATACCTAATGTGAAAGTGATAAAAGAGAAGTTTATCAAACCATTCTTCGCTCTGGAGAAAGTAGATAAATATAAGATCGCAAAAGTATGATAGAATTGATAACTAACAGCAGTTTTCCAATTATCTAAGCTCGTAGCACTCACTTTGCCTTCAAGTCCATGAGCTCCAAAAGCTCCGAGAATTACGCCGATAATACCAAATAAAGCTCCGACAAGAATAATACGTTTGTTCATAATGCTAATTTCGGTTAAATTTAATAAACCTTTTAGATTTTCGTCCCCTTCGTTCTTAAATATTTAACTTTGTGAGCAAACATGAAAAAAACAATCATTCTTATAGTTTTCCTATTAATTGCAATAATCGTTGTTTCAGGTTTATATTTTTCGCGATTAAATCAAAAACAAAAGGCTACAACACAATACCTGGCCGACATTCCTGCAAATGCTTCTCTACTGTTATCATTCAATAACGATTCAATCTTTTACGACCTTTTTAAAGACTATAAAAGCTTTGAATTTATACTTGGAAAAGAAGAATTTAATGAATTAAAGACGCTTAAAACAACCTTTCTCGAAAATGATAATTTCATAGCAGCTACGAATCAGCAACCCATATACCTCTCTTTTCATAATGAAAAAGACAGCCTGTTTTGGCTATTAAACATCCCACTTAAAGCAATAGACAATTTTGATCTTTTTAAATCCAACTTTAGCTCAACGGTAAGTTCCAAATTTATTGAGAATGGCGAAATAAGTTATTATGAACTATCGCTACCTTCTATCTCTAAAAAGGTCTATGCATCTATTCAACCTGAAAAAGCGATGTTCAGCTTTTCAAGTTCACTTATTGAACAATCATTAAACCAAAAGTCTGAACACCTTTCAGAACTTTTTCTGGAAAAGTTTCAAGAAAACAATCTTAAAAACAATTCTCCTTTACAACTTTACATCAATCATAGTCAATTAAAAGACTTACTTTCATTATTCACTAAACGGCAAACAGGAACTCTTCCTTTATTTGAATCATTAGATGGTGTATCGATGCTCGATTTGAATTACAAATCAGATGTGTTAATGTTTAGCGGCACAAGTTCCATCTCGTCCTCCGATTCATCTTATTTAAATTTGTTTCTCTCGCAAGAACCAGTTTCTCATCAATTGAAAAACTGGTTACCAGGAAATGTTGCAGAAGTTGCAACCTACGGAATTTCAAACTATACAGATTTTCATAATAATCTGGAAAAGCTTTTAGAAAAACGTAAGGAATTAAAACAATTAAAAGAACAAATCAGATACATCGAAAATCAAAACGATGTAGTTGTCGATGACGAACTATTGTCTATATGGGGAAATGAATTTGCCACACTTACCTTAAAATCAGGAGAAGAAATCGGGCTAATTGCTATCCGAGATTCATTGGAATATTCTCAGATAGCAAATAAAATAAGTACAGTGAATAGCGATAGTACTAGTCGGCAATTCGACAATTCAAACCTCCTCTACTATTCTTTAGGAGATCCATTCAAGGAGTTCAAAAGACCCTTCTTCACCTATGCGAACGGATACTTGGTAATAGCAAATACAGAAACAACTTTAGCTACCTACCTCGAAAACATTAAGAATGATGATCTTTTAACGAAAGATGAAAGTTACATCCGCTATAATGAACTGCAATCTCCCTCGTCTAATTTTTCACTTTTTATACACCGTGAGAATGCCGATGCTGCAATAGAAAGAAATTTGAATACTCCTTTTCTGAAAAACTATCAGAATACCGACAACTTCGGATTCAAAAACTTCTATGCTTTTTCATTACAGTTATCAGGCAATGGCGACCAGTTCATTACCAATCTATACGGCAGTTTTTTAGATAAATAATCATTTTATCTATATACACATTTTTTAGTTTTTTTACAAAAGTTACCTAACAATTTTAAAATTTGAAAACTTCTCCACAGTTTTCAAAAATCAAACTATTCATAATCAACTAATTAACACCGAGTGTTTGTAAACTTTTTTCAAAAGGTTTATTTTTAAATTTAAAATATATTTTAAAAAGTTATATTTGTTTACATCAGATTATTCACTGGTAGATTAACAAATCATTTCATTAACAGTTCATTATTAAAACCCAAATCGAATGGAAATAACGAAGCCCACCGAAAAAACGAAAACATTTACTCTGGACGAAGCATTCGAAGCTTCTTTAAAGTATTTCAAAGGCGACGAACTTGCTGCTCGCGTTTGGGTAAACAAATACGCATTAAAAGATTCATACGGAACTCTCTTTGAGCAAACTCCCAATGATATGCATCGGAGAATTGCTAGTGAAATAGCAAGGATTGAAAAAAACTATCCGAACCCGCTAACAGAAGATGAAATATTCGACCTCGTAAAGGACTTCAAATACATCATACCTCAAGGAAGTCCGATGACCGGAATTGGAAATCCTTATCAAATTGCTTCACTTTCCAACTGCTTTGTAATCGGCTCAGATGGACCCTCTGATTCCTATGGAGGAATTATGAAGATCGATCAAGAACAGGTTCAATTAATGAAAAGAAGAGGTGGCGTTGGTCATGATCTTTCTCATATCCGCCCGAAAAGCTCGCCCGTAAAAAACTCTGCACTAACATCTACCGGCTTGGTTCCTTTCATGGAGCGTTATTCGAATTCTACCCGTGAGGTCGCGCAAGATGGTCGTAGAGGCGCTCTAATGCTATCAGTTGCCATAAAACACCCAGATGCAGAAAGCTTCATAGATGCCAAAATGACCCAAGGAAAGGTTACCGGAGCCAATGTATCTGTTCGAATAGACGATGCCTTCATGCACGCTGTAGAAAGCAATACACCTTATATCCAACAATACCCGATTGAAGGCAATAACCCTAGTCATCAAAATGAAACAGACGCTACCAGAATCTGGAAAAAGATCGTTCATAATGCATGGAAATCTGCTGAACCGGGAATTTTATTCTGGGATACAATCATTCGCGAATCTTTACCCGACTGCTATGCAGACCTGGGCTATAAAACTGTATCCACAAACCCTTGCGGAGAAATACCACTTTGCCCATACGACTCATGTCGTCTATTAGCTATCAACCTGTTCTCGTATGTTGACAATCCTTTTACAGAAAAGGCAAGTTTTAACTGGGATCTATTTAAAAAGCATGTGCACTACGCACAGAAAATTATGGATGATATTATTGATCTTGAATTAGAAAAGATTGATGCCATTCTACAAAAAATCGAGAATGATCCGGAAGACATTATCATCAAAGGAGTAGAACACAATTTATGGTTAGAAATTCGTAAAAAAGCAAAAGAAGGTCGCAGAACTGGTATTGGTATAACTGCTGAAGGCGATATGCTAGCTGCTTTAGGTTTAAGATATGGAAGCGACGAAGGAGTAGAATTCTCAGTTAAGATTCACAAAACTCTGGCTATCGAAGCTTATCGCGGATCTGTTTTAACCGCAAAAGACCGTGGCGCTTTCGCTATATACAACAATGATAGAGAAAAAGACAATCCTTTTGTATTGCGTTTAAAAGAAGCAGATCCGGAGCTTTATTATCAAATGACCGAGTACGGCAGAAGAAACATCGCACTACTTACCATTGCCCCAACCGGCACTACCAGTTTGATGTCACAAACCTCTTCGGGAATAGAACCGGTATTTCTTCCTGTGTATAAGAGAAGAAGAAAAGTTAATCCTAATGACAAAAATGTACGGGTAGATTTTGTTGATGAAGTAGGCGATTCTTGGGAAGAATATGTTGTATTCCATCACCGTTTTAAAGAATGGATGGAAATCAACGGACACGATATTACAAAAAATTACTCTCAGGCAGAACTTGATAAGTTTATTGAAATATCTCCTTACTATAAAGCGACATCCAACGATGTTGACTACCTTAAAAAGGTTAAAATGCAAGGCGCCATTCAAAAATGGGTAGATCATTCGATTAGCGTAACGATCAATATGCCGAATGATGTATCCGAGGATTTAGTAGGTGAACTTTACATGGAAGCCTGGAAAGCAGGATGTAAAGGAGTAACAGTTTACCGTGATGGATCTCGTGCCGGAGTGCTTATCTCAAACGAAGAAAAGAAAGAAGAAGAAACCATCAGTAGCCTTTCGATATTTCCAACCATCCGCCCAACCGTTTTGGACGCC
The DNA here is from genome assembly GCF_035514885.1 of Albibacterium sp. Taxonomy (NCBI): domain Bacteria; kingdom Pseudomonadati; phylum Bacteroidota; class Sphingobacteriia; order Sphingobacteriales; family Sphingobacteriaceae; genus Albibacterium; species Albibacterium sp. The sequence continues at coordinate 164,402 of NZ_DATJCH010000005.1, read as the reverse complement.
GATATCGTTCGTTTCCAAAACAATAAAGATAAATGGATAGCCTTTATCGGATTAATCGACGACCGTCCTTATGAAATATTTACCGGTCTTGTTGACGATGAAGATGGAATAATTATTCCAAGATGGTTAAATAGAGGACTCATCATAAAGAACTACAACGAAGATGGCACTTCCCGTTATGACTTTCAATATGAAAACAAACGCGGATACAAAACAACCATTGAAGGGCTCTCTTATAAGTTTAACCCGGAATACTGGAATTATGCAAAATTAATTTCAAGTACATTACGCCATGGAATGCCTATTGAAAAAGTGGTTGACCTGATCAGCAGTTTACAATTAGATGAATCTATCAATACATGGAAGAATGGTGTTGCCCGTGCCCTAAAACGTTACGTTCCAGATGGCACAGAAGCAACCAAGCAAAAATGTCAGAATTGTAATTCTACTAATTTACATTATCAGGAAGGATGCCTAACTTGTAAAGACTGTGGTTCATCCAAATGCGGATAACACTAAACTATAATAACGATAAGAGGGAGTATATTTATACTCCCTCTTGTTTTTTCTTAGGTTTCATAGGGACAAAATCCTTTAGATAAAAAGGTTCAAAATAAGCTACATCTTCAAAATCTGACTTAAGAAACGCTTCATAAGCCGGCTTACTAAGAAAATCCGCAGATTGCCTGAACCCTGAAATTACCTGAATATTCTCCCTCTCAGCAAACATATCTGTAAATTTATCTGCCCCGTCGCCAAACAAAAACAAGGGAGCATTTAAAGGCAGTGAGTCAAAATAATCCACATTAATAATCTGAGCTTTCGTAGGCTGCTCAAGCACCAAGTCTCTATTAAAAACTGCTGTATATACTTCTAGCCGACGAGCATCAATCATTGGGCAGATCAATGCATTTTCCGGTAAAGCTGGATTCTCTTGCACATATCCAGCCGCAAGAGAATGCAACGAATCAATGGCTATTACAGGAACATCAAGTCCATAACATAAGCCCTTTGCAGTAGATACGCCAATGCGCAAGCCCGTATAAGAACCCGGCCCCTTGCTCACTGCTACTGCGTCTAGATCAGACAAAGTCAGCGACGCTTCTCGTATTACTTGCTCTATTAAACGTGTAAGCTTAGCAGCGTGTGCATTGGGCTCATTCAATTCAGCCAAATGGATTGTCTTACCAGACTCCGATAAAGCAACGGAACAAACAGAAGTTGCGGTTTCAATTTGAAGGATAATCATGTACAAAGATATTTATTATTTAGTGTATCAAGGAACAGGATCATGTCCATGACCTCCCCACGGGTGGCAACGACCGATTCTTTTTAAAGTCAGCCATCCACCTTTAAAAGGTCCGTATTTCTTGATAGCAAGAAGGCCGTATTGAGAACAAGTGGGTGTATAACGACATGAAGCACCAAAAAGAGGAGAAATAAAGATCTGATAAACCCGAATGACCAACAAAAACAGCCATCCAAAGAACTTCTTTACAACCTCATTCCATATGAACTTTACTATATTCATCGTGCAATTTAAGCATAAGTGCGTTCATCTTGCTGAAAATAAAATCATAAGGCTCAATCTTATTTCCAATATATTGAATAGAAAGCAAGATGTGATTATCTGCCAGCGAAGGGTAAATTAAACTATTCTTTTGTAAACGATAAGCCTCCCGGATCCGGCGCTTTAATAAATTACGATCAACAGCGCGTTTAAATCTACGTTTAGGTACGGATATTAAAACTTGCACAGGTACGGCAAGTTCTTCAGTCGGATGGAATACTACCTTATAGGGGTATAAAATAAAAGAAGAACCGCTTTCATAAAGGACATTAATAAGTCTTTTATTACAAAGCCGTTCTTCTTTTTTAAATTTATTTCTTTCCATTTAACAAGTACTTCTCAAATACACTCAAATCCCCAAACGGATAATAAGGCAGAAAAGCACCAGCTAATGAATTAAGATTTATGACGACCTTCGTCAGATACGGATAATCTTTTTCTTCCTTTAGCTCTTCTGGCAGCTAAAACTCTTCTACCGTTTGCAGTGCTCATACGCTCTCTGAACCCGTGCTTATTTCTTCTTTTACGCTGCGAAGGCTGAAATGTTCTTTTCATGACGTTATATTAAAACTCTTGTATATTAAATTCTAAAAAATTGAGAATGCAAATGTAAAGCTTAATCATTATATTATCAAATAAGATTCGATAATATTTTATGCCTGTCTTTTCAATAAATCCCTGATCTCTGCAAGCAACTCTTCTTGTGTCGGACCAGCAGGTGCAGGTGCCGGCTCTTCTGCCTTATTCTTTCTTTGCAATGAATTAATCCCTTTTATTACTAAGAATATAACGAAAGCCACAATTAGAAACTGAACAACCACATTAATGAAATTACCATACATAATGGCAACATCAGGAACATCATTTGCCGGATCGCCTTCTTTAATCACATATTTCATGTAAGAAAAATCAATGCCACCTGTAATAAAACCAACAATCGGCATAATCATATCATCAACCAATGAAGTTACGATCTTTCCGAAAGCAGCACCGATAATCACACCGACAGCGAGATCCACCACGCTTCCACGCATGGCAAACTCTTTAAATTCTTTAATCATTCCCATTATTTGTCGTTTAAATGAATAGATAACAAAAAATTTGCATTACAATAATAGAAAAATTATAGCTGATTCTTACCAGAAAGAAAAATTAATACAAAGATACCGTCAAGATTTTTTATATTAACACCTAGAACATATATAGCAAAAACTGCATTTTTGTCAAGCAACAAATTTTTACACTTTTTAATGTAAGTTTGCCCTGTATAAAGAATATGCTTAAACAAAGTCTACAACAAAAACTATTACAAAAACTATCACCTCAGCAGATACAGTTTATCAAACTACTGCAGGTGCCTACCGTTTCATTAGATGCCAGGATCAAGGAAGAGCTAGAAGAAAACCCTGCTCTGGAAGATCTTAGCCTTGCCAACATGAACGAACCACAAGAGGACTATCCCGACAAAGACCCTGGAGACCAGGCTACTCAGGAAGAACAAAACTCTGATAACGAAGAGTTTAACGTCGAAGAATACTTGCAAGACGACAATATAAACGATTACAGCGGTTCAAGCAATCATAATAACGATGATGAAGATGACCGAAAAGAAATACCAATAGCCATTCAGCATTCATTTTTTGAGAACCTGAAACAACAATTGGATCTATTGTCTTTATCAGAAAAGGATTTGTTAATTGGCCAACAGATTATAGGAAGTTTAGACGACGATGGCTACCTACGCCGTCCCATTGAATCCCTAACTGACGATTTAGCTTTCTCTCAAAATGTAATTGCAAGTGAAGACGAAATCCTCAATGTACTGGAGAAAGTCCAACGCTTCGACCCTTCTGGTGTTGGGGCCCGGGATCTGCAAGAATGCTTATTAATTCAATTAAGAAAAAAAGACAACCAAAACGTAACGATACAAAAGGCAATACAGCTGATAGAAAACCATCTGGAGGAATTCACAAGAAAACACTACGATAAATTAGAAAGGACTCTTAACATCAATTCAGAAGAGCTGAAAGCCATTATTGATGAAATCTTAAAACTAAATCCCAAACCAGGCGACTCTGGAGCCGTTGCAGGAAAACAACTTCACGTTATCCCCGATTTCCACATACAAAACAATGATGGTACACTAACGCTGACCTTAAATTCTCGCAATGCCCCTGAACTTCGGGTAAGCAAATCTTATCAGGAAATGTTTCAGCATTATGAGAAATCAGACCAGAAGGACAAAAAGATGAAAGAAGCTGTACAGTTTGTAAAGCAGAAGCTAGATTCTGCAAAATGGTTTATTGATGCCATCAAACAAAGACAGCAAACACTTTTAAAAACCATGAGTGCCATCATGAACTATCAATACGAGTATTTTCTTACAGGAGATGATCGAAATTTACGCCCCATGATTCTGAAAGATATCGCAGATAGGGTTGATATGGATATATCCACTGTTTCTCGCGTAGCAAACTCCAAATATGTTCAAACCGAGTTTGGCACATTTCTATTAAAATCCTTTTTCTCAGAAGCCATTCAAACTGAAAGCGGAGAAGAAGTGTCTAACAAAGAAGTTAAGAAGATTTTAGAAGAATGCATCGCTAATGAAGACAAGAGAAAACCTCTTGCCGATGAAAAACTAACGGAGATATTGAAAGAAAAAGGTTACCCCATTGCCAGAAGAACCGTAGCAAAATATCGGGAAGCCATGAATATTCCGGTTGCCAGATTGCGCAAAGAACTTTAATTAAAAAAAAGCTCAAACATATATCGAAAATTTCTTACCTTTGTCCTTTGTGAAAATTGAAGTCTTTTACTTCATTCCCAAATGCCAAGATACTGTCAAAAACAACGGTACAGATCCTATTTTCCATTTATTTGAGGCCTTCAATGGCCATTTTTTTTATCCGCTGATTTCTGAAAATTTTCACGCCTCACCATTTAGAAAAAGAAATAATTAAAAAGAATGACTACTTACACAAATCTACCAGCGATTTTATTATTAGAAGACGGCACTGTTTATTATGGCAAAGCAGCCGGAAAAATTGGAACCACAACAGGTGAAATTTGCTTCAATACTGGAATGACTGGGTACCAGGAGATTTTTACAGACCCGTCCTACTTCGGGCAAATTATGGTTAGCACCAATGCTCATATCGGAAACTATGGGATAAGCGACTATGAAGAGGAATCAGCAAAAATTCAAATAGCAGGTCTGGTATGCAAAAACTACAACATTACACCAAGCAGGAAAATGTCGAGCAAGTCAATTCAGACCTACTTTGAAGAAGAGAACTTAGTGGGTATTTCAGACATTGACACTCGTTCCCTTGTTCGTCATATCCGCGACAAAGGAGCAATGAACGCAATCATATCCTCAGAAATCTTAGATATAGAAGAATTAAAAAACCGATTGAAGGAGGTTCCATCCATGGAAGGACTGGAACTGTCTTCACAAGTATCAACCGAAGAACCTTACTATTACGGTGATGAAAATTCTGAATACAGAATAGCGGTATTAGATTTAGGAATAAAGAAAAACATCCTGAGAAACTTCGGCAATCGCGATGTTTATTTAAAAGTCTTCCCTGCTAAAACTACATTCACAGAAATGGAAGAATGGAAACCTGCCGGCTATTTTGTTTCAAATGGCCCTGGCGACCCTGCAGCAATGCCTTATGCTCTGGAAACCGTTAAGGATATCCTAACAGCAGAGAAACCAATGTTCGGTATCTGTCTGGGACATCAACTACTTGCATTGGCAAACGGAATTGGAACAGAGAAAATGTTTAACGGTCACCGTGGAATAAACCACCCGGTTAAAAATATCATCACCGGTCAATGTGAAATAACAAGCCAGAACCACGGCTTTGGTATTGTAGCGGCCGATGTTGAAAAATCAGATAAAGTAGAAATCACACATAAAAACCTAAACGATCATACCATTGAAGGTATCCGTGTTAAAGGAAAGAACGCATTTTCGGTTCAATATCACCCCGAAGCTTCACCTGGTCCTCAAGATTCAACATACCTGTTTGATAATTTTATAGATTCAATCAGATCAGCTAAATAGTGCTATTTTACCGAAATAATATTTAATTAAATTATCCTATATTTGACATTCCTATTACAAGGGTACTTTTAACACTAAGAAATTTTTTAATAAAGAATAATAAAAATGAGTTTAATTATTGATGTACATGCGCGACAAATTTTGGATTCGCGCGGTAACCCAACAATCGAAGTTGATGTTACAACCCAAAATGGATTTGTAGGACGTGCAGCAGTTCCCTCTGGTGCTTCAACCGGAAGTTACGAAGCGGTTGAACTTCGTGACAACGATAAATCAACATACCTAGGTAAAGGAGTTTTACAAGCAGTAAAGAATGTAAATGAAACCATTGCTCTTGAATTAAATGGAACTGACGTTTTTGAACAAAATGCTATTGACAAATTAATGAATGAGTTAGATGGCACTGAAAACAAAGCAAAATTAGGAGCAAATGCAATATTAGGTGTCTCTTTAGCCGTTGCAAAAGCAGCAGCACAAGAAAGCGGACAACCATTATACCGTTACATTGGTGGTGTAAATGCAAACACATTGCCAGTTCCAATGATGAACATCTTAAACGGTGGTTCACATGCTGATAACAAAATAGATTTTCAAGAATTCATGGTAATGCCTGTTGGGGCAGAATCTTTCTCTGAATCGCTTCGTTGGGGAGTAGAGATTTTCCACCATCTTAAAGATGTATTAAAGAAAAAAGGCTATTCAACAAATGTTGGAGACGAAGGTGGTTTTGCACCTAACATCGGCTCAAACGAAGAAGCTGTTGAAACAGTGTTGAAAGCTATTGAAACCGCAGGTTTTAAACCAGGTGAAGATGTTTTCATCGCAATGGATGCTGCATCATCTGAGTTCTACGATAAGAAAACCGGACTATATACTTTCCACAAATCAGACAACAAGAAAATGACCACTGAAGAGTTGGTTAACTATTGGGTTGAGTGGACTAAAAAATACCCTATCATCTCTATTGAAGATGGTTTGGATGAAGACGACTGGGCTGGATGGAAAGCATTAACAGATGCCATTGGTGATAAAACACAATTAGTAGGTGACGATTTATTCGTAACCAATGTAACTCGTTTACAAAGAGGAATTACTGAGCATATCGCCAATTCAATCTTAGTTAAGGTTAACCAAATAGGTAGCTTAACAGAAACTATCAATACAGTATCATTGGCTCAAAACAATGGCTATACATCTGTAATGAGTCACAGATCTGGTGAGACTGAAGATTATACAATCGCAGATCTTGCAGTAGCTTTAAACTGTGGACAAATTAAAACCGGTTCTGCATCTCGTTCAGACAGAATCGCTAAATACAACCAACTTCTTCGCATCGAAGAAGAATTAGGAAGCAATGCAAGATTCTTAGGAAAGAACTTCAAATTTGCAAAGTAATTGCTTCTCTCCAAAAAGAGAAGGCTATCATAAAAAATACCCCAAGAAAGTTAACACTTTCTTGGGGTATTTTTTATGATAAAGAAAAAAAGCACAGTTTTAAAGTTAATCTGTGTAAACAAAAGAAAAAGGATCTGAGCCCTTCCTATTAATGAGTTCCCCAAATTCAAATAATGTATTGGCTGTGTTATGATGGTGTCAAGAAAATCCTATTAGAAAGGTGTGTAGGACTTTTCACCGGATGTATTTCATGAATTTGCAATCCTTTAAACATTTCAGAAGTAGCTTCATTTTTACTTATGCATCTTCGTTTGATATATCTTGTATCTTATATTGATTAAATCCTAGTGAGGTTAATAATCCTTTTAATTCATCTTCTATTATTTTATTACCTGAAACTTCTAAAACAACTTCCAATACCTCGGGAGACGATGTTTCTTCTATCACTTCTCCTAAATTTCTACCTTCTATAGTATCGACTAAAAGATGTCTTAAATCTAAATCTGATTTGATATTACTTTTGTCCAAGTGAATTTCAATAAGAAGGGTTTTTATCTTCATTGTTTCCTTTTCAACTTAAAAGTTTCTGCAAATCCACTTTGAGCAAATCCACTTTAGTATCTAGTTTTTTCTTCTTCACTACTTCCATCAACAAATCCAGCTTCTGTAAAATGGACTGTTTCAAAAAGCTATATCGCCCTTCCTCGGATTTACTAAAAAAATTATTTTGGTTTACAACTATTGGTATGCCAATAGATTTTTCATTCTTACGATAAGCTTCTATTTCTTTTAAAGCTTGCTCCATCATCGGTATTGGGTTTACATAAAACTGAAACAATACTAATTTCAAATCACTTCCATAATCCTCGTGGTTTAGCTTCTTCAGTATATCGCAAATACCATTATCTCCCCAAATATAATTTCTAAATAATCGTCCTTGTTCCATTGCCAAATCTTTTACTACTTGGTCAGCGTCAGGAGATGCTTGTGTTGCTGAAACATAACAACCTAATATATTTTTATCATCACTCATTTTAGTGCATATTTAAGTTTAACGGTCCCCGTAAAATTTGATTTTGCTGAAACTCCCATTGGTAGGCTGCTGCTCTATTTGGAAATGGTATAGCTTCCATATACTTACCTTGCATAAACGTTTTAGTATATCTAGTTTCTGGGATTAACTTGGATGTGATACCATTCTTTAAAAACGTACCATCGGTAGAATACAACTTGTAACCCCACGTAGGTTTAAGGCTCTTTAATGAGTTTCCATGTACTGCAACCTGCTCTACTACGTTCGTACTTGCATTAGCCGATTTAATTAAACCTAATCCGCCTAGACCCGCAGTTCTGGCAAGTTTTGCTGGAATAGAGAATGCTCCTAAAGTGAACGCATCAAAAACTGCGTAGGTAAAGTCAATCGCCGCGCCCGTATAATCACCCTGCATTAGTTTTTCTCCGCTTGCCAATGAAGGTCCAATAATCGGAGTATTATCAACAAATTGTTTTCCCAGGCTAGGCTCTTTATTCTCTTTCTTCTTTTTCCTTTTATCTTTATCTATATCATCCATTACACTGACGATATATTCATTTCCATCATCTGCATGAGGAGCAACATGATAATTAACTGTCTCCGTGAACATACCGTTAGGATCGAACTTTCCAACGGGGTCACTCAAAGCATAATTATATGGTGATATATCATCATACATCTCTGCCATAGGATCAATCATATTCCACCTTCCAATCGTCGGGTCATACAGCCTCGCGCCGTAATCAAGCATTCTGGTTCCATCCTGAAGCTCCTTGCCATTATAAAGATATTTATTTTTCGGTGATCCTACAATAATATTTTGCTGATACTGCAGGCCGTATGGATAATAATCACTTCTAAAGCTGGCAGTACTTGGGCTGGCCTGCTTAAAACCTGATCGGTTATTACCCAGATGATCCTGCAAGAAGTACTCATACGTATAGGTCGTTCCACTTTTAACGATGCGACCTTCTTCCATATGCACCAGGTTCAAGACCCCATCCTGCCACTCGATACCATCAATATAATCGGTTACAATGGTCCCCTGCGTACTGCGGAGTTTTCTTCCACCTGCGTCATAGCTATAGGCAGCGTTGCCTTTTGTTGCCGTAACAGCGCTGGGCAGGTTCAGGTGGTTATAGGTAACAGCAGTAATGTTATTGCCAGGCTGGGCGCTGTTCAATCGACTCTTGATATTTCCGTTGGCATCATAGGTATAATTGGTAGTCCCAGTAAGGTAGTATTCCAACGTGGCATTGCTACTACCATCAACCACCTTGGTCAGCCGATTGCCACTGTAGCTGTAGTTCAGAGCATCCAGCACAGTTGAGCTGGTTCCTGTGCGAGAAAGAGAGACAATGTTACCCATCTTATCATAAGTCAGCAATTCCTTGCCAATACTGTTGGGCATAGTGCCTTGCAGCAGCCGATTCAGTTTATCATAAGTGTAGGTATAACTCTGCTGGGTCGTAGTACCATGCTGCCACTGCTGATAACTAATATTTCCATTATACTGAGATACAACTCCGCTAATCACATCCTCATATTTCAGGTACTGCTTGAAAAGAGCTGAACTGCTCTCTTTGAGCCACCCTCGAGGGTTATAGGCATAGTTTATCGACTGTGCAAAAGTTAACCCATTGCTACTGTGTAGATTTTTACTACGCAGCTGCCCGATTTCATTGTACACATTACGAGAAATGGTTATCATGGTGCCCGCATCGATCTTCTTGCGTGTATCAGTAAGTCGGTTGCGATGGTCATACTCGTACTCAGTAAGCACAGTAACAGCAAGGGTGCCCGCTGTACTCCCTGTAAAGTGTTTTTTGGTGCTACGTGCAGGCTGACCCGAGAAAGTATACTCGTTACTAATTTCATCATAATTGCCAGCGCTCACTGTACCTCCTTTGTAATGTTGGTTGAACTGCTTTACTACCAACCCCTTGTTATCATAATGCATTACATTCCAAAGCATATTTGAGGATCCTGTACTTCCCAACACCTTAGTTAGTGAAGCAGTCAACATACCTCGAATCATTGTACTTTGCCCCGTAGCTGGCTTATATGTAGCTGGTAAAGAAGGAATGGAATAGGTATCATAATAGTTTAGGGCAAGAGTGGTAATTATACCACTCGTCGGCCATGATCTATTTGTGTAGCCTGTACCAGTACCGGTATACTCTTCCCAAACATTTCCGGCCACTTGTGAGTTTACAAGGGCTTGTACCGCATCACGACTAATGCTTGTGCCACCGTTGGTCCAAATGCCGTTCAGCACCATTCTACCTAGTCCATCATATTTGTTAACAAACCATTCTTTAACAACCCTTTGATTGGCATCTTGGCTGGCAACCAGCTGATCAAGATTGTTGTAGACCAAATATTCTATATCTTTTCCAGGAAGTTGCTTCTCTACAAGCCGGTTCTGCTGGTCGTAGCGGTAACGATAGGCGAAGTTATTTAGTTCTGCGACTGTGGGAACTGTGGTTCGGTCAGGACCGATACCTGGAGGAAGCACAAAACTCAAGCTCCCAAAATCATCATAAACATAATAGGTGCTCAATATCTCATCAGCGGTACCGTTTTTATTGAAGCTTCGCTTGAGCACCACACGTCCCTGCTTATCCATATACTCTTCAGTGGTACCTAGTCTGGCAGCAAAACCTGAAGCAGATACCCAATTCTCGTCTTTAGTTACCGTAACCTGAAGCTGTCCTGCAGCATAGGCACCGTTAAGAGTCAACGTGGCCGTGCCGTTTGATGCCAAGCTAACCCCATAAAGCGCCACCCGTCTAGTGTTAGCTAAGTCTGAAAAAGCAGTAATATTGTTAACTGTCCAAGCTGTTACAACTGTATGGCCCGAAGTTGCCGTACGAGAAGTCGCCGGCTGCCACACTTGGCCGGGAAAACCCTGTTCCTGCACACGGTTGAGAGGCGATGCTTCGAAAACCATAACAGAAAACGGCTTGGAGTTAGCTACCTGTCCAATCGGAGGAGTTGAAGAATAATAGCTTCCCTGCGCAGCTATAGCACCAGTTTTAAAGGCACCACCTGTCCCCGTAACTGTGGCATAAGGAAGGTAGCCCTTATCCTGTCTACCGAAAGCATCATAACTAATCGGGACAACAATGTCTTTCCCTCCATCCGGAGAAGCCTTTACCAGAACCTCCTGAAGCGGTCTTCCTAAACCATCAAGATAACTAATATCAATCATGGCCTGATCAAGACTCAAGGATGACGGCGCAGTAGTCAAAGGTGCAAGGTAAGTACGACTCATAATGTAGTTCTGATTATCACTAACTGGCCCTTGACCCCATACAGGCACAATACCAAGCAACAGCAACAAAACTGCTGCTAGTTTCTTTATCTGATTCTTATTCATTATATGTAGAGTTTCTGTTAAGGTTTATAATGATATTTATAATCGGTAACAATGTGGTTATTTTCATCTCGGACTTCTTTTAGACGTTGCATCTCATCATATTCATAAGATACTATACGTCCGGAAGCATCCGTCATACTTGCAACTCCAACCAATGGTTTATATGTGTAAGTAAAAACCAGAGACTTTGGTAGGCCTGTACGCAAAAGGTTCATCTTTTGGTTTATATAACTATCTGTTATCGAAGACGAATTAAATTGTGTAATTACGCTAACACCCCCAATTTTCGTCAAAACGTCAGAATATGTTGCGTTTTCTATTTTTGAAATAAGATATTGACCATTATATCCCCAAAGATATGTAGTACTAGGTCCGTTTTGTTTTTTCATTTCTAATACGTTTCCATAACTATCGTATTGTAGGAAGTTTAAGTAGTTATAAATATTTGAATTTCTGTCTTTCCTGTAAATATATTGAGGGGCGAATACATTTCCCCATGTACTATAAGCGACTTTATTATAATCAATTATCTTGCTATTTTGATATACAGTCTGTTCAATAGGTATTCCAACCATATTACGAGATAAATATTCAGAGTAAGAGGTTAAAGTACTAGGAGTATAATTCAACAGATATTTGTATTCCTCTATTATTTTCTGATTATTTGAGTGCACCTGGGACATCTTTGAAATTTTATAATTCAATGGATCATATTCATATCGTTTCAAAAGAATATTCTTTAAACCACCGAAAAAATTGGTCTTTTGTAACGAATCCAGTTGAACTGAAAAACTGCTGATGGCCGATATAATAACATCGAATCGATTATCTTTTAATTGAGGGGTGGCGAAGCTGCACTGGAGAGGCCCATCATACAAGTCAGAAACAGAGATGTTTAAATACCGATGTTCAATATTACGAATTTGGTAGAAGTTGTGTTCGCTATATAGAGTATCTAAGGCATTGTTTAAGATACTTAATTTGAGGAGCTTTCCATTAAGGGCCGAGTTGTACAAGCTCTGAGGGATAAATTTTTTAGAGTCCGAAAAATAACTCGGAGAAGCGGTATTATAAAAATGTTTAATAGTTGAACCATTATTAACGCTATTGTCCGTTTCCTTAATCACCACTCTTGAATATCCAACTGAAGATGGAGCATGTGAACTTGAATAATTAAAAAGATTGTCAGAATAAAGAAAATCATCGACTCTGTATTTGAAATAAATAATTGGAGGATTACTTCCAGCTGTTAATATTTGAAATCTTGTGTTTTGTCTGTACGAAAAACGGATAGGATTAATCAATTTTCCAGAACTACTTTGATCTTCATTAAGATATTCAAAAGACTTTGTATTCAATATAGTTGCATCATGTCCATAATTTTTTAAAGTTTTAATCCTCAAACCGCCTACGTATGAGTCATATTCCTGATCAGTATCAATTATATTAAAATATGTGAGTTCACCAACTGTTCCGTTTGGCATTGAATAACCTTGATCAGGAAATCCAGGATTAGTTGCACTTAATACAACTAATCCTGGAGGCAAGACTACATCCTCTTCAATAGTTACAGATTTTGTGTTGTTAAATTGCTGTTTTTGAGCATCAGTCATTATATAATACTTTTTGATAATAGGAGAAGATGTATTAGCTTTTGTAACAAGAATAACTGCGAAGTTCTCGAAATTGGTAATAGGTAGGGTCTGAGCAATAAGGGTCACTTTGATCCTTCCTTTCACTTCTTTCGTTAATGTGAAAGTGGTTGAGGGCGTGCTAAATGTACTGTTTCCATTATTTCTAACTGTAGTCAAAACATTTTGTAAAACAGGCTGACTAGACTTGACATAAGTCACGTTATTGACCTGATTTGGTTCATAATCAAACTCAGTACTGCCGCCAGTGGGATATATTATGTTCTTTAAAGACCCTCCTTTTACATAATTACTATTGACACCCCTATTTGCTGCCCTATAATTAACTAATGTATTAGGTACGTCTTCTTCAAAAAGTAATGATGCTGGGGTGGGAAGCAGTGTTCTATTACTTGAATGGATAGCGTTGGTCGCTATTCCCGAAATTGTGCCGCTAAATGTATTATTCTCTCCATTATAATATCCCCAAAAATCCTGTGAAAAAGAATTTTTATATGGCAAATTATCATAATAGCTAAATGTATGTACTTTCTTTTCGGTACCAACGCCTTTTACAACTATCTTATCTAATTTTAGACGTTTAATCACATAATCTAAAGTAGACAGGTCTGTTCCATCTGCGCTTCCGTTAAAATAACTTTTTTGAAAATCAACCTCTTTAATAAGGACTTTATTTAACCGATTATATACACGAAGATACTTTAAAGCCAATCCATTTCTTAAATCGATCCGCGATTCTGTAATGAATACAATACTATCCAATGGAGTTACAATATATTTGGGATATTTGGCATTAAATTCTTCCACATAGGTAGTTTGCCGAACAATACTTTCGATAGAACCTTCTTTTTTGGTAAGAACATCCGAGATCTGAGGTAAAAGTTGTAGGGACGTTGATACATGAACAGTTTTTAATAACTCTTTTCCTTGAAAAACAATGTTAGTCAGATGCCAAGTGTTGACAAGCTGATTAAAATTGGAGTTGTACCTAAAATACTCGTTCGCATTGAAAAAATATTCATATCCAACATCATCAACCATCTTCCAACCATTGCCAATCTTTTCGATCTTAAATTTTGTTTTCTCTCCTACAGGTATTATTTCATTTGTATTGGCATCAATGGAAAATTTAAACGCGTTGCCTAAGACATTTACATGGTATATATCCCTCTCTCCGTTTCCGTTTAGAACATCGTTAATAACATTTCTATTTGGCACAGGAAGGGTTTCATCATAAAGACATCCATCAGCGTTCATGACATGATAAGTTCCCATAAACCGCCTTGGATGGCCTCCCGCAGAAATTGAATGATCAATAGCTACCTGCTTTTCTGCTTTAGTGGAAAAGGATATTACATTGTCAGGGCCACCTACTGCTTCTACTGAAATGGTCCCTAGATTACTTATGTTCCAACCTAATCCAACCCAACTTGCTTCATCAGTTACTTTTATTCCTCCAGCATGGTAATCCAGTGAGATAGAAAAATCTTTATCCTTTAACTTAACAGAATGTAATGGAATGGTAATAGATGGAATGCCGGTATATTCACTAACAGGCACTTCTCCGAATCGATCGTTCCATTTTCCTTCAGGAGTTTGGGGAATAAAATTAGGAACATTAATAGTCTGGGCTGAAAGTCCAAAAGAGACAAGAAGTAAATTCAATAATATCAGTACTAAGAATATGAATTTTTCAGGAGGATATAAGTTTAATTTCATTTTCATATGGTTGTATGATTGTTTGTCGCTAAAGTAATGCCTCCTTCTGGTTCGTTGAATTTTATAAGCTTTAAAAATTATGCATAAACCGCATAATTTTTAAAGCTTATATGCACTTATTAAGCATGATAGATAGATACTTTTATTATCTGAAATTAATAATGAAACAAGAATGAAAAGAGAAGAAAAAAAGGACTTTATAAAGCTTCAAGCATTCTCCTTAACAGAAGTACTGGTAGTATTAGTGATTATTGGAATATTGGTTCTCTTGGCTTTACCCAACTTGATGCCATTAATAACCAAAGCTAAAAGCACGGAAGCTAAAATGCAGCTACAGCATATTTATACCTTGCAGAAAAACTACTTTTATGAAAGGTCTATTTATAGCTCTGAATTACAGAGTCTTGAATATGAACAAGAAACACTTTCTTCCGAAGGAGGACAGGCAAACTACCGTATTGAAATTGTAGAAGCTGGACCAATAGGCTTTACTGCAAAAGCAACTGCCGTTGCAGATTTTAACGGGAATGGAATCTACAATGTTTGGGAAATTGATGAAACTAAGAACCTGAGGGAAGTTATTAAGGACTGATATGGTTGCATTCTATATTATTGTTATTATTATTTTGCTGGCAATAATCTGGCAGGATTTTAAGGAAAGAGCAGTCTATTGGTTCTTCTTTCCTGTTTTAATAATTCTTGTCATCATAAAAGACTCATATGTTGGAAACCTTCCTTTTGAGGAATACTTTGTCAATCTTAGTTTTATAGGCCTTCAAGTATCTGTTTTGCATAATTACTATTATATAAAAAAGAGAAGATTAGTAAAAATGGAAAGCTATTTAGGATTAGGAGATGTTTTATTCTTCATTTTTCTTGGGTTTCTCTTCTCACCGATAACCTTCCTAGTCTTTCAACTTAGCTCGCTTTTACTAATCTTATTGTATTTATTGTTCTTAAAAAATAATAGAAATATTCCATTAGCTGGCTGTCAGTCAATCATACTGATTATTATAATTCTGATAAATCCCTTCACACAGGAAACACTTTTTAATTCGGATGAAATTCTAATTCATTATTTAACCCGTATTTATGAATAGTAAAAACAATACCATTATTGCTGCTAACTTACAAATACTTAATGATGATCAGGCCTGGCATTATAGAGCAATTGCCCATCGAGGAGAATATGGTATTGAAATCCATACTGATAATCAGGATAGTTTAATAAAGGAAGAATTGGAGTTTATGGTGGGCGAAGCTGTAAAAGTAATATTAACCGACAGAGAAGAGCTTACGAAACAATTACAGAAGTATCATCCCAGGATTAACATAAAAAAGGGGGATAACCCCAGAATATATACCGGCAATTCTGAGAACTTTCTTAATGACTTGATTTTAGAAGCCAACCGATTGAAAAGTAGCGATATCCATATTGAAAGCTACGAGCAGAGTTGCAGGATAAGGATACGCATAGACGGTCAGATGGCAGAACGCTACCAGTTAAAAAAAAATGAATACCCCGCTATAATTAATAAAATAAAAATATTTTCAGGTCTGGATATTGCGGAAAAGAGATTGCCTCAAGATGGAAGGATAAATTACAGTGATAACCATTCCCGCTTTGATATCCGTGTTTCCATTTTACCTACTCTGCATGGGGAGAAGATTGTTATGCGACTGCTTAATAATGATGCAACTAATATCGATATAAATAATGTAGGGTTTAATGAAGATGATTTGAAACACTATCTAGAGAGTGTTAATCGTCCAAATGGAATGGTTCTTATAAGTGGACCAACCGGATCAGGAAAAACAACTACATTATATTCTACTTTAAAAGTACTTAATAAAGAATCAAGGAACATTCTGACCATTGAAGATCCTATTGAATACACGCTGGAAGGAATAAATCAAGTTCAACTTAAAGAGAGCATTGGTTTAACATTTCCTGTTGCATTGAGGACGTTTTTGCGTCAGGATCCTGATATCATTATGGTAGGTGAAATCCGTGATGTAGATACAGCTGCCATGGCCATCAGGGCTTCATTAACTGGCCACTTGGTACTGTCAACCATTCATACAAATTCAGCATGGGGAACTGTTTCCCGATTAATTGATATGGGTATACCTGCGTTTCTTTTAGCCAATACTCTTAACGCTACTATTGCGCAACGTTTATTGCGGGTTTTATGTCAGAAATGTAAAGAAAAAGAAGCATTTAACCCCGAACTGTATCCGCCCAAGTTTAAACCTTACTTTACAGTAAACGAACATTATATTAAAAAAGGTTGTGATTCATGCTTTCACACTGGGTATAGCGGTCGCAAAGCAGTTTATGAAATAATTCCAATTGACACGGAATTGGGGATGAAAATTAAAGACAATTGCTTTGACATAAGTCCAGAACTAAAAAAAAGAAAAATTAAAACTCTAGCTGAGAATGCTTTTTCCCTATTCGCATCTGGAGAAACGACCCTAAAGGAAATATACCCCCTATTATTTAATTACTAAGAATTGAAGACTTTAAATTCCATACTGACATTTATATATATTTTAATAGGATGTCTGATTCTACCAATACCTTCGTCTGCACAGACTGATGAAAGGCTTGATCGTATCGAACAACACCTTAATACCATAGCATCCAGTTCACCTGGAATTAATGAAATAATAAATTTATCGGTTTCTGGAGTCTCAATTCAAGAATTTCTTAGAGCATTGGCAGAAGCTGCAGATTTAAATATTAATGTAGATCAAAACCTAGATAGAACCATTTTTAATAACTTTCAAGCTGAAACGGCATTGAATATATTGCTTTTCCTTGCTAAAGAGTATGATCTCGACTACTCATTTATTGGAAATATTATTTCCGTTAAACCATTTGACAGCTCGAAACAACCCCATAAGGCCTCAATCATAAAGGCTTCGTTTAACACTAACGCTAACACGATAACTTTGGATTTAAAGAATGATAGTTTAAGTGTTGTATCAAAAACGATCACTAAGCTTACCGGCACAAATGTTATTGTTACGAGTGATTTGAAAGGTCAATTAATAGAATTGTTTGTAAAGGATATGCATTTAGATGATGCTTTAAAGCAATTAGCCTTTAATAACAAGATAAAACTGAAAGAAACATCCGATGGAGCATTTGTTTTTATGCCTCTTGCACTAAATGAAGAGAATTATATCGGAAGTAATGATTTAATTGGAATACGAAGAGTCAGCAAGGTTGCCGATGGTCAAGCTGGGACACCCTCAGGGCTGCAAATAGAAGCAAACGTTGATAAAACAGGCTTGCAACAACTAATTTCGGTTGATGCTCAAAACATACCCATAGAACAGATCATAAAAACGGCCGCGGAACAAATCAATGCTAATTATTTTCTGTATGATGGCATTATAGGAACTGTAACCACACATTTACAGAATGTGAGTTTTGAAGACCTATTAATTGCATTATTAAAAGGAACAAATTATACCCATAAAAATATCAATGATATTTATACCATTGGTAGTAGAAATCTAGAGGGTTTGCGGGAGATTAAAGTAATACAGCTTCAACACCGAGCTATAGACACTATTCAGTCCATGATTCCATCTGAATGGAAAAAGGGTATAGAAATAAAGGAATTCAGAGAGCAAAATACTTTACTTATTACAGGTTCAGGACCTCAGGTAAATGAAATAGGAAATTTGATAAAAGAATTGGACAAACTAGTTCCTATGATTTTAATAGAGGTAAATATGCTTGATATTCGGAAAGGGCATGAGGTAAAAACAGGAATCCAAGCGGGTATTTCAGATTCGATACAAACAGGGGGAAGCATTCTTCCAGGCATTGATTATACATTTGGAGCGGCTTCTATTAATAATTTCTTATCAAAAGTAGGCGCAGGAGGTACTTTCAATTTGGGTCGCGTAACTCCTAATTTTTATGTGCGATTAAGTGCTCTAGAGCAAAATAATAATGTGGAAATGCGTTCAGTACCAAAACTATCAACTTTGAACGGACATACTGCTTCATTAAGTATAGGAAATTCCAGATACTACAGTGTGTCAACCCAAAATGTTTTGGGATCTCTCAATCCTCAGACGGTTGTCACTGAAACTTTTAACAAAGTTGATGCGGCCATGATTATTGATATTAAACCCATTGTTTCGGGAGATGAACAAGTTACATTGAATATAAAAATTGATATCTCGGATTTTACTAAAGATACTCCTCTAAATCAACCCCCACCTTCAACTACAAGTAAATTTGAATCAATAATCAGAATTAGAAATGAAGAAACAGTTGTACTAGGAGGCATTGAACGTTTTGAATCGTCTTCGAGTGGTAGTGGTGTTCCACTATTAGCACGTATCCCTGGGTTAAAATGGCTATTCAGTTCAAGATCGAAATCCAGAAATAAGGTTGTTTCGGTGGTATTTATTAAACCTACAATTATTTATCAATAATGATGAATCAATTTATATCTTATTTAACGCGGATGCGTTCTACTGCTGGGGTTGAGATTTATCTCCTTGAGAATGATAAGATTGTTATCCGTTACGCAAAAATAAAACGTAAAAGAAATATTGTAACCTTTGAAGAAGGAGAATACAACTTCCAATGTATCGCTGATCTTTTAAACCGCATCAACGGCTCTTTACCTATCGCCTTATGTTTAAGCGGAAAAGGAATCATACACCGCTCTTTCCCAAGCGTAAAAAATTTTTCCGCAATAGATTATGGCCAAAAGATAATACCTACTGCTACGACAGATGATTTCTTTATTCAACTCACTACAATAAGAGAAATCACATTTGTTTCAATGGCTAGGAGAGACACAATTAAAATGATTATTTCCGATTTTGAAAATGCAGGTCTGGAAATTCATACTTTAACCTTAGGGCCTTTTGCTTTAATACCCGTATGGAGTTATTTGCATTTGAACAAGAGTGATACTTTTCAATTGGATGCACACCTCTTTGAAATGACTGAAGACAAACCCACTGGTTATATTTTGAAGTCTCCATTAACAGAACGGTCTGATAATATACGGTTTGCTAATGAAGAAATGAGCGAGTGTATGGTTACAGCTTACGCGACTGGATTGTGCCTAATAGCGGGTATTTCATTTCCAACTATAGAGTTAAACTCTTTTGGCATATCAAAAGAAAACATTGACCAACGTTCAATATTTAAGAAAGTTCTCCCTACAGTTCTTGGAATTTTCCTGTTAGCACTTTTAGCCAATACCTACTTTTACAGTTATTATTCTTTGAAAATGAATGAAGTTAACACCGATAGTTTAGGATTATTAAAAGCTGAAGAAAACAGACTAATAAATGAACTTGAAAACGATCAAAATTTAATCAATAATATAACAAGACCTTTAGATAGTAAGTATGGTTCTTTGGTAAGGCTTTCCGATTTATTAGCAGCAAGTCAACCATCGTCTATTACTCTTGAAGAGATGACAATTTTTCCGAGAGATAAGAAAGAGAGCCGAAGGACAAGAAAATCTAGTTATGATTTCACTTTAGTCCGGATATCTGGAAATTGTGAAAATGGAATTGAATTAAATACATGGATAAATATAATTCGGCAGTTTAATTTTTGTAAAAAAGTTGAAATCAGCGAATATACAGAAGAGAATAATAGCTCAAGGTTCACCTTAAATCTGAAAGTAGAATAACATGTTAAACCTGCAAAAATATTCATGGAAAATCAAAAACTGGATTTTAAGTACAGGAAGTCTCATACTTTTCTTTTTGTTTTATCAATTGGCGATTAAAAAAACCGTAAACCTAAGAAAAGCATATTATGAACAACAAAACAATATAGAAGTTCAACAACAAACTTTTAGAAAGATTAATGTATTAAGAAAAAATATAGAAACCTACTCAATAAATGACTTAACGGGGACAAATAATGTGTTTTTCGAGAAGGAATATATGGTTGAACTGGCCCATAAATTTGAAATAGAAGCGAAGAATCTATCAGAAACAACGACTGTAGAAGAGGAGAACAATTTTGTCAATTATAATGCTTATTATTTTTCGGCCTCTTTCACCAAGTTGTTATTTCTCCTGAACCAAATCGAAAAAAATCAAAAAATAAATATTTTAAATGCTTCTTTCTATAAACAAAAGAACAATATAACGAGAGATTTTGAATTAATTATGAAATTAGAAACAGCAAGAATAGAAACGATTAATAAATAATTTATATTACTTAAATAGTCGTAATGATGAAAAAGAAATTCACTTTTGGACTTTTATTAGCGGTATTGACGATCTGGAGTTTTATTATTTATCGGCTATTATTTATAAAAAAGGAAGTAACATCGGTGGTAGTTGAGAATAGAAAACAAAACCCAATTAAAGTTAAAGACCAAATAGTATATGAACTTACCGCAAACTACAGGGATCCTTTTTTTGATAAACCCCGCAATTTAACTCCTAATATTTCTGTATCTATTGCACAGAGAGAAATTAAAATACCCATTAATGAATCAGCAGAATCCCCTATTTGCAGATATATCGGTTTAATAAAAAATCAATCAAATAAAAAAATAATAACCCTGATCAACTTTAACGAAAAAGATATAATGATGGAAGAAGGAGAATCTAAGGATGGGCTCATTCTTATAAAAAATCATGGTAATTATATTGTTATTCAGCTTGAAGGAATTACCCAATCTATATATAAATGAAAAAATATTACATTCTGTTTCTTGTACTTTGTTCCCTTATTTTTAATATCGGAGGTACAAAAGCTCAACCTACAATGGAAAACACAGTACCCTTCCACAGTAAGGTTACCTTCACAACCACAAACTTCAACCATATCCGGGTCAATACTTTAAAAAAAAATTATAATAAGCAGCATTTGGATCCTCTAATCTGGTACTATTGGTATCATAAAGACACCATTAATAGAAGTCAAGGAACCTATTCAGGAAAGTTGCTGAATGGTCCCTATGAAGAATATTTTGAAAACTGGTCTCCGAAAACTTTGGGAAATTTTGAACATGGGATGAAAACTGGAGTTTGGAAACAGTGGGATCATACAGGACGGTTAAGGAAAGTTTCAAACTGGGTAAAAAGTAAAGAAACTGGATTATTTATTTTATTTAATGAAGAAGGAGAAATCTTACAAAAAGGAAAAATGAAAGATGGAAGATTGCATGGAAAAATCACGACTTACTCACAAGCTGACAGTCTAACAACTACTCA
This sequence comes from Albibacterium sp., assembly GCF_035514885.1. Classification (NCBI taxonomy): domain Bacteria; kingdom Pseudomonadati; phylum Bacteroidota; class Sphingobacteriia; order Sphingobacteriales; family Sphingobacteriaceae; genus Albibacterium; species Albibacterium sp. Next base: position 142,346 of record NZ_DATJCH010000005.1, on the reverse strand, counting down.
TAAGAAATTTAGAAATGGAGTTTCTTTATCTAAAAACAAAGGTCTGTTTAAAAAAATGTATGATAAAATAACCAGTAATTTATAATTACTCAAAACCGTTGCCAATTTGAAAAAGAGGAAGGTACATCGCTATTAAAATAACTCCCACAAATAAGCCTAAAAATATTATAATGAAAGGTTCCATAATTGATGATAACATAGCAGATTGATATTCAACATCATCATTATACTGCTTGGAAATCTTCTCGAAGAAAGCTGATAACTCATTCACTTCTTCTCCTACTTTTATCAATGCAATCATTTTGGAATCATATATTTTAAATTGTGTAAGCGTACTATTTAAAGATTTTCCTAACAATATTCCCTCTTCAATTTTTTGTAAAGATACCTCTATTGGATAAAAACCAACCATTTGCTTACTAAGTTGAATGGCACGAATTAGAGGAATCTTTGCTGCCATTAACAAAGCCATGGAGTTACAAAACCGACCTAGATATATCTTTCTGACCATGTTCCCAAAAAGTGGCAATTTAAGAACTACAGCAGATAAAATCCTTCTTGAATCATTCTTTTTGTGTTGGGAGTACATAAAAGCTCCTATCAAGATAAATATAATCAAAGAGGGAATACTAATTTTCTTAAGCAATGAAGAAGAATCAACAATGAATCGAGTAATTGCCGGCAATTCACTCCCTGTTCTGCTAAAAATATCTGCAAACATGGGGACTATAAAATTCAACATAAAAAAAACTGCAATAAGTGAAGTAAAGGTTACGATAATGGGATACATCATTGCTCCAAGTATTTGTCTCTTTTGTTTTATCTGTTTTTTAAAATATTCATCCAAACTTTCAAGAACGCCTATCAGTCTCCCAGTTTCTTCCCCAATTTGTATACTAAAATATTCATAAGGTGAAAATCCATTCTCTTTTTTTAGGGCATCAGATAATGAACCACCCTCAAGAATAGAAGATCGTATATTTTCCATCATCATTTTATTTCTTGGCTTCTTCTGTTCCTCAATCAAAAGGTCAAGGGATCCCTTTAAATCAACACCTGCATTTATTAAAATAGACAATTCATGGTAAAACGATTCCTTTGTAGCAGCACTGACTGCATTAAAAAAACGTATATCTTTATTTAGTAAAATCCAAACTGAACCTTTTGTTTTCGAATCAACAAGGTTGGGAGTCTTTGCAATTTTCTTTATATCAATTCCATTCATTTAAAATAGGCTTATATCCATTAATGTTTGAGCATCATACTCCTTTTTTGCTATTATAAAGCTTTGTTGATCATTAATATTAAGAGTAAGTGTCAAGTTATCAAAACATTTTCCTGGTTCAGTTACTATGTTTTTTTTAAATAGGAACTGCTTATTAACGATTTGAAATTTAAAGCTGTCAATAACTGCGTTTTCGTTTCTTCTAACGACTAAACTATCGGAAATGAAATAATGTATAGACTTATCTGAAAAAACGCTGTCAAAACCTTCGTCAGTGACTTCTATGTATAAGGAGTTATCAACATCCAAATTTATGATTTTCTGAAGTTCTAAATATCTTACTAAACGATCGGCAGAGTTTGAATAGTCTTTAAACTGATCTTGCACTATCTTATAAGATAAAAAAGAAATTGTGAAAACAACCGCTGTAAGAATCAGAGCAATCAATACCTCAATTATTGTGAAAGCAGGTACTTTTTTAATATTCATTATTATTATATATAAATAATTCTTTATGAGTAACCACAACCTTCTCATTTTCTATTGCCTCAAGCTTTAAATACATTAATAATGTATCCCCTTGATAAGGTTCACAATATTGAATTATTAAAATTCCATTTTCTGTTTCACGTTGGTCATAGTTCATTATGGAATCTTCGTTTTTAATTTTTGATGACATCACGAGTAGGTCTTTTTGCAAGCGATACAATTTATCTGGTCGGTGGTTAATGAGATCTAAGTAAATAATGGTAGAGCAGCCAAAAACAAATAAAATAATTACTAAGGCAACCACTACCTCAATAATTGAGGAGGCTTTCACTCTCGACCAGGTCCAATTTCCTGCTTTATATACACCTATTCTACCCATTTGATAATGCTAGAAGCTTCGTCCTTATTGAAAATCTTGCTTCCTATGTAATATTCAGAAAGGTTGTTTAAATTGATAGATCCATTTAAAATAAAATTATCGTACACCGTGGAAGAAGTTTTTAAAATAAAACCTTTTGTAATTGCTGAACCTTCAATTATCCCCTGCAGCTGCAACAAACCTGAAGAATACACTTGACCATTTACTGTTGAATGATTATCTAATTGAATTAAAGGTATTGGTTGATTGTGAAAAGCTACAGTTGTAAATACTATCCCTGTTACACGACTTGCAGAATCTATAATTATTGATGGATGATTTATATAATCGGCATTTTTAATACTTTTTGGCAATAAACCTAAAACCGATGGGTATTCTAAATATACATCATTCTTTAATCGAATAGAATCTTGAGCAAACGCCTGAATACTTCCACGAAATCCATTCTTTATAATTATGGAAGGAGCAAAAAGCAATACGTCTTCGATGTTTGAACTTGAATCTATTACTACAGGATTATTAGATATTAAAATAATATTCCCTTTTAGAAACACATGGTTTAACTCGAGGGAATCCTCTTTCAAAATATAAAAAGTAGGTTCGTTAAATGAACAGTTCAAACTATCAGCGTATGATGTATGAAATTGTATACCATCGTAAGGTTGGTTAAACATTTCAGAAAGCCTAAGCAATAATGCCGAATCTATTTTGGGAAGCTCTGCGTTACTGATTTTAGTTTTCCCAAAAATAACCCTTGTCCCTTCAAATTCTTGACCTTCAATATTGCTTTTGCGAACGCCCGCTGCTGAAATATACACATCACCCTTAACATAACTTCTGCCGGAAAAAGATAAAGGCAGATGTTGATCGGAAAGATACAAAGCAAATCGCTCTTTCGAAGATAGTCGCTTTCCAGTAATTCCCATTTTTCTTATGATATCATCATCTTTAAAAGCAGAAGCTATATGCACTTCATATAAGCCCCATTCTATCTTTTTTAATAACACTGAATCAGTTCCCATCCCATAAAGATCAACTCTTAATTCCTCTGAAAAGTTTATTGTTTCACTACTTAAAAGAAGATTCAGACCGGATAAGCTATTAAAATTTAATTGTTGAAAACGTTGATCCTTCAAGAATAAAGATTTAAGAGAAAGAGAAAGACCAAGTAAAAAAGTAATAACAAGGATGATAATAATTGAAATAGTTAAAACAGCTTGTAATGCCGAAGCTGATAATCTACGTTTAAAGAAGGATTTAAACATTTAATTATCCTTTTTTAACAGATATAAAGATTCAAGTCTTTCCTGTAGCTGAACAAAGTCCTTTTTCAATTTCTGCTCATCGCTCCTTATAATTACATTGTTAGAGAAGAAATCATCTACCAAGATGTTGTAAAACTGTGCTAAACGAAAAAGAAACAATGCATTTATACGAATTTTTCCAGATTCTATTCTGTTATATGATGTTTGGGTAATTTCCAAAACTTCTGAAATTTCTTTTTGAGAATATCTATTATGTATTCGAAGTCGGATCAAGTTTTTACACACTGTGCTTTTAAATTCAGTCTCCATATAGCTTTTTAATATCTCATTAAAATTAACTATAAACTATTAACGCCGAATTGTGAATTCGGGAGTAAAACTTGTGAATTCGGGAGTAATAATATTGTTACAAACATTAATAATCGATATCGAATATATCAAATAATTGTTTTTTATAATGAAGACCTCCAATGGGAATTTTTGCATCTCCGGGCTTTAAAACAATTTGGTTAACACTAATACTAAAAACCTTATCAAGGTTTACAATGTAAGACTTCTGGACTCTTAAAAAATTCTCTTTTGGTAGGATCAATTCCAATTCTTTTAATGTTACATGTGATATAGAAAAACCATGAGGGGTGTAAATTTTAACATAATCCTTCATACCCTCTATATAATGAATCTCTTTCATTTTTAAAATTATAGTTCTATTTTCATGCTTTATTTTTAAAGTTAGCCTAGAATAGCTTCCGTTAATACCAGTATTAATCATTTTTCTTACTCTGTTAGCAGCCCTTAAAAATCGAGCAAATGAATATGGCTTTATTATATAGTCAACTACATCTAAGTCATATCCTTCGATGGCATATTTTCTTTCAAAACTTAAGAAAATAAAATAGTAGGGATCTTTAAGACTTTTTACAAAATCAATTCCATTTAATTCTGGCAATGTTGTTTCGCTGAAAATCACATCGATTCGTTGACTCTGTAGAGTCACTAAGGCGTCCAACGGATTCAGGAAAGACCCTGTTAATTTTAAATAAGGAATCTTGGAAATATATCCTTCTAATATTTCTTTATCATTTTCATCATTCTCAATCACGATACATTTAATCTCCAAAACAACTTCACTCTTTTTCATCATGTTTAATTCACTTCTTCATCGGTTTGTATTGAATCCTTCTTTGTACTACGAATATCCAAAATATACAATCAATCCATTAAAGAAGTCAGACATGAGTCAACAAAAATAAAACGTTATTTAATAGACAAACAATGCGATTGGTCTTCGCTATAGGGAATTTGGTACTATTCGTTCGTCGTTTGGTCGAAAAAAAACAGGTCCAATGTAATAAGTAGATATCTTAGATAAAATGTTATTCTTAAGCCAATAAAATCTACTATGATTTATGAATTTTCTGGTTCGCAATCTCTTTCAAATGAAGATGGATATACATCTTCATTTGCATTAGAAGTTGAAGAAATAAGCCTGAATTTAAGATTACATGAAGATTTGAAATTACCAAATAGTGAAAACAGTTCACGCATATTTTCAAGAATAAACCCAAACGACGAAATAATCTCAAATATGGCAAAAGAACATATTGAAAGAAATTTCAAAACTCCTCTTACAATTATTCAACTTGCAAGGTATTTAGGAACAAACGACCATAAATTAAAGGTTGTTTTCAAACAAACATTTGGTATAACCATATTTAAATATGTGCAAAAGATCCGAATGGAAAAAGCTCAATGCTTATTATTAGAGGAGAGAAAAAGCATCAGTGAAGTTTCTTTACTCGTAGGATATTCAAATATTTCGAATTTCACGAATGCATTTAAAGTTCACTTTGGTATTTCTCCTAGAGCAATGATTAAGAACGGAATTAAATACATTTTCTTGATAGCTTCTCTTGATATGTCGCAATCGGAGTTCTTCGCATTTTTCTGGGATGTTTTAATGTCAATTACATCGATTGCGACTTTTACATAATCGATATTTCACTTTGTTTATCTGAGTATCCACTAAGCTCACCAAAAAACATTAATCGAACAGTTAAAAGCCTTCCATTCTAATCAAAAGAGAGATTTTATCATTCAGAAAAACAATCATCTTCTTTTTTAAATGTTTTTTCGTGCATTCTCAATTCCAAAGTTTATATTTGTTTTATGCATCGGATACTGAATATCGTCAAAAACAAATACGTAATTGCAAGTTTAGCTTTTATAGTTTGGATGCTTTTCTTTGATCGCAACGATCTCTCTTCTCAATATCATTATCAAAGTCAGTTAAAAGAACTTCAACAGGAAAAAGAATTCTATACCAAAGAAATCGAAAAAGTTGAAAACGATTTAAATGACCTAACCTCTGATCCTAAAAAACTTCAGAAGTTCGCCCGCGAGAAATATTTTATGAAAAAAGAGAATGAAGATGTTTACGTTATCATTCATGAATAACAACGTAAACAATCCTATTAAAGCATTCCTCCATCAACCGGTATCACCTGTCCGGTAATATAAGCACTCATATCTGAGGCTAAGAATACACAAAGATTAGCAACATCTTCTGGTTCACCTGCACGTTTTAATGGAATAGCCTGCTCCCATCCTTCTACTACTTTCGGATCCAATACATCAGTCATCTCTGTCCGGATAAATCCTGGAGCAACCACATTGGTACGAATATTCCGCGATCCCAGTTCTTTTGCTACCGACTTAGAAAATCCGATTATCCCGGCCTTCGAAGCTGCATAGTTCGCCTGTCCGGCATTTCCCTGCACTCCTACCACCGAACTCATATTTATAAAAACACCTTTACGATTCTTCATCATAATGCGCGAAGCAGCTTTCGTAACGTTAAATACAGATTTCAAATTGATATCAATAACATCATCCCAATTCTCTTCACTCATCCGCATCAGCAAACCATCTTTTGTGATACCTGCATTATTTACCACAACATCCAAGGTTCCAAAATCACTTACAATGGATTGAATCAATTTTTCAGCTTCATCAAACTTAGAAGCATCCGAGCGGTAACCTTTTACTTTCGTTCCAAAAACCTGAAGCTCTTGCTCCAACGCCTCGCCCTTTTCAACAGATGAAAGATATGTAAATGCTACATTCGCACCTTGTTCAGCAAACATTTCTGCTATTCTACGTCCGATTCCTTTAGATGCACCCGTTATTAAAGCAGTTTTTCCTTCAAGTAATTTCATAGTATCAATATTCGTTTTTCGTCAATTTAATAATTTCTAAAAATAACAATTAATCATCAATCCATCTTGCTTTTAACTCGATTTATTCAAACAGGGACCAAACAGGGATCAAACAGGGACCAAACAGGGGCAGAACAGGGATATTAGCCCTGCTTAGTCCCTGTTTGATCCCTGTTTAAAGCGGTTCTAAAGCTTCGTTAAATAGATGAAGTTTTAACCTTGGTTCGAGGATTTATTATTAAAAAATGAAATGGAAAAGAATAGTTGTTACTAAGCCTTCAAAATCAAACGTTGCATATACAACACGATCCAAGTAGCCAGAACAAAGGCTGAGGTTAAAGTAATCAAGCCAAGACTACCTATAGCCATGTTAAGAACAACGGATAAGGAAATCGCCAATGTTGCCCATAAAAAGGATTGTAGCTTCCAATTGCCTAAAGCGATGCCGCAAAGAACTGCATTGTAGCCAAAAAGTCCGGCATTAATCATAGAGGAAGGTTGAGAAAGAAGAATAGCGATCAATGCGCCCAGTGCTGATCCATACAGCGCGTAAAATGCTGAAGCTGGTGAATTAACTGCCAAAGCTATCAAGAAAAATATTCCTGTTATTGCATTATCCTGAAACCAGACTTGAGAGAAGCCTTTACTAAGTACAAAAAATAAGTCCAGTGAATTACTCTCTAAGATTGGCGGAGCAACAATCGGAACTTGCAAAACAAAAAGAAGAACAAGAATCAACAGCCAGGTAATAAGAACAAAAGGAGCTGTAAATGGAGGGACTAATTTCTTCATTTCGTACATCAGAATAGTAGAAAGCGCGGCACCAACTAGCATAACAGCCGTGGTAACTACACTAAAACCAAAGAAAAACCCAATGACAACACCAACTAAAGCACCGTTAAAACCGTAAATACCATTTTCGATATCACTTTTTGGGTATTTTAAAACCTGCGCTGTAGCTGAGCTGATAACCGTACCCAGAATGACAGCCAAACTCAATAGCCATGAATTATAAAAGATACCGGCGAGGAGTAAAAATCCTGACAATGCATTGTTCTGGAACATAACTTGTCCGACACCCCGCAAGGTTACCATTGCATAATGCTGCATACAAAATGAAAGCTAATTTAAATGTGGATACCTATTTTTTTCAAAAGTAACGATGCATTAAAGATTGTGCAGGCACCATCTTTCAGTAAATAATCAAACAACATATCTTCCCCCTTCACTTGAATATCAAAATGGAAATTTCGCACATAGTCTGGATAAACATCTGACAGGTCGGCAAGCTTTAAATCATGAGTTGCTACCATTCCTACCCCCTTATTAGCGATCAGTTTTTCGATAATGGCTTTTGATCCCAGATACTTATCTACAGAATTGGTTCCACGCAACATTTCATCCAATAAAAAGAAGGTGTTTTTATTGATTTCTACTTCTTCTAACACTTGTTTAATACGGTTCAGCTCTGCCTTAAAAGTAGAAGTACTTTCATTAATAGAATCGCGAATGCGCATATAGGTAACCATTTGCATAACAGATATTTCCATAAAGGAAGCATTGACAGGAGCTCCGGCATAGGCAAGTACAGCATTGATACCCACTGTTCGCAGAAAGGTGCTTTTACCAGCCATATTCGAACCTGTTATAAGTGCAAGCCGATGATCTTTTAATGAATAATTATTGGCTACAACCTCCTGATCGCTAATAAAAGGATGTGCAATTCTAGTTGTCTCCAATACATGAGTTTGACTGCTATTGATCAGAGGAAAACTCCAGTCAGGGCGATTAAAGTGAAGGGTTGCAATGCTGCCAATCGCTTCAAATTCTGATAGTAAATCAAATGCTTCCGGAATACCCAATGACTGTGTTTTACGCCATTCTTCCAGAGCAAAAACTTGTTTCAAATCCCACAATAAAAAGATGTTCAATAGAGTTCCTACAAAAGCATTTAGGCGTACATCCAGGCGTTCACAGATTTTGGATAGATTTTTAATGGATTGCGAAACCGGATGATTCGTTTTAGCCTGAATATTATTAAGCAGCGAATTGGCTAATTCGCTTTTCCATTGTCTTTGTTCAATAGACTGAAACACAGAGGAAAAAGATAACAATGCACTCCCGGCGATGTTTACATCGACAATGATTTGATTTACTTTTCCGCCAAAGAAAACACTCAATAATAAATGAACAATACCAACAATTATGAAAAGTGCCAGTAATTTGGAGGAAAAGAAACTTCCGGCTAATAAAGCAAGCATTAAAAATGGCGTAATCTTTACATAGTTTCTGAGAAACCTGCTTGACGTAATGGGAATAGTCTTTGAGAGATAGGTTTCTAGTTTCTTTTTATAATCGACAGGTTTATTAAGTGTAAAAATTAATTGAGCCTGAATATGTTGCCAAAAATCAAAACTGGTAGATAACTCTCTAACAAACTCTTGCCTTGCTTCAATATCTTGCTTCTCAGAAGGCTTATTCAGCCACTCTACCAGCGTCTTAATGCCTCCGACAGTAGAACATCGGTTAACTAATTGAAACAACGAAGAATCGCCGTATATGTCCAAATCGGAGCTATATAAATGCTTATCGTCCACATAATTCTCGCCATCGCTGTAAAAGTTGTTACTGCGATTGTTATAGACTGCCAACTCATTCTCATTAATTTTCAAAAAGCGTTCAAATGCTTCTTTACTTTTTACCAATTTACTTTGAATGAAAACCAACCAGAAAAACAAGATTAGAATTCCAATGAAGGTAATTAAGGTGAGTGCAATTTGCTCCGATTGTATTACCTGAAACAGGGTAAAACCACCTATCAGGATCAGGGCAAGGCGTAAAAATGAAAAACGATTGATTTTACTATTCAATTGCTTGATCTGTGCAGCTGTATCCGTAATATTATTCTGGTAATAATCTTCTTTCTGAAACCTCATATTTATAATAAATTCCGAATTTAATCTTTAGGAACGGCTTTGAAAAATTAACTTTACAGTTATTTTAGCTTATAAAAAGCAGCCTCCATGAAGATAAGTCTCATTTGTATTGGTAAAACCGACGATTCCTACTTAATTGAAGGTATTGAGAGCTTCCAAAAGCGCTTAAAGTTTTATATTAATTTCAAAATGATTGTTATTCCGGATATAAAGAACAGTAAGAACTTAAGTAAGGAACAGCAAAAGACGAAAGAAGCTGAACAAATATTAAAACATATCAGTAATGGAGATTACGTTATGCTATTAGATGAACGAGGCAAGGAATATCGATCGGTGGAGTTCGCTAATTTCTTAAGTAAGAAAATGCTATCGAGTACTCAGCATCTTATTTTTGTTATTGGCGGCCCATATGGTTTTGATGCAAGCATCGAAACTCGTTCTGACGCTAAACTTTCTCTCTCAAAAATGACATTTTCGCACCAGATGGTTCGATTGTTTTTCAGTGAACAGCTGTATCGTGCTTTTAGCATTTTAAAAGGAGAGCCTTATCATCATGAATAGGTTAAAGCAATTATTTATGGAAAAGCACGCTCAGATTCATCTAATGAGTAAGAAGCATTAAAAGAAGGAAAGGATATTGAACTATGAATAACTTTGGGAAAAGAAACTATCGCTATAAGGGTGGAAACCAGGTAAGCGAAAGCAGGTCTATGACCATCGCCATTATTATAGGCATTGCAATTATTGCCTTGTTAATCTATTTTGGTTAAAATAAAAAAGGTGTCTTTTCAGACACCTTTTTTATTAATAGCTTGTATATTATTCTTCAGTTGCAGGCTTCTCTATCCCTGCATCTAATGGTTCTGGTGCTTCTTCATTAAAAAGAGGCAGCTCTTTTAATATCTTAAACCAAGATACAATCTTTTTGATATCGGAACTGTACACACGGTCTTCATCATGATTGGGAGCTACAGCCCGAAAGAAATCACGTAAATCACTCCCTGATGCAGCTTTAACATCTGGCAGATTCTCTGATGTCTTCATTTCTTCAAAAACATCAGGCAGACGTATATCGTCATCTTCACCGAAAATAGTAATGTCTTCAAGAGAAGCCATTTTACTGGTAGATACGCTTACTACTGATTTAATCTTTTGAGCATCCAGACTTTCAAGTACATAACCTGCTTTATTCTGCCCTATTAACTTAAAGAGACCGGGTTTTCCCGATACTGCAACAATTCCTCTTAAATTCATCTATGTTATTTATGGATTCGGTTCTAACGATTCAGAACTGAAATTTATTCTTCTATGACTTCAATGCTATTGATTTTATCTCCCTGACGGATAGCATCAACAACATCTACATTTTCTACTACTTTACCAAAACAAGTATGATTTCTGTCAAGATGGGCAGTATTGGTACGGCTATGGCAAATAAAGAATTGAGACCCACCTGTATTTCTACCTGCATGTGCCATTGATAAAACACCTCTATCATGGTACTGATTTTCACCATCAAGTTCGCAATCAATCGAATAACCTGGGCCACCTGCTCCAGTACCGGTTGGGTCTCCTCCTTGAATTACAAAATCAGAGATCACACGGTGAAAAGTTACTCCATCGTAGTAACCAGACTTCGCTAACTTTAGGAAATTCGCTACAGTATTGGGGGCATCCTTATCGTAAAACTCGACAGTCATATCTCCCTTTTCAGTTTTTATTATTGCTTTACTCATATTTTTCAATTTTAATTCACAAAGATAATATTTCAAATAACTTAATCATAAAACTTCCATGTTAATCCAAATCGGAGATTTGTATCAGCCATTGGGTACCGTCTGACTGTATAATAGCCATTCGATAAAAGTCCTTGATTGGCATAGTTGTATCGAAGGAAGAAGTTAGTGCGCTTAAGAGTAGCAGTTAACCAAAGATCTACAATTGGATAGGTTGAGAATTCTATATCGGCGTTATCATTGTAAAACTGGCTAACATTAATGGCATAAGAAGGAGCCACAAAAGGAGTATTGAAGCGAACATCAAAACCAATGTTAAAGTTTACAACCTTTACGAGGATATTATTATAATAGAAACTATGCCATGTATATAATTCCGGGGTTTGCAATACATCCATATAATCAGATTTCTGATATACAGCATAATTATCAAAGTGGAATCTGCCGAATGTAAGCTTCTCTCCCACCGAAATCTTTAACATATTTATATTAGCAGTTATCTGAGTGGGCTCTATTTTTCTCATTAATATTTCAGCCTGACTCGGATTATCAACTTCCTTATAATAGTGATAATTATTCATGAGGAAATATTCTGCCCTTCCGGTAAAGCCTAGCTTTGTATTTTCATAGGTAAAAGAAAGGTTATTAATCTTTGTTTTATCAAATTTAATTGCTTCGTCGGGATTTTCGGGCCATTGATGATATTGATAATTAACATGCTCGAAAAGATATTCAGGCGATTTATTTTGTATATAGCCTCCCAAAATTATACGGCCTACCGTATTACTAAGCAAGAAGTTTGCATTCGCCTCATAGAGATAGTCGCCAAAGTTTCTACCTGCAACAATCTGATTTAAATCTCCTACAATGTTCACACGATCGCTAAATCGATATCCGATCCCTGCTTTTAAAGTTGTATTCTGAAAGCTAAACTTGTCATCTTTGGCATTAAACCATGATATTTCATTTTGAAGACGCAGATCAAGCTTGACCTCATTCTTTATAAAGGAGGTAGATTTACCACGCAAATAAAAGCTATACCCAAATTCATTGCTGATTGATTTTAACCGAGTTGAGTCTTTTGTTAGAATAGCCGGATCTTGCGTAAATGGAAAAGCTCCATTTGCATCGTCTTCATTTTTATAGAACTTGAACTTTTTACTGCTTAATCGTAAAGTATGGGAAACACGCTGAGTTGGTAAAATTTGTAGTTCTTGTGTACCAGGACTAATGGAGTCTATTCTACCAATAAAGAAGCTTTGCCGGAGAAAAAAACTATAATCTTTCCAGGTTTGTCGCGGTCGCTCTTCCCTTTGTCCGGTTAGCCGTACAATTTCAGCTTCACTGGGCTGCCTTCCTTTAACATCAAAAAGTGTATCATTCAATACCGATCCATTTTCTGATGCGACCAAGGTATTAAACACCATATTGGTTAAAAGGTTATATCGATTATTATCTGATTCATACCATGAAAAAACAGCTGCTTTTGAATCATTGTATCGTTGATTTTGATAGAGACCCTTTGCAAGAGCGAAGTTTATTTCTCCACCAATACTCCAGTTAGGGGTAACGTTCTGAGCTATCGTTGCATGAAATACCTGATCGCCGGTTACAAAACCCAGCTCTGAAAAGGGTGAACGGGCGCGGTAATATCGAATAGAATCGGGATCAAGCAAATAACGCTCAAGACTGTGGAAACCGGTTTGAAATCCGATAGTTTTAGAAGGGCTAAAAAGCAAATCACGTGTTGCTAATCCATAGCTTCCGTTATTAATACTTGGATTATATGGGTTATTCTGGGGGTTAAAGTATTGAAAACCTCGCAGACCGGTATCTATCTGTACTGTGTAAGTGCCCAGCCTCATGCGGTCTAATGTAGTGTATCGAATGTAACTGGCATTATAAATAATAGAATCTTCCTTTAATTCCTCAGCATTTCTCATAGAATCAAGATCAGCACCCCATTGCTCTCCTCTTCCTACTGGAACCTGTGCAAAAAGAGTTTGCGTGCTGAGACATAAAAGGACTCCAATTATAAAAAAGCGGAAGTTCATCATTCTTTACAAAGCTATTAATTCTTTTAAAATCTCCGTCATATACGGTTCTGTTTGTGAAGCAACTTCAACGATTTCTTCAAATGACACCGGCTGCAGATCTTCGTGGAATCCTTCGTCTGTAACAACTGATATGGCAAATACTTTTAGATCCATGTGGTTGGCAACAATCACTTCTGGCACGGTACTCATGCCTACGATATCACCGCCAATAATACGCATATAACGGTATTCTGCACGCGTTTCAAGATTGGGTCCCATGATTGAAACATAAACACCCTGATGCATTTTTATGTTTTTTTCGGCAGCAATTCGTATGGCCTCTTTCTGCAGTTTCCTACAATATGGTTTACTCATATCTGGAAAACGAGGGCCCAAATTATCTAAATTGCTACCGCGAAGTGGATTATCAGGAAGAAGATTAATATGATCTTCGATACATACAAGGTCACCCTTCTTTATATCGGGATTTAATGAGCCACTCGCATTGGAAACAAATAGTTTTTGAATGCCAAGCATCTTTAATACACGTACTGGAAATGTTATTTGCTGCATAGAATAGCCTTCGTAATAATGTAGACGGCCTTGCATTGCAACTACTCTTTTTCCATTGAGTGTACCAAATATTAATTTACCGGAATGAAACTCAACTGTTGAGACAGGGAAATTAGGAATATGAGCATACATCAATTGCTTTTCTATTTCGATTTCACCGGCAAGCTTACCAAGGCCGGTACCCAATATGATTCCAACCTCTGGTTTAAAAGTACCTACGTGCTGATTGATATATTTTAAGGTTTCTTCTAACTCTCTATACATAATCTTTATTTTTTACGAAAATACTATTATCTCTTCACTTTACCTTTTTGCGGCAATAGTTTAAGACAAGAGAGTTAAATTGACGAGTTTCCTTTTCATCGAAACACGCTTTGACCGGTATAATCAAGATCGGCAATCCGATTAAAAGAGGGTTGCTTAAAAACCTCTTTAAACGCTGAAAATCTTTCTCTGTGCTAACAATGAATTTGTTCTTAGAGGGTAAAGCTGTATATTTTTTAACAATGGACTCAATATCTTTCTCCGCATAACTGTGATGATCGGAAAAAGAAAGTAATTCAATTTTACGGCACTTGCTTTCTAAATAGCTCAACAAAGGTCTTGGATTTGCAATGCCCGTAACTAACAAGATTTCGCTGTCTTGATCAAGGATACTGTTTTTAGTTTCCGGTGTTTCAAATATATGATAAGGCCTGTCATACTCTAAATAAGAAAACAGAACCTGCTGATTGGTATCTACATCCAATCTACTAATTGCTACTTTTTTCTTTTCTTCAGAGAGTAAAGAAGGTGTTTTTGTTATGATAATAAGATCTGCTCTTTTACGCTGAGTGAATGAATCTCGTAAATTACCGGCAGGTAAAAATAAGCGTGGCTTGAATAAACTTTCATAATCAAACAATAAGATACTTAAACCCGGTGTTAATGAACGATGCTGAAAGGCATCATCTAAAACGATAACATCGTGATAATCTTTTAATCTCCTTACACCTTCTACCCGATCTTCACAAACAGCAACGGTGATTTCAGGATATTTTGTTTTAAACTGTAAGGGTTCATCTCCTACCTTTTTAAAGCTATCCGTTTTTTCGACATATATAAATCCGTTTGTTTCTCTTCCATAACCTCTGCTTAAACTTGCTACCTTAAAGGAATCTTTTAATAAACGAATCAGGTATTCAGTAAGGGGACTTTTACCGGTACCTCCAACGGCCAGGTTTCCAATAACAATAATAGGGATATCAAACTTTTGAGATTTAAAAATGTTCTTGTCATACAGGAAATTGCGAATGGCAATCACCAATCCATAAAGTAGAGAAAACGGCCATAAAAGTAATCGAAGTGTTTGGATCATTTCAGATCAAAAATAAACAATAATTTAAGTTTACAATGATATAACTAATTACAAACGGCGCGTTTTTATTTTAAACAGTATCTTTGTATCTAAAGTTTTTACTATGTCAAAGGGATTTTTCAAGGTACCCACACCTATTAATGAAACGGTTCTCTCTTATGCACCAGGCAGTACAGAGCGTAAATTATTAAAAGAAGCTATTGAAGTCGCGCGTTCTTATGAAGCAGATATTCCAATGTATATTGGAGCTAAAGAGGTACGGACAGATAATAAGAAGGCTTTACGGCCTCCGCATGATCATCAGCATATCTTAGGCTATTACCATCAAGGCGATAAAAGCCATATACATGATGCTATTCAAACAGCATTGGATGCTAAAAAAGATTGGGAGAAATTAGCATGGCAAGAAAGAGCTGCTATTTTTTTAAAAGCTGCCGATCTAATCGCTGGACCGTATAGAAGTAAAATAAATGCTGCTACGATGCTGGGACAATCAAAAAATGCTTATCAGGCAGAAATTGATTCTGCTTGTGAATTAATTGATTTTCTTCGTTTTAATGTAGAGTATATGAGTGAGATTTATGCTCAGCAACCGCCGGTATCTCCGCGTGGTGTTTGGAATAAAGTTGAGCACAGACCGTTAGAAGGATTCGTGTTTGCATTAACGCCTTTTAACTTTACAGCCATTGCCGGCAATCTACCGAGTAGCGTTGCGATGATGGGAAATGTGGTTGTATGGAAGCCGGCTGACACACAGATTTATGCTGCCAATGTAATTATGCAGGTATTTAAAGAGGCAGGATTACCAGCGGGAGTGATTAATTTGATCTATGTAGATGGGCCGGAAGCTGGAGATATTATCTTTAAACATCCAGATTTTGCAGGTATACATTTTACAGGATCAACCGCTGTTTTCCAAAATATCTGGAAAACTATTGGTGAGAATATCCACCTCTATAAGAGCTATCCGCGAATAGTAGGAGAAACCGGTGGAAAGGATTTTATTTTAGTTCATCCTTCTGCCAATGTTGAGGTTGCAAATACTGCAATTGTACGTGGAGCTTTTGAATACCAGGGACAGAAATGTTCTGCCGCCTCACGTGTTTATATTCCTGCCAGCTTATGGCCAGAAATTAAAGAATTGATGATTCGGGATATTGCCTCTTTCAAAATGGGAGGTGTTGAAGATTTCAGCAATTTCATTAATGCGGTTATTGATGAAAAATCATTCGATAAATTAACCGGATATATAGATGCTGCCAAGAATGATCCGGACGTTGCGATTCTAATTGGAGGAAATTACGATAAGAGTAAAGGTTATTTTATAGAGCCTACAGTTCTTGTAGCTTCAAAGCCAACTTACGTTACTTTATGTGATGAGCTTTTCGGACCGGTACTTACTCTATTCATTTATGAAGATGATAAGTTTGAAGAAACCTTGAAATTGGTTGATGAAACTTCTATTTATGCTTTGACTGGAGCAGTAATTGCACAAGATCGATATGCTATTGCTCAAGCTACTGAAGGTTTAAAAAATGCGGCCGGTAATTTTTACATTAATGATAAATGTACCGGGGCAGTAGTTGGTCAGCAGCCTTTTGGTGGTGCCCGAGGCTCGGGAACTAATGATAAAGCGGGATCAATGATTAACCTGTTGCGCTGGGTATCTCCGAGAACAATTAAAGAGGTTTTTGATTCTCCAACAGATTATCGATATCCATTTATGGAAGAAAAATAAAGAATAAAGGGATGTCTTGAATGATGGCACCCCTTTATTTATTTTGGCAATTCAAAATTATATTATTCGAAGGCGTAGAATTCTTTTAACCGATTATCTGATTTCGTAGCAGTTACATTTAAATCAACCAGCTCGCCAGTTTCTAATTGGATAACCATACCATGAACTGCAAGGTCATCTCGCTCTTTCCAGGCATTTTGCACGATGGTTGTTTTGCATAGACTGGCAACTTGCTCAACTACATTCAGTTCTACAAAACGATCTTCTCTT
Source organism: Albibacterium sp. (assembly GCF_035514885.1). Classification (NCBI taxonomy): domain Bacteria; kingdom Pseudomonadati; phylum Bacteroidota; class Sphingobacteriia; order Sphingobacteriales; family Sphingobacteriaceae; genus Albibacterium; species Albibacterium sp. The sequence continues at coordinate 125,124 of NZ_DATJCH010000005.1, read as the reverse complement.
TTATGCGTATCCGCGATAGCGTTTAACTCGTTAGCATGCATTTCATATACATCCTTTAAATGTATTAGCCAATTATCTAATAACCCGTATTGTTTTTTACTCATGGCAGCCGTTATTCCACCACAACCGTAATGACCGGCAACAATAATGTGCTTTACTTTTAAGATATTAACTGCGAAATCAAGTACGCTTAACATGTTCATATCTGAATGGACACATACATTGGCAACATTTCGATGGACAAATACGTCGCCTGGGCGAGTGCCCGTTATTTGATTTGCCGGAACCCGACTATCTGAACAACCGATCCATAATAAATCTGGATGCTGCCCTTTAGCAAGTTCGTGAAATAAGCCGGTCTCATCGTTTTGTACTTCTTGCGACCATTGTCTGTTTCCAGCCATAATTTTTTCAAAACTCTGAGTGAGTTTTTCATTATCAAATTTTTTAGTACACATGTTGGGAGGTGTTAAAATTTCAGAAGAAATATAAAATTATTGCAATATTAAGAATTTATGATCGCTTTTGTAAAAGAAATATCAAAAAAAAATAATCTAATTTTGATTTCCCCTCATCATTCGGTCTTAAACAAACAAATTTCTTACCTTTAGCAGAGGTTATCAATAAAACATTCCTGTAACTCAAAATCGATTAAATTGAAAGATAAATTTCAACTATTAAAAGATAGAACGGCTCTTGCTATGCTTGGTGGAGGCGCTGCACGCATTGAAAGCCAACACAAAAAAGGAAAGCTTACGGCACGCGAAAGGCTCCTTTTCCTATTGGATGAAGGATCATTTCAGGAGATCGGGATGTTTGTCTCCCATCGAAGCACAGACTTTGGTATGGAGAAAGAAAAATATCTCGGTGATGGTGTAGTAACAGGTTATGGAACTATTAACGGTCGAGCTGTATATGTATTCTCACAAGATTTTACTGTGTTTGGCGGTTCTCTATCGGAAACTTACGCAGAAAAAATTTGCAAGATAATGGACCTTGCTCTCCAGAACGGAGCGCCTATTATTGGATTAAATGATTCTGGAGGTGCCCGGATTCAGGAAGGCGTGGTGTCATTGGGTGGTTATGCAGATATCTTTTACAGGAACACGCTTGCTTCAGGAGTTATTCCTCAAATTTCAGCCATTATGGGCCCTGGTGCCGGTGGTGCAGTATATTCTCCTGCCATTACGGACTTCACCCTCATGGTAAAAAACACGTCCTATATGTTTGTCACCGGTCCGAATGTGGTAAAGACGGTTACTCATGAAACTGTGACAGCAGAGGAGTTAGGAGGTGCAGATACGCACGCCAGCAAATCAGGGGTAACTCATTTTGCTTGTGAAAACGAACTGGAAGCAATTAATAGAATAAAAGATCTGCTCAGCTATATGCCTCAAAATTGTGAAGATGAACCTGCAAGAAAGGAATATCAGGCTAAGGACGAGTCGCGTATAAAACTAAACAGCATTATTCCTGAAAACACTTCACAACCTTACGACATCCGGGAGGTTATTCAAGAATTGGCTGATGAAGAATCGTTTTTAGAGATTCATAAAGATTTTGCAGAAAACATTGTTGTTGGCTTTGCAAGAATCGCTGGTAGAAGCATTGGTATTGTTGCCAATCAGCCGGCATCATTAGCCGGTGTTTTAGATATTAAGGCTTCAATTAAGGGTGCACGATTTGTGCGTTTCTGCGATTGCTTTAACATCCCATTATTGGTGCTTGAAGATGTGCCCGGCTTCTTACCTGGTACGGATCAGGAATGGAATGGCATTATTACCCACGGTGCTAAGTTATTATTTGCTTTTAGCGAGGCTACCGTTCCAAGAATTACGGTGATTACACGAAAGGCCTACGGAGGTGCTTATTGTGTAATGAATAGTAAACATATTGGTGCTGATATGAATTACGCCTGGCCGACAGCTGAAATTGCAGTTATGGGTGCTAAGGGTGCAGCAGAGATTATCTTTAAGAAAGAAATCAATACGGCTGAAGACAAACAGACAAAATGGTTAGAAAAAGAAAAAGAGTATTCAGATAAATTTGCTAACCCGTATAGGGCTGCTGAAAGAGGTTTCGTTGATGAGGTTATTGAGCCTGCTCAAACCCGTCAAAAATTAATCCATGCTTTCAAAATGTTAGAGAACAAAGTAGTTAATCTTCCCAAAAAGAAGCATGGTAACATTCCACTATAATTTTTAATTTTTTATGAGTAAGAACAAAACAATACAAGGCAAAATTGCTAATCAAAAATCTATTGACTTTTTAGAGAACTATCTTAATAATCCCTCTCCTACCGGCTTTGAGTGGGACGGACAAAGAATTTGGTTAGATTATATCAATCAATATGTAGACGAATCTTTTACAGATACTTACGGCACTGCGGTAGGGGTAATAAACCCAAAGGCCAAGTATAAAGTAGTATTGGAAGCACATGCAGATGAGATTTCGTGGTTTGTAAATTATATCAATAATGAAGGACTGATTTATGTAATTAGAAATGGTGGTTCTGACCATCAAATTGCACCTTCAAAGAGAGTTAATATTCATACGGATCATGGAATTCGAAAAGCTGTATTTGGCTGGCCGGCAATTCATACAAGATCAGGAAAAGAAAAGGAAGAAAATCCTAATTTGAAGAATATCTTTTTGGATTGTGGTTGTACATCTAAAGAAGAGGTGGAAGCTTTAGGAATCCATGTTGGTTCTGTAATAACTTACGAAGACGAATTTATGATCTTAAATGATCGTTATTATGTTGGAAGAGCATTGGATAACCGCATTGGAGGGTTTATGATTGCTGAGGTTGCCAGACTTCTAAAAGAAAACAAGAAGAAGTTGCCCTTCGGCTTATATATTGTTAACTCGGTTCAGGAAGAGATTGGATTAAAAGGTGCTGAGATGATTGCTGAACGCATACAACCCGATGTGGCGATTGTTACAGATGTAACACATGACACATCGACCCCAATGATTGAGAAGAATGTACAAGGTGATTTAGCATGCGGACTGGGTCCGGTGGTTTCTTACGCTCCGGCAGTTCAAATTAACCTGAACAGGCTGATTGTGGAAACTGCAAAGGATAAGAATATTCCATTCCAACGACAAGCATCTTCAAGAACAACAGGAACTGATACAGATGCCTTTGCTTATTCTAATATGGGCGTGGCATCAGCTTTAATTTCACTTCCTCTGCGTTATATGCATACTACGGTTGAAATGGCTCATATCGATGATGTTGAAAATGCAATCCGCTTACTATATGAAGTAGTAAATTCATTAGAAGCGGATAAAGATTATCGCTCTTTTGCTAAATAAGTTTAACTTTATTAATCAAAGAATAACAGAGAGATCATTTATTTATTCGTAAATTGAGACACATGAAGAATAATGAGCTTTTTATCGAAAGAATCACCTCTTCGTATCGCCCGAAAGGAGCATTTATCAATTTAGGATCAGGTATCTTAGGTAAAGAAATCATTGCTCTGGCGCAGGTAAATTTAGCACTGAAAAGAATGAACCGTCATGATTTAATTGCAAGTGCGACAGATACTGGCAAAACGAGAACTCCTCAACTTATTGCAGAACAATTATCAGATGAAACTGTTACTATTTTTGTTGAATGTGAAAGACCCTCTTAAGTTACCTATCACAAGGTAAAGGTGCAGAAGAAATCAAGAACGATAATGGTAAGATTAGTAGCAGTACTGCTGGGGCTATTTTACGAAAAATTGTTGGACAGCAATTTCTGCTTTCTTGATAGGAAAAAAGCGTTAAAACATTTATTAAATGAACAAACTTTAAATTAAATATGAAAAAACCAACCCTTTTAATTCTGGCTGCAGGCATGGCGAGCCGTTATGGCAGTATGAAACAGATTGACGCATTTGGCCCAAATGGAGAAACAATAATAGACTATTCAATATATGATGCAATTCGTGCCGGTTTCGGAAAAGTAATTTTTATCATAAAAAAAGAATTCGAGGATAACTTCAGATCTATATTTGAACCCAAATTGAAGGGTAAGATTGAGACCGACTACGTTTTTCAGGACTTTGATCTTAAAAAATATGGCATAGAGAGAGAGGTTGTAAGAGAGAAACCATGGGGTACCGCCCACGCTGTATTAGCAGCAAAAGATGTTATCAATGAGCCTTTCTGCGTTATTAATGCGGATGACTACTATGGTTATGATTCCTTTAAAAAGATGGCAGATTTTCTAACAAACGAAGTAAACGACAATTCTTTCGCCCTGATGGGCTTTCGAGCTGACAAAACTTTATCAGACTATGGATCTGTATCTAGAGGTGTATGTAAAGTAGACGATCAGGGAAATATGACTGAAATCGTTGAACGAACTAAGGTTTACTTTAAAGATGTAGATGGTGAAAAACATATCTTTTTTGAAGAAGATGGACAAGATGTTGAATTACCTTTAGACGCACGTGTATCCATGAACTTCTGGGGATTCAACCCAGCAATATTCAACGAGACATTGGATCTATTTAAAAGGTTTGTGGAAGAAAAACATACAAATCCGAAGGCAGAATTCTTTATCCCTTTGGTAGCCGATGAACTAATTAAAGAAAATAAAGCTACCTTTAAAACTATTCCAACGTCTGAAAAATGGTTTGGTGTTACGTATAAGGAAGATAAACCTATTGTACAAGAAAGTATCTCTAAGTTAATTCAAGAAGGAGTATATCCTGAGAATTTATGGAAGTAATTGCATAAATCAATTAAAAAGAGAAAGGGTTCCAATAATTGGAACCCTTTCTCTTTTTAATTGATTATTAATGTGTTTTATTTCTGATCGTCTTCTTTTACTTCCTCAAAGTCAACATCAGTTACATCATCTCCCCCTTGACCTGCAGAAGCATCTGCGGCCGGGCCTCCTTCTGGTTGTTGAGCGCCAGCTTCTTGTGAAGCTTTGTACATCTCTTCAGATGCTGCATTCCAAGCTTCTTGCAATTCCGTTTGAGCAGAATCTAAAGCATCGAAATCACGAGCTGCGTGAGCATCTTTCACCTTCTTAAGGCCTTCTTCGATCGGAGCTTTCTTATCAGCTGAAATCTTATCGCCATATTCTTTTAGTTGTTTTTCAGTAGAGAATATGAGTGCATCAGCAGCATTGATTTTATCAACTTCTTCTTTTGCTTTTTTATCAACTTCAGCATTTGCTTCCGCTTCTTCTTTCATTTTCTTGATCTCCTCGTCAGTTAAGCCAGACGATGCCTCAATACGGATTTTTTGTTCTTTACCAGTTGCTTTATCCTTAGCAGAAACATGCAGAATACCGTTTGCATCAATATCAAAAGTAACCTCAATTTGTGGAATACCTCTTGGTGCAGGTGGAAGACCATCTAAATGGAAACGTCCAATTGTACGGTTCTGAGCAGCCATTGGTCGCTCTCCTTGCAGAATATGAATTTCTACCGAAGGTTGGTTATCAGAAGCCGTTGAGAAAATTTCAGATTTCTTACTTGGTATAGTAGTATTAGACTCTATTAATTTGGTCATAACACCACCCATGGTTTCAATACCAAGAGAAAGAGGAGTAACGTCAAGTAATAGAACGTCTTTTACTTCTCCAGTTAATACACCACCTTGAATAGCAGCACCTAAAGCTACAACTTCATCTGGATTTACACCCTTAGAAGGTTCCTTTCCAAAGAAACTCTTAACAGCTTCTTGGATAGCAGGAATACGAGTTGAACCTCCAACCAAGATAATCTCATCAATATCAGACTTATCATAACCAGCATTTTTCAATGCAGAACGACAAGGATCGATTGTACGTTTAATTAGGCTATCTGCTAATTGCTCAAACTTTGCACGAGAAAGATTACGAACCAAATGCTTTGGACCGGTTTGATCTGCAGTGATATAAGGTAAGTTAATCTCTGTTGTTGTAGCACTTGACAATTCAACTTTAGCTTTTTCAGAAGCTTCTTTCAAACGTTGTAAAGCCATAGCATCCTTTGTTAAATCAAAGCCGCTATTTTCATTTTTAAACTCTTCTACTAACCAATCAATGATTACTTGATCAAAGTCATCGCCACCTAAGTGTACATCACCATCGGTAGATTTTACTTCAAATACTCCATCACCTAAATCCAAGATTGAAACGTCATGTGTACCACCACCACAGTCGAACACAGCAATTTTCATGTCCTTGTGGGCTTTATCTAAACCGTAAGCAAGGGCAGCAGCAGTAGGTTCGTTAATGATACGCTTAACAACTAAGCCAGCAATTTCACCAGCCTCTTTTGTTGCTTGACGCTGTGCATCATTAAAGTACGCTGGAACAGTAATAACAGCTTCCGTTACTTCTTGACCTAAGAAATCTTCAGCAGTCTTTTTCATTTTCTGCAAAATCATCGCAGATATCTCCTGAGGAGTATATTTCCTGTCATCGATAGCAATACGAGGGGTATTGTTATCACCTTTAACGACTGTATAAGGAACACGTTGTATTTCAGACGTAACTTCATTAAAAGTTTGCCCGATAAAACGCTTAATGGATGATATAGTTTTAGTTGGATTTGTAATAGCTTGACGCTTAGCAGGATCACCAACTTTCCGCTCACCATTTTCTACAAAAGCAACAATAGACGGTGTTGTTCTTTTACCCTCATTGTTAGAGATAACAACAGGCTCATTACCTTCCATTACTGCAACACAGGAATTTGTAGTTCCTAAGTCGATTCCAATAATTTTTGACATATGTTTTATTTTTTCAATTTTTAATAAGAATAACACTTAGTACTTATCAAACCTTATACCAAGCAAGTACTTTGATCTATTTAATGTATAAAAACATATTTTTTAATTCACACTGGTGTCAAAATGGCACGATGTCACAATTTTGCCATAATATTTGAAATGTCATCAGCTAAAATATCTCGCGTAAACAAGAAAGCAGGACTAATGCACGCACAGTGTAACACCAAACTTACGACAATAGGGACATTTCAGAAATGTGTTAAGAAAGAGACATAACAGATGATGTCGGATTACTTAAAACTGTTGTAAAATTGCCTAAATTAATGAGTTTTATACTGATTTCTAATGCGGCTCAAGGTCTCACGGGACAGCCCCAGATAAGAAGCGATCATATGAAGTGGTACTCGATTAAAGATGTCTGGATAAGCTTTTATAAAATTTGAATATTTTTCTTCGGCTGTATCGCTGATATTACTCATAATACGATTTTGACTGGCATCAAAACTCTTTGCCTTCAAAATATAAATAAAATCCTTAAAATCAGGTATATTATTAAGTAAGTTATTGAAATCTTGCTTTTCAATCAACAGCAGTTCACTATCTTCTAATGCGTCGATATTATTTTTGGAAGGTGTGCCGTTATTATAGCTTTCGGGGTCGCTCACCCACCAGTTTTCGACTCCAAATCTTAAGATATGCTCATTGCCATCTTCACTTACACGGTAATTTCGCAGACAGCCTTTGACAACAAAGCAGTTGTAATGACAAACATCGCCCTCCTGTAACAAATATTGCCTTTTTCGAAGTTTCTTGTTAACTGTTACTGCACGAATCCGATCCAACTCTTCGTCATTGAGACCTGCATTTTCTTTTAAATAAGATGAAAAGACTTCAAACATAGCCACGCTTTAGAACAAAACTATTAAAAATTAAGGAAGGATTCCAGTAGATCGAAATATTTGATTAATGTGATCACAAAACTTAGGGCATTACTGTATGTAAAATTGTAAGGACTTACAAGCAGCTGAACGTGACATTTATCACATATAAATTCTGTCAAATGTCCTCGTTACTTGAAGCAAATTCCAAGAACTTTGATAAAAATAAAAAAACACAATGTATAATAAAATAATTTGGTTGCCCATCAAAGCCTAAATTATCTACAATATACTCATTAAATGATACTGATATCATGGCTTTGACAGCAATGGTTGGAAACTCCTGTTGATGCTGACAGTGGCTTCTTTGTAAGTCGTTATTAATTATTAAAAATACTATACTATTAAATTTAAAATCATGGATCTTCAATTAAAAGAAAAAATCGCCCTTGTTACCGGATCAACTACCGGAATAGGTTATGCAATAGCAAGTTCTCTGGCAACGGAAGGCGCTAAAGTTATTGTTAACGGACGTACTCCGGAACGCGTGAATACAGCAGTGGAAAAAATCAAGTTAAAAACTGGTAACCAAAATATTTTTGGAGCTATAGCGGATCTTGGAGATATTGCTCAGGTGAATGCTCTAATTGAGCAATACCCGGAAGTAAATATTCTTGTCAATAACGCCGGAGTTGCCCAGTCAAAAGCATTCAATGATATTTCTGATGAAGAATGGTTGGATATCTATCAAATAAATGTTTTAAGCGGTGTTCGTCTTTCCCGTGCTTATATAAATCAAATGCTGAAGGCCAACTGGGGTAGAATTATTTTTATCTCCAGCGAATCAGGTGTACAAGTACCCGCTGAGATGATTCAGTACGGTGTTTCCAAAACGGCCCAAATTGGTTTGTCTCGAGGACTTGCTGAAATGACTGTTGGTACGGCAGTAACTGTAAATACTGTTTTACCAGGACCGACATCGACAGAGGCGATCACCAGTTTTATGAAAGCAACTGCAGAACAACAAGGAATCAGCAATGCGCAGATGGAAGAAATGTTCTTTACCAGTATGCGAGGCACGTCACTCTTGAAGCGCTTTATCAAACCGGAAGAGATTGCCAGTTTGGTAACTTACATCTCCAGTCCACTTTCAGCAGCCACCAATGGTGCTGCACTTCGTGCCGATGGTGGTGTAATCAAATCTGCATTTTAAATATCATGAAAACAATCGGAATATCGGTGCAGGCAATTCCAATTGCGATCTTGGATTATGAATAATTCCTTAAAAACTGTTTTAAAAGAAAACACCCAAACCTAATAGGTTTGGGTGTTTCTAATGAATTAAACGTAATGTTTAATCTTCTTTTTTATCTTCAGTTGGGTTTGCATCGTCTGCTTTCTCAACTTCTTCTACTTTTTCACTTGAAGAATCTTCTACAATTGTAGCTTCTTCAATAGCTTCTGCTTTTTCAGGAGCATCTGATTTCTTCTTAGAAGCACCACGACGTCGTGTGGTTTTCTTCTCAACTTTAGCTTCTCCTTTATTGTAAACCTCATTGTAATCAACAAGTTCAATAATTGCCATTTCAGAGTTATCACCCAAACGATTAGCGAGCTTTATAATACGAGTATATCCTCCTGGTCTGTTAGCAACTTTCTCCGATATTTCGCGGAACAAAATAGTAACAGCGTCTTTATCTTTTAAGTAAGAAAAAACAGTACGACGAGAATGAGTTGAGTCAGTCTTTGATTTAGTAATAAGAGGTTCAACATACTGACGCAAAGCTTTTGCTTTTGCTAAAGTTGTGGTAATACGCTTATGTTTTAAAAGCGAAGTAGCCATGTTTGACAACATTGCGTGGCGGTGGCTGTTGGTGCGGCCTAAGTGATTAATTTTTTTTCCGTGTCTCATTTTTATTATAATTTGTGCATACCGTCTCGACTAATTATTAGGAGGGAATTATGCAGCAGGTCGCTTACTAATTGAAGAACTAGTCTTCGTCTAATTTAAATTTATTTAGATTCATCCCGAAAGACAAGCCTTTTGATTTTACTAATTCTTGAATTTCAGTCAATGATTTTTTACCGAAGTTTCTGAATTTTAACATGTCAGCAACATCGTAAGAAATCAATTCAGCTAATGTACGTATATCAGCAGCCTTAAGACAATTCAACGCACGAACTGAAAGATCAAGATCTACCAATTCAGTTTTTAATACTTTACGCATATGCAGAATTTCTTCATCTACTTCTTTTGTCTCTTCCTTAGCTTGAGATTCTAATAAGATGTTCTCATCAGAGAAAAGCATAAAGTGATGAATCAAAATCTTAGCGGCTTCTTTCAATGCATCTTCAGGATGAATAGATCCATCGGTAGAAATATCTAAAAGCAATTTCTCGTAGTCAGTTTTTTGCTCAACCCGGAAATTTTCAATTGTATACTTTACATTAATAATAGGTGTAAAGATTGAGTCAATGGCGATTACACCAAGTGCAGAATCTGCAACCTTGTTTTCTTCAGCATTAACATATCCTCTTCCTTTACTCACTGTTATTTCAACTTCTAAAGGAATATTATTATCAAGATTACAGATTACTAAATCTGGATTCAAAACTGTAAAGTTAGATGAGAACTTAGTGATATCACCTGCTTTAAATTGTTCTTGTCCATTAATAACGATAAAAATCTTCTCTGTATCACCTAATTCACCGGTTTTCTTGAAACGTACTTGTTTCAAATTAAGAATAATTTCCGTTACATCCTCTACAACACCTTTAATGGTAGAAAACTCGTGGGAAACTCCGGAAAACCGTGTGGCAGTAATTGCATACCCTTCTAATGAAGAAAGCAAAATACGACGTAAAGCATTACCTATGGTTATACCAAATCCTGGTTCTAACGGACGAAATTCAAATTGACCATCAAAATCAGTCGATTTCTGCATGATAACTTTATCCGGTTTTTGAAATGCTAAGATTGCCATTTATTTCTATTTAATGTTGTTGAAATGATTATATCAAACGAAAAAGCATAATACCTAAAGTATATGCTTTTTTCGCTAAAAAGATTATTTAGAGTATAACTCGACGATTAAGTTTTCCTTGATATTCTCAGGAATCTCATCACGGCTAGGGAAATTCAAAAACTTACCAGTAAGTTCTTTCGACTCCCACTCTAACCATGAAAACTTATTGATTTGCTTTCCAGCAACAGAATTCGTGATAGCCTCTAGTGATTTTGAACGTTCTCTCACAGCAACAACATCACCAGGACGAAGGCTATATGAAGGAATATTCACTACTTCACCGTTTACAGTTACATGCTTGTGACCAACTAATTGGCGAGCTGCTGAACGTGTAGGTGCAATTCCTAAACGGTAAACTGTATTATCTAAACGAGCCTCTAACAATTTAAGTAACTCTTCACCAGTAATTCCTTCTTTCGAAGCTGCCTTAGTAAATAAGTTGGCGAATTGACGCTCTAATACACCGTAAGTATATTTTGCTTTTTGTTTTTCTAACAATTGAGTTGCGTACTCAGATTGTTTACCCCGACGTCTGGCGTTACCGTGTTGCCCTGGTGGGTAATTCTTACGATCTAAAACCTTATCAGGACCAAAAATAGGTTCTCTGAAACGACGTGCAATTTTGGACTTTGGTCCGATGTATCTAGCCATGTTGTTGTTTTTAAAGTATCTTCTCGCCTTAAGCGAGAGAATCTTAGCTTTAAAATAATTTAATTAAACTCTTCTTCTTTTAGGAGGACGACATCCATTGTGTGGAAGTGGTGTAATGTCACGAATAGACGTTACTTCAATCCCTGCAATTTGTAAAGTACGGATTGCAGATTCACGACCTGAACCTGGACCCTTTACAAATACTTCAACTTTACGTAAACCTAAATCATACGCAACTTTACCACAATCTGCTGCTGCTTGTCCAGCTGCATAAGGTGTGTTCTTTTTAGAACCTCTGAAACCCATCTTACCTGATGATGACCAGGAAATAGGTTGACCTTGATTGTTAGTTAAAGTAACAATGATATTATTAAATGTAGCGCTTATATGTGCCTGACCTACAGGCTCAATTGTTACAAGACGCTTTTTGGTTACTTTTTTACTCTTAGCCATTATATCTTGTCAATTATTATTTAGTAGCTTTTTTCTTGTTTGCAACAGTCTTACGTTTTCCTTTACGTGTACGTGAGTTATTCTTAGTACGTTGTCCACGAACTGGCAAACCTTTACGATGACGAAGGCCACGGTAACAGCCAATATCCATTAAGCGCTTTATGTTCAACTGAACTTCTGAACGTAGAGCTCCCTCAACTTTAATTTCATCATTAATAAGCGTACGTATAGTCGCTAATTGATCATCGGTCCATTCTTCAACTTTCACATCATAGCTAATACCAGCTTCATTCAAAATACGTTGTGCAGTTGAACGACCAATACCATAAATGTAAGTTAGTCCGATTTCTCCTCTTTTGTTTTTCGGTAAATCTATACCTGCTATCCTTGCCATATATTAATTTAATATTATTATCCCTGTCTTTGTTTAAATCTAGGGTTCTTTTTATTGATTACATACAATTTACCATTACGACGAATGATTTTGCAATCGGCGCTACGTTTTTTTATGGATGCTCTAACTTTCATCTTAAATTGATTTTTTTATTTATACCTATAGGTTATTCTACCTTTTGTCAAATCATAAGGAGACATTTCCAATTTCACGCGGTCACCCGGTAAAATTTTAATATAATGCATCCGCATTTTGCCAGAAATATGGGCAACGATTTCATGTCCATTTTCTAACTCAACACGAAACATAGCATTTGATAATGCTTCTCTAATAATTCCGTCTTGTTCAATCGAGGCTTGTTTAGCCATATAATACTGATTATTATCTGTTAATACCCAATACAAACAGGGTTGCAAAAATACTAATAAAATAATTTAATATCAATGCTTTTCATTTAAAATATCTTCGATATAAGAAAAACTTGTTAAAATATCAGGTTTTCCCTTTGAAATAGCCACTGTATGCTCATAATGGGCAGAAATTTTACCATCAATGGTACTAACCGTCCAACCATCATCCCAGAATTTAACACCAGATTTTCCCAAGTTGACCATTGGCTCAATTGCAATTACCATACCTTCCACCAGTTTTGGACCCATGCCGCGTCTTCCATAATTCGGAACCTCTGGCTTTTCATGCAATTCTACCCCTACTCCATGTCCAACTAATTCCTTTACTATGCCATAACCATATTGATCAATATAATTCTGTATTGCAAAAGAAATATCGCCCACACGTTTTCCTGATACCGCTTGCTCAATCCCTAATCTTAAAGATTCTTTTGTTACATTCAGCAAATTCTTAATCTCTTCACTTACCTCACCAACTGCAAATGTATAGGCAGAATCACTAATATATCCATTTAAGGTAACTCCACCGTCTACTGATATAATATCACCATCTTTAAGAACATAATCACTTGGAAAACCATGAACAATTTGATCGTTCATTGAAATACATAAGGAATAAGGAAAGCCACTGTAATTCAAAAATGCTGGTGTACCTCCATGATCCTGGATAAATTCAAATGCTAATTTATCTAGATCAATTGTACGTACACCAGGCTTTATTTCTTTTGCCAATTCACCTAGCGTCCTCGATAACAAGTCACAACTTTGTCGAATCAGTTCAATCTGCTCTTTGGTCTTAAAGATTACCTTTGACATAATGATTATATAGGCGAACTTGCAGTACTGCTACTTACTGCAGTACGTCCTTTCATGCGGCCTGTTTTCATCAGTCCATCATAATGACGCATCAATAAGTGACTTTCAATTTGCTGCAATGTATCCAAAACAACCCCTACCAAAATAAGTAACGATGTTCCACCATAGAAATGTGCAAATTGGCTATTTACACCCAATAGGGTAGCAATAGCAGGAAAGATAGCAATAATTGCTAAGAACACCGATCCTGGCAATGTGATCTTCGATAACACTCCATCAATATATCCGCTGGTTGCAATCCCTGGTTTAATACCTGGTATAAAACCACCATTCTTTTTCATATCATCAGCCATTTGTTGAGGATTGACCATGATAGCTGTGTAAAAGAACGTGAATCCTATAATTAGGAATGCAAACGTAACATTATAAGCAACCGAAGTATAATCACTTAACGAGGTAATAAAACTTGATTGAAGATTGGGGAAAAATTGAGGGATCGTCATTGGAACAAACATAATTGCCTGAGCAAAGATGATAGGCATAACACCAGATGTATTCACTTTTAAAGGAATATATTGACGAACACCACCATATTGTTTATTACCAACAATTCTCTTCGCATATTGAACAGGAATTTTACGAACACCTTGTACAATTAAAATGGTAAATACCACAACTGCAAACAAAGCAACCATTTCCAAGATAAATGGAATCGGACCACCGTTTCCTCCCATGCGAGAAGCCCACTCCTGAATCAACCCACCTGGCAATTGAGCAATAATACCCACCATAATAATTAGTGAGATACCGTTACCGATACCTTTATCCGTAATTTTCTCGCCTAACCACATTACGAACATCGTTCCTGAAGTTAGAATGATAGTAGAAAGAACAGTAAATAATGGTTCAGCCATCATGATAGCCTCTGGGCTAATCTGAGAGCGAATATATGCTACTGATTGAAGCAGAGTAATTACTAAGGTCAAATAACGCGTAATTTGCGTCATTTTCTTGGTTCCGCTCTCCCCTTCTTTCTGTAATTTTTGGAAATATGGAACAGCGATACCTAGCAATTGAATAACAATCGAGGCAGAAATATAGGGCATAACCCCTAATGCAAAAATTGCAGAACGTGAAAAAGAGCCTCCAGCAAACATGTTTAACAAACCTAGTAAACCTTCTTTCGCTTCTTGATCCAAAGCGGCGGGATTAACACCAGGCAATACAATATGCGAACCAATACGATAAATTAAAAGAAAAAGAAGCGTATTCAAAATACGCGTCCTTAAATCTTCAATCTTCCAAATATTCGTTAATGTTGAGATCAGCTTCTTCATTTACTAAAGTTTAACGATCGATCCACCAGCGGATTCAATAGCTTTCTGAGCCGAAGCAGAAAAAGCATGAGCTTTAATTTCTAATTTTGAGCTTACCTCACCACGACCAAGTACCTTTACAAGATCATTCTTTGAAACAAGACCATGTTCTTTCAAGATATCAAAATCAATTGCAGTCAAATTAAATTTATCTGCTAAAGCTTGAATAACATCTAAGTTAACACTTGCGTATTCAACACGATTGATATTCTTGAAACCAAATTTAGGTACACGACGTTGAAGTGGCATCTGTCCACCTTCGAAACCAACCTTACTACTGTGACCAGAACGAGATTGAGCTCCTTTATGACCGCGGGTAGATGTACCACCACGACCAGAACCGGTACCACGACCAATACGTTTTTTAGCTTTAATTGAACCTACTGCAGGTTTTAAGTTACTTAAATCCATTGTAATAACTTTGTTGTTTATGCCTTCGCTTTCACTGTACAGGCATAAAGATTAACGTAAAATGCAGGGTTATCCTATTCAGAAAACCCTACAATATTATAAACTCTCTAGAGCTACTAAATGGTTAACTTTTCTAACCATTCCAATTATAGAAGGTGTAGCTTCAACTTCAACAGAATGGTTGATCTTTCTCAAACCTAATGCCTGCATTGTTCTTTTTTGACGCTCACTTCTATCAATTATGCTCTTAATCTGTGTGATTTTAATTTTTGCCATGATGATTATCCGTTAAAAACCTTACTTAATTCAACACCACGTTGTTGCGCTACTGTAAAAGCATCACGCATTTTAACTAAAGCATCAATCGTTGCTTTAACCACGTTATGTGGATTAGAAGATCCTGTTGACTTTGCTAATACATCAGTAATACCAGCGCTCTCTAAAACAGCACGCATAGCACCACCTGCAAGAACACCCGTACCACTAACAGCAGGTTTAATTAAAACTCTACCTCCAGAATATTTACCATTCTGGCTATGTGGTACAGTTCCCTTAATAATAGGAACTTTAATTAAATTCTTTTTTGCATCATCGATACCTTTTGCGATAGCTTCAGTAACTTCTTTAGCCTTACCTAAACCAAAACCAACAACGCCATTTTCATCACCTACAACAACAATTGCTGAAAAGCTAAATGTACGTCCACCTTTGGTTACCTTGGCAACGCGTTGAATACTTACTAAGCGATCCTTTAATTCAATATCGCTTGATTTTACTCTCTTTATACTACTTGTTGACATCTCTCTTCTTATTAAAAATTCAGACCGCCTTCACGAGCACCTTCAGCCAAAGACTTAACTCTGCCATGATATAGATATCCGTTACGATCAAAAACTACATTATTAATTCCAGCGGCGATAGCCTTCTCTGCGATAATTTTTCCAATCGCTTTAGATTGCTCTATTTTATTGCCTGATCCACTGAAATCTTTAGATAAAGAGGATGCTGCAACCAGTGTTTTACCATTAATATCATCGATGACCTGTGCATAGATGCCTTTATTGCTTCTATAAACAGACAGACGAGGACGTTCGGTTGAACCTGATAGGCGTTTTCTAATCCCTCTTTTGATTCGCTCTCTGCGAGATAATTTTTTTCCTGCCATGATGATTATTTTTTAGCTGCTGATTTACCTGCTTTTCTTCTTAACTCTTCACCCACAAACTTAATACCTTTTCCTTTGTAAGGCTCAGGAGCACGTAGTTCACGGATTTTCGCTGCTACTTGTCCGATAAGTTGTTTGTCGATAGATTCTAATGTAATTATTGGGTTTTTACCTTTTTCAGAAGCAGTAGTAACTTTAACTTCTTTCGGTAAAACAAACACAATATGATGTGAGAAACCCAATACTAAATCCAAAGTATTTCCTTGATTTGAAGCACGGTAACCAACACCCACTAGTTCCTGTGTTGTTTTAAATCCTTCTGTAACTCCTGTTACCATATTGGCAACTAAAGAACGGTATAAACCGTGAAGAGATTTATGTGATTTTTGTTCAGTTGCACGCTTAACTATTAACTCATCATTTTCTTGAGAGAAAGTTATAGCAGAATCAACTTGTTGACTTAATTCTCCCTTTGGCCCCTTAACTGTAACTAAGTTCTTATCAGAAATAGTTATGGTTACTCCGGCTGGGATAGCGATTGGCGCTTTTCCAATTCTTGACATCGTGTTTTCTCCTGATTAATATACGTAACATAAAACTTCTCCACCGATATTTTGCAGACGAGCTTCTTTATCTGTCATCACTCCTTTAGAAGTTGACAAAATTGCGATGCCCAAGCCGTTCAAAACACGTGGAATATTATCTACACCTGCATATTTTCTTAAACCAGGTTTACTCACACGGCTCAGCGTGCGAATAGCAGGAACTTTAGTAATCGGATGATACTTCAAGGCAATCTTAATTGTTCCTTGAGCTGTTTCGTCTTCAAACTTATAGTTCGTAATGTAACCCTTATCAAAAAGAACCTTCGTTATTTCTTTTTTAAGGTTTGATGCAGGAATTTCTACAACCCTGTGGTTGGCCTTCATGGCATTCCTTACTCGTGTAAGGTAATCTGCTATTGGATCTGTATTCATTTTATATAATTATGATAATGGTTTCCGGACCAACATAGTCTCAGACCTTTTATCGGTTAAATTTATTTGCTTATTGGTATTAAACCTACCAGCTTGCCTTTCTCACTCCCGGGATCTTACCAGCTAAGGCCATCTCACGGAAAGTAACCCGTGAAATACCAAATTGGCGCATATATCCTTTAGGACGTCCAGTTAATTTACAACGATTGTGTAAACGAACAGGTGAAGCATTTTTAGGTAATTTATCTAAAGCCTCATAATCACCTGCTGCTTTTAATGCAGCACGCTTCTCAGCGAATTTGGCGACTAATTTCTCACGTTTTACACCACGAGCTTTAATTCCTTCTTTAGCCATTAGTATTTTGATTTTGATTTTTGAAAGGTAATCCAAATTGCTTTAATAACTCCAAAGCTTCAACATCGTTTTTAGCTGTAGTTACAAAAGTAATATCCATACCCGTAATTTTATTGATTTTATCAATGTTTATTTCAGGAAAAATGATTTGCTCAGTAACACCCAAGGTATAATTACCATGACCATCAAATCCTTTATCATTAATTCCTCTAAAATCACGAATACGAGGTAGTGCAACTGCAATTAAACGATCTAAAAACTCATACATTTTAGCATCACGAAGCGTAACACGAACACCAACTGGCATTCCTTTACGTAACTTAAAGTTAGAAACGTCTTTCTTAGATCTGGTTGAAACTGCTTGCTGACCTGTAATGGTTGTCATTTCATTGATAGCACTTTCAATTAATTTCTTATCAGTAGTAGCACCACCGACACCTTGATTAATTGAAATCTTTT
Organism: Albibacterium sp.; assembly: GCF_035514885.1. NCBI lineage: Bacteria > Pseudomonadati > Bacteroidota > Sphingobacteriia > Sphingobacteriales > Sphingobacteriaceae > Albibacterium > Albibacterium sp. The sequence continues at coordinate 107,024 of NZ_DATJCH010000005.1, read as the reverse complement.
CCAATTTAGGAACTTGCATTACACTTTTATACTGAAATTTCTCTTTCAGTGCTGTACGAATCTCTTCGTTATATTTGGTTTTTAACCGAGGTACGTTACTCATTACTTAATTTCCTCCCCTGATTTTTTAGCTACACGAACGAGTTTATCTTCGCTATTTCTCACCCGTCCAATGCGTGTAGGTTTTCCTGATTTAGGATCTACAAACGCAACGTTAGAGATGTGTATTGGAGCTTCTTGTTTAACAATTCCACCGTTTGGGTTTGTGGCATTAGGTTTTGTATGTTTAGAAACAATGCTCGCACCTTCCACTGTAACGCGGCTGGTTTTTACATTTACTTCTAGAACTTTACCTTGTATCCCTTTTGAATTACCAGCGATAACTTGTACCAAATCACCTTTGCGGATCTTCAATTTTGGTTGTGCTATTTGTATCTTTCCCATTTTATAATACCTCCGGTGCTAATGAAATAATTTTCATGAACTGCTTTTCACGTAATTCTCTGGCAACAGGGCCAAATATACGCGTTCCACGTGGTTCATTTTGATTGTTTAACAATACTGCAGCATTATCATCAAAACGGATATAAGAACCATCCTTACGACGAATTTCTTTTTTCGTTCTAACTACGACAGCTTTAGAAACTGTACCTTTCTTTATATTACCAGAAGGGATTGCACTCTTAACGCTCACAACAATTTTATCGCCAATAGACGCATAACGCTTACCGGTACCTCCTAATACACGGATCACTAAAACTTCTTTAGCTCCGCTATTGTCGGCAACATTTAATCTTGATTCCTGTTGTACCATTATTTAGCCTTTTCTAAAATTTCTACCAATCTCCAGTTCTTTGTTTTACTCAAAGGACGTGTTTCCATAATTAATACCTTGTCGCCGATACCGCAGGTATTAGACTCATCATGAGCTTTGAATTTAGTAGTAGTCTTAACGAACTTACCATACATTGGGTGTTTTACTTTACGTTCAACAGCCACAACAATAGACTTGTCCATCTTGTCACTTACCACCAAACCAATTCTTGTTTTTCTTAACTTTCTTTCCATTTGGATTTTAAATTATTGAGCTTCAGTGGCTGTTTCACCTTCTGTAGAAGCACCTGCCAATTTACGATTTGTTAATTCTGTTTGTAAACGTGCAATTGCTTTACGTGCATATTTAATCCGGTTAGGATTCTCAATAGCAGAAACAGCATGAGCAAATTTTAATTTGCTGAGTGTAGTTCTCTCTTCTGTGATTTGATCTACAATCTCTTCAGTTGTCAGATTTAAAATTTCTGAATTTTTCATTTTATATTTCAGTTAATCTCAGCTCATTTTTTGTTTTAGATACAATTGCCCGGTAACGGCTAGGCAATTTAAACAAAAAAACCTGCCAATGTTTATGCTTCAACGTAATCTCTACGTATAACAAACTTAGTTTGAACCGGTAGCTTTTGAGCAGCAAGGCGTAAAGCTTCTTTAGCAACTTCTAAAGAAACACCTTCAGCTTCAAATAACATACGGCCTGGGCGTACAACAGCAACCCAGTATTCTGGTGCACCCTTACCCTTACCCATACGAACCTCTGCAGGTTTTTTGGTAACTGGTTTATCAGGGAATACACGAATCCATACTTGTCCTTCACGTTTCATAAAACGTGTAACGGCAATACGTGCAGCCTCTATTTGACGGCTGGTAATCCAAGCAGGTTCTAAAGATTTAATACCGAATGAACCAAAAGCTAACTCAGCACCACGGCCTGCATTACCTTTCATACGTCCCTTCTGCATTTTTCTGAACTTTGTTCTTTTTGGCTGTAACATGTTCGTATTATTTAATTCCGTATTAAACGGAGAATATTGTTAAAAATTAATTTCTTCCTCTACCTGCACCACCACGGTTTTGTCCACCATGTCCACCACCACGACGATCATTTCCACCACGACGACGATCAGCATTTCCGCTACCACCTTCAGGAGCACGACCTTTAGGACCGCTTGTTTGACCGATGTTAGGAGATAGATCACGTTTACCGTATACTTCACCTTTACAGATCCAAACTTTAACTCCTATTTTTCCATAGGTAGTATGAGCTTCTGCTAAAGCATAATCAATATCAGCACGGAAAGTATGCAAAGGAATTCTACCTTCTTTATATTGTTCTGTACGCGCCATTTCAGCACCGCCTAAACGACCAGAACACATAATTTTAATACCTTCTGCACCCATTCTCATGGTAGAGGCGATTGAAGTTTTCATAGCTCTACGGAAAGAAATACGAGCCTCAAGCTGTTTCGCTACACCTTCTGCAACAAGTTGAGCATCTAATTCAGGACGTTTAATTTCAAAAATATTGATTTGAACGTCTTTCTTAGTGATCTTCTTTAATTCTTCTTTAATCTTATCAACCTCTTGTCCACCTTTACCAATCACAATACCCGGACGAGCAGTATGAATTGTAACGGTAATGCGTTTCAATGTACGTTCGATAACAATTTTCGAAACGCCACCTTTAGCAATACGAACAGAAAGATACTTTCTTATTTTTTCATCTTCAACTAATTTATCGGAGTAGTTGTTGCCACCGAACCAGTTAGAATCCCAACCTTTGATGATTCCTAATCTGTTACCTATTGGATGTGCTTTTTGTCCCATTTCCTTAATTAGTTTGTGCTTCTACCAAGTTCTTACTACTATCTACAACTACTGTAACGTGGTTTGAACGTTTACGAATACGGTAACCACGACCTTGTGGTGCTGGTCTCAATCTTTTCAATTGACGGCCTCCATCAACAGAGATTGTTTTTACAAACAATTCACTTTCTTCAGGACGTTGACCTTCATTTTTCGACTCCCAGTTCTTAATAGCCGATAATAAAAGTTTCTCAACTCGAATTGCGGCTTCTTTATTCGTATACTTTAAAATGTATAGTGCCTTCTCCACGCGCTGACCACGGATTAAATCTACTACTAAACGCATTTTGCGTGGCGACGTAGGGCAATTATTTAATTTTGCTACTGCTTCCATTGCTTATCTTTTCTTTTCAGAGTGACCCCTAAATGTTCTGGTTGGGGCAAATTCTCCTAATTTATGGCCAACCATGTTTTCCGTAACGTAAACCGGAATAAATTTATTACCGTTATGTACCGCGAAGGTATGGCCAACAAAATCTGGTGAAATCATTGATCTGCGCGACCAAGTCTTAACTACTGATTTCTTGCTGGTTTCATTCATAGAAAGAACTTTTCTCTCTAAGTTATGGTCTATATAAGGACCTTTTTTAATTGAACGTGCCATTATTTCTTCCTTCTCTCAATGATGTAACGATTCGATACTTTTTTCTTATCACGTGTTTTAAAGCCTTTAGCTAATATACCGTTTCTTGAACGTGGGTGACCTCCAGATGTCCTTCCTTCACCACCTCCCATAGGGTGATCCACAGGGTTCATAGCAACACCACGAACGCGAGGACGACGGCCTAACCAACGTTTAGCACCAGCTTTACCCATAACCTGATTTGCTCTCTCATGATTCGATACCGAACCTAAAGTAGCTAAGCAAGTAGCTAAAATCATTCTCGTTTCTCCTGAAGGCAATTTGATAATTGCATATTTACCATCACGAGCAGATAATTGTGCATAAGTACCAGCACTACGTGCTATCGTACCACCTTGTCCAGGGTTCAATTCAATGTTATGAATAATAGAACCTAAAGGAATCTTCTTCAAAGGTAAAGTATTTCCTATTTCAGGAGCAACTTCATCGCCAGAGATAATAACTTGTCCTACAGCTAATCCTTCAGGAGCGATAATGTAACGCTTCTCACCATCTGCATAATGCAATAATGCAATACGTGCAGAACGGTTTGGATCATATTCTATTGTAGCAACTGTAGCGGGGATATCTTTTTTATCGCGTTTAAAATCTATCAATCGGTATGATCTTTTATGTCCCCCACCGAGATTACGCATAGTCATTTTACCGGAATTATTTCTTCCACCTGACTTCTTGATTTTCACAACTAATGATTTTTCAGGAACATTTGTTGTAACTCCAGAATAGTCAGCGCCCACTCTAAAGCGAGTACCAGGTGTTACCGGTTTGAATCTTTTAACTGCCATGTTTTATTGTATAGTACTGTAAAAGTCAATAATATCGCCATCATTTAAAGTGATGATAGCCTTTTTATATTTTGCAACGCGGCCAGATGCAATCCCTGTTTTTGTTTGACGAGATTTCATCTTACCAGTAACAACCGAAGTGTTTACCGATTTAACCTGAACGCCAAACATTTTTTCAACAGCGGCTTTAATTTGCAACTTGTTTGCTCTATGATCTACTTGAAAAGCGTAACGATTTAACTTTTCTGTTAAAGTAGATGCTTTCTCTGTTAGTATTGGTTTCTTTAATATTTCCATCTTACTTGGCCAATGCCTCCTCCAAAATTTTAACAGAATCCAACGTAAGTAATAATTTACCTGCATTAAGAACATCATATGTGTTCAATTCAGCGGCAGTAATAACTTTTACTTTTTTAAGGTTTCTGCTGGATAAATAAACGTTGTTATTAATTGCCGGTAAAACCATTAAGGTTTTTTCGTTAGAAACGTTTAAGTCAGCAATCATTTTAGCATAGTTCTTAGTTTTAACTGAGTCGAAAGCAACTTCGTCCAAAATTAAAATATTACTATCCTTAGCCTTATAGCTTAATGCAGATTTACGAGCTACAACTTTCAATTTCTTGTTAAGTTTGAAGCTGTAATCACGTGGTTGCGGACCGAAGATACGACCTCCACCATTAAATAAAGGTGATTTAATACTACCAGCACGAGCACCACCAGTACCTTTTTGTTTGTGTAATTTACGGGTTGAACCAGCTATTTCATTACGTTGTTTAGACTTATGAGTACCTTGTCTTTGATTCGCAAGATATTGCTTAACATCTAAATAAATAGCATGATCGTTAGGCTCAACACCAAATATTGCTTCAGGAAGTTGCACCTTGGCACCTGTTTCTTTACCTGATATGTTTAAAACTTTAACTTCCATCTTCTTATTTATCTACGATTACGTAAGAACCTTTCGCTCCCGGAATAGAACCACTAACTACAATAAGGTTTTTGTCTTCATAAACCTTAAGTATTTGTAAGTTCTGAACCTTAACACGATCACCACCCATACGACCAGCCATTCTCATACCTTTAAATACACGCGAAGGCCAAGATGCAGCACCTACTGACCCTGGAGCACGTAAACGGCTTTTCTGACCATGAGTTTGAGCAGAACCGGCAAATCCATGGCGTTTAACAACACCTTGGAAACCTTTTCCTTTTGATGTTCCAACTACATCAATAAAATCTCCTTCTGAGAAAATTGATACAGTAACAACATCACCCAAAGCTTTCTCATCGGGGAACGTTCCAAATTCAACTAATTTACGCTTAGGCGTTGTATTTGCTTTAGCAAAGTGCCCTTTCAAAGAGGCCGTTGTGTTCTTTTCTTTCTTTTCGTCGAAAGCAATTTGAACAGCAGCATAGCCATCTTTTTCTTCCGTGCGTATCTGCGTTACCACGCACGGGCCAGCTTCGATAACCGTACAAGGAATATTCCGTCCTTGTTCGTCGAAAATGCTGGTCATTCCTACTTTTTTTCCAATAATTCCTGACATTTTTCTTTTAATTTCTGTTTGTGTCCATCGAAGCAGTAGGGCTTCGCTCAAGACATAGTAATTCCCTAAGGGACGGCAAAGATAGAAAAATTACAATAAGTATCAAATACTTAGAGAAAATTTTTCAGCTATTTTGAGAGATTATTTATGGTCTTTCTTCCTGTTTCGAAAAACCTCAATAATAGGGGGAATAATAGAAAGAATAATAATAGCGAAAATAACGACCGTGAAATTATCTTTGATAATAGGCAGGCCACCAAAGAAATAACCTAAAAACAAAAAGCTTGTTACCCACAACAAGGCACCTATTATATTATAAGAAGCAAACCTGGCATAACTCATCGTTCCTACACCGGCAACGAAAGGCGCAAAAGTGCGTACTATAGGAATAAAACGAGCATAGATTATCGTTTTCCCACCGTGCTTATCATAGAAGGCCTGAGTCTTATCTAAATACTCCTTTTTCAGGAATTTAATTTTACCACTAAAGGCCTTCGGACCGAAATATTCTCCGATATGATAATTCAACCAGTCGCCTAAAAAGCCTGCACTGACAAAAATAGCCCACATCACAAAAATATTCAAATCAGTCTCCGGTTTTGCAATGATTGCACCAGTTGCAAACAACAAAGAATCGCCTGGCAAAAAGGGAGTCACCACAAATCCCGTTTCAGCAAAAACAATCAAAAAAAGAATAAGGTAAGTCCAGGTTTGATAGGAGTTTACAATATCAACAAGATGTTCATCAATATGAAGAACAAAATCTATAAGCGTTTGAATTATTTCCACTTTATATAAGATATAAGAAAGAACGTACTAGAAGGTCTTCTATTAACCCTGGTTATTTAGCATAACCGGCATAACCAACATCAATACATCTTCGTTCTCCTCTGAAACGGAAGGTGTTAGCAGACCAGCACGATTTGATGTACTCATTTCCAACTGCACTTCCTCACAATCTAAATTGTTAAGCATTTCAATCAGAAATTTAGCATTAAACCCAATCTCCATATCTTCTCCTTCAAACTGACAGCTTAAACGTTCATGAGCCTCGTTCGAGAAATCCAGATCTTCCGATGAAATATTCAATTCGCTACCAGCAATTTTTAATCGTACCTGATGAGTTGTCTTATTAGCATAAATCACCACTCTGCGTAATGAGTTTAAAAATAATACACGATCAATAGATAATTTATTTGGATTTAATGTTGGAATAACGGCTTCATAATCTGGGTAACGTTCATCAATTAAACGGCAGATCAAATTAATATTGCCGAACTTAAAGAAAGCACTGGTAGCATTATACTCAATAGAAACCGTAACATCTTCTGAAGGAAGAGAAGCCTTTAATAAAGACAAAGCCTTTTTCGGTAAGATCAAAGAAGCTTCTGTCTCAGAACGCACATCCGTTCTCCGATACCTAACTAATTTATGAGCATCAGTGCCTACAAAGGTTGTACTTTTGGGCGTCAGATGACAATAAACGCCTGTCATTGCAGGTCTTAATTCATCATTACTTACCGCAAATATTGTTTTATTAATTGATTCAGCTAAAACAGAAGCTGCTATTGATACGGAAGAAGCATTCTCAACTACCGGTATCTTCGGAAAATCATCCGCACTCTCTCCTGTCAATTTATACTTACCATCGCCTGCGCTAATTTCAATAGCCGAAGTCGCCGGATCTACCGTAAAAGCAATCGGCTGGTCAGGTAGAGTCTTTAATGTATCCAAAAGTATTTTAGACGGAACCGCAATTTTACCTTCTTCCTTAGATTCAACCTGTAAGAAAGTAACCATACTTGTTTGCAAGTCTGTTGCAGAGATCGTCAGGATACCATCTTTGATCTCAAACAGGAAATTCTCAAGAATAGGCAACACTGTACTACTGCTTGATGCACCATTAACGGCCTGTAACTGCTTTAATAAAACTGAGGTAGATACGATGAATCTCATAGAAAATATTTATAGCACAATGATAAGCAAAATTGCGATTATTTAAGAAAGGATTTTAAAAAAAGCCCTTCCAATAAACAAGTATCACTTAATAAATTCAGAACTTAAACGATTATCTACACGGTATTTCTGAAGTTGAATCCCCGCTTCCACCGGCCGATCAGTTGATAAAATATCTGCACCCCGATCTATCATATCAAAATAGAGCACATCTCCTCTCGCTTCTGCCTGAGCATCCAAATTACCCATTGTTCCCAAAATACATAGAATGCCGTGCTCATGTAAAAACTGATAAGTCTCCGGTTGAGCTTCACTTGTTCCCACAAAAGCAACTAAGCGGTTATCAGGCACACCGTAATCATTTAATCGTATCAGGTCTTCCGGCTTAGCAATAGAGGCGGATATCATCATCTCCGGAGCCAGCCTATGAACCTTGGCAGCCTGTGTAGCCGAATAAGTTATAAGAATTGCATAAGGAGCCGCCTTCTTCTTACGAATTAAATCAACAACCAGTTCATAAGGAACATTTCTCTTTATATCTAAAGTATAAACCACCTTTCCTGCCCCCCATTCCAAAGCTGCTTCCAAACTTGGAATCTTATAGGAAGTCAATTGACCATCATTATCCTTCAATCTAAAATCCTGAAGCTCCTTAAAGGTATAATCTCCAACAGAACCTCTACCATCGCTTGTCCGATCCAGCTTGTCATCATGCATTAGTACTAAAACGGAGTCTTTACTAAGGGCAACATCACACTCAATAATTAATGGTTGCCTTTGGGCCGACTTTTCAAAGGTTTCGATCGCATTTTCCGGATAGCCTGGTTCTGGTCCTCCCCGATGTGCGCTAATTAATGGAATCCTATTATCTGAGTGCGTCAGAAATTGATATAAATTATCGAGAGTCTTTAGTTCAATATTTGTTTTATCGGTTGATAAGGACGTAAAAGACCCGGTCATGGTGCAAGAGCCCATAACCAACAAAATCAATGTCAATCTTGATAAAAGTCTCATGGAATTAATTTTTAATTTTTATTCTCCTCATCCTCACTGCCCAAAACATGTGTTTTCTCATTGTACTTTCCTTTCAGTTCATCCAGTACAGAGTTCTTCCAAAGCTTTGTACCAGTAAAGTATGAAACCCGGCCTATTAATTGAGCTCCAACCGGCGAGGTTAATAAAAGAAAAAGAACAATTGCCAAAGCCTTGGTTGTAACAGATAGCTCTCCAAAATAAATCACTGTACTTAACAAAATAAAACCAACCCCCAAAGTAGTTGCTTTTACGGTAACCGAAAGACGCAGAAAGAAATCCGGCATTCTTACAATACCAATAGAGGCAATTAAAATAAATAATACACCTAAGCCACTAAATATCATTATCAATACATCATTCATTTTTTTCCTTTTTTTCAATATAATAAGAATAGGCTACCGTACCCAAAAAAGCTATCAGAGCCAGAATCATTGCTACATCAAGAAAAGTAGCATTATCACTCACGATACTAAAAATGGTAATGGATGCGATACCTATCGAAATAAGCAATTCAAGAGCTACAACCCTATCCATTACATTCGGTCCTATAATAAACCTATAAAACACCAATAAAGTAGCAATACTTAATGCAGGCATTATAACGTAAGATAAAAAATCATATAGACTCATCGTAATACTTCTAGTAACCTTTTTTCCAATCCATTTTTCACTTCCTCTATAAACTTATCCCTATCTTCCAAATACATTACATGAACAAAAATTGCTTTACGATCATCGCTCACAGCAATAATTAATGTTCCCGGAGTTAGGGAAATACAATTTGCCAATAATGTAATTTCAAGGTCTGTTTTGGCCGAAAGTGGGAATTTAACAATTCCGGGCTTCATAAAGAATCTTGGAGTAATAACGTCATAGGCAACCTGTAAATTCGCTTTCAGCATCTCATATAAAAAGAAAAACAGAAAACCTATTATCTTGGGTATCCGATTAAAATAGCTTACTCCTCCATCTTTAACTGCAGTACTGCGCAAAATGAAGTAACTCAGCAAAAACCCAAAAGTATAATTACCCAATTCGAAATCGCCGGTAAGCGCAACCCAAACGAAGGTAAGTAAGATGTTAATCAAAAACTGTTTTAGCATAGCCTTACTGTATATTTAATGCCTCATTTCCTAAAACTGCTTTAATATAAGGAGAAGTATCCATCATCTGTGCAGCAATATGTTTAGAGATTGACATTATGTTCTCTGCTCCAAAACCGATATATAAAGATACCAGCATGAGCATTATTACCGGAAATACCAGTAATAATTTACTAAAAGGCTTTAAAATAGTAAAGCCATCAATATAAGCCTTCTCATCCGGACTTAAAGAAGGTTCTGTTTTCCAGAAAACCTCTGTCCACATTTTCGCAATCACATATAGAGTCACAAAACTTGCTATAATCAAAGCAGCTATTAAAAGATAATCGCCCGCAAAAAAACCAGCCTGAAATAAATTTATTTTAGGCCAGAAGCCCGACAAAGGTGGAATACCTACCAAAGAGAAAAAGACAATAGCCATCATAAGGCTTAATCTTGGGTATTCAGCATACAAGCCGCCCAATTTAGGCATATCCATCGTTCCTTTAATCCGATAAATAATACCGCTCACTAAAAACAAATTCGTTTTAACGATAATATCATGAAAAAGATAAAATAAAGCCCCTGCTAACGCTACCTCCGTAAACAATCCCAGCCCCGCTATCATAAATCCGATATGACAGACAATCAAATAAGAAAACATTCTTCGCATATCGCGCTTTATCAAGCATCCCAAAGCACCTGTTATCAGTGTAGCCACAGCTATCAACGAAAACGCAGTTGTAATAAATTCATTTGGAATAAAAATCAATGTAAAAAACCGGAATAAGGCATAAATACCAACCTTGGTAAGCAAACCTCCAAAAATGGCAGCAATTGCAGAAGGAGGTGTATGATAGGAAGAAGGCAGCCAATAGTATAAAGGAAAGACTGCTGACTTTATACCAAATCCTATAAAAAACAACAAACCGGTAACATTAACCAAAGCTCTGTTTTCTATTTTGGCAATTTTCAGTGATAAATCAGCCATGTTCAAACTTCCTGTAAGCCCATAGAGAATTGCGATGGCTGTTAAGAAAATAACCGATGCCAGCATATTCATCGCTACATATTTTATAGCACTTTCCATTTGTGGCTTCCTACCACCCAAAGTCATTAAAACAAACGACGAAATGATTACAATTTCGAACCATACATACAGATTAAAGACGTCGCCCGTCAAAAAAGCCCCATTCAATCCCATGAACAGAAAATGAAAAATCGGGAAGTAACCGTATTTCATTCTTGCGCGATTAATCCCTACAGTAGAATATATGCTTACCGCCAATGCAGAAATAGCAGTAAACAAAACCATGGTACTACTAAATACATCGGCTACAAAAGTAATCCCAAAAGGAGCAGGCCAGTTTCCAGCTTGCATGGTAATAATTCCCGTTTTCCAGGTTTGAGTAAATAACAGAACACCAACAATCAGGATTATTACATTTGATACGACGCTAATAATTCGCTGGGCAGTTATTCTCTTCCATAAAAACATTAATACAATGGCTGTTGCCATATGTAATAACAAGGGTAGAATAATAAAATTACTCGTCATATATCTAAATCGTGTGTATTAAGATCATCTAAATTATCTGAGCCCGTTGCCAGATGAACCTTCTTCAATAAAATAATAGCAAAAGACTGTAATCCAAAGCTAATAACAATGGCCGTTAAAATCAGAGACTGAGGAATTGGATCTGCATAGACTGCAGTAAAAACACTTGAATCTGGAGGAATAACAGGCGGGTTACCTTTTATAAGGTCGCCCAATAAAAAAATAAGCAAATTCGCCCCGTTGCCTAACAAAAGCAAACCGACTAATAACTTTACCATACTTCGCCGAAGCATTAGGTAAATACCTGCACTATATAGTATCCCGATTAATATAACAAACAATAATTCCATAATTTATCTAAACACTTTCAGAGATTGTAAATAAGATCGTTAATGTAACTCCAATTACGACCAGATAAACACCTATATCAAAAAACAAAGCCGAACCTATTAAACCTATAACAGGCATCGGATTCTCAAACCACAATACGGTCATAAACGGATCGCCAATAAGCATAGGAGCAAGTCCGCTTAGAATTGCAATACTAAGTCCAAACGGAATAAAATAAAATGGAGAATATTTTAAAAGAGCTTTGGTACGGTCCAAACCATTAGCCAATGAATGCAGTATAAAGGCAATCGAAGCTATCAGACCACCCACAAAACCACCACCCGGTTCATAATGCCCTCTTAACAATATAAATACAGAAAAAAGCAACAATAGAGGTAATAAGTAATTTGCGGCAGTTTTCAATAATATAATCTTCATATCTATTCTATTTCTGATGATTGAATCTTAAGCATACTATAAACACCAATAGCGGCAATAGTAAGTACAGTAATTTCAACAAGAGTATCGTATCCTCTAAAATCAACCAAAATAACATTCACTACGTTTTTCCCTTTACCCAATAGATAGGCATTATCTGCATAAAACCTACTGATATTCTTATTAGTAGGCTCATTTAATACCTGCAACGCAATGATAGATATCAATACACCGAATGATCCTGCGAGAAATCCGTCTCTTATCTGTGCTGCTTTATCCTTTATTTTAAGATATGGTGGTAGCTTGAGCAATACCAGAACAAATAACACAGTCGTTAAAGTATCAATCGAAAATTGAGTCATCGCCAAATCGGGAGCACCATAGTAAACAAAAAACAAACACATGCAAAAACCCATCACGCTAAGTGAAATGATAGCAATAAACCGGGAGGCGGAAAATACAATCGTAAAAATTGCCAGTATCATTATTGAAAACACAATAGCTTCGTAAATACTAATTGGGGTATGCTTATCTGTATACCATTGAATATCTACATTCTTTACAAGGTAATAGCCTATCAAACAAACCAAAAAGAAAATGATCTTGGTGAGGTAGGATCTTAAAAAACCATCATGCATAAACTTTGTATATCGCCTAGCGATAAACTTTATTCCTCTTGCCAGAGACATAAAAATAGCTTGAGGGGCAAAAGAATCTAATTTTCCGATTGCTATTAAACCTTTTAATGAGGGTTTAAAAATTAAATACAGAATAATACCGCATACAATTGTAATAGCACTTAACATCAGAACTGTATTCAAACCATGCCATAGTTTTAATGACACCACAACATCGCTCGAACCCATAGCATGGAGTACAGGCTGAATCAAAGACTTATCTAACAAAGAAGGAAATAGCCCGAACAACAGTCCTCCCAAACCAAGAAAAAGAGGAGGAAACCACATAAAGCCCGATGGCAAATGAACCTTACGAAACTTATCTGGTAAAGCTCCTGTGAAAGGCTTTATTCCTGCCAGATATCCCGAATAGGATAAAAATATATTGGTTAAAATGGCTATCAAAGTAAACAACAAGGCACTGTTTCCACTACTCAAAGTAGCTTCATAAATCAGGTCCTTACTAACGAAACTCAATGTAAGCGGAATACCGGCACTTGAAAGTGCAGCTAAACCACCAGCTATAGCTAAAGGAGCCATTACTTTCCGTAAACCCGCCAGCTGAGTAACATCCCGGGTTCCTGTTTCATGATCAATTACCCCGGCAATTAAAAACAAGCCAGCTTTATAAAATGCATGAACAAGTATAAAAACAGATGCAGCAAGCAATGCATCATGAGTGCCAATTCCGAGCAAAAATACAAGAATACCCAGAGCAGAAATAGTAGAATAGGCTAAAATACCTTTCAGGTCAACTCGAAATATGGAGTGAAAAGCCCCATAAACCATTGTAACACCCCCTACTACCAATAGCGTATTATTCCAATAAGGATGGTTTCCTAAAATAGGTGTAAACCGGGCAATAAGATAGATACCAGCTTTTACCATCGTTGCAGAATGCAAATATGCCGACACTGGTGTAGGTGCTTTCATAGCACCGGGAAGCCAAAAATGGAAAGGAAACTGTGCCGATTTTGTAAAGGCGCCTGCAAAAATCAGAAAAAGCATCAGTGCATATAAAGAATGATTTTTCAACAACTCGCTCGAAGATAACATCTCCTGTACCGAATAAGTTCCCGAAATACTTCCTATTAAAATAAACCCAGCCATCAGAAAAAACCCACCTCCCCCTGTTATTGCCCAAGCCAGGAGTGAACTTTTTCTTGAAGCTTCATTATCATTATTAAAACCAATAAGAAAGAATGAGCTTATTGCAGTAAGCTCCCAAAAAACAAAAAGCAACAATAAGTTATCAGAAAGCACCACGCCCAGCATAGACGCCATAAAAACACAGAGGTATCCATAAAACCGCCCGATGTAAATATGTCTTTTTAAATAAGCCGAAGAATATAAGAACACCAACGATCCTATCCCGGTAATTAACAGAGAAAACAACAACGACAAACCATCTAATTTGAAATCAAGATTAATTCCCATGGAAGGTATCCATGTAGTGTGCTGAAAGAAAGTTTGCCCCTCACTTATCTCTGGTAAAAATGTACAGAAGTAAACAAAAAGACTGATGGGTAAAATAGAAACGATTAATGGTAAATTTCCTTTAAGTTGCTTTCCGAGGAATAACAAACAAATAGCAATTAGGAAACCGGATAGTATGGCTAATAGCATTAATTAAGGCAATTATTAAGGAATTTAAACGATAAATTGAGTAACTTAACAAATATAATAAACCATGCGTTATAGCCCCTATATTATTTAATAAATCAGCAATATCCCTCCTTATAGATTCTTTCAAACTTATATCGTACTTCCTCCATTGAGTCTACGTTGTTTTAGCCAAAAAAACGTAGATATAACGTAGGAATAACGCAGAAACAATGCAGATGTGTAAACCAAGGTATGTACAATATATATCCCATACTGCATGGATATATAATTTTGTAGGGTGATTTATTATGAATATGCATAAATCAGATTATATTTGTCGCATTATGAGCAAAACTGATGATATTTTAAAAAATGTTGTATCGCATGCTAAGGAATACGGCTTTGTATTTCCATCAAGCGAAATTTATGACGGCTTAAGTGCAGTTTACGACTACGGGCAATTGGGTTCCGAATTAAAGAATAATATTAAGACCTATTGGTGGAAATCAATGGTACAACTAAATGAAAATATTGTCGGGATAGACTCAGCAATCTTTATGCACCCGAAAATCTGGAAGGCTTCCGGGCACGTCGATGGCTTTAACGATCCGATGATTGATAATAAAGATTCTAAGAAACGCTATCGTGCAGATCAATTGATCGAGGATAAAATAACACGCTATGAAAAAGATGGCAAAACGGATAAAGCAGCGCAATTGCAAAATGACCTTGATCAAGCAATTAAAGACGATGATTTAGCACGTTTAAAAGGCATCATCGAAGAGCATGGGATTGTATGCCCTATTTCAGGAACAAAAAACTGGACAGACGTTCGTCAGTTCAATTTGATGTTCTCTACAAAGATGGGTGCTACAGCAGAAGGTGCTGAAGATGTGTATCTGCGTCCGGAAACGGCTCAGGGTATTTTTGTTAACTTTTTAAATGTTCAGAAAAGCGGGAGAATGAGAATTCCTTTTGGAATTGCACAGATCGGGAAAGCTTTCAGAAATGAAGTGATCGCCCGTCAGTTCATTATGCGGATGAGAGAATTCGAGCAAATGGAATTACAATTCTTCGTACGTCCGGGAACAGAAATGGAATGGTATGAAAAATGGAAAGCTGCCCGTTTAAAATGGCATTTGGCTCTAGGGTCTAATGCTGACAGATATCGTTTCCACGATCATGTTAAGCCGGCGCATTATGCAAATGCTGCAGTTGATATTGAATTCGATTTTCCTTTTGGCTTTAAAGAGGTTGAAGGAATCCACTCAAGAACAGATTTCGATTTAAAACAACACCAAGAATTTTCGGGTAAGAAGATGCAGTTCTTCGATCCGGAAATCAATCAAAGTTACATTCCTTATGTAATCGAAACTTCGATTGGTTTAGACAGGATGTTCCTTACTGTATTGTGCAATGCTTTTGAAGAGCAGGATTTAAGTACAGAAGATAAAAAAGACAGCCGTACCGTATTACATATACACCCGGCATTGGCTCCTGTTAAAGCAGCAATTCTGCCTTTAACAAAGAAAGACGGCTTGCCGGAAAAAGCCAGGGAACTTATGGATGAATTAAAGCTTGACTTTAATATCCAATACGATGAAAAAGATTCTATCGGAAAACGCTACCGCAGACAAGATGCGATTGGTACTCCGATCTGTATTACGATCGATCATCAGACACTGGAAGATAATACAGTTACCCTTCGCCACCGCGACAGCATGGAACAGGAACGTGTAAAATTAGATGATATAAATGGTATTCTTCAAAAAACAACGGGCTGGCACAGCCTATTGAAGAAATTTGCTTAAAAACTTTCTCTCTCAGAACGAAAAAACCCTGTAGCTCTTTACAGGGTTTTTTCGTTTGTGATTTAACTATTATCTGAATACCTAAATCATTATTTTAATTTATGATAAAAAGAATACTTCCTGTCTGCTTTTTATTGATGGTATCTTTTGCTCAGGCTCAGAGTCCAATTCTTAAAAAGAATGTAACCGGTGTGCAAATCGGCCTTTTTGAGCTTGATGCTTACCATGAAATCCGAATTGCCAATAAAGCTTCTTTACGAACAGATGTCCTTCTTTTTCCTGCAATCTGGGGCGGAGAACTTTATGATAACCAATCCGGTTTTGCACTTTACCCGGCCTTTACGTTAACTCCAAAGTATTATTATAACATAAATAGAAGAGTTAAAAAAGATAAAAACATCAAAAATAACGCAGCAAACTATCTTGGTTTGCAAATCCGGTATATGCCGGGATGGGTATTTTCTAACCATAAAAATATGAACCTGCCAGATCAAATAAACTTTATTCCAACCTATGGATTCAGAAGGAATTTTTTAAATAATTTCAATTATGAGTTTAAGACCGGCTTTGGTTATGGGTTTGGCCGTTCAGAAATATTTGGTGTGGATATGAATGTTTCAGGTCCTGTTTTTGACCTGACCTTTAAAGTCGGATATGACTTTTAAAAGCGACAAGATATAATAAGCCTATCTATTATTTTACTATAAATATTAGCTAAACAACTTTACGATTTGTAAATTTGCTAATATTTATGGAAAAACATATTGTACACTGTGATCTGGATACCTTCTTTGTATCGGTTGAAAGACTCCGAAATGCCGAACTGAGAGAAAAGCCTATATTAATTGGCGGAAGTTCAGATCGCGGTGTGGTAGCATCTTGCAGCTATGAAGCAAGGAAATACGGTGTGCATAGTGCTATGCCTATGCGTTTAGCCAGACAACTTTGTCCACAAGCTATTCTGGTAAAGGGAGACATGGATCAATATAGCAAATATTCGGCTATGGTAACTGAAATTATTTCCGAGAATGCACCTATTGTCGAAAAGGCCAGCATTGATGAACACTATCTTGATCTTTCAGGAATGGATAAGTTTTTTGGCTGTTGGAAATGGACACAGGAACTCAGACAACGCATCATTAAAGAAACCGGCTTACCCATATCTTTCGGACTTTCCACTAATAAGACAGTAAGTAAAATCGCTACCGGAACTGCTAAACCCTGTGGTGCACGGCAAGTTTTATATGGAACCGAAAAAGATTTCTTAGCTCCTCTTTCTATTAAAAAAATACCTCTGGTAGGTGCAAAGACCTATACCCTGCTTCGGAATATGGGGATTTCTAAAATCAAAACTTTACAAGAAATGGAAGTGCAGACGATGCAGCGTGTAATGGGACAAAACGGCATAAGCATTTGGAAAAAAGCCAATGCCTTGGACAATGCACCTGTAATTCCCTTTTCAGAGCAGAAATCGATGAGCAATGAGCATACTTTTGAAATAGATACCATTGATATGTCCCTGTTGCGAAAGATTCTAATCACCATGATTGATGAGCTTGCTTTCGGTCTTCGCAAAGAGGGGAAATTAACTGCATGCGTTACTTTAAAAATACGCTATAGCAATTTTGATACACATACCAAGCAAATGAAAATTACTTATACGAATTCAGAGCGGGTATTGACAGAACGCGTATTGGAATTATTCGACAAATTATATAGCCGCCGGATGTTAATACGGCTTGTTGGAATCAAACTAAGTAATTTAATTACCGGAAGTCATCAGGTAGATTTATTTGATGACGGGATCAAAGAGCTGAATTTGGGTATAGCCATGGATTATATCAGAATACACTTTGGTACGGATAAAATTATGCGGGCCGTAAGTTTAAAAGACAAGGATCCAGATAAGAAGGAGAAGAGATGTTATTAAATGTACACAGCTATTATAGCTTGCGTTATGGCACACTAAATATTGAGCAGCTTGTAAAAGGCCTGATCTTAAATGGCTACGACACAGCTGTTTTAACAGATATCAATAATAGTTCTGCAGCATTTAATTTTATCAAAGAATGCAGAGAGAATGGCTTAAACGGATTAGTGGGAATGGAGTTCCGCAATGCTGACGAGCTTCTGTTTATCGGCATTGCAAAAAATGAGGAAGGTTTTAGAGAACTCAATGAGTTAATGACTGTGGCTAATCAAAAGGGCTCGCTCCTACCTTTGGCAGCTCCTGAATTTAATCATGCTTTTATAGTCTATCCGTTTGGGAAAAAACCACCTCGAAGTCTGCGTGATTATGAGTACATCGGTGTTCGTCCAGATCAATTAAACCGAATAGCGCTTGAAAGTCAATCTGCATATCAACGCTATGTAATATTAAAGCCACTTAGTTTCGGTGATGAGCAGTCGCATTTACTGCACCGACAATTACGGGCAATTGATCATAATCTGCTGATCTCTCAATTAAAACCTACACAAATTGCTGCTGCAAACGAAGTATTTATACCCAAAACATCCTTATTACAGCTTTATAAGGATTTTCCGCAGTTAATACAGAACACAGAAAAGTTACTGCAGGAATGCTCCTTCGATTTCGATTTTAAAGAGAAAAGGAATAAAAGGGACTTTAAGGGGAGTTATGAAGATAATCAATTACTCTACACCTATGCGATGGATGGATTTCTTCGACGTTATGGGAAGAGTAATAAAATTGCCATGGCTCGGGTTTTGAAAGAATTGGAGATTATCAAAAACTTGAAATTCGCTTCCTATTTTTTGATTACAGATGATATTTGTCGTTATGCGCGTAAACGTAATTTCCATTATGTGGGAAGAGGAAGTGGCGCTAATTCTGTAGTAGCCTATTGTTTGGGCATTACCGATGTTTGCCCCATTGAACTGGACCTTTATTTTGAACGCTTTCTGAACCCCAAACGGAAAACCTCCCCTGATTTTGATGTAGATTTCAGCTGGAATGACCGGGATGAAATATACGATTATATCTTTAAGAAATATGAAAAAGGCAATGTAGCATTGATGGGCGCCATGAGTACTTTCCGTTCGCGATCCATTATTCGAGAACTGGGAAAAGTATATGGATTGCCCCGAGGTGATATTAACAGGCTGGTGCATGAACCGCAGCATATGCTCAATAAGAATGAGATTACAAATATGATCTTGAGTGTTTATGACCAGATGGCTGATTTTCCAAACCAACGAACCATTCATGCTTCGGGTATATTGATTTCAGAAAAACCTATAACTTATTATTCTGCCTTGGATTTTCCTCCTAAAGGCCGCCCTACTGTACAATTTGATATGTATGTTGCTGAGGATATCAAATTTGAAAAGTTTGATATCCTTTCCCAGCGAGGTATTGGCCATATCAAGGATTGCAGAGAGATTGTTCTCCAAAATCAAGGTATCCGTATTGAAACAAGCGAACCTAAACGTTTCTTTAAAGATGAGAAGATCGCGCGGCAATTAAAATCTGCCAATACCATCGGCTGTTTCTATATCGAAAGTCCTGCTATGCGTCAGTTGCTAACTAAATTAAAATGTGATAAATACCCGGTGCTGGTTGCTGCTTCGTCTATAATCCGGCCAGGTGTAGCCTCCAGCGGAATGATGAAAACCTACATCGAAAGGCATCACGATCCGCAGAAGGTAAAATATATGCATCCTGTTTTTAAGGAACAGCTTGAGGAAACTTATGGAGTGATGGTATATCAGGAAGATGTAATGAAAATCGGCCATCATTTTGGAGGCCTGGATTTAGCAGATGCCGATGTATTGCGCAGAATAATGAGTGGAAAGAAAGACAAAGAAAACCTCTTGGAGAAAATTCAAAATAAGTTCTTTCATCATTGTAAAGAAATGGGTTATACCGAGAATATTTCTCAGGAGGTTTGGCGACAGATGGAAAGTTTTGCAGGCTATTCTTTCAATAAAGCGCATTCAGCTTCCTTTGCAGTAGAAAGCTACCAGAGTTTATATTTAAAAACCTATTTTCCATTGGAATTTATGGTTGCTGTACTGAACAACTACGGTGGTTTTTATCAACGAAAAGTATATGTAAATGAAGCGCGGAATTGTGGTGGGACTATTTGTTTGCCCTGCGTAAATAAAAGTAAATACAATACCGGCATTGATGGCAAGAAGATTTATTTAGGATTGGATTGTCTGCTGAACTTAGAAGAAAAACTAGCAGGCAGAATTATTAATGAGCGGGAACAGAATGGTGACTATCGGAGTTTGGAGAACTTTATATTAAGAACAGAAGCAGGGTTAGAACAATTGGTAGTGCTGATCCGTTGCGGTGCTTTTCGATTTACAAGGACAGGAAAAAAAGAGCTATTGTGGCAAGCGCATTTATTAATAAGCGGGAAGCAGCAAAAAGTAGGTACGGCAACATTATTTGGGGCTTTTAACACAAAACCACCTACATTGCCTAAACTAGAAAGTTCTCCACTAGAAGACATGTACGATGAAATGGAACTCATTGGATTTCCGATCTCGGCTACGATGTTTGATTTAGCTAAATCCAGCTTTAGAGGAGATGTAATGGCGAAAGACCTTTGCGATTATGAAGGCAAAACTGTGCGCATGGTAGGTGATTTTATTGCCGAAAAGAAAGTTCGCTCCAAGAATGTAAGTAATATGAAATTTGGCACCTTCTTGGATGTTGAAGGTCGTTTCTTTGATACGATACATTTCCCTCAATCGTTAAAGACCTATCCCTTAAATGGAAATGGTTTATATTTGATTCTTGGAAAAGTAACTGTTGATTTTGGATGTCCATCTCTAGAAGTACTAAAGTGTGCTCGGATGCCTCTGTTAAGTGACCCGCGAAGCGAATAAATAATGGAATACGCAATTGTAGATATAGAAACAACAGGCGGTTATGCATCGGGAAGTGGTATAACGGAAATTGCTATTCTAATTCATAATGGGAAAACAATTATAGATCGCTACCAAACTCTGATTAATCCTCAGGTTCCGATACCAATTTACATTCAGGCATTGACCGGAATTACAGATGATATGGTTTGCGACAGTCCTGACTTTGGACAAGTAGCAGAACAGGTTTATAAGATTTTAGAAGGCCGCGTCTTCGTAGCTCATAATGTAAACTTTGACTACTCTTTCGTTAAGCATCATCTTGAAAATGCAGGCTATACTCTTAATGCACAAAAGCTTTGCACAGTTCGCTTAACTCGTAAAATAAAACCGGGACTGAAATCATACAGTCTGGGAAAACTCTGCGATGCATTGAAGATACCTTTAACAGATCGCCATCGAGCTGAAGGGGACGCTCAAGCTACAGCGATTCTTTTCTCTCGTTTACTTGAATGGGACACAGAAGGGCATATTACTATTATGCTGGGCAAAAAGTCAAAAGAACAACAATTACCACCCAATTTGCCTCACAAAGATTTTGAACAGCTGCCCCATTGTCCGGGAGTATATTATTTTAAAGATCAAACAGGAAAAGTTGTATATGTAGGAAAAGCAAAAAACATCCGTAAAAGAGTTTCTTCTCATTTTACAGGGCACAATCCAAAACCGCAACGTCAACATTTTCTGAGAAGCATCTATTCTATTCATTATGAAATCTGCGGTACTGAATTAATAGCTCTCCTGCTTGAAGCAGTAGAGATAAAACGTTTATGGCCTGTGTTTAATAAAGCTATTAAACGGCAAGAACCCAAATTTGCTCTTTATTCTTATGAAGATCAAAATGGTTACCTACACCTTGAAGTCGGTAATCATAAAAAAGGTTTAGATAATATACATACGTTTAATTTAAAAACTGAAGCGCTTAATCTACTATTCAAAATGATTCGCGACTTTGAATTACATCCAGGTTTATGTGGATTTAAATCAACTATTACACACGAACCCAAAGTTCAAGAGCCAGAAATAAAAGTTGCGGAATTACCTCCGCTAGAATATAATGACAGAGTATTAAATGCTATTGAACATTTGCATCTTACTATGCATTCTTTTATAATTTTAGATAAAGGCAGAAATGAAGATGAACAAAGTTGTATTTGGGTGGAGAACGGATGTTCTTATGGCTTCGGATATATTGAACACTACTCAGACATAAAAAATGTTGAAGAAGCCAAAAAGTCGATTAAACAATATCCTGCCACCAATTATATTATGCAATTAATCTATAATTATGCAGATAGGTTTCCGGAGAAAGTAGTACCCTTTTAAAAGAAATTTATCTTCTCATAAGAACATAACCAAACATTCATCTTAAAACAATGTTCTATAGGCATAAAGCCTGAGAATGAATAGTACAACATACGAAATAGAAGAAATTGATTCGCCCATAATAGCGGTTGCATTACACGACGGGCATTTCATAGCACCCGAAATCTTACCTCATATACACCTCGAAGAACATGAACGCTTTCGTGAGGAGGATCCATATACGGCTTACATGATAGATTTACCTGTAAGCCGAGTAAAGGTTCATACCTCGCGCTTTCAGGTTGATTTGAATCGGGTACCTGATAAGGCTATTTATATGGTTCCCGATGACGCTTGGGGCTTACAGGTCTGGAAAGATGGTTTTCCAGAAATTCTAAGCAGTGCCCTAATGGAATACTATCAGATGTTCTATGTAAGAATGCACGAACTGATCGAGACTGCCATCCATAAGTTTGGCTATTTTCTGATTTTGGATGTTCATTCCTATAATCATCGCAGGGAAAGCCCCGATAAAGCTAGTCCGGAAATTTCTAATCCGGAAATAAATATCGGCACCGCACATAACCATCCGAAGTGGCAACCTCTTATTCATCATTTTATGCAATATCTTTCTGCATGCTCAATTAATGGGAAGAATCCGGATGTAAGAGAAAATATTGTATTTAAAGGTGGTGGTTTCTCACAATGGGTTAATCAGAATTTTAGTGAAGATGGCTGTGTTATTTCTGTTGAATTTAAAAAAACTTTTATGGACGAATGGACAGGTCGAGCTTTTATCAATCATATTCAAGATATAAGAGGAGCTTTACTAGGTGCAATCCCTATTTTGAAACATCAATTGAATGCCTTTAGAAACAAGCAGTCATGATAACTACTCCCGAGAAGAAAATAATTAATCGGATTCTGGATAAGATTAAAAAGAAAGAGGCTGTTCATATCAATATTCCGGGCAACGGCTTGGTGAATATGGAGAAACCTGTCCCTTTTATGGTTGTCTATAGGATTCCACCGAATGGAAAAGATGGCTTTACCTCGAAATTAGGAAAAACAGAATCTTCCTATTTATATGCTGAAGATTCTCCGGAATTCAGCGAGATTGTGAAAAATATTGCAACTCATTTATCCGATCGATTTAAAGGATTTTTACTGTTTGAGGTCTGGCTTTCTGAAAAAGAAGAAACAATTCCGTTCACGGTACATGTTAGCCAAAAAAGTGGGCTCGAAGTAGCACAAAAACTAAAAGATGAACTTGGCAAGATCAACATTCTTGGAAGTTCTATGCGAACGGAAATAAATAAAGGAAAAAATGTAGTTGCCCCTCCTTATTATACACCTTTAATTAATGACAGGGATGCCAATAAATCTGGGATTACATTAATAGGACTGGAAATTGCACCCATTTACATGAATGTTGCTACCGGGAGAGCTTACCCGCTCTTTTTAAGAGATTTACGTTCAAAATTCAGTAAAGCCATACGCAAAAGCTTTTTTGAGTTTGTAAGAATGCATACCTCTTATAATGCTAGTAATTTTCAGATGTTGGGTACCACTAGTTTGGAGAAGAACGTATTCGATATAGATGAGGAACTGGGTAATTGCAGCAATCTTTTTGATTTCCTTTTATTGATTACGCCCATTAATGTAGACGATGCCTGGCTGACATTTAAAAAGTCGAAATATTTAAAACCTCCGATCTTTCACTACAGGCCTATGCCTATTGACCCTGAACTAATAAAAAGGAGACTTTATAATTTACCTATTGAAGATATTTCTGATCCAACATTGGCTTTCCTTTTTCGGGATAAACGAAAAGAGGTTGATAGAATGCTGGACATGATGATGGAACGTGAAAAACCTGATTTCTTATTGACCAGCATGCAGCTATTCGGGCCGATTGATGAGAAGCTGCTGGAAACTGCAAAGGCATTGCTGGTAGCTATTGATATACCCGATGAGCCTCCTGAAAAGAAAATGATAAGGGCACCGGAATTTGCAAGGATGGCAGAAAAAGAATTAGAATGGTTGAAATTACAAGACCCAAATATCTCAACTGTTGTTAGAATTCGGGATGATATTGACGGTATTCTTGTAAACAGAGGAATATTGAATATCAACAAGAACTTTCAGGTTTCTGAAGGCAGAGCATTTTCTCTTTTACAACATGAGATAGGGACGCATGTGGTAACTTATTATAATGGGAAGGCACAACCTCTTAAATTATTTTACATTGGTGTTCCGGGATATGAGGAACTGCAGGAAGGATTGGCTGTTTTTTCGGAGTATATAACTGATGGATTAACACCTAACCGTTTACGGACCATTGCAGCACGTGTTATTGCGGTTCAGCTTATGGTTTCTGGTAGTTCTTTTATAGATACCTTTTATGTATTAGTAGATAAATATCACTTTAGCAACAAAGCAGCTTTTACCATCACAATGCGAGTGTATCGGGGTGGTGGCCTAACTAAAGATGCTGTTTATTTAAAAGGATTACTCAATATTATATCGTACATTAAAAAAGGAAAAAGCATTGAGCCCTTATTAATCGGTAAAATAAGACAAGATTATATCCTTGTAGTACAAGAATTAATCCACAGACAAATACTATCAAAGATTCCCATAAAGCCGCGTTATTTAGATGAAAAATATGAATCCAAAATCGAAAACATTCGATCAGGAGGGAATGTTTTCAATTTGATCAGACATTAATCAATCATCAACATTTAAAGAAAAAACAATGAAAATAGGATTTGTAGTAAATCAAACCCCTAAGGAAATACCCGCGTATACAACAACAGGGTTGGCAATGCAAGCTAGCAAGATGGGCCATGAAATTTATTATATTGGTGTCGGCGACCTCACCTATATGAAAGATGAACAGATGGGTGCACATGCACGTAAAGGTCCGGAAAAACAATTTCGTACCAACGAGAACTTCCTTGAAGCAATTAAGAAGACTCCAAAAGAACCTGTCACTGCGAAAGAATTGGATATCTTAATGCTTAGAAACGACCCGTCAGTAGATTTCGACCATCGGCCTTGGGCCCAAAATGCGGGTATTGTATTTGGTCAATTAGCACAAAGACACGGTGTTGTTGTTCTTAACGACCCTAATACATTGGCGAATGCCTTAAATAAAATGTATTTCCAATATTTTCCAAAAACTGTAAGGCCTGAAACTATCATTACCAGGAATATTGAAGATATAAAAGCATTTTATAGAGATCGCAATAAGCATATTATTTTGAAACCACTACAAGGCTCAGGTGGTAAAAATGTATTTATGATTAAGAATGATATTAAGAATTTAAAACAAATTGTAGACGCTATTTCTCGTGATGGATTTGTGGTGGCACAAGAATATCTTCCAGAAGCTAAAAAGGGAGATATTCGATTGTTTCTTTTGGATGGACAACCTATCGTCGTTAATGGTAAAACTGCTGCCTTACATCGTACACAAGCAGAAAATGATATTCGAAGCAATGTGCATCAAGGTGGTGTAGCTAAAGTTGCCAAGCTTACAAAACGATGCTATGAAATTGTAGAAGAGGTTGCACCCAAACTTATAAAAGATGGCATGTTTCTAACAGGCTTAGACATTGTGGGTGATAAGTTAATGGAAGTGAATGTATTTAGTCCGGGTGGTTTAGGAAATGCAGGAAGGTTAAATGATGTAGACTTCTTTGAACCTGTTATTAAAGCAATGGAGAGGAAAGTATTGTAGTTAGTATAACTATAATAGTTATTAGCCAAACACTTCTTCTAAAATATAATGTGATTTTATATTACCAAAGTTTTCGATATGCAAGGCATAGTAATCCAGAATATGATTTAAAAGGATTCTTCTATCTTGCAAAGATATCTGTAAGGAGTAAATATCAGTAAAGGAACTCAACATCAGGTTTATCCAGTGTTGAGTTTCTTTATGTGTTAAATAAAATTGATGATAGGGTGGAAAGTTGCAGAACACCCCATCTTTTAAATCAAAATGGACAGGGTCTGCCTTATCCGGCAATACCGGATAGAAGCCCATAAATTTACTTAACCTAATTAAAAAATATAGATGAAAATTAGGAGACGCTTCTGAAGTACTGTCTAACCACGAAACAGCATAATAGATATATTCAAAAAGTGGTTCATCGGCACTTTGTTGCTTTAAACACTTTTGAAGAACTTCTGTGATAAAAATAGCAAGCGATCGCTTTTTATCATCGTAAGGGATGCTCTGAAAAAGGGGTAATTGCCGCGCTTCAGAAACACGCTGAATCCCGCCTGAGTTTTTATGATAAACTACCAAATCTAATAGATGGAGGGGTTGTAAAATGTTGATATGTATTTTCGCTCTGTTCTTTTTAACACCATTGATAATATAGGATTGCAGTCCAAAGCTTTCGGTAAATATTTGACAAATTACACTCGTTTCACCATGATTAATCGTTCTTAGTACTATTCCTCGGGTTTTATGTAGCATGTTAAAAAACTTCGGTCAAATGGGGAATAAAGATAATCAATCCACATATCAAGGCAAATAATGCTGCAATGAGCACAGCACCTGCAGCGGCATCCTTTGTTTTTTTAATTAAAGGATGATAGTCTGGCGATACTATATTAGATAATGATTCAATACTGGTATTTAACAATTCCGCAACCATAACTATGGCAATGGATAAAGTAATCCATAACCATTCGTGAGTTTCAATTTGAAGAAATATCCCGGCAGAAACAGCTAATAAAGCCGCTAGGACATGAATCTTAAAGTGCAGTTCACTCTTTATGGTGCTAACAATACCCGAAATAGCATAAGAAAAACCCTGGTATAGAGATGATTTAGGTGGTTTCATCTGTATCGTTTTGATGTTCGCTGCGTTCTTCAAGAATGCTCTTACGTTCAATTTTACGAATCAAACTGTAAATAATAGTGAGGAAACCTATACCGAATACAACTACTGACAACGTGAGTACCCATTTATATATACCATACTCCTCTCTTTGTAAAAAACTACCAAGTATCCCTATTAATATTCCTAAGGCTGTTGTTATGAGACCCCTACTCAAAAACTTATTCATTCTCATCATATCCTAATTTTTTATTTGCAAAAGTAGGCAAGCATTTTAATATCTTTATTAAGCGAATGCCATTTGTTCTTTTCTTATCCATTTCTAATTTAAGCATTTATTCTTAACTTTGCATCCTCAATTTTAGCTGCAAACACCTGATGTACAAAGAATATAAACACTTAAACTTATCTGAAATAGGAAAAGAAGTTCTGACTAACTGGAAGCAGAATGGGATTTTTGAAAAGAGTATCCAAAACAGACCTTCTTCCAAACCATATACTTTCTATGAAGGACCGCCCTCAGCCAATGGGATGCCTGGTATCCACCACGTTATGGCTCGTTCTATAAAAGATATTTTTTGCAGGTATAAAACACTGAAGGGTTTCCAAGTTAAACGTAAAGGTGGCTGGGATACGCATGGCTTACCGATTGAATTAGCTGTTGAAAAAACACTAGGAATTACAAAAGAAGATATTGGAAAGACCATAACCGTTGAAGAGTATAATGATTATTGCCGCAAAGAGGTAATGAAATATACGGACGTATGGAACGATCTGACTGAGAAAATGGGATATTGGGTAGACTTAAAGAACCCTTATATTACCTATGAAAACGAATATGTCGAAACTTTATGGTGGATATTAAAAGATTTCTATAAAAAGGGTTTACTCTACAAAGGATACACTATCCAACCTTATTCCCCTGCTGCCGGTACAGGCCTTAGTTCACATGAGCTTAATCAGCCAGGCACCTATCAGATGCTTAAGGACACAACCATTGTAGCAGAATTCCGCATTCGCAAGGATCAGGTACATCCCTTATTGAGCACTTTATTTGAATACGAGGAGGAAGATACAGCCTTTATTGCATGGACTACGACTCCGTGGACTCTGCCTGCAAACTCTGCCTTAATAGTTGGAAAGAACATTGACTATGTAAAGGTTCGTACCTTTAATGCCTACACTCATGTACCGGTAAGTGTAATTTTGGCTAAATCATTAATCGGAAACTTCTTTAAGAAAGAAGCTTTTGAGGCTGATTTCAAAACTTATCAGGCAGGCGACAAACTAATTCCCTGGGAAATTGCCGCTGAATTTAAAGGGGAAGATCTATTAAATCTTCGCTATCATCAATTAATGCCTTATGTAAGTTCTGAAGAACTTGAAGAAAATGCTTTTCGAGTTATTCATGGTGATTTTGTAAGTACAGAAGATGGAACAGGTATCGTGCACGCTGCGCCTACTTTTGGTGCAGATGACTTTCGTGTTTCTAAAGAAAACAACGTTCCCGGCATTTTAGTAAAAGACGAGAACGGTAAGGAGGTTCCAATTGTAGATCGCCAAGGTAGATTCGTAAAAGAAATCACTGACTATGCAGGTGACTTTGTAAAAGAAGAATATTATTCAGCTGAGGAACGAAAGCAGGAAGATTTTAGAGCAACAGATGTACGTATTGCTATTCAGCTGAAAGAAGAGAATAAAGCTTTTGATGTAAAAAAATATGAGCACAGCTATCCACATTGCTGGCGTACTGATAAACCGATACTTTATTATCCTTTGGATAGTTGGTTTATTAAAACAACAGCTGTTAAGGAAAAGATGGTTGCTCTTAATAATACCATTAACTGGAAACCGGAAGCTACAGGATCCGGACGTTTTGGAAATTGGCTTGAAAACTTAGTAGATTGGAATTTATCGCGCTCCCGTTTTTGGGGTACACCGTTGCCGATCTGGAGAAGTGAAGATGAAAACGAAGAAATCTGCATTGGTTCTATTGCAGAACTAAAAGAACATATCCAGAGAAGTCTGAACTCTGATGTATTATCAACAGATGAAAAAGATTACTTACAAGGATATCTTCAAAATATTGATCAGAAAAACTTTGATCTCCATAGACCCTATGTCGACAACCTGGTGTTAGTATCAGAAAATGGACAAAAACTTATTCGGGAACCTGACTTAATTGACGTTTGGTTTGATTCAGGAGCAATGCCTTATGCTCAGTGGGGTTTGGATCAGGAAAAGCTAGCTGCCGGTGATAAAAATCCATTTAAGGAAGGCTTTAAAACTGCTTACCCTGCAGATTTCATTGCAGAAGGTGTTGATCAAACCCGTGGTTGGTTCTTCACCTTGCATGCCATTTCAACCATGTTGAATGGCTCGATAGCTTTTAAAAACGTAGTTTCTAATGGCTTAGTTCTCGATAAGAATGGCAATAAGATGTCTAAGCGCTTGGGAAATGCGGCTGATCCTTTTCTAACTATTGAGAAATATGGTGCAGATGCAACTCGCTGGTATATGATTAGCAACGCATCTCCATGGGACAATTTAAAGTTTAATGAAGATGGTTTAGATGAGGTTCGTCGTAAATTTTTTGGGACGCTTTATAACACCTATGCATTCTTTGTTCTATATGCTAACATTGATAAATTCAACTACTCGGAAAAGGATATTCCTATCCAAGAGAGACCAGAAATTGACCAATGGATTATATCTCTTCTAAATAGTTTATGCTTAGAAGTAGATCAATATTACACTGAATTTGAACCTACAAAGGCAGCTCGGGCCATCCAGAGTTTCGTAGACGAAAATCTAAGTAATTGGTATGTTCGACTATCTCGTCGTCGTTTTTGGAAGGGAGACTATACCGCTGATAAAATTTCCGCATATCAAACGCTTTATACTTGTTTGATTACAATTTCAAAACTAATGTCGCCAATTGCGCCATTCTTTAGCGATCGCCTATTCCTTGATTTGAATACGGTTACTGGAAAAGATGAAGTTGAATCAGTACATCTTTCAAACTATCCAGAAGGGGATACACTTTTAATAGATAAGGACCTTGAAGAAAGAATGGCCTTAGCCCAGAATATATCTTCACTTGTGCTTTCTCTTCGCAAAAAGACAGGAATTAATGTACGCCAACCTCTTAATAGGATATTACTCCCTGTTTTAGACGCATCTTTTATAGAGAAAACTGAAAAAGTTAAGGATTTAATCCTTTCTGAGACTAATATCAAAAACATTGAGTATATTAAAGATGCGGCTGGCATTATCCGGAAAAAAATTAAACCCAACTTTAAGATTCTTGGCCCAAAAGTTGGAAAGAATATGAAAGCCGTCGGTTCAGCTATTTTAGAATTAGATGCACTTCAGATTCAAGAGCTTGAAGAAAATCAGACATTCAACCTAGCTGCATTGGATTATACAATTGGTTTAGAAGATGTTGAAATAGTGGCAGAGGATGTTGAGGGATGGCAAGTTGCTAATCTGGGTAAATTGACAGTAGCTCTGGATGTTCATATTTCACCTGAGCTAAAACAAGAAGGAATTGCAAGAGAACTTGTAAACCGTATTCAGAATTTAAGAAAGACTTTAGGTTTGGAAGTGACTGATAAAATAATTGTTAATATTGGTTACCAAACTGAAATTTGTGAAGCAGTTGAAAACAATTTAAGTTATATTCGCAACGAGATTTTGGCAGAAGAGTTATCTTACAAAAATGACCTTAATATTGGCGAAGAAGTTAGTATAGCAGACTGGAAGATAAAAGTTAATATTCAAAAGAAATAGATATTATGGCAAATACAGAAAAGACACGTTACAGTGACACCGAATTGCAAGAATTCAAAGACCTTATTACAGAAAAGATTCGTGTTGCAAGAGAAGAGCTATCGTCATTGACTCAATCATTAAGCAGTCCAAATAGTAACGGAACAGATGATACTGCAGGAACTTTTAAGACTTTAGAAGATGGATCAGCAACACTTGAGAAAGAGCAAATCAATCAATTGGCTGCGCGTCAGAAGAAGTTTATTGAAGGCTTAGAGGCAGCATTGGTTCGTATCGAAAATAAAACATATGGAATCTGTAGAGTTACCGGGAAGCTTATTCAAAAAGAACGATTACGCGCAGTTCCACATGCAACATTAAGCATGGAAGCAAAGTTAAATCAACGTAATTAAGAACGTTCCTGAACACAAAATGAAAGGCTTTACCAAACCTCTAATATTAATCTTTGTCACCTTATTTTTGGACCAAATCCTTAAATTCTGGATTAAACTAAACATGACACTGGGTCAGGAGTTTCATCTGATTAAAGATCGTGCAATAATCCATTTCACGGAAAATAATGGGATGGCTTTTGGTTTGGAGTTGGGCGGTGAAACCGGTAAGCTTATTCTATCCTTATTCAGAATTATAGCAATCCTGGGAATTGCTTATGGATTGTTTTATATGATTCGCAATAAATTTCATCGCGGTTTAATTCTAAATGTATCTCTCATATTCGCTGGAGCAATGGGTAATATTATTGACTCAGCTTTTTATGGTGTAATATTTAGCGAAAGTACCTGGTATGAAAGAGCGCATTTATTCCCTCCTGAAGGAGGATATTCAAGTTTCTTACATGGAAAAGTAGTTGATATGTTCTATTTCCCACTTATTAGTGGAAATCTTCCTCTCTGGTTACCTATTTGGGGGGGGCAGGACTTTACTTTCTTCCGTCCTGTTTTTAATCTGGCAGATACAGCTATTTCTATCGGAGTAATTTTAATCTTAATAGGTCAAAAACGATATTTCAAAGAAGAGGTCCCTGAAACCTCTCATATAAATAGTGAAATAGTAGAAGAATAATCCCACTATTTCAACAGTCTGAATTTTATTGTATTGCATCTATTCCAAAAGATTAGATGCAATTTTCTTTTATGGAAAAAGCAAGCCTCTGTTATCGCTAATTAAAAACAATTTGCTTAAATTGAGCATTATTGTTGTACAACAAAATCCATAATCATGAATTATAAAATCGCCTCCCTTAAAAAACTTCAGGAAGAGGGTAAGAATATTCATCGTCTTCCATTTTCCATTCGTATACTATTAGAAAATGTTCTTCGTAATCATGATGGCTTTGCCATCACGGATGAGCATTTGGATACATTAATAAATTGGAAAGCAGAAGGGACGGATAAAGATATCCCATTCAAACCGGCTCGTGTTTTAATGCAAGACTTCACGGGTGTTCCGGCTGTTGTAGATATCACTTCAATACGAGCAGAAGTTGTTAGAAAAGGTGGAGATGGCTCAAAAATAAATCCTGCAATACCAGTTGACTTGGTAATTGACCATTCTGTTCAAGTCGATTTTTTCGGAACAGATTATGCCTATCAGAAAAACGTAGAACTGGAATATGAACGAAATGCTGAACGTTATCAATTATTAAAGTGGGCACAGCAGGGTTTAACTAATTTAACGGTAGTACCTCCGGGAATGGGTATTTGTCACCAGGTTAATCTCGAATACCTTGCTAAAGGTGTAGTCGAAAGAGATGGCTGGGCATTTCCAGATACTTTAGTTGGAACTGATTCACATACACCAATGGTAAACGGAATCGGAGTTTTAGGTTGGGGAGTGGGTGGAATAGAAGCGGAAGCTGCAATGCTAGGGCAGCCTATCTATTTTACCTGTCCGCAAGTAGTTGGATTGAAACTATCAGGAGAGATTCCACAAGGGTGTACTGCAACAGATATGGTATTGACTATTACTAAATTATTAAGAGATACTGGTGTGGTGGGCAAATTTGTCGAAGTGTTCGGTGATGGATTGAACAAGCTAACAGTTACCGATAGAGCGACAATATCTAATATGTCGCCTGAATTTGGCTGTACAGTTACCTATTTTCCTATCGATGATCAAACACTTGATTATATGGATCGGACAAACCGGACTAAAGAACAGATAGAACTGGTTAGAGACTATTGCCAGGAAAACATGCTTTGGCGCACGGGTAAGGAAGAAATTGAATATTCCAGAATTGTAGAGCTAGATTTAAACACATTGGAGCCAACTGTATCCGGCCCTAAACGACCACAAGATAAAATATTAGTTAAAAATCTTGATAAAGCTTTCACTAGTATTTTATCAAAAGATTTTTCAAGAGATTATATCCCATTTGATAATAGAAGAGAGCACGTATGGCTTAATGAAGGAGGATCGGGCACACAATACACACAAAAAGACCATGACAAATTTAACTCTACTCTTGAAATTGAACCCAAAAATGGTTTGAGATCTGTCAAAATAAAATTAAAGAATGGTGAATATCGACTTAGTGACGGCAGCATTGTTATTGCTGCAATTACAAGCTGTACTAACACCTCCAACCCTACTGTAATGGTTGGTGCCGGACTGGTAGCTAAAAAGGCTGTTGAGCGAGGTTTAAGAACCCGCTCATGGGTAAAAACCAGTTTAGCTCCCGGATCAAAAGTGGTTACTCGTTACCTCGACCGTTCTGGCTTATCTACCGACTTAGAGGCTCTTCGATTCCATACTGTAGGCTATGGTTGCACTTCCTGTATTGGTAACAGTGGGCCACTACCGCCACATATTGCAGAAGCTGTAGATGCCAGTGAAATGGTCGTTGCTTCGGTATTATCCGGCAACAGAAACTTCGAAGCAAGGGTACACTCGCAAGTAAAGATGAACTTTCTGATGTCTCCCATGTTGGTAGTAGCCTATGCCCTCGTTGGACGGGTAGATGTTAATTTGTTAGAAGATCCTATATCTCATGATCCCAATGGGGAACCTGTTTATCTAAAAGACATCTGGCCTTCACAGGAAGAAATAAATCAGACAATTCGTGAAGCCATGCGGAAGGAAGATTTCAAAGAAGTATATGATGTAATATTTGACGGAGAAGAAGAATGGAAAAAACTTCCTGCCCCACAAGGAAAGGAATACACCTGGGATAATGTCTCTACTTATATCCGTGAAGTTCCATTCTTCCAAGATATCAGTGTTGATCCTTTAGCCCTACAAGATATTCACAATGCCCGTGTTCTGCTATTCTTAGGAGATTCTGTTACGACGGATCATATTTCTCCGGCAGGTTCCTTCAATGAACACAGTGCTGCAGGCCAATATCTATTGAGTAAAGGAGTTGAGAAGAAAGATTTCAATTCATATGGCTCCCGCCGGGGAAATCATGAAGTGATGATGCGAGGCACCTTTGCGAATGTTCGGATAAAAAATAAAATTACCGATCGTGAAGGAGGATACTCTACATATTTCCCAAGTAATGAAACTTTAACCGTATTTGATACGGCAATGAAATATAAAGAAACCGACACTCCGCTTGTTGTTTTAGCCGGTAAAGATTATGGAAGTGGTTCATCTCGCGACTGGGCAGCCAAAGGTCCTAGCCTATTAGGCATAAAGGCTGTAATCGCTGAAAGTTTTGAAAGAATACACCGAAGCAACCTTGTTGGTATGGGTGTATTGCCTCTTGAATTCCCAGAAGGTGAAAGTGCAGAATCACTTGGTTTATCAGGAAAAGAAGAGTTTACGATTACCGGTATTAGTGAGAATCTTACCCCATTCAAAAAGATTAAGGTGAGTGCTCTTAAGGAGAATGGTGAAAGAGTCGAATTTGAGGCAAAAGCCAGACTAGACTCTGAGATAGATGTCGAGTACTTTAAACATGGAGGTATCCTTCAATATGTATTAAGAAGCCACTTAAAGAAAGGGCATTAATAAAGATATACTCAAAAATAAAAATGCCCCAAGAGTTTCTTTGCTCTTTGGGGCATTTTTATTAAGCTTTGAGATACTTAGTCGATAAATTCAAAGCGAGTATATGCCTGCAAGGCTTCAGGAATACGTATTCCTTGCTCGGTTTGAAAATTCTCCAGAATAGCAGCCACAATTCTCGGTAATGCCAATGCACTTCCATTTAAAGTATGAGCTAATTTCATTTTTCCACTCTCATCTTTAAAACGTACTTTTAAACGATTACTCTGAAAAGTCTCAAAATTAGACACTGAAGAAACTTCTAACCATCGTTTCTGAGCAGCACTCCAAACTTCCATATCATAGGTAAGAGCAGAAGTGAAACCCATATCTCCACCGCATAACCTTAGAACGCGATATTTAAGTCCTAATTTTTTAAGAAGGGATTGTACATAAGAACTCATTCCCTCTAAAGTTTGATAAGATTGATCAGGATGTGTAATCTGTACCAATTCTACCTTATCAAACTGATGGAGACGGTTGAGTCCACGTACATGTGAACCGTATGAACCAGCCTCTCGTCTAAAGCAAGGTGTATAAGCACAATGTTTAATTGGGAAATCAGCTTCTTTTACAATGGTATCCCTATAAATATTAGTTACCGGCACTTCAGCAGTCGGTATCAAAAACAAATTATCTTGTCCGATAAAGTACATCTGACCTTCTTTATCTGGAAGTTGTCCGGTACCGAAACCAGAAGCTTCGTTAATAACAACAGGAGGCTGTACTTCTACGTAGCCAGCCTTCTCAGCTTCATCTAAAAAGAAGTTAATAAGCGCTCTTTGAAGCTTTGCACCCTTACCCTTATATACCGGAAAACCTGCCCCTGCAATTTTTGTCCCTAACTCAAAGTCAATAATATCATATTTAGAAGTAAGCTCCCAATGCGGCAAGGCCTCTTGGCTTAAATCAGGGTCTTCCCCATATTGAAAAACAATTTCATTATCATCAGCTGTTAAACCTGCAGGAACTGACTCATGAGGAGTATTCGGTATAACTACCAATATCTCATGGATTTGAAGATCAAGTTTAGTAATCTCTTCTGCAAAGGCTTTAATTTGCTCCTTATAATCAGAAGAGCTTGTTTTAATTACTTCTGCCTCTTCGCGTTTACCTGCACGCATTAATTCGCCAACCTGTTTTGCAGCAGCATTAGCCTGAGATGCAACAATATCCGATTGAGATTGAATGGAACGTTTGCTTTCATCTAAAAGTAATAGTTCTTCTATTTTTTCGACCTCTTTAAAGCCCCGTTTCTTGAGTGCCTCAATAACTTTTTCTTTGTTTTCTCGGATATAACTAATCTGCAACATATCTTTGTGTTTAGTGGCAAATATAATAGTTAATAAATAAACTTATTAAAAAACTGCAAAATGCTGTACCTCGTGCCTACCCCTATTGGAAACTTAGAAGATATCACCTATCGTGCAGTTCGGATTCTAAAGGAGGCAGATATTATTTTAGCAGAAGACACCCGTACAAGCGGCCCTTTATTGAAACATTTTGGAATTGATAAACGAGTATTTGCTCATCATCAGCACAATGAACATAAGGCTCTAAATGAGTTGATTCGCTTTCTAAAAGAGGGACAAACCATTGCATTAATATCCGATGCAGGAACACCGGCAATCTCTGACCCCGGATATCTTTTGGTAAGAGAAGCAATTAAAAACGACATCGAGGTAAATTGCCTGCCGGGCGCAACAGCTTTTGTACCTGCTTTGGTAAATTCTGGATTACCATGCGATCGCTTCTCTTTTGAAGGTTTCTTACCCGTAAAAAAAGGTCGACAAACGCGTTTAAAGTCTCTCCTTCAGGAAGAAAGAACCCTGATATTTTATGAATCTCCACACCGCATCGTTAAAACCTTAAAGGAGTTTAGCGACTTCTTTGGAGAAGATCGGCAAGCATCCGTGTCTAGAGAGATAACAAAACTTTATGAAGAAACCGTTCGCGGTACGCTAAAAGAAGTTCATCATCATTTTGAAAATAACATTACTAAAGGAGAGTTTGTTATATGTGTGCATGGGTATATCCCATCCACAGATTCAAATCAAAATAAGTATATTAGTAAAGATTAATTCTTTAAAGCAATGAACATAGATCGATACATTAATGAAGAGCAAGACCCAAAAACAGTCGAAAAGATATTGGGTAAACTACAAGATATGCTTGACTCAGGTGAACTGGTTACCTATATCGCTGTTCAAAAGAAACCAGCTGTAACTTTACTTCCGGATTGTATTGTCCTCACCAACAAACGAATTTTTCTATGTGAAGCAACCAATCTTGGTCTGAGTACAAATTTCGAAATCTTTCATTGGTCTGATTTAAAAACCATTACATTCAAAGAGGAATTCTTTGGTGCTAAATTCACCATTGTACCTACAGATAATGAAAATTTAACAGTTGATTATATCCCAAAAGTTCAAGCTAGAAAACTATATCAGCTGGCAAAAGAGGCTATGGAAAAGCAACAAAGTCAAATAAATGACAAAACATCGTCGCTTAGTGAAGATCGAGAGTCTAACGACTATCAAAGCTTTAAATTACAACCCGAAGAAGAACCTGTTATAAAAGAGGAACCAATCAAAGTAGAAGAAGAGGATGAG
Source organism: Albibacterium sp. (assembly GCF_035514885.1). NCBI lineage: Bacteria > Pseudomonadati > Bacteroidota > Sphingobacteriia > Sphingobacteriales > Sphingobacteriaceae > Albibacterium > Albibacterium sp. Next base: position 69,403 of record NZ_DATJCH010000005.1, on the reverse strand, counting down.
CTGACCATGAAACTTAAAAAGCTTAAGACTCTTTTTGACAAACAGCTCATTACTAAAGATGAATATGAAAGCAAAAAACTTGAACTATTAAGTCAGCTTTAACCGTGAAAAAGAATTATTTATTAGCACTTTTAAGTGCATTTCTTCTCTGGCTTGCATGGCCACCTTTCTCTTTTACTGCCCCACTCCTCTTTATTGCATTTATCCCTTTACTTTTTGCGCTCGAAGATATCATGCGCAACAATTATTCAAAAAAGGGACAGAAGATTTTTCTTACAGCCGGGCTGACTTGTCTGGCATGGAACACTGCCAGCATCTATTGGGTATTTAATGCAATGAATGCAGTAATGCCAACTGTGATTGCGATGCTAATTTCTCTTATCCCTTTCGGCTTAGGCGCCCTGTTAATGACATTAGCTTTTCGTTTATACTATCAACTCCGAAAGAGAAATAACTTTATCATTTCCGCAGGCGGCCTTATTTCCTTTTGGATAAGCTACGAGTTTTTACATCAAAGTTGGGATCTGTCCTTCCCTTGGATGACTTTAGGCAATGGTTTTGCAAGTATGCATCAAATCATACAATGGTATGAATATACCGGAGTATATGGAGGAACGCTTTGGGTATGGCTAAGCAACCTTTTCCTATTTCAAATTATATACAATTACCGATTTAACAAACCAACAAAAATATTAGTTCCTGTTATAGGCTGGGGAGCATTCATAATAATTCCCATTTCCCTATCATTAACAATCTACAACCAATACGAAGAACACTTAAATCCCAGTGAGATAGTGGTTGTACAACCCAATGTTGATCCATATGCTAAGTATGGAAGTATGCCGGTTGAGACCCAAATCGAGAATCTGATACGGCTATCTGACTCAGTTGCAGCGCCTAATACCGAATTCTTTATCTGGCCCGAAACTGCTATTCCAGAAATGACCAATGAAGAGGATATTTACAGCTCACCTATTTATTACCGCTTACAAGATTTTCTAAATAAATATAAAAATGGCAACCTTCTATCCGGAATAGAAAGCTATTTTTTGTATGACTCTGCTAAAACTACAACTGCAAGACCCCTCGAAAGTGGCGAGTTTGTCGACTACTTTAATGCTGCTGTCATGTTTGAAAATGCTGGAAAAGTACAATTCTATCACAAATCAAAACTTGTACCCGGTGTAGAGCAATTACCCTTTGCTAGCTCTCTAGCTTTTATGAAACCTCTTTTTGCTGCCTTTGGCGGTACAACCGGTGGATATGGAAGACAAAAAGAACCATCTGTTTTCTACAGTCAAAGTGGAATTGGCGCTGCGCCGGTAATCTGCTATGAATCCATTTGGGGAGATTATGTAAGTAAATACGTAAAAGAAGGTGCACAGTTTATTGCCGTCATCACCAATGACGGATGGTGGGGAAATACATCAGGAAAAGATCAGCATTTGGATTATGCAAAATTAAGAGCTATAGAAACAAGGAGATGGGTTGTTCGCTCTGCAAACACAGGTATATCTGCTTTTATTAATCAACGTGGAGACATTGTACAACAAACTAAATGGTGGGAACCTACTGCTTTAAAACAGGAAATTAACCTTAACGAGGAAATTACCTTCTATACAAATAAAGGAGATTACCTGGCTTATTTAGGATCCATAGCCAGCATTATCTTTTTAGGTATCATTCTTTTTAAATTAAAAAAACGATAAAGCATTAGTGTAAACGAACAAGTTATACTATGTTGGAAGATGATTTATCAACCTTAAAAGAAGATTGCAAAGTTAAAAGCAACATAAGTACTTTTAGGTTTCCCTTCATCTAATACTTTCATAAAACCATTGTTAAAAGACAAGCCTGTCATCATTTTTAAATTATGGTCCAATTGCCACTCTACTCCCCCCCCTACCTGGAGCCCCAATCTAAAAATATCAGCAGCAGATCCCAGGTCTTCCTTTTCTTCCTGTCCTTCGGTTTTATCACCACTTAATTTTATTCCTCCAGTGAAACCAAATTGCCCATAATAGCTACGATAATACCGTTGAGTACTTTTCAGTTTCAAGCCAAAAGGTATTTCCATATATTGCAAATCATATGTAGTCGGAATCTGCTCTGCACCAACAGTGGCTTCAGATTTTAAATTATTGATAATAAATCCTGAAGAGAAATAATAGTTTTCAGAGAGAGCAAAATCAGCCAATAAGCCATAGCCATAACCAACTTTAGGCTTTCGTTCAACATCAGCCCGATTGCCATAGCGCAACCAGCTAAGGTTTGGAGAAAATGTTATGCCTAAACTTACAGGTTTTTGAGAATATTTTGATTCATAATAATCCTGTGCTTTTAATAAGCCAACAGAAAAAAAAGATATTAAAAGAATCAATAGAAACTTTGTTCTGACTTGGTTGGGATTCATCATCTCAAAAATGGATTAAGCATTGAGTAATCAAATATTACTTGGCTAATTTACCTCTTTTAGACTTAATTTCTTAAAATCCATTAACTTCTTTTATCTCGCTCTTACCATTCTTACCCGGAGAGCCTGAATATATCTGGCCTTGTGGCAATTGACCTAGCGGACGACCTCCACTACCAATTCTACTAAAAATATTATCGATATCAGCTTTGGCATTGCCCACTAAGCCTCCTCCTTTTGTGGCAATCTCTAAGTAGTGGTCTTCTTTACTGCTTTCTTGTTGGGGAGCAATGCCATCATTTAAATAATTAAACACAACTGTACCCCCATTACCATTTGGAAATGTTTTAGTTCCATTAAAAGCATCTCGTCCTGAAGCATATACATATAAGGATCCAAGTTCTTTAAAACGCGCGGTAATCGTCATATCAGATGCATTATTCTTGCCATCCGTCCCGGCGATATATGCCCGCTTAGGAATGAAAGCATTTTTGATCTGTAAGTCAACATCCTTCTTACCAAAGAATTCCAGATACGCACGATCATGCATAATCAGCGTATCAATAATTACTTTTATACTTGAATCACCCTTTGAAATTGTAATCCGCTTTTTCTTTTTTATCTCCAAACGCTGAATATGCTGAACAGAATCAGTTTGAGCGGAAGCAGTTCCTGCCATAAAAGCGCATAAGAAGAAAATTACTAAGTACCTCATGCACTTTTAACAATTCAAAATAAAAAAGGTTTAATTATCCAACATCACAAATTTGAACAGCTTCTTTTAAAGATCCCAGCTTATCAGATTTTTTAGGAATAAATTCTTGGGCAAGATAACCTGTGAAGCCCGTTTCAAGAATAGCTTTTATAATTGCCGGATAGTTTAATTCCTGAGTTTCATCAATTTCATTCCTGCCTGGTACACCAGCAGTATGATAATGAGAAATATATTTGTGGTGTTTTTTAATGGTAGCGATCACATCTCCTTCCATAATTTGCATATGGTAGATATCATAAAGTAATTTAAAATAGTCCGACCCTACTTCCTTACATAACGCGACGCCCCATTCAGTATGATCACATTGGTAATCATGATGATCAACTTTGCTATTTAGAAGCTCCATGACCATAGTAACCTTGTTTTTCTCGGCTATATCCATCAGTCGTCGTATTCCAATAGCACAATTTTTGATTCCTTGTTCATCGTCTAAACCGTTTCGATTTCCCGAGAAGCAGATGATTTGGCTGTATCCAGCTGCGGCAACTTTAGGAATTATTTCTTCGTAGCTCGCAACAAGCTCATCGTGGAGACTTAAGTTATTGAATCCTTCGCTGATTCCTTTACCAGCCCCTTGTGTAAGAGATGCTGTTAATCCGTGTTTCTGTAGCGTCGGCCATTCTTCTGGCCCAACCAAGTCAATTCCAGAAATTCCAATATTTTTCGCTGCGATGCACAAATCATCGAGTGCTATGGAATTAAAGCACCATCGGCATACCGAATGATTCACCTTTCCTTTCAAATGGTCTTCTAGCAGTGCTTCTGAAGCAGAGACACGATTAAACAAACTACTACCAACCGTTGCTATTGAAGTTGCTGCAGCCATCTTAAGTGCAGTTCTTCTTGAGTAAGTTCCTTTATTTTGATTCATGAGTTATATCTTAATTCTAAAGTAAACATTTGAAGAGATTATTCCAAGCCTAATCTCGCATGTTAAAGACTTTAATTTCACCCAAGACGTCTATAAACAAAAATACCCGTCATTTAATTCAATGACGGGTACAAATGCTGATTAACAGCTATAGTAAAAATCTATTTCATTATCTGCAAAACAGTTTTAACTGCATAAATAACAGCAATAACCAATAAAATATCTGCGACGGTGTTAAGCCAAAAAGAATTATAGTCAATAAACCTCACAAATACTCCGGTTAAACCAACCACAATAGCAATTACTAAAGATATATAATAATGAGTCTGATTAGCATTATTATCAGTCTTCACATGTACATGTGGTTTTCTTTCTAATTCTGATGAGTTCATAGTATTTGGTTTGAGGCAAAAATACAAAATATTTGAATGATTGAAAATCTATTTATTATTAACCATTGGATAATGCAGCTGCACCACTTACAATTTCTGTAAGTTCGGTAGTAATTGCCGCTTGTCGAGCTTGATTATACGATAGTTTTAGAGCCTTCAATAAATCGCCAGCATTCTCTGTAGCTTTATCCATAGCAGTCATACGTGCGCCATGCTCTGAAGCATGAGAGTCTAATACTGCTTTGTAAAGCTGTATCTTAATAGACTTTGGAATTAATTCTTCAGTTATTTTTTCCTTTGAAGGTTCAAGTATATAATCAACTTCTGTTGCAGAATCCTGATTATTATCTTTCTCTGCTGGCTCTATCGGCAATAGTTGCTCAGTAGAAATAAGTTGAATAGCCGCATTTTTAAACTGATTGTAAACAATTTCAACCCGATCGTAATCACCATTCACAAAGCCTTTCATAATCACATCTGTTATTACAGATGTATTTTCAAAGTTCAAGTGAGAGAACAATTCAGTATGGTTTCCGATTAAATTATAGTTCTGTCTAAAAAAATAATCATGACCACGCTTACCGATTGCCAGAATACTAACATTTCCTTTAGAATGTTGAGCAGCATACTTCTGCGAAATAAGCAAGTTAGTTGCCTTTATCACGTTTGCATTAAAAGCACCGGCCAATCCTCTATTAGAAGTAACAACTACCAATAATACTTTTTCAGGACTGCGTGCTTCCAAATATGGGGATGCATTTTCTTCCATACTCGCTGAAAGATTGGATAATATATCTTTTAGCTTACTAGCATAAGGTCGTAAGTCAACGATAGCATTGGTAGCACGTTTCAACTTAGCAGCCGATACCATTTTCATAGCATTAGTAATCTGCTGAGTTGATGATACCGATGTAATTCGATTTCTTACTTCTTTTAAATTAGCCATTTTTGTATTGAATAAAAGCTTTTATCTTTTAATATTTTGATGCTAATTCTTTAGCAACCTTATCTAGAACATCAGTTAATTCAGTAGTGAATTTACCTGCTTTCAGTTCTTTTAACACTTCAGGGTAACGTATTTCAAGCTGTTGAAGGTATTCCTTTTCAAAATCTCTAACCTTATCAACAGGTACCGTTCTAAATAATCCTTTTACTCCGGCATATACAATTGCTACTTGTTTTTCAACAGAAACAGGAGAGAATTGCGCTTGTTTAAGAATTTCAACGTTACGAACACCTTTATCTAATACCGCTCTGGTTGCAGCATCTAAATCAGATCCGAATTTAGAGAAAGCCTCAAGTTCACGATATTGAGCCTGATCAAGCTTAAGAGTTCCTGCAACCTTTTTCATGGATTTAATCTGAGCGTTACCACCTACACGAGATACAGAAATACCTACGTTAATAGCCGGACGAACACCTGCATTAAATAAATTAGATTCTAAGAATATCTGACCATCAGTGATCGATATCACGTTTGTCGGAATATAAGCCGATACGTCTCCAGCCTGAGTTTCAATAATTGGAAGTGCTGTTAAAGAACCTCCTCCTTTTACAATCTCTCTCATCGATTCAGGAAGATCATTCATCGTTTTTGCAATAGCATCATCCGATGTAATCTTCGCAGCACGTTCTAATAGACGACTGTGAAGATAGAAAACGTCTCCAGGATAGGCTTCACGGCCCGGTGGACGACGAAGTAATAGAGAAACTTCACGGTAAGCAACAGCTTGTTTCGATAAATCATCGTAAACGATCAATGCCGGACGTCCAGAATCTCTAAAGAACTCACCAATTGCAGCACCTGCCATTGGAGCATAAAACTGCATAGGTGCAGGTTCTGCTGCAGAAGCAACTACAACAACTGTATAAGGTAAAGCACCATTCTCTTCTAGTGTACGAACTATATTAGCTACGGTAGAATTTTTCTGACCGATGGCTACGTAAATACAGAAAACAGGCTCGCCAGCTTCGTAAAATTCTTTTTGATTAATAATTGTATCAATACAAACAGCAGTCTTTCCAGTCTGACGGTCACCAATAACCAACTCACGCTGTCCTCTACCTACCGGAATCATCGCATCAATTGCTTTAACTCCTGTTTGTAAAGGCTCAGTTACCGGTTCACGGAATATAACACCCGGAGCTTTACGCTCAATAGGCATTTCATATGTTTTACCGGTTATAGGACCTTTACCATCAACTGGCTGGCCTAATGTATTCACCACGCGGCCCAACATACCTTCACCAACTGCTATGGAAGCAATTCTATTAGTACGTTTGATTGTATCACCCTCTTTAATTTCATCAGAAGCACCTAACAACACAACCCCAACATTATCTTCTTCTAAATTTAATACGATACCCTTAAGTCCGTTCTCAAATTCAACAAGCTCACCTGATTGAACTTTTGTTAATCCGTAAATACGGGCGATACCATCACCTATTTGCAATACGGTACCAACCTCTTCTAGTTCGGCCTCTGATTTGAAGTTTGACAATTGCTCTCTGAGGATTGCAGATACTTCATCTGGTCTTACATTTACCATAACTTTATTTTGATGTATATTTTTAAACTCTTTCTAGCTTAATGCTATCTGTTTATATTACTATTTTAAAAAATGTTGTTCCAGTCTGTTTAATTTACCGGCAATACTCGCATCAACCTGTCTGTCTCCAACTGTTAGAATAAAACCGCCAATTAATTCAGCATCAATTTCATTTACAAGAATAACCTCACTACCGTATTCCTCTTTAACTATGGAAATAATTTGCTCCTTCTGTTCTGAAGATAAAGGTACTGCCGAAAGTACAGAGGCTTCTACAATGCCTCTTTCTTGATTAAATTCAACTATAAATTCCTTTGCGGTAGCAAACAATACTCCAGCTCTTCCCTTTTCTACCAATAATTTGAAAAATGATAACAACACCGGATGTGCGCTCTTTCCAAAAATATTACTAAGTATACTCTCCTTCTTATCCAACTTAATGATTGGATTTTTAAGAACAGCCTGAAGTTGTGAATTCGACTTTATAACTTCAATTACTTGAAGCATATCTGCATATATAGCATCTAAGGCATTTTGCTCACGCGCTAAATCAATAAGCGACTTAGCATATCTTGAAGCTACTCTAAATTCCGACATAGGATTTAATTTAACTTAATGTCTTTCAATAATTCATTAACCAATTGATCCTGGTTGCTCTGCTCTTGAAAGTTCTTATGTAAAACTTTACGTGCAATATCCAATGCCAATGTAGATACCTCATTCTTAACTTCAGCCAATGCCAATGTTTTTTGATGTTCTATTTCAAGACGAGCTTTTTCAATCATTTTTGCACCTTCTGCTTCAGCAGAAGTTTTTGCGCTCGACACAATCTGATCTTTCAATTGTTTCGCTTCTTTCAAGATCGCATCGCGTTCAGCACGTGCCTGAATCAATAAATGCTCATTTTCATTTGTCAAACGAGCCATTTCTTGTTTTGCCTTTTCAGCAGATTCTAAAGCTTCCTCAATTGAGCGCTCACGTTCACTGATCGACTTCATTACAGGTTTCCATGCAAACTTTGTCAGAACAAACAACAAAATCACAAAACCGATGGTTTGCCAAAATATTAAGCCAATCGCTGGGGTAACTAATTCCATTATCTTTTAATTATATCTTTATTATTACTAAATATAAAAAGACTTGTTGATGGCAATCCCATCAACAAGTGCTTTATTTCTTAGTTACCTAAGAAGGCAACAACTACTGCGAATAGTGCAACAGCCTCAATTAGGGCAGCAGCAATAAGCATTGCAGTTTGAATTTTTGAAGCAGCTTCGGGCTGGCGGGCAATACTTTCCATTGCAGAACCACCAATTCTACCGATACCAATTCCGGCGCCGATTGCGGCTAATCCGGCTCCAATTGCAGCTAATGTTCCAGTCATTTTAATTTAATTTATATATTTAGTTTAACAATAATGTTCGATTAATGATGCTCTTCAATGGCCATTCCAATGAATAAAGCAGAAAGTATTGTGAAGATAAAAGCTTGAATAAATGCTACCAGCAACTCTATTAGACTTATAAACAAAACGAATAATACAGATGCAGGGGCAACAGCTACTGATTCAAAAACAAATATCAACGATATAAGGGCAAGTACTAAAATATGACCCGCCGTAATGTTTGCAAACAAACGAATCATCAAGGCAATCGGTTTTGTAAAAACTCCTATTATTTCAACAGGAATCATTAATGGATATAACCACCAAGGCACGTTAGGTCTGAAGATATGCCCCCAGTAAGCCTTATTACCACTAAACAGTGTAATTAATAGGGTAATCATTGCCAATACCATGGTCACCGCGATATTCCCTGTAACGTTAGCTCCTCCCGGAAAGAATGGAACCAGTCCAAACATATTATTAAACCAGATAAAGAAGAATACCGTTAATAAATAAGGCATATATCTTTCATATTTATAACCTAGGTTAGGTTTTGCAATATCATCGCGAACAAAAATAATGATGGGCTCAATGAAAGATTGCAAACCTTTAGGAGCTTTACCCTGACGTTTTTTATAAGCATTAGCAACGCTTATAAATATAAGACACAATACAGCAACCGAGAATAGAATGGTAAATGAAATCTTAGTGATAGAGAAATCCCATGGTTTTGCATTTGATACCACATGTTCGCCCTTCTCGTTAGTAGTCATACTTAAGAAAGAACCATGCTCAGCTTCTGCAGAAGCATAATAGATTTTATTATGATATCTTACAAATTGCTGACCCTTCTTTTCAACCACAACAGCCCCATCATTATCCAGTTGAAACTCCTTGGATGAGAATGCTACCAAGCCATGATCAGTAAACAGAATAATCGGCAAATAAATACCTTTCCAATCAGCACCTTCACCAAAAAAATGAAATTCATGCGCATCAGCAATGTGATGAAGAATAAAAGTATTGATATCAAGGTCGGTTTCTTTCTCTAATTCTTCAAAAGATTCGGCTTCGGCAGAGCTTGTTGAAGCAATGTCATTTTGTGCAATAGAAGTAGAAAAAGTGAAAAGAAGCGCGAAAAACGCAACAATTTTGGCTCCCCTTGAATTAAAAATATGGCTGAATTCCATCTATTCCGTGTTTTTTACATTTTATTTTGGTCGCGCAAGTTACGCAACAAACAGATAACTTCAAAGAGAGTAAATAAGAAATATACGTAAAAAAAGTTTCCCGCTAAAACCTTTTGATTTTCAGCAGTTTTAAGAAATAATAACAAGATCATTGCTAAGCTGAATATCATCTTAACTGTTAACCCTCCCAGCACACTCAAAACAGAATTTTGCCCTCCTTTTTCTATCCCCAAATATGAAACTATATAGACGATAATTGTAAGAAAAAAAAGAAAAAAACCGATGAGTAAAAACTGTTTACTTAAAAGAGAAACTGAAAAATAATTTTCAACTCCATATGGCAGTATAATCACGATTACTGCAAAGGCTGAAAATAAAAGAAGAAACTTTAAGATAGTCATCGATGGATATTAAATTATTGCTTTCTAACAGACTTGATGACAGAATACAAACTGATACAAACCCCTACCAGACTTAATATAGCAGTAAAGACAGGCTTCTCATTATCCGAATTCTGATCAACCTTATATCCAATAAACGTAAACACTCCAATAATAGCGATCATCTGAAAACCTAAACCAGAATAATAAGCATATTTACTTAAGCTATTCTCATCTTCATTACGACCGGGACCTTTTCTAAACAATGCCATATTTCTTAAAATAGTCTAAATTTCAAACATTTCACTATTACTGCAAATATAGAGCATAATCGGGACTAGTTAATACCATGTAATACATTTCAGCAGTGTTACTGCAAAATCATAGCGCTATGTCTACGCTTAAAGGGTCAAATTACCGTAGTTATACCACATAAATCTTTCAGTAATGTTTCTAGTATCTATTACAAGGTCTATACAAGGGCCGTATCTGGTCCATTGAAGTTTGATGTAAAAAGGGGCTATTGTTATATAAGTTTCAAAGAAAAATAAAAGACCGTATCTTTGGCACGAAAATCAGGCGAAAAAATCAGGCACGAAAATCGCTATAAAGATTAACAAGATATAAACGCTAATATTTAAATGCAGCGACAAACTAAGAAAAATCAATTAACCACCGAAGACATTAATAGGTATACTCGTAATTTCTGGAAAGTTCTTATCGGACTTCTGGTATTAGGATTCCTGTTTATTCTTTCTATCAGATTGGGTCTATTTGGCCCTTTGCCTTCTTTTAAGGATCTTGAAAATCCAAAGAACAACTTGGCTAGTGAGGTAATTTCAGCAGACGGAAAGGTTTTGGGGACCTATTTCTCCCAAAACAGATCCAATGTTACCTATGAAGAATTATCTCCTGCTTTAATTAACGCACTTATTTCTACTGAAGACATCCGATTTTATTCGCATTCAGGTATAGATTTTAAAAGGACATTTTCCATTATTCTGTACAACCTTGTAGGAAAGAAACAAGGTGCAAGTACAATTACTCAGCAATTGGCCTTAAATCTATTCTCAGAAGGAAGGGCGCGCAACACCGTAAAGCGAATTATCCAAAAGTTCCAGGAATTGATTACTGCTGTCAGATTAGAAAGGAACTATACAAAAGAGGAAATTATTACCATGTATTTTAACACCGTTGATTTTGGTGCTTATAATACATACGGTATAAAATCTGCTGCTAAAACTTATTTCAGTACTACTCCTGCAGAGCTTACGCCAGAGCAAGCAGCCGTTTTGGTAGGTATGCTCAAGGGTACATGGCTTTATTCTCCAATAAGCAATCCAAAAAACTCATTTAACAGAAGGAATACCGTTCTTGAAAATATGAGAAAAGCAGGCTTCTTAAGTGAACAAGAAGCGGAAGAAACCAAACAGAAGCCTTTAGTTCTATCTTTTAATCCGGTAAGTTACGGTGAAGGATTAGCTCCTTATTTCCGTGCAACTCTAAAAGAGGAATTAAAAAAGATATTTGCAGATAATTCAAGAACCAAAGCCGATGGCACACCTTATGACCTCGATCGGGACGGCTTGAAAATATATACAACGATTGATTCCAGGATGCAGCGCTATGCAGAAGAAGCTCAACGCGAATGGCTGCAGAAGCTTCAACTGCAATTCAATAAAGAATATAAGAACAGGGATCCGTTTAAAAACTATCAGATTTTACTTGATCAGGGAATCAAACAATCGAGCCGCTATTATTGGCTTCAGCAAGATGGATTGTCTGAGGATGAAATTCAGAAAAACTTTACAGAACCCACCAAACTATCCATTTTTAGTTGGAAAGGGGTGATTGATACGGTGATGTCTCCTTTGGATTCCATTCGCTATCACAAATTAATTCTTCGCAACTCGGTAATGTCGATGGAACCTAAAACAGGATTTGTAAGAGCCTGGGTGGGAGGAATTGACTTTGAACATTTTAAATATGACCAGGTTAAAGTGGGTACTCGCCAGGTTGGGTCAACGGCCAAGCCCTTTACCTATGCAGTGGCGATTGACAATGGATACTCTCCGTGTTACCAGGTTCCCAACCAACCAATAACAATTGGCAATTGGACCCCTCGGGGTACGTCTATTGGCAGCCCTATTACTTTAAGAGCTGCACTTGCAAATTCACAGAACTTTGCAACGGTTGATATTATGCAGCAAGTTGGCCCGGTTGCTGTTGCCAATCTCATAAAAAATATGGGAATAACAAGTCCGGATCTGCAACCCCTGCCCTCCATCAGTCTAGGTTCTTTTGATGCTTCTCTATACGATATGGTAGGTGCTTATTCTGCATTTGTAAACCATGGAGTATGGACAGAACCAACCTATGTTTTAAGGGTAGAAGACAGAAACGGAGCAGTTATTTATGAGCATAATCCTAAAATATCTGTTGTTCTGAATGAGCAAACTGCTTATGTAATGGTTGATATGTTAAAAAGTGTGGTGGATGCCGGAAGTGGAAATCGATTACGCTGGATGTTCAACTTCAAGAACCCAATGGGTGGTAAGACGGGAACAACTAATAATAACTCAGATGCATGGTTTATAGGAATAACTCCTGATCTTGTAACCGGAGTATGGACCGGTGCAGAAAACAGAGCCATCAGCTTTAGCTCTACCGCTCTTGGGCAGGGGGCAAACGCAGCCTTACCTGTATACGGATTATATCTGCAGAAGGTTTATGCGGATAAAACACTTAACTATACACAGGGAGAGTTTGAGTTACCGAAGGGCGGCTTACAGGTTACCCTCGACTGCAGCCAGTATAACATGCAGTACTATCAAGGGGAACAAGAAGAAGAGACAATTGAAGATCGTTTAGGCTTCTAAAAGGACCTGAATATTTCTAGCTAAGAAAGGGGCATTAATTTATCATTAATGCCCCTTTTGTGTAGTATAACAAGTAGCTAATTAATTGCCGTGTCTAAAAACAACTTCCAAACTTTCAAAAATAGCTCGTTTTGCTTTTTCCAAATCAGTTTTCGTATGCGCATGTGATACAAAACCTACTTCATAGCCTGAAGGGCCAAAGTATATTCCCCGGTTCAATAACTCCCGATGCATCACTTTGTATTTCTCCATACTTTGAGGATCAATATCTGAAGCAGTGCGGATATGGTCTTTATCAGTAAATGCCATCCAAAAAATTGAACCCACTGAAAATATTTTCACCTTATAATTCTTTGCAGAAACAAAACGCTGTAAAGCCTCTACAAATGAGGTAGCCTTGCTATTTAACGATTTATAAACTCCGCTTTTCAGCACGGTTAATTGTGCGATACCGGCAGCCATCGCTATTGGATTTCCTGATAAGGTTCCTGCCTGATAAACATTTCCGTCTGGAGAGATGCGGCTCATAATCTCACTGGAAGCACCATAAGCACCTACAGGCATACCACCTCCTATAATCTTACCATAGGTAATAATATCAGGATGTACATCGTAATAGGCAGCAGCACCTTCAAACCCTAATCTAAAGCCTGTAATAACTTCATCGAATATCAATAAAGCATTATTTTGCTGAGTGATTTCACGCAGGAAATGAATGTATTCTTTTTCTTGAATTAATAAACCATTATTAGCCGGAATTCCTTCAATAATTACGGCAGCTACCTGGTCTTTGAATTGTGCAAAAGCTTCTTCAACAGCTTTTCTATCATTCAATGGAATAACAATAGTTTCTTCGGCAAAGCTTTTTGGAACCCCAGCAGAAGAAGTTTCACCAAAGGTTACTAAACCTGAACCTGCTTTTACCAATAGAGAATCTGAATGACCATGATAGCAGCCTTCAAATTTAATGATCTTATCTTTATTCGTATAGCCACGCGCCAATCGAATAGCAGACATTACCGCCTCAGTACCCGAACTAACAAATCTTATTTTCTCTATAAAACGATTGTTTTTTAAGATCAACTCGGCTAGTTCATTCTCTAAAGCTGTAGGAGCCCCGAAACTCATACCGTTCTGCAATGCAGCAGTAACACCTTCGCGTACTTTTTCGTTATTGTGACCTAAAATAAGCGGTCCCCAAGAGCAACAGAAATCAATAAATTCATTTCCATCAGCATCCCAAATTAAACAACCATCCCCCTTTTCAATAAATAAAGGAACTCCGTGGACAGACTTGAATGCGCGCACCGGAGAGTTTACTCCACCTGGAAAATATTGTTTGGCTTTTTCATATAACTGAGCCGATTTCTCTCTAGAAATATCAGGTTTCGACGGACCAGAAAAAGACTCCTGATCTGCTGAAGAAAACATCTTTTTTATAGAACCAATCATTATTAAATCTCCTTATTTACTTAAATCCAATTTTTTTCTACTAAATCGCGGGCGTGGTAGGTAATAATTATATCTGCACCGGATCTTGCAAACGCATACATATTTTCGACAACGATTTGTTGCTCATTGATCCAGCCAGCCTGGGCTGCTGCTTTCACCATGGAGTACTCTCCGGATACATTATAACAAGCTAAAGGCAGATTCGAACTTGCTTTAACCTCTTTAATCAAATCTAAGTAAGCCAATGCAGGTTTAACCATTAATATATCGGCTCCCTCCTGCTCATCCAATAAAGCTTCCTTAATAGATTCACGAGAATTTCTGAAGTCCATTTGATAAGCTTTTCTATCACCACTTGATGGAGATGAATCAGCAGCCTCGCGAAAAGGTCCATAATAAGCAGATGCGAATTTCACGCTGTAGCTCATAATGCCTGTATTCACGAAACCATTTGAATCTAACTTCTGACGGATGCCAGCCACCCGGCCATCCATCATATCAGAAGGAGCGACCATATCAGCACCTGCTGCTGCATGAGACAATGCCATCTTTGATAAAACCTCTACAGTTTCATCATTTTGAACATACCCGTCCTTTAAAATTCCGCAATGTCCGTGAGTGGTATAAGCACACGCACAGACATCTGTTACGATATATAAATCATCTGAAAACTCCTTCTTTAAAGCCTCGATAGCCTTTACAACAATAGAGTTATTATGGTAACACGAAGAAGCATCTTCGGTTTTATCTTCTCCTACACCAAACAATAAAACTTTATTAATGCCTGATTTTAAAGAAAGTTCGGTATCTTTTATAAGTGTATCAACCGAGAAATGATGGATTCCAGGCATTGCATCAATCTCATGTTTAATACCATTTCCGGGTACTACAAAATAGGGGTAAACAAACATATCTTTCGATAAGCGTGTTTCAGCCACCATATTTCGCACAATGGCATTTTTCCGTAATCGACGTGGTCTTAGTATCATTATATTATCTATTTAAGATTATTCTGATCTATAAGGGAACTGTTCTACAAACCTAAAGCAAATACTGCTTCTGACAAACCTAATTCATCCGGTGAATAAGGAAGTGTATAGCTAACTCCGTACTCTTCCAATTTACGGCCGGTAGAATAACCAATGCTAATAACCTGCTGTTCCGGATCAATGAGATTGTTTGCGAAATAGGCATCCACATTACTTGGGCTCGTAAATATCAGCACTTCTGCATTTGATTTGGATACATTATCAACCAAAACAGTTTCGTATACCGGCAAATCAATTACTTTAATGTTCTCAGACATTTGATTCTGAATTGTTTGCAGAGAACCCTTGGCGCGAGGGAATAACACCGTTGTATTTGGATTTTCCTGAGCAAATATTTTTCCGATTTCTTCTGTATCAATACCTTCATCCTGTCCGGTAAAAGAAGCAGTATAACCGTATTGCCTTAACATATCTTCGGAACCTCTTCCAACCACAGCAAACTTTGTTTTCTTACTCAAGCGAGGTTCCAGTTTAAAGAAATTCTCAATTCCATTTTTGCTGCTGAAAAATATCCAATCCAGATGTTTCAGTATAAATGGATCAAGCTTATTAATAGTAGGATAAATCCTAATTAAAGATTCTCCTTCTAATTTAATTGAATGTTTTTCTAGTGCGCGGTATAGGTAACTATTTTCTGTAATATCCCGACTGATAAAGACAGTCTGAGGATACGAATGTTTATTTTTATAAAGAGCTACTATCCTTTCGGCTAATCCTTCTGTTGTTTTTGCAGAGAGGAAAACACGATCAGGAAAATCATCTCCTGTTTCTGCTTTCGACGTCCACACTTCATATTGTCCTTCTTCAAAACGGCAGTAACAGCCTAAAGGCATGTGGCAGCCACCTTCAAAAAGATTCAGAACAGTACGTTCAACAGCTATTGCTTTAGCAACTTCCTCGTTATTTATACCTTGTAGGATTTGCTTTAATTCGTCATTACCTTCACGGATCTGAACAGCTAAAACTCCTTGAGCAGGAGCAGGTATAATTTCTGTAGGATTAATTTCTACAACATGGAAATCACTGATATCAATATTAATACGCTCTACTCCTGCTTTCGCAATCATAATCGCATCGTACTGTTCATCCCGAAGCTTTTGTATGCGTGTATTGATATTTCCTCTTAAGTCTTCAATCTCTAAATCAGGTCGCAATGATAGTAATTGTGCTTTGCGACGATTAGACGATGTACCTACAATCGCGTTATGCTTAACATTCAGCTTCTTTTTAGTATCCACACAATCTTTTAGAATAAGAAGTAATTCAGATGGATCTTCGCGTTCAGATACTGCAGCGATAATTAAACCAGGAGGGTTTATGGTAGGTAAATCTTTATGTGAATGAACAGCGATATCAATGGTACCGGCTAAAAGTTCTTCTTCCAATTCTTTTGTAAAGAATCCTTTTCCTTCCAGCTTATCCAATCGCATATGTTGGATATTATCCCCTTGTGTTTTTATAATTTTAAGATCAGTCTCAAAACCTGACTTTTCTAAGCAATCTTTAATATGATTGGCTTGCCAAAGGGCTAATTCACTACCTCGAGTTCCAATTATAAGCTTCCTATTCACAATAATTCTTTCTTAAATAAATGGATTCAAACTTATAAAAAGTTACTGCAACCCACTGTTTTTTACTAAAATCTCTTTTGCCATAACCATAGGAACACTAATATATTTTTTCTCCATATAGTTTATCACTTTTTCTAAAACTGCCCGGGAATCTTCGTCCATTGAGTTTACCTCTTGAGCGAATACAGTATTCAAAGCAAAAGATTTTATTTCTTTCACTTTCTGAGGAACTTCCCGCATTGCAATTTCAACCTTACGCTGTTTTAAAAGAGGTATAAATTCTTCAATATTTTCTTCTATTATACGTTCAGCATGAACTAGCTCTTCATATCGATCTTGAATATTTTTATTCGCAATTGCCTGCAAGCTGCTCACTTCAATATAATTAATAGAGTTGTTTTTTATAACTTCTTCAGCAGTATCATTCGGGATGGCTAAATCGACAATCGTCTTCTTAGAGTTATCTCCATTTAATAGCTTCCGATATAATTCATTATCAATTAAAGGGGCAGTTGAGCCGGTACAAGTAATTAATACATCAAAACCTTCTGTATAGTTTTCAAGTTCTGATAAAGGATAGGCTTTACCATTCAGTTCCTTTGCTAAACTTTCTGCCTTTTCTAAAGTACGGTTAAAAACCACAAAATTAGAATCTTTATGTTTCTGAATATATTTAGCTATGTTTTGATTCGTTTCTCCGGCACCTATAATCAAAAAGCGCGGGCTGGTTCCTAATCCGGAATCGCGTAAACTGCGATAGGCCAATGAAACCACTGAGACAGGTTTCCGTGAAATATCTGTTAAAGTATAAACCTCTTTTGCTGTTTTTACCAAACTGCTCATCAACATGCGCATAAAATCACCAGTGAAACCGGCACAGCGACAACGTTCATAGGCTTTACGTACTTGCGAAAGGATTTCCTTTTCACCAACTACCAAACTCTCAAGAGAGCATGATATCCTGAAAAGGTGATTGATTGCTTCCCTTCCGTCATAGGTATTAACCTGATTTAAAATAGAAAGACGTTGGTTCTCTGAAACATTAAGGTTTAATGTATCCACAAAGCTATTTACAAACTCATCATTGAGATCTTGTTCGCCATAGAATACAAATTCAACCCGGTTACAAGTTCCGATATAGAATATCTCTGAGGTGTTGAATATAGCTTTTAATCGCAGCAACCTAGACTCCAACTCCTCATCACAAATTACCAAATTCCCCAAGTCCTTTAGGTCCACATTTTTATGTGTAAATGCAATTACTTTAAGATTTTTCAAGATTATAGGATCGTGCTTAACTGACCACAAAAGTACAAAATAAGGAGGCTGTTCATTGTCAAGACTTTGTAAAACAGAAACATTTAGAATGCTTATAAATAGACTGAAAGACTAAACATCCTCAATATCAACCCATTTGCCATCCTCTCGAATGATTTCTATCAATTCATCTAAGGCATTTTTGGTGTCAACATTTTTCTTAACAACCTGTTTTCCGCGATAAAGTGTGATTTTTCCCGGTCCTGCACCCACATATCCATAATCAGCATCAGCCATTTCTCCAGGTCCATTTACAATACAACCCATGATACCAATCTTCAATCCTTTCAAATGATTGGTCCTGGTTCTAATGAGTTGAGTGGTTTCCTGCAAGTCAAAAAGTGTTCGACCACAGCTTGGACATGATATATATTCTGTCTTAGAAATCCGAGAACGAGTTGCCTGTAAAATACCAAAAGATGTAGAAACAATTTTATCAAGATCCGTTGCTTCAGAATCTATCCATATTCCATCTCCTAAACCTGAAGTCAGCAAGCCTCCAAAATCTGTTCCGGCATATAGCTGAAGCTTTGAAACAGGCTCCTCGACACTCATCAAATCACCAATAGGGCCATTAAAATCAGCGGGATTATAAGTTCTCTTAATCACTACCGGTATTTGAATCCCCAGTTCTATAAGCTTACAGAAAAACTGCCTTTGGTCAGCCATTCCGTGTTCCTCATTCGTTTCTAAAATAAAAACGATGCTTTTATCAATTTCCAGCGAGCCAAATACTTCTCCTGTCAGATCAGAATTATTAATTACAACCAAGTTAATCGATGAATCATGCTCAGAAGTTGATACATATTCCTCAAGACTAAATAAAGGATGAATATTCGTTTTATCCTTTAGCCCAATCCAGGTTCTATAATTATATACTTGTTTCAAATTAGCCGGCATTGTAAATGACGGCAGAGAATCTGCCAGGTACACAAAATCAACAGACTGATCTCCCATATGATATTTATCAAGCAGCATATCATATCTATAGCCAACACTCATCAGCGTATAAGGGTCTTTTAAATTTTCTCTGGAAATATCTACAAGTACTCTGGGCACCATACTTCCACCAATAAAGTTATTGACCTCTTTTGTCTCGCGCTTAAAATATGTTGCGTATGGCAGAATAAAGCTCTCTTTTTCTGAATAAACTTCAGTAGGCATGTTGTTTTCAGCACGCTTCTTATAACGATTAATCAAAGCCGAGGCAACGGGTGCTTCAAATTCAGGTTCTTCCGTTAATGAAACCCGCACGGTATCGCCTAGCCCGTCTTCTAACAGAGTACCAATGCCAACAGCAGATTTTATACGACCATCTTCCCCATCACCTGCTTCAGTAACCCCTAAATGCAAAGGATAATTCATTCCCTCCTCAGTCATCTTCTCTACCAGCAAACGATAGGCTTGTATCATTACCTGCGGATTGCTGGACTTCATGGAAATAACAAGATTATAGTATTTTAAGTCTTCACACATCCGGATAAACTCCATTGCAGACTCAACCATACCTTTAGGTGTATCACCATACTGGCTCATTATCCTATCTGACAGTGATCCATGGTTTGTTCCAATCCGCATGGCAGTACCATATTCCTTACAAATCTTCACAAGTGGTGCAAACTTTTTATAAATGCGCTCCAGCTCATTCTGATACTCTGAATCTGTATAGGTTAATTCACTGAATTTCTTTTTATCTGCATAATTGCCCGGGTTAATTCGGACCTTTTCAACAATCCTTGCAGCTGCTTCTGCAGCATTCGGGGTAAAATGGATATCTGCAATCAAAGGAACATTATAGCCCCTTAACCGTAATTGTTTCTTTATTTCTGCTAAATTTCTAGCTTCCTTAATACTTGGTGCAGTTATTCGCACATAGTCACAACCGGCATCCACCATCCGAATTGTTTGCTCAACTGAACCCAACGTATCCATCGTATCTACCGTAGTCATACTTTGAATACGGATTGGGTTATTCGCACCCATTGGTATATCGCCAATAGTAACCTCGCGAGTTAAATACCTGGAATAATGAGAAAGAGAATTACAATATCCACCCGAAAGTATCTTACTAACTGTTGTACTCATCTGTTCTACTCCTAATTAATTTTATAATACAAAGTTATAAAAATACCCGATAGCCCACTAAGCTAGTTTTAATCAATAGTTTCTAATTCCCCTTTATGTATCAATCGCATCCGATAGCAATTCATGGCAGTTTCCCCAAGTAATTTCACTAACTGATAATTGGCTATTGCTCCAACTGCTGCACCAATTACAGGAATTAACTGAGCCAATTTAGCCAAATCAATATAATCACGATATTCTTGCTGAAAAGTACGCCAATCGAACTGCTCTACATCAGAAGGCAACGTGCTAATATAATTCTCCCAATTATCAATTACCTCAAACACTTCATTTCGTCCTTCCTGACTTGAAAAAGCTAATTGAAAAATATGCAGAATAAACAGCCTTTCTTTATAGTCTTTTACATCAAACCCATAAAGCGAAGCAATTTCAAAAAGCATCTTCATTTTGATGGTCAAAAATGCCGGAAAATCAACAAAACCCATAATGATGCCACCAGCCCCAGTAACTGCACCTTCAACTGAAGCTGTTTTCTGGTAAAACGTTATTTGTTTTTTTACATAAGCTTCCCTTAACTGAAAAGAAGCATTTTCTTTGCGCTTGGGGGTAATAAATTTAGTGCCAAACAAAACTCCACTCACCATCTTTTCAATAGTAAATGTAATGGCTTGATGAATTTTTTCAGGAATCATACCATTTAATCTCACCTGAACCTTCTTTGCTAAGCGGTTACTTAAAGATGCTTTCTTTCTCATCTTTATTCGCCATAATTTCAGCTCTGAAAACACACGTTCTTTGTAAGGAGTCATTTATTACAAATAACAAAATAATTTTCTATTTTCCCACTATGCAGAAATCGCATGCTTTTTATTACCTTACAAAAAAAAGAAATTGAACTTTCTATCGCATTATTACTTTGTTCAATCTATCAACAACCCCTATTACACCATAGGAGCAATTCTTCCTGATTTATTCAGAAACCATCATTATAATTGGAAATTCCGACCCGAAAAAGAAAATTTACTTTTTAACGATAATTCAGACATCAATCTTCTCTTCGAA
This sequence comes from Albibacterium sp., assembly GCF_035514885.1. Taxonomy (NCBI): domain Bacteria; kingdom Pseudomonadati; phylum Bacteroidota; class Sphingobacteriia; order Sphingobacteriales; family Sphingobacteriaceae; genus Albibacterium; species Albibacterium sp. The sequence continues at coordinate 48,034 of NZ_DATJCH010000005.1, read as the reverse complement.
GGATGGAAACATCATGTCCAGGTAGATGCAATCTTTCATAATTCGGTGCCTTTCAAAATACATAGCTCGCAATTACGACAAGAGTTAGCAACAGTATTTACTGATTTGCCCAAGCGTCCCTTTTTCTTAGCCCATGTGGCTTATGAATTAATATTAGACTCCCTCCTGATTCGTAATAATATAGTAGACACAAATCAGTTTTATAGAAACTTAGATGCATGCGAACCAAAGATACTGGATGACTTTATGCACAAACTTGGCATCATGGAAACAAATGGTTTTTATAGGTTTCTAAATAACTTTATTGAAAGCCGTTACTTAGAAACCTATAATAAACCTGTTAGCTTAGTACATGCACTTGACCGTATTGGCCGAAGAGTATGGGTTGAGGAGTTCAGTGCCAAAGAAACTGAAACTGCACTAATTGTGTTAGAAAATGCGATCGAAAATCTCAACTACGATTTCTTAAATGTTTTTAAATTAGTTGAAGAGGAGATTAAGAAAAGCACATAATTATAGCACTTCTATATGCCTGATATTTGTTATTTAAATTGCACAAAGATACAGCCTGTATAATAGCTTTTAATTAGATCGTAGCATCAGGAATTTCAGGCTCTACAAGCTTGGCCAACTAGATTACCGACCTTACTCCCATCAAGTACAGAAATAAGTTTTCAAGGATGTCAAACGATATAAGATTATAAATTCTACTTTTCCTTCCTAAAAACTTGGCAGGGTTCAAGAACGCACATTACCTCCATCACCATACAACCTGAAAATGAGCGGTTAAGGCTATTACCTCGATTTACATAGGAACAGACCACCATTTATCACCATAGAGCATAATTTATTCCATTTTCGGCTATAACTGTTGCACCGCTTAATATACTTCTTTCCCGGATCAACGATTTCGTCATACATGGTATAAACACATGCTAAAATAATAACAGTTAGTCCGTTAGAACTAGGCATTTTTCGTTGTCCATATCGGTTTTCCATGTGATCACCCATTCTAGGAATCTTCCGGTTCAGGTACCCAAGTAGACAATATCCAATCATTGTACATTTGCTCTGCTTTCAGGAAATATCTTCGCGCTTGTCGTTTGTTTTTTGTTCATCTTTGTTGGCAGATGACTCTATTATTTATTTTTTCAAGTCCTTAAACCGTTTTGATTTGATCCAACGTAACCACAGACTCAAGAAGAAACCGGACAATCCACATCGAAAAGATACGCATTATATTTATACTTATTCTTTCTTTTATTAGGTAAGAACACAGATTCTTAGAAAATCATAATTTCGCCTATCTTTGCTTTAACTGTTTAGTATAAGATATAAAACAGCATAATACAAGACGATCAGATAGATAATATAACTTCCACTTAAATTATTATCATTATTTATCACTAATTCAAAAAATGGCCGGTATTTACATCCACATTCCTTTTTGCAAGCAAGCATGTCATTATTGTGATTTCCATTTTACAACCTCTTTAAAATATAAGGAAGAACTTCTTTCAGCTTTGCAAAAAGAGCTAATTATAAGTAAAGGCTATCTTCAAGAACAAACCATAGAAAGTATTTATTTAGGTGGCGGCACTCCTTCCCTCCTTTCTGCTCAAGAAATCAATTATTTATTAGATACAATATATACTCACTTCAGCATTGCATCTAATCCGGAAATTACCATAGAAGCTAATCCAGATGATCTAACAAAGGAAAAAGTACGAGAATTAAGAGAGTCACTTATCAATCGCTTCAGCATAGGAGTGCAATCTTTTTACGAGGAAGACCTCCGCTGGATGAATCGTGCGCACAATGCTCAAGAGGCAGATTCTGCTATAAAAAGAGTTCAGGACGCCGGCTTTGAGGATATTACCGCCGACCTAATTTATGGGTATCCCTTGTTGAGCGACCTTAAATGGATAAACAATATTCAACAGATCATCAATTTAGGCATACCCCACCTCTCCGCCTATAGCATGACCATCGAACCACAAACAGCTTTAGCCAGTTTCATCAATAAAGGAATTCAAAAGCCTATGAACGAAGGTCAAAGTGCTGATCAATTCCTTATATTAACAGAAATGATCACTAAAGTTGGTTTTGAACAATATGAGATATCAAACTATGCAAAGAATGAACGTTACTCCAAGCATAACACCAACTATTGGAAAGGTGTTCCTTATTTAGGAATCGGGCCATCTGCTCATTCATTCAATGGCACAAGCCGTCAATGGAATATCGCCAACAACTCGAAATACATCCAATCTATCATAAAGAATGAGATTCCGATGGAGATGGAAGTGCTTACAGAATCAGACAAATTCAATGAATATGTCATGACCTCTTTACGCACAAAATGGGGAATTGATATCAATTACTTAAACCAAAACTTTCCTTCAGAATTTATGCAAGCCATGAATGAATGTCTGCCAAAATACCAGGAAGAAAAGAAAATAAAACAAGAGAAAAATATTTATACTTTAACCCAAAAAGGTAAGCTCTTGGCAGACCAAATAGCTTCCGAGTTTTTTACAACTCATTAAAATCACTGCATTTTTATAATAGGTTACCCGCATCCAACTAATCTCCAAACCAAGCTCACCTACCTTTCGTAGTGCTGAAACTGTTACTTTTACATTAACTCAAGATTAAATATTTAGATTTGTCTAATCTGCCAATTGAAATTGAACAAATGGCTAAAACCATCTTATAACGAACTATTTCACAGTTTTTTATGCCTAACCCAACACTAAAAAACTTTAGAAATACCACGGTTCCATAAAAATAATTTTAAAATAACTTGACATTATCAACCGTTTGCGTAACTTAGGTGATACAATTAACCAAAATTCGAAACTAAACTATAATGCATGAGTAGACTTATACTTCCCTCCATTTATTTTTTTTAAATCAATTAACCTTTTAATCAATAATCATGAAGAAAACCAAACAGTTTTCTAACGTTAGCTCTTTTAGTAAAAGATCTACGTTGAAGCAATCGGTGTGGATTCTTAGTGCCTTATTACTTGTGAGTAATACTACACTAGCAATACCACATCCAACCTCAAACACACTCCATTCTGTGGAGTCTCTCACTTTCAAAAATCAAGAAAGAGTAATCAAAGGAACCGTTAGGGACGCAAACTCGAACACTCCTTTAGCTGGTGCTACCATTAGAGTAATAGGAAAGTCTGCGGTTACCTCAACCAATGAATCTGGTGCCTTCGAAATCAGCGCTTCTGTAAATGATGTTTTGGAAGTTAGTTATATCGGTTATTTAAAAACTGAAGTTACAGTTACTTCAACTACCAGTGCCCTTACCGTTAATTTAACGGAAGACATCAACAATCTGGAAGAAATAGTTGTAACAGGCTATAGCACACAACGGAAAAAAGATTTAACGGGTTCTGTTGCAGTCGTTGATGTTGCTCAATTGAAAAGCACTCCGGCAGCCAGTGCTGTTGAATCTCTGCAAGGACGTGCCACAGGTGTGCAGGTTGTAACCGATGGTGCACCAGGTTCCACTCCACAAATCAAAATTCGGGGATTCAGTACAATTAACAACAACGAACCTCTTTATATTATTGATGGAGTTCCTTTCGAGGGCAAATTAAGCTGGCTGAACCAGAATGATGTAGAGTCGATGCAAGTTCTAAAAGATGCATCCGCTGCCTCAATTTATGGTGCACGTGCAAATAACGGTGTAGTCATAATCACTACGAAATCAGGAAAAATTGGTCCGGCACAACTTAGTTTTGACGCTTATTACGGTGTCCAGGTTCCTAAAACCGGTTCATATCCAAAAATGATGACCCCTCAACAGGTATTGGATTTGGATAATCAACTAAGTGGAACGAACGAAACCTTGCCTGAATATTTATTGGCAGGAGGAATCTCAGGAAATAACATTACCTCATCCGATGCTGATATGTCGAAGTACAATTACGATGGAAAAGACAGATCAACTTTTTACCAGATAACAAAAGCTAATCGTGCAGGTACAAATTGGTTTGACGAATTATCTCAGACAGCTCCTACCCAATCCTATCAAATTAGCGCCACCGGCGGAAGCGAAAATGCTACTTATGCAATGTCTGGAGGCTATTTAGGTCAAAAAGGTTCTATAATTCATACAGGATTTGAGAAATTCAATGTTCGTACCAATACACAATTCAAAGCCTTTGATGGCAAACTTAGAATTGGCGAAAACTTGCAATACAGTTATACTGAAGGATTCGGTATGGGAGTTAATCCAAATGTCGCCGGTGATTATCAAGGTGAAGGTAGTGTGTTAGGATTTGCTTATCGTATCCAAAACATCATACCAGTATATGATGAAGGCGGTCATTTCGCAGGATCTTATGGTGGTTGGGGTAACGGTGAAAACCCGGTTGCTATAGCCTATCGTGCAAAAGATGATAAAAACAGAAGTAATTTCTTCTTTGGAAATGCATTTGCAGAATACGATCTTATCCCTACACTTACATTGAGAAGTAATTTCGGGATGCGCTATGAAAACTATAACGGCATCAATTTAAACTATCCTAATCCGGAATTTTCTGAAGGAAGTTTCAATAATGGCATGAGCGAATACCAAGGATATTTTACTGAATGGACTTGGACAAATACTTTAACATATAGACCTGATTTAGGAGAGGATCACAATTTGAGTATTTTAGCAGGTACAGAAGCTATTAAGAGTCGAGGCAGAGATCTTTCTGGTAGCAGAAACGCCTATTTCACCTTAAGCAGCTTAGATTACTTCTACCTAAACTCTGGTACATCCAGTATTGGAAATGCGAGTTCAGGATCTGTAGGTTCTATGTTCTCAATTTTCGGAAAAGCAGATTACTCATTCATGGATCGCTATCTATTAAGCGTTACAGTCAGACGTGATGGTTCTTCAAACTTTGGTTCTAATAACCTATACGGAACTTTCCCAGGAGTAAGTGGTGCTTGGCGTATCTCCCAAGAAGATTTCATGCAAGATGCAAGTTGGTTAACAGATTTAAAAATACGTGCGGGATACGGTATTACGGGTAACCAACGTATTCCTGGATATCAATATCTGAACCGATATGCTTCTTCTTTAACATCGTCTTCATATCCAATAAACGGAACAACACAGTCAGGAATCTGGCAAAGCTCTTATGCTAATGAAGATGTAAAATGGGAACAAGTTAAATCGTTAAACTTAGGACTCGACTTTACCATTTTAGATGGAGATGTTGATGGATCCATCGATTGGTATGATAAAACAACCGATGATATGTTGTATCGCTTGCCATTACCAGCAATCGCAGTAGGTCGTGCTGAATCGCCATATGTGAATATTGGTAGCATGAATAACAAAGGTGTGGAATTCTCTATAGGCTATCATTACGGACATCGCCAAAACACTCCTTTCACATTAGATGTATCTGCTAACATATCAAAAAACAACAACAAGATTGTCTCATTAGCACCTTCTGTCGATCAACAGATTTTTGGAGCATTTAGAAGTATGGAAACATCCATTCTAAAAGTAGGCCAACCTTATGCGTCCTTTTTTGGATATAAAACAGTTGGCATTTACCAAGATGCAAGTGACATTACAAATAATCCATCGTATCCTGGTGCCAGACCCGGAGGTTTGAAATATGCTGATATAAGTGGGCCAAATGGCAAACCAGATGGTGTTATTGATGCAGCAGATAGAACCATTATTGGTAATCCGCATCCTGATTTTGTATATTCATTTAACATTAACACTTCTTATAAGAACTTTGACTTAATGATGTATCTGTATGGATCACAAGGCAATGACTTATATGAAGCTACACGGTATTTCACAGATTTCGGTGTGTTTAAAGGACAGAAAAGCACTCGGTTATTGGATGCATGGAGCCCTACTAATACTGGAAGCTCTACACCTTCAATTACCAATGATGCAGCAGCGTATGAATATGCTTCTTCAAGCTATTATATCCAAGATGGCAGCTTTCTGAAATTAAAAAACATACAAGTGGGTTATAACCTTCCAACTGAAAAGATATTTGGAGCTAATTCCTTTAAAAAACTAAGAGTTTATATGGGAGTAACGAATGTATTTACCATAACCAAATATGAAGGCTTAGATCCGGAGATTTCAGCAACAAGCTCAGATTATCCAGCCTTAGGAGTAGATTTTGGTATCTACCCACAAGCTAGACAATATATGCTTGGTTTAAGCTTAGGGTTTTAAGAGAAACATGATTTTTAATTCTAGAAAAAAGAAAATGAAAAAGATACATATATTATCCATTATTGCGGCCGGGATGCTGGTAGCAACTTCTTGTGGCAAGGAGTTTTTACAAAAGCTGCCGCAAGGACAACTATCCGAACCTCAGGTTGCAAATAAAGATGGAGTGGAAGCCGAATTATTAGGAGCTTACGGTATTCTAAACGGAAACATTAGCGGCTCTTGGGGAAACTATGCTTCCGCTCCTAGCCAATGGCTTTTTGGCGAGGTAGCTTCTGATAATGCTCATAAAGGTTCAGAACAATCTGATCAGCCCAACATGAACATGATCGAAAACTATACTAGTAACAGTGCGAATGATAATCTTAGCACCATGTGGCAAGTTTATTATGAAGGTGTGCTGAGAGCTAATAGTACGCTCAAATTACTAAAAGGAGATCAAGAAGGTGCAAAACAAATCTCGGCAACAAGAGCAACTCAGATTCAAGGTGAGGCTAGAATGCTTAGAGCACATTATTACTTCTTTCTGTGGCGCATTTTCAAAAACATTCCTTATATCGATGAAAACACCACGCTAGACGAGGCAAAGGTAAAACCAAACAATGAAGATGTTATACCGAAAATTATTGATGATTTAAAATTTGCTATAGATAATCTACCTGTTGAGAAGATTAACGGAGAGGCAGGGCGTATGACCAAAGATATCGCAAAAGCTTATTTAGGTAAGGTATATGTTTACCAAAAGAAATGGGCTGATGCATTACCACTGTTTACAGACGTGTTAGCCGGCAAAGATATCACAACGATGCCTTTTGAAAACAACTTTGACCCAACTAAAGAAGATGGACCCGAAGCTTTAATGGTTTCAAAACATGCAATCAATTCAAATGGTGCTGCAGATAATGCCAATGTCGGTGATATGTTGGGTGGTCTATATGGTAGTTCTCCAGTAGGTTGTTGTGGATTTTATCAACCTACTATTGATTTGGTAAATGCCTACAAAGTTGACGCCCAAGGCTTACCATTACTAGATAAATCTTACAGAACCAATGAATACAAGTCAGATTTAGGATTGACCGGAGCAGCAAAAACAAATTACGAACTAGATGTTACTCTATCTTTTGATCCTAGATTAGATTATACTGTTGGAAGAAGAGGTGTAGTATATTTAGATTATGGTGTTATGCCTGGTGACGCATGGATTCGTGATGCCACTTATGCAGGTCCGTTTGTTGGAATGAAAACAATGATTCCACAAAGTCAGTTTGCTTCCCACGCAGTTCCAGGGCAAAACTATGTTACAGACTTAGATGTAAACCTTATTCGTTTAGCTGATGTGGTACTTATGGCTGCTGAATGTAATGTAGAGCTTGGCAATTTGCCTGCAGCTTTAACCTTGGTGAATAGCATCCGTAATCGTGCAGCTAAACTTGCTCCGAAAAAGACAGCCGATGGAAAAAATGCTGCTAATTATTCAGTAAAACCATACCCATCGTTCCCTAATCAAGACTATGCTCGTAAAGCTGTACATTTTGAGAGAAGGTTGGAATTAGCTATGGAAGGACACCGTTTCTTCGATTTGGTAAGATGGGGAGATGCTAAACAGACCCTTGAAAGCTACTCAGCATTCGAAGGCAATTTGCTTCCGGCTTATGATGACTTAGTATTTAATTCAAACAATGAATACTGGCCAATACCGCAAAGCGAAATTGATAGAAGTAATAACACTTTAGTACAAAATTAGGTTAGAAGACAATCTCTTTAACAGAATTTAACGAAGAACAGCCTGCAAATGCAGGCTGTTCTTCGTTTGACGAAATAAATCCTCAGACTTATTATTGAAAGTGCTCCTTAACGTAGTCCATAATCCGATCAGTTGCTCCGGCCTGCTGCTGAACATATCCAACAGCGCGGTTTCCCGCTTCTAAACGAACCTGATAATCCATCAACTCTTCTACCACAGAAATCAATTCTCTACCATTTGTAATAAAGAAAGCAGCTTTGGCTTGTAGCAAATCCTTTGCCTCTTGAAACTTATGAAAATTCGGACCAAATATAACTGGCATCCCATAGGCAGCAGCTTCTAGTGTATTGTGAATACCTGCACCAAACCCTCCTCCAATATAGGCAATATCTCCATATCCATATAAAGAAGACAGCATGCCCATATTATCAATTATCAACACCGGCGATTTATGTTCCGGAATCAAATCAGCCTCGGTATCCGTATCCTGATAGGCTAAATCCATATCAATATTCCTTTTCTTCTGATGATCGCTTTCCAAGTGTCGTTTATGCTTATAATCGCTTAAATCAGAAAATAAAATACCCGAAGAGAAAACATCACATGTATGTTTAATACTCTGAGGATTAATATCATGAGGAGCAATAATCATTTTCCATTCAGGAAATACCTGTTGAAAAGTCAACAAACGTTCCAGATCCTCAGGCCAGGTACTACCAGCTACCAAAACCCGGTTCCCGGTAGCGAAATAAGATATAACCGGCAATTCGCGCACGTTCTTCGCAATCTCCACCACCCTATCAAAACGCGTATCACCTGATAGAGTCACATTATCAAACCCAATAGACCGAAGCAATACAACACTTTCCTGATTCTGAACAAAGAAATGTGTTACACAAGAAAGCATCTTTCGAAAGATTCCGCCATACCATTTAAAAAACACCTGATCCGCCCTAAAAATAGAAGACACCATTAATAAGGGAATATTTCTTTGTTTTAACTCGCGAAAATAGAAATACCAAAAATCATATTTCGTAAAAAAAACAAGGTCTGGATTAATTAACTTTATAAAGCTTTTTGCATTAAAAGCAGAATCTGCCGGCAAATAAAAAACATGATCCGCTAAAGAAAAATTCTTACGGGTTTCATACCCCGATGGAGAAAAAAATGTAATAAGAATCAATCTATCTGGATAAGTACTTTTGTACGCTTCTAGTACAGATCGTCCCTGCTCAAACTCACCCAATGAAGCGAAATGAAACCAAGTATGTTTCTTCGTTGAATCAACCTCACTTTTTATTCTTTTCAAAAGATCTTTACGGCCATCTACCCATTTTCTTGCTTTTCCACCAAAAATTGCAGCGACCCGAATAAGTAGATGAAATAGATAAATGCCAATGCTATAAATAAGAGTCATAAAAACAGCTTAAATGAAATGTCAAGTTGAAACTACAAATTTAATTTTTTATTCTGAATACATTTCTCAGCTATATTATCTAGAATATAGCTTGTTTCTAAATATTTCTCATTTGTTTTTAGCAAATTAATTACCTTCGTCAATGGTATTCTTAAATTAAAAACAGAATGGGAAGGAAACGTATACTTATAACCGGTGCTGCTGGCTTTTTGGGCTCACATCTATGCGATCGATTTATAAAGGAAGATTTCCACGTAATAGGAATGGACAATCTAATCACCGGAGATATCCGAAATATTGAACACCTATTCCCTCTTGAAAATTTTGAATTTTACAAACACGATGTATCGACATTTGTACACGTACCCGGTGAACTGGATTATATATTGCACTTTGCATCTCCGGCAAGTCCGATTGATTACCTAAAAATACCAATTCAAACATTAAAGGTTGGTTCTTTAGGAACACACAACCTTTTAGGATTAGCCCGTGCAAAAAAGGCACGAATTCTCGTGGCATCTACTTCTGAAGTATATGGCGATCCAACGGTCAGCCCACAAAATGAAGATTACTGGGGAAATGTAAATCCGGTAGGCCCAAGAGGCGTATACGACGAAGCTAAACGTTTCCAGGAAGCCATTACAATGGCCTACCACACCTTTCATAAATTAGAAACCAGAATTGTCCGCATTTTCAATACGTATGGTCCGAGAATGCGCTTAAATGATGGACGGGTACTACCTGCTTTTATTGGCCAGGCCTTAAGAGGCGAAGATCTTACCATATTTGGAGATGGCAACCAAACAAGATCCTTCTGTTATGTCGATGATCAGGTAGAAGGAATATTTCGTCTTCTAATGAGCGATTACTCCTATCCTGTAAACATCGGTAATCCCGACGAAATAACCATTAACCAATTTGCGGAAGAGATTATTAAATTAACAGGAACAAAGCAGAAGGTTGTTCATAAAGACCTGCCTATTGACGACCCAAAACAACGCCGGCCAGATATTAGCAAAGCAAAGGAACTTTTAGGCTGGTCTCCAAAAGTAAACAGAGAAGAGGGCTTGAAAATCACCTATGAGTATTTCAAATCACTCCCTCAAGGAGAAATTAACCACAAAGATTTTACCTATTATAATAAATAAAAGCAGCTACACAGACATGAAGAAAATTTTAGTTACCGGCGGAACGGGATATATTGGATCACATACCGTGGTTGAACTCTTCGAAGCCGGCTATACTCCAATCATTATCGACAACCTATCCAACTCAAATATTGGCGTCTTAAATCAAATCAAGAAGATTACAGGCATAAAACCAGAATTCCATAAGCTCGATCTCTGCGATGAAAAAGACGTGAAAGAATTCGTAAACAAGAATCTTGATATTGAAGGTGTTATCCATTTTGCGGCATCCAAAGCCGTTGGCGAATCGGTAGAAAAACCTTTAAAATACTATCATAACAATCTATTCTCACTTATAAATTTACTGAAAGCTTTTTCTGCTCGTAAAACTAATTTCGTGTTCTCATCCAGCTGCACTGTATATGGTCAGCCCGATGAATTGCCTGTTACAGAAAAAGCAGAAGTTAAAAAAGCAGAATCTCCTTATGGAAACACGAAGCAAATAGCGGAAGAAATTTTACAGGAAACAGCCAACAGCAATCCAAATTTCAATATTCTTTCTTTACGTTATTTCAATCCGGTAGGAGCCCATAAATCTGCCTTAATAGGCGAATTACCATTAGGAGTGCCTCAGAACCTTGTACCTTTTATTACCCAAACTGCCATTGGTAAAAGAGAGAAGATCACAGTTTATGGAGATGACTATAATACTGCAGACGGTTCGGCCATCCGCGATTACATTCATGTTGTTGATTTGGCAAAAGCACATGTTGCGGCTCTTCAATTTTTAAACGAAAATACCATCGACAATCATTACGATGTTTTTAATATTGGAACGGGAAAGGGCTATTCTGTACTGGAAGTTATCCGGGCCTTTGAAAAGGCAACGAATGTGAAACTTAATTACGAAATTGGCCATAGAAGAAATGGCGACATCGAACAGGTTTGGGGTGATATAGCAAAATCTACCCAAAAACTTGGCTGGACAGCCAATTTAGGAGTTGAAGAAATGATGCGTTCTGCCTGGGCATGGGAAGTTTACTTAAGGGATGAAAATCCATTTGAATTATAAAAAAATGAAAAAAATTATTGTTACTGGTGGTGCCGGGTTTATAGGATCACATGTTGTTAGAAGAATGGTTAATACCTATCCTGACTATGAAATAATAAACTTGGATCTGCTAACGTATGCCGGAAATCTTGAAAACTTAAAGGACATTGAAGATAAACCCAATTATCGTTTTATAAAGGGAGACATCGTAGATGCCGACTTTATTGAAAAACTCTTCGCTGAAGAGAACCCATATGGTGTTATCCACTTGGCGGCTGAATCTCATGTAGACCGCTCCATCAGCAACCCCATTGAATTTGTAATGACCAACGTTATTGGGACAGTCAATCTATTAAACGCTGCACGTAATGCATGGAAAGGCAATTATGAGAAACATCGTTTTTACCATGTTTCAACAGATGAGGTATATGGGGCTCTAGGTGATAGCGGTTTATTTACAGAAGAAACTAGCTACGACCCACACTCTCCTTATTCGGCTTCAAAAGCAAGCTCAGATCATTTTGTAAGAGCTTATCACGATACGTATGGAATGAATATCGTAATCTCAAATTGTTCAAACAATTACGGATCACACCATTTCCCCGAAAAGCTAATTCCATTATCCATCAATAATATCAAACACAGAAGATCCATCCCTATCTACGGAAAAGGTGAGAATGTTCGCGACTGGCTATGGGTAGAAGATCATGCACGTGCTATTGACGTAATCTTTCATAAAGCTGAAACAGGTACCACTTACAACATTGGCGGTAATAACGAATGGACAAATATTGACCTGATTCACCTCCTATGTTCAATAATGGATAAAAAGCTAGGTCGTGAAGAAGGAGAATCGGCTTCTCTAATCACTTTTGTTCAAGACCGTGCTGGACATGACCTTCGCTATGCGATTGATTCAAGTAAATTACAACGTGATTTAGGCTGGAAACCCAGCATAACCTTTGAAGAAGGTCTTGAGAAGACAGTCGATTGGTTCTTAGAAAATGAAGAATGGCTAGACAATGTTACAAGTGGAAATTACCTAGCCTACTACAAGAAACAATATAGCGAATAACAACCTTTACTCGTATCTTAAGGCTTCAACCGGATCCAAGCTTGAAGCCTTAGATGCTGGGTAATATCCTGATATCACCCCAACGAGAATACAAACTACAATTCCCATTACCATCCATAACCATGGAACCAGGAAGCTTGCACCCAATAATAAAGCGACTCCATTTCCGATAATTAATCCCAGCACAATACCTGCTATCCCGCCCATCATACAGATTACAATTGCTTCTGTTAAAAATTGTTGTCTTATAAGTTGAGGTGTTGCACCAATAGCTTTCCTTAAACCGATTTCTCGTGTACGCTCAGTTACCGAAACGAGCATAATATTCATCAAGCCAATCGAAGCTCCTATCAAAGTGATTAAACCAATAACAACAGCTCCTAAAGTAACATAGGTTAGGTTGCTTAGTAGCACCTGAGCAATTGCATCACTTTTAGTGATTTCAAAATTACTTTCTTCGGTAGCACTCAAGTTACGTATCTTCCTGAACAAGGCAGTTGCCTCGCCAATAGTTGCCTCTGTCATATTAGGCAAAGTGTTCATCACTGTAATAACATAAGAAGGATTACCAGCAGTTATTAACGATCGTCCTTTCACAAGCGGTATAATCGTAGTATTATCACCACCAAGTCCAGAACTGGCTCCTTTACTTTCCAGTACACCTATAACAGTAAACCGCGTACCACCAATAGTTATAATCTTATTAACAGGGTCTTCATTTTCCGAAAATAAACTCTCCTGAATTTTTGCTCCAATAATTACAACATTACTTCCCAGCTCAAGCTCTCGTTCAGTAAAATTCCGACCAAGCCCAAGTTTATAACCACCTGTTTCTAAGAAATTGATATCAGATCCCTGAACACCAACATTCGGATTTGTTTTTTTACTTTCAAACTTAACAGTAGCTCCGCTACTCACACGAACATTAACAGAAACAATAGCCGGAAAATCAAATCGCTCAGTAAAATCAACAGCATCTTGGTAAGTAATATTCGGATAGTCTTTCGGGCGCGTACCTTGTCCGCCAATACGAATATTTAAACCCCGGTTCTGAATGGTAAAAGAATTAGATCCTAAAGCAGAAAAGGATTCTGTTAAGGATGTTTGTATAGCATCAATAGATGTCAAAATACCTACCAACGCAGTAATTCCAATAGAAATAATCAGAGCTGTTAGAAAGGTACGTAAGCGATTCGCACTAATAGATTGCAGTGAAAGCTTGATAGTTTCACGCTGAGACATCTTTACCGACATAATAATCGTTGTTTTATCTTAGACAGATGTAATTAAGAAATGTTACAGATTAAAGAAGGCCCCAATCGTATTTCTTAGGATGGTTTATCTCCACTCATTAATTCAAAGATAGTTATCTCAGGCAAAATCCCTACCCGACCAGGATAACCTAGAAACCCATAGCCGGTATTAACATAAAGCTGTTGTTTATTCTCTTGATATAAACCCGCCCATTCTTTGTAAATGTACTGCACGGGGCTCCATTGAAAACTCTTAAATCGCACTCCAAATTGCATTCCATGAGTATGTCCGCTGAACATGACATCAATTTCAGGACGAGCAAGAACCTGAGCGCGCCAATGAGAAGGATCATGAGAAAGCAACAGCTTTACAGGCACATCTTCACTCCCCTTAAGTGCTTTATCCAAATCGCCATACTTGGGAAAACGAAATCCTGCTCCCCAGTTCTCAATCCCGATAATTCCAATCTCTTCATTATCTACTTTGATCTTTCTATTCTCATTAAGAAGCAAATCCCAGTCCATTTCATGATGGCTTTGCTTTAATAATTCCAAATTTCTGGCCTTAGCCGCAGATGGCTCCAACCCAAAATGATATTCACCATAATCGTGATTCCCCAAGATAGAATATACGCCCAAAGGAGCTTTCACTTTACTAAATATATCTTTATAATCTTTCAATTCAGATGCCAGGTTATTCACCAGATCTCCTGTGAAAAATATCACATCGGGTTTTTCTGCTAATAGCATATCTACGCCACCTTGAACCGCTGTTTTATTATAGAAACTTCCGGAATGAATATCGGATATCTGACCAATCTTCATTCCATGAAAAGCTTTTGGTAAATTCGGCAGGTATAGTTTTTGTCTGCGGATGCGATAATCATAAGCTCCTGAGACAATGCCCCAGCTTAAGGTAGTAAAGGGCACAGCTGCCAATACAATTCCGGATTTAGCTAAAAAGTCAGATCGGGATATTTTACTCTTTCCTTTTTCAACAACCACTTCATTCTGGACATTCTTCCCCGGAAGAACCTTTCTGCTTAACCAAACACCACCTCTTCGAATGTCATCGATGATCATAATCAATGCAAAAACAAACTTGGTAGCAAAGGTTATAAAAAGTGCAACTAAGATAATAGATCGAATATCCAGGCGTAGATCAAGATAGATAGTACCAAGTATTCCTAAAAATAACACCGCAGAATAACCCCACCATAAAACAGTAAAGATTTTGCTTCTTGCCCATTTAATCTTAGTAGCTCTTAAAGCAGTGTAGATGTATACATCAAGTAAAATGAGTATAACAGAACTTAAAATAATAGGACTCATCCGCATCTTTCTTTTTAGAAATCTTTATCTTATTTTAGATAGATCGTACCAGGGAATGTTACAAAAGAAATGCCAGATGTGTTCTAGTTGGGAATAAGCACTTTATTCTCACCCTTCTCAATAAAACCTTTTAGAACTTCTATCCAACGAGGATCGTTATTTAAACTTTCCACCAATTGAACCTTCTCTCCTCCTGCTTCAACAAATTCTTCATGGTATTCTACGGTGATTTCATAAAGAGTTTCAAGGCAATCGGCAACAAAAGCCGGACAAAAAACCAACAAGCGCTTTTTACCCTCTTTGGCCTTTTCATGAATAATATCACTAGTAGAAGGCACTAACCAAGGTTCTTTTCCCAAACGAGATTGAAAACTAATGGTATATTGATCCCGACTTAATCCTAAATTCTCA
Organism: Albibacterium sp.; assembly: GCF_035514885.1. Classification (NCBI taxonomy): domain Bacteria; kingdom Pseudomonadati; phylum Bacteroidota; class Sphingobacteriia; order Sphingobacteriales; family Sphingobacteriaceae; genus Albibacterium; species Albibacterium sp. The sequence continues at coordinate 32,398 of NZ_DATJCH010000005.1, read as the reverse complement.
GCAATCAGCTTTGCAGTGTCATAGGATTGTGCGGAGTAGCAGAAGTAATTCTTATCATTATAGGTCTGACAACAAGATTTATCCTGTAAACAATGTGTTTTTGAGTCATCTGCCTTTATTAGCTGGCGCTGAGGTAATCCATGAAAACTAAAGATGATGTGATCATAGTTTTCAATGCCGTGTTTACGACCATTGTCAGCAAATATTTGAATCATATCCGGGTTGTTATGGAACGAGTTAATGAAACTAATTTCCGGAATAACCAACCATTTGCTTACAATCTCCATCACCTTCTGATGTACCGAACCGGTAGAGGCTGAAGCATATTGAGGGAACAAAGGAATTACCTGAATAGATTTAACTTTCTGAGCTCTTAGTTCATCCAGGGCACTCTGAATGCTCGGATTTTGATACCGCATTCCAAATGCAACCACATATTCATCGCCCAGACTTTCTTGCAATAATCTCTTGTTTTCCATGCCATAAATAAGCAAGGGAGAGCCTTCCTCTGTCCAAACTTCTTTATATATTTTAGCAGACTTAGGAGCACGAAAAGGAACAATCAAACCTCTAACCAACAGATTTCTGGGTATAGGTTTAATGTCAATAACGCGACCATCCATTAAAAACTCATCAAGATAGCGACGAACATCAGGTACTGATGGACTATCAGGTGTCCCAAGATTTACAAGTAAGATTCCTTTTTTCATTAATTCAGATTACAGAAGAATATTTTAAACATACAAAGCTAGCTAAATTTGCATAGTACATGATAATATTATACCGATGGAGAAATTTTATGACGGTAAATCAATATTCCTGTAGTATATCGCGTACTTTTTCCATCAACCACATGGGTGTAGAAGTTGCTCCGCAGATACCGACTTTATCATTTTCCTGAAACAGTTCAGGTTTTAATTCAACAGGATCTGAGATAAAATAAGTATTTGGATTACTTTTCACACAGACATCATAAAGAACCTTACCGTTGGATGACTTCTTACCTGAAACAAACACAACTTTATCAAATTTCTCAGCAAAGCTTCCCAAGTCTTCATAACGACTAGATACCTGACGGCAAATGGTATCATTTGCACGAACATTATGTCCGCGGTTAATAAGTTCTTTTTTAATCTCATAAAACTTATCGGTACTCTTTGTCGTCTGGCTGTATAAAGTGATATCGTGTGGTAATTCTACATGGTCCAGTTCACTGATATCTTGAAAAACCAGGGCTTCATTGTTGGTCTGACCCTGCAGGCCAATTACTTCTGCATGTCCGTGTTTTCCAAAGATAAGCACCTTCTCTTTTACGTCGTATGAAGTTTTAATGCGGTTCTGTAGTTTTAAAACTACCGGACAAGAGGCATCAATCAGGGTAATATCATTATCAAGGGCTATTTTATAGGTTTCAGGAGCTTCCCCATGCGCTCTGATCAGAACTTTTTCATGGTGCAGGTTAAGCAGTTCTTCATGTCCGATAATTCGAAGACCTTTCTCTTTTAAGCGAAGAACTTCTTCATCATTGTGCACAATATCTCCCAAACAGTATAAATAACCATCCTCTTCCAGTATCTCTTCTGCCATTTCAATGGCATAAACAACGCCAAAACAGAAGCCGGAATCTTTATCTATTGATACATCTAAATTGTATTTCATGCTAATACAAAGATATGAAATTTGAAATCAATTTTTACATGCAGCCTATTTCAGAGAATCTAATACCTTAAACATTTTTTGTCGCATAGAAGATGCCCTACCCTCATGATTATTAACTAAAAAAGCAAATATTAAAGGTGTTCCACCCTTAGATGTATGATAGCCAACATAGCCCAGAACCCCATCTATTGTACCGCTCTTCATTTTCATATTATTGACTAAGGGGATGTTCTCATAATAACTGGCAAACCAGCTCTGCTTTTTTGCTTCATTCAAAACTTTGACCATTGATAAGGTGCTGACCCTATTTTCGGGAGAAAGTCCACTTCCATCCATAATCTTTAAAGCACCTTCATCAATTCCCAATTGATTTGCCCAGAACTTTTTTTCCCAGGCCGCTGCATCCGAAGTTTTGGTAGCTATCCCCTCATGAAATGCAGATGTTTTCAGAAGAGCTTCACCATATAAATTAATGCTTTCCTTTAAAAACCAATAAGCTAATTGATCTAGATTTGGAGACAGGTAACGATCTAATAATTTCGTATTTGCAGGTAAATCTTTACCTTCAGATTGCAATAAAAAGGCTGTAGTCACCTTATCATCCACGACAATACCTTGCTTTATCAATGCTAGCTTCAGACTGGATGCTGCTTCATAAGCCCCATCCGGCAAAGATATTTCAACTTCTTTGTTAAGATCACTACCATAGGTTCCCCTTAATATTATTTTTTTAGAGTAAGGAGCAGAATATGCATAGACCTGATCTCCGCTTCCTGCAGATCCTATTTTAACTTCATTGACAATTTCCACATCCGAACTTATCGAAACAGTCTTCACAAGACTAACCGGGTTCCCCACTCTGCCTTTAGCAGAAAAAATAACTCCCATCTTATTTTCCCGCCAGTTCAATGCTGAAACTCCCGCCCCATAATACTGTCCCATATCTGTCCATATCCATCCTTCCGGAGCCATCTGGCCATTAAACATTGAATCATCTGCAATGATCCTTCCGACAACTTTCTTAATACCTGCTGCTTTAATGGCATCCGTCCATCTTTTTAAAATAACATCAGCTCTCGTTTCCCTATAATGATCACTTCCCAAAGAAGGATCACCTGAACCTTTAATGATAATATCACCCTCCAGAATTCCATTATTTATCACACCGCTGTAGAGTAAATCAGTTCTATACCTAAAATCCTTACCTAAAACATGATAAGCAGTAGCAAGTGTAACTGCTTTTAAAGTGGAAGCTGGCGCCATTCCCAAATTCTCATATTTAGAATAAATAATTTCACCCGTACGGGCATTCATAACTGTTAAGGATGCAATGCCGTATTTCAGATTACGATCGGCCTCAAAAACTGCAAAAGATTTACCGATCTTTTCAGCTAAAGATTGAGAAAAAGCGTTAAAATGAAACGAAAGAAATAAAACGACAAGAGCAAAATAAACTTTCATACAAAGCGGTGAAATTGATTCTAGCTATAAAATTACTTAATTTTAGCTTATCCAATATAATAATATAAAGGGATAACAAGCAACTTGTTTAACCTTCCAGAAACCCAAGATAAAGATTCCTTCGTTGTATCTGCGTTAAAAGAGCCTAAAAAACACTGACTCAACGGAAGAACAACGCGACATAACGGAAGCATGTAAAGCAAGTCTAATACATGGTTTATACATTAGGCATAGAAATTGCCTTATCATCGTTATTAAAAAAAATATAAATCATGAACGTAAAACGAACATTTGGAACAATCCTTACTATACTCGGCATTATTGGTTTAATATATGCTGGAGTTCAGTTTGTGCAAAACAGTGAATCTTATCGCGAATTAATTGTTGTTGGAGTAATTGGAATTATATTCTTCTTTTCTGGAATTGGCTTAGTCAGGAATACCAAAGACGCAGCCTAAATCAGGTTAAACGATCTTTAACAACTAGTGTATCGGCTAACTTGTCGTGCCAACATTGTTGCTTACGGCTAAAGAAGCCAGCGAAGAAACCGATACCTAAGCTAAAGAAACCAAGGATTTTGCAGATATTCCTCCACAAGGATCTGGCAAAGCCTATCGGCAAGCCTTTTGTATTGCAAACTTTAATTCTAAGAATCAGCTTGCCAATCGTTCCCTGATATTTTGATGCTTCTAAAAAGACAGAAGATATAAATTGTATTGGAAAGATTGCCAGCAGACCGATAAGTACATACATGGTTCTTGTAGAACCGGTGGTAAATGCCAGAATGGGTAATAGAATACCTATGCAATACAGTGCGAATGCAAAGAAAAAGTCGATTGCCCAAGCCAATAAACGAATATCCATGGTGGCAAAATATTGAGGTATGGTGATCTCATGTTTCAGGGAGAGCAATTTACTTAGCTCGGATAATTCATGAATCTCATGAAAATCATCAGAACCCACTTCCTTCACAAAATCACTCGACTTCAGGTTGAATGATTTAAGCTCCTCCAAAGAAAAGGGACCCTCTGGCTTCCCTTCTTTTACATAAAAATACTTTCGGTTGCTCAAGGCTTAATATCGTTTAACACTAAAACTAGAGAGGCCGCTCTCCATCGTTATAAGAAACTTTTTATCGGTAGTATTATAATTATCGGTGATATAAGAACCATCTTCCTGTTTATTAAAACCTTCGAAATTCTGAGATGACAAAGCAGATTTAGTAACAATTTTACAAGCTGCTTCATCCGGAATATTAAGTTCAAAGCTTGCCAAACCTCCCTTAAGTTCCATCGTTGATTCCTTTTCAAAAGGCATTCCCATTCGTATGTTTATACTGGAAACTCCACCATCAACTTCCACTTTCTTTACCTTGTAATTGCTTAGGTCAAAATCGGCAGCACCCGCGCCAATCTTCAGGTCAACTTCCCAAATTAAATCTTTATTCAAGCGCATAATGGCATTATTCCGGATGTTGTTTTCGTTCAGCTCTATCCCTTCCTTACCACGCATTATAAAATCGATCGTCGTATTTTCTCCCTTCGTTTTTTCAGAAAGCGAGAAACTACTGGCATTGCTTCTTGTTTCAGCATAGAAAAGCTTATCGGTGCTTCCACTCATACGATAACTGATAGCTCCACCTTCTATATTAAGCCTGCCATACTTTATTTCAGGACTTAAATCTCTCGAAAAAACAGCAGTGCCACCTCTTCTATCTGAATGGAAATTTTGCGTTTCATTCCTTGGTTCCAAACCTTTATAAGCAAAAAGAGCCAGCGTAGCAACGGTGGCAACTATCATAATATACTTACTTTCAGGCTTATATGGAAGCATAAAACTTAAACCTAATAGTATTAAAAGAACGGGCCATAGGGAAAAAACTGCCAGCCAATTAAAATCAATATAGTCCAGGTTGGTAAGAAGCAATATCAAACCAATAAACAATACAATTAAGCCCCAGCTAATTCTTCTAATATTCATAACCTAGCATTTTACAATTTCTAATTTTCATAGATTACCTTTTACAGGTTTAATAATTATTTCATCAACATTGGCACCAATACTCATATTTAATGCTGATATCAAAGCTTGAGCGATATCTTCTGGCAGAACAAATTCTTCTTCAGGAATGCTTGTTCCTTCCCAGGAAGATGTTAGTGTAGAGCCCGGAATAATCTCAGTAACCTTTACATGGTCATCTTTTAACTCCTTACGTAATACAGCTGTTAGACCTGCCAAAGCATATTTTGTTACAGAATAGGAGCCTGCTGTAACTACGGCACTTCGGGAAGCAACAGATGTGATCATAAAGATATGTCCGCTTTTATTTTCACGCATCTTGCGTCCGAAGTGAACAGATAAGGAATGTGGTGTGAAAAGATTTACTTGCATATGTTTTGCAAGCATATCCGGCGATTCTTTTAAAAGATATCCCGGAATAAAAAGGCCTACATTGTTTACCAATACATCTACATGAAAGGAACTGATATCAACCCAGTTGAATAAATCTTCTATTTGCGCAGCTTTTGAGAAATCACTAACATGAATATGAACATCTGCATGGGGATAAACATCTTTAATATCGTTTTGTAACTGCTCTAATGTATCTTGCCTTCTTGCGCAAGCTAACAAAGTATAACCCTCCTTTACCAAGGCAAAAGATATTGCCCTACCCATGCCTTTGGTAGCTCCGGTTACCAGCGCCACCTTATTTTTATTCAAACTCATTGCTGTTTTATTTGTTAACGAAAATACGAAATAAAAAAGGTTAACTCCGGCGGCTTCGTAAATTATTGTTTTGGCAGCTATAGAAAAACGTTATATTTACGACATATCCATATTTTATGTTTTTTACAGATTTCGGCAAATACCTCCTTCTTATAAAATCAGTTTTTAAGAAACCAGAAAAATGGAGAATCTATTGGAAGGAAATTTTTCTGAGCATGGATAATATAGGAGTTGGTTCATTAAGCTTGGTTGCCATCATCTCTACTTTTATCGGGGCGGTAATGACCATGCAAATTGCCTTCCAATTAGTTTCAGATTTAATACCTTCTTCCATTATCGGACAGATTAACCGCGATTCAAGTATTCTTGAACTAAGTCCGACGATAACAGCATTGGTTCTTGCAGGAAAAGTGGGCTCATCCATTTCATCTCAAATAGGCTCTATGCGTGTATCAGAACAGATTGACGCACTGGAAATTATGGGAATCAATGCTCCGGGCTACCTAATCTTACCTAAAATAATCGCTGGAATAACGATGGTACCATTATTGGTTATCATTTCGATTTTTCTAGCCCTTTTTGGTGGTCTCGCCGGTGGTGCTCTGTCAGGTGCAGTAACTCCTGCAGATTATATTATGGGGATTACGGGCGACTTTAACGGTTATACGGTTGCAGTTGCCATGGTTAAAGCTTTCGTTTTTGGCTTTGTAATCACCTCTATATCAGCCTACCAAGGATTTTATGTACGTGGAGGTTCTTTAGAAGTAGGATTAGCGAGTACGAAAAGTGTGGTAGTAAGCTGTATAACAATATTGGTTTGCGATTATATTATTACGGCCCTGATGCTTTAAATAGTGAAGCGTCTCATTAAATTAAAATTAAATGATTGAAGTATCGGATATCTATAAGACTTTTGGAGAAAATGAAGTTTTAAAAGGCATTTCAGCAACATTTGAACCCGGTAGAATCAGTCTGATAATTGGTGGTTCAGGATCAGGCAAGAGTACGCTTTTAAAATGTATGGTAGGACTGCATCAACCAGATTCTGGCAGAGTAATATACGATGGGGCCGAGTTTACCAGGTTGTCTTTTGAGGACAGAATTCCGATCCGAAAGGAAATAGGAATGCTTTTCCAGAATTCCGCTCTTTTTGATTCCATGACTGTTGAGCAGAACATTATCTTTTCACTTGAAATGTTTACAGACATGAGTAAAAGTGAAAAGGTTGACCGTGCAAATTTCTGTTTGGAGCGCGTGAATTTAGCTGGCAAAAATGACCTGTACCCATCTGAACTTTCAGGAGGAATGAAGAAACGGGTTGGGATTGCCCGAGCAATTACCATGACTCCTAAATATCTTTTTTGCGATGAGCCCAACTCAGGTCTCGATCCGCAAACATCCATTCTTATTGATGAGTTAATTCAAGAATTAACGGAAGAATTCAACACAACCACTGTTGTGGTTACGCATGATATGAGTTCTGTAATGGGAATTGGCGACTATATTTTATTCCTTTATCAGGGAAAGAAAAACTGGGAAGGATCTAATAAAGAAATAGCACATACAGACATTAAAGAGCTTAATGACTTCGTATTTGCAAGTCCGTTTATGAAAGTAGCAAAGAAAAGTTTTTAAGTAAAGATTCATATTAAATGGACCAGAATAGAGGTAGTTTCATAACCATTCCTAAGACTTGGAAGGATTATGAATTGATTGACTGCGGCGGCGGAGAAAAGCTTGAAAGATTTGGTGACCGAATTTTAATCCGTCCGGAACCTGCTGCTCACTGGCAGAAAACGATGTCAGAAGAAGAGTGGATAAAAAAGCATGACATTCGATTTATCAGTCGCTCTGCAACCAAAGGCGAGTGGATAAAAAAAAATAAGAGTATTCCTGACGAATGGTTCATCAACTATCAAAACAAAGATATCTATCTTAAATTTCGTCTGGCTCTAACTGCGTTTAAACATATCGGAATATTTCCTGAGCAGGCAGCAAATTGGGATTATATTGCCGCTACAATTCGATCTTTTAAGAAGCCACAACCGAAAGTATTAAACCTATTTGCGTATACTGGTGGTGCTTCACTGATTGCAAGAGCGTATGGAGCAGAAACCACCCATGTTGACTCTATTAAGCAAGTTATTACCTGGGCAAATGAGAATCAGCAGCTATCCGGCTTAAAAGATATCCGATGGTTGGTAGAAGATGCTTTGAAATTTGTTAAGCGCGAAATAAAAAGAGGAAATACTTATAATGGTATTATTCTAGATCCGCCTGCTTATGGACATGGGCCGAAAGGTGAGAAATGGAAATTAGAAAACCAGATTGAAGAGATGATCCATGACGTTATTAAGCTTTTGGATAAAGAAGAACACTTTCTGATTCTAAACACCTATACCTCGGGTTTCTTTTCAAAGAACATTGAAACACTGTTAAGAGAATCTATGCCGCAGATTAAGAACCTGGAGACAGGTGAATTATACTTGCCCGCAACTACCGGAAAAAAGCTACCAATCAGTGCCTTTGGAAGGTTTAAGAAAACATTATAATATATCATAAGAACAAACAATTATCGTATCTTCCATTTTGAATAAATATAACACTCTATGATAAAAAGAAGCCTGTTGAAAGCCACACCTGTATTGTTCTTCTTTCTTATTTTTTACTCTTCGTGCAACTCTAGTATTGGACAAGCTGCTAACGAAACTGCCGAAGTGGACTCACTTAGCCGTTTAGATTCTATTGAGAAGGCCGAGGAAGAAGCTATCTTGAAAAACCCTTTTGTTGATTCAAATTTGTATCGCAAACAGGTTTTAGCACTTGCAAATGGAGACACCACTGGCAAATGGCCCGTTAAAAATCAACCGATACCTCTTGCCGGTGCTATCTTACCTGCTAAAAGAATTATAGCTTATTACGGGAATCTTTATTCTAAACGAATGGGTATTCTGGGAGAGCACCCACCAGAACTGATGTTGGAGCATTTAGATGCCGAAATAAAAAGATGGAACGAAGCAGACAGTACAACTGAAGCTATTCCGGCATTGCATTATATTGCTGTTGTTGCTCAAGGATCTGAAGGCAGAGACGGTAAATACCGCAACAGGATGCCTGATTCACAAATTGACTCTGTTTTAAGCATCGCAAAAATGCGGAATGCGCTGGTATTTCTAGATATCCAGGTAGCGCTGAGCACCATTGAGGATGAACTACCGCGACTGGAAAAATACTTAAAATTGCCGCATGTACATTTGGGAATTGATCCTGAATTCTCAATGAAAGATGGTTCAAAACCAGGTAAAAAGATTGGCTCTTTTAATGCCAATGATATTAATTATGCTACTGAGTACCTACAGAAACTAGTGCAAGAAAACAACTTACCACCAAAAGTTTTGGTAGTACATCGTTTCACTCAAGCGATGGTTAAAAACTACAGCGATATAAAACTTCGTCCGGAAGTTCAATTTGTAATGGATATGGACGGATGGGGACCACCAGAATTAAAGAAGGGTACCTATCGCCATTTTATTCACAAAGAACCGGTAGAGTTTACAGGCTTTAAATTATTCTATAAAAATGATATTAAGAATCCTCCGAACCGGATGTTAACTCCTGAAGAGTTGTTAAAATTAAAGCCTATCCCTATCTATATCCAATACCAATAGATTGTGGTTTGAATATCAATAAATAAAAATAATATAATGCTAGCAGAACAATTTCGTTCTAATAAGAGTTTCAGTGAATAACAATTTTTTAAATAAATTAAAATGAAAGCAACATTGGCTGGTGGATGTTTTTGGTGTACGGAAGCTGTATTTCAAAGACTAAAAGGGATTAATACACTTTTACCCGGATATATGGGCGGACATACCGAAAACCCAACTTATGAAGAAGTATGTACTGGTAAAACAAATCATGCTGAGGTAATACAAATTGATTATAATGAGGATGAATTAAGTTTTCGGGACTTGTTAGGAGTCTTCTTTAAAACACACGATCCGACTACATTAAACCGACAAGGGAATGACATTGGCACGCAATACCGTTCTGAAATATTCTATCATAACGATTTACAAAAAGAAGAGGCAGAACGTTTTATTGCAGGTTTAACAGCGGAAGGTGTATTTGATAAACCTATCGTTACGAAGATCTCTCCTGCAGAAACGTTCTACGAAGCAGAAGACTATCACACGAATTACTTTCTTAGGAACCCAAACCAACCTTACTGTGTAGCAGTTGTTAAACCCAAAGTGGATAAATTCATACAGGCCTTCGAGTAAAATCGAAAGCCTTTTATGAATTTATTTTAGAATAAGTTTATTTGTCCTTTGTTATCGATCTCAATTTCATCAGGGTTGGTGATTTCAAGATCTAATTTAGGGCTTACTTTCTTCTCTGATGGAATGGACGAATCTTTAGAATCCGCTTTTGTTTTCTCTTCATTTTCTCCTATGCTATCTGAATCTTTCGCTTCCCTTTCTTCTGCAACCTTTCCTTCCTCTGTCGGAGTTTGTTGACCATTCTGAGGTGAAGGATTCGGATCAGAAGGAACATTAGTCTCTTCCGCATCATCGTCCTCCTCCACTGAAAGCAATTCAACTTTTACAATATCATAGGAACTTAGACGATTACCTTGTGCTTTCATTCCCTTAATATCGATAAATGCAGCTAAATCTTCTTCATAGCTCTCTGGCGTTTTAGCTTTTCCTTTGGTAATATCAACCTTCACAAGCGGTTTAGTAGCAGCCGTTGCCAAGATCATTTTTGAACCTGGCTCTTCGTTTATTAAAGAAGTGCGCCTTCCAATAGCAGTTGATTCGATAAGAAAACGTTTTACAAAAAACACACCCGACTTACCATCACGGTGAACCAGTGTATACACCTTCTCAGGATTGTACTTTTCAATTCGGTATAAGTCATTATCAAAATGAGTGCTTAAATCGAAAGATCGTAGTTCATAGCTACCATCTTTTAAGATAATCAGTATTTTATCATCTCCATCAAATTCTCCCAAATAAAGCCCTCTGCCATCTACATTTAACCGGCTTAATATTTCATCAAACCAGATTTTTCTGCCTGAAAGTGTAGAAACTCCCTTAGCCTTTAAACTTATTTTCTTTATCGGATATTTCGTAACGATATTACCTTTAGCTCCCCTACCTTTAATTACGATCTCAGCAAAGTCCAGATCGAATTGAAGCTTCCGAAGTTTTGAATGAGGCCGTAATTGAATATTGATTAACTCTGCCTCACCGTTCGGGTTTGCAGTAAAGTACAATACCTTGGAGCCTTTAGCGCCACCTGTAAGGTCATACTCCTTATCTCTTGTAACACCTAAGATAGAAAAACGCTTAACATAAGAAACGCCTGTTTTTCCATCGCGGTAAATCATATTATAAACGGTCCGGTCATCTCCTTTTCGGAAAACAGCGACATGGATAATTCCTTTACCAACAAAGGTCTTATCTTGAATTTTTGTAACAACAAATTGGCCATCTTCTCTAAAAACAATGATTTCATCCAGGTCAGAACAGTCTCCGATATATTCATCTTTGCGCAATCCCGTTCCAATAAACCCATCGGCACGATTTGCATAGAATTTGATGTTGGCCAATGCAACTTCGGCTGCAGTAACCTTATCAAAAGTTCTGAGCTCTGTTGCACGCTCTCTGCCTGCTCCGTATTTCTCTTTTAACTTCTCAAACCAGGCAATCGCATAATCTGTTAAATGCTTAAGATGATATTTTACCTGCTTGATTTCATTTTCATACCCTTTCATTTGCTCATCGGCCTTCTTAACATCAAAACGCGTGATGCTACTCATAGGTTTATCGATCAGCTTCTTATAGTCTTCCGGAAGGATGGTTCGATAAAACTGAGGAAAGAAGGGTTCAAATAAACTATCTAAAACCGATACAACCGCTTCAAACTCACCTGCATTTTCATAATCAGGATGCTTATACATCCCTTCCTGGATAAATATCTTTAACAATGAACTGAAGAATATCTTCTCCATTAGTTCATTCAATCGTATTTCTAACTCTTGCTTTAACAGGCCTTTTGTTATCTCTGTGTTTTCAATAAGTACATCGTTAACACTCATGAAATAAGGCTTATCATCCTTTATCACACAGGTATTGGGAGATATGGAAGTCTCACAGTCTGTAAAGGCGTATAGAGCATCAATGGTAACATCTGGCGATACACCAGTTGCTAAGTGAATGATAATTTCGACATCTTTAGCTGTATTATCTTCAATCTTCTTAATTTTAATCTTCCCCTTATCATTGGCTGCAATAATATTTTCAATGATGCCACCAGTCGTGGTACCATAGGGAATTTCTGTTATGGCTAGGGTTTTACGATCGCGTTCTTCAATCTTTGCTCTAATCTTAACCCTCCCACCTCGCATACCTTCATTATAGGCAGAGCAATCTGCCAAACCTCCTGTAGGGAAATCAGGCATTAAATTAGGTCGCTCTCCTTGCAGGCATTTAATTGATGCATCAATCAATTCATTAAAATTATGAGGCATAATTTTAGTGGCCAAACCTACAGCTATACCTTCTGCACCTTGGGCTAACAGTAAAGGAAATTTAACAGGAAGTGTTACAGGCTCGCGGTTTCTACCATCGTAGCTTAATTGCCAAACCGTGGTATCCGGATTAAATACCACATCAAGTGCGAACTTCGACAAACGCGCTTCTATGTAACGTGGGGCAGCGGCTGAATCGCCGGTAATAGGATCTCCCCAGTTTCCTTGTGTATCGATTAACAGGTTTTTCTGACCAATCTGAACCATGGCATCACCAATAGAAGCATCCCCGTGTGGGTGGTACTTCATGGTGTTTCCAATTACATTTGCAGCCTTATTATATCTTCCATCATCCAATTCTTTTAGAGAATGTAATATTCTGCGCTGTACGGGTTTAAGCCCATCATTGATATAAGGAACGGCCCGATCAAGAATAACATAGGATGCATAATCTAGAAACCAACGCTCATATAAACCTGAAAGTGGAATTACCCTACTGCTTGTTAATTCTTCATCTTCCCCTTCCGGCAATCCATTGTTTTGATCTATTTCTTCACTCATATGTTTCTAATATGCTATTTAATATCAATTCGCGTAAAAATACAAATGAATTTCCTTTTATGATAAAACATTCGTGTTTTCTATTGCATTCACCATATTTATAGTAATTTTAAGCCTCCGAATATATCATTGATCGTTTAAAAGCAAAAATCATCTGATGAAAAAACTTCCTTTTATCCTTTTAATCGCAGCAGCATCTTTGGCTGCTTGTAATAACACAGAAAACAAACTGGATGCAAATGATTCTGCTGCAATTAACAGCATTAGTGAGGAAAGCTTCGTTAATGCCGTAAAAACTCTATCATCTGATGAGTTTGAAGGCAGGATGCCTTTTACAGAGGGGGAAACAAAAACCATCAATTATATAAAGGAACAGTTTGAAAGTATCGGACTAGAGCCAGGCAATGGGGATAGTTACTTTCAAGAGGTGCCATTGGTTGAAACTACATCAAGCCCAATGAAAGAATTAGTATTTAAAGGCAAAGGCGGAGAGGTCAGTTTCAAACTTCTGGAAGAATTTGTTATGGGCAGCCGACAAGTTAAAGAATCGGTTACCGTGAATAATAGTGAGCTTATCTTTGCCGGTTTCGGAATTGTTGCACCAGAGTATAACTGGAACGATTATGCAAATTTAGATGTAAAAGGGAAAACAGTTGTCGTAATGGTAAACGACCCGGGATATTATGACAAAAGCCTATTTAAGGGAGGCACCATGACTTATTATGGGCGCTGGACCTACAAATATGAAGAAGCTGCGCGGCAAGGAGCGAGTGGAGTATTAATTATCCACGATACAGGAGCTGCTAGTTACGGCTGGAACGTAGTTCGTTCTGGCTGGAGTGGACCACAAATGAATTTACTGACCGCCGATGATGGTGCATCTCTGGCAGCCTTTGAAGGTTGGCTCAGTGCAGATGCGGCAAAAAAGATGTTTAACCTGGCTGGTATTGACAGCAGCGTTATTGAATCTGCAAAAAAACCCGGTTTTAAGGCAGTAGATTTAGGTCTTCAAACCAATGTGAGTATTAAAAATGAAATTAAAAAAGCAACATCTAATAATGTAATCGGGAAGCTGGAAGGTACAAAGCGTCCGGATGAAGTTATTATTTATGCAGGCCATTGGGATCATCTTGGTGTAGGAGAATCGTTGGATGGAGATTCTATTTATAATGGAGCAAATGACAATGCTACCGGGATTGCAGCAATTATGGAGATTGCAAAAGCATTTAAACATGCGACAGTTCCGCCAGAGAGAACGATATTGTTTGTTGGTCTAACTGCAGAAGAGCAAGGCTTATTAGGCTCAGAGTATTATGCCAAAAATCCTATTTACCCTTTATCCAAAACAGTTGCCAATATCAATATTGATGCTATGAGTGCATTTGGTGCTACAAAGGATATTACAGTTATTGGTTATGGGCAATCTGAGTTAGATGATTATGTAGAGCATGCTGCAGAGTTACAAGACCGAACCATTAGGCCTGACCCTCACCCTTCTTCCGGTTCATTCTTTAGATCGGATCATTTTAACTTTGCAAAAGTTGGAGTACCTGCTCTGTATGCTGGCGGAGGAATTGATTTTGTCGATACCAGTACAGAAGCTCAAAGTAAAAGAGATCAATTTGAAGGCAGATACCATACGCAAAAAGATGAATACGATGCTGCATATTGGCAATTGGATGGCATTATAAACGATATAAAGCTATTTTACCAAATTGGCTATTCTTTAAGCATGGAAACAACTTTCCCCAAATGGAGAGATGGTTCAGAATTTAAAGAAGCAGGAGAGAATAGGTAATTAAACGATTGCTTCTTTTACTAAATCTACATCCAACTCAACCCGTAGGTTATTAACAATGTGCTTCTGACGGTCGGGTGTATTTTTGCCCATGTAGTAGCCTAGTATCTGCTGTATCTTATTATCCTTTTGCAACATCACCGGTTCTAAACGGATGTCTTTACCTATAAAGAGGCCGAACTCTTCAGGAGAAATTTCCCCTAACCCTTTAAACCGGGTTATTTCTGGCTTTGTTCCAAGCTTCTGTATAGCATCTAACCTCTCCTCTTCGCTATAGCAATAAATAGTTTCTTTCTTATTTCTTACGCGGAATAGAGGTGTTTGCAAGATGGATACATGTCCCGCCTTTACCAAATCAGGAAAAAACTGCAAAAAGAAAGTCATCAATAGTAACCGAATGTGCATACCATCGACATCTGCATCGGTTGCAACTACGATATTATTGTAGCGCAAACCATCCAGTCCGTCTTCTATGTTCATAGCATGCTGCAGCAAATTGAACTCCTCGTTTTCGTAGACCACTTTTTTAGTGAGTCCAAATACATTCAATGGCTTACCTTTTAAGCTAAATACCGCTTGCGTATGAACATCACGTGATTTTGTGATTGACCCACTTGCAGAATCTCCTTCGGTGATAAACAAGGTAGTTTCCTGATTACGTTCATGCTTATCATCGTAATGAATCTTGCAGTCTCTTAGTTTTCGGTTATGAAGCGATGCTTTCTTTGCACGTTCATTTGCCAGCTTTTTAATACCAGCAATATCTTTTCTCTCACGCTCCGACTGAAGTATTCTTTTCAATAAAGCATCTGCAGTATCTGGGTTCTTATGCAAATAATCATCCAGTGCCTTCTTTACAAAGTCATTAATAAAAGTCCGAACAGTAGGTCCTTCCGGTCCCATGCTCTGAGAGCCCAGTTTGGTCTTTGTTTGCGACTCAAAAACAGGCTCCTGAACTTTAATTGCAATAGCAGCAATAAATGATGCTCTTACATCTGAGGCATCAAATTCTTTCTTAAAAAACTCACGAACTGTTTTTACAACAGCCTCTCTGAAAGCAGCTTGATGGGTACCGCCTTGTGTGGTATGTTGGCCATTTACGAATGAATAATATTCTTCACCATAAGATTGGCCATGTGTAAGAGCGATTTCTATATCTTCACCTTTTAAATGAATAATAGGATAACGCATTGCCTCAGTTTCTACATTTCTTTCTAATAGATCACGAAGTCCGTTCTCAGAAAAGAACTTGGTGCCATTAAAGTTTATTGTCAGACCTGAATTAAGGAATACATAATTCCAGATCATGTTCTCTATAAATTCTGTTCTGTATTTATAGTTACGGAAAATGCTTTCATCGGGGATAAATGTGATGGCTGTTCCGTTTCTTTGAGTTGTCTCCTTTTCCTGATCACTCAATAAAACCCCCTTACTAAATTCTGCAGTACGGGTTTTTCCTCCACGATAAGACTGAACGATAAACGTATTTGACAAGGCATTTACTGCTTTTGAACCAACACCATTTAAACCTACGGATTTCTGGAAGGCTTTGCTATCGTACTTACCACCTGTATTTATTTTTGAAACAACGTCTACCACACTACCGAGAGGAATTCCTCTACCGTAATCTCGTACTGATACTTTCGATTCAGTAACATTGATATCAATCGTCCTTCCTGCACCCATCACAAACTCATCGATACAGTTATCGACAACCTCTTTTAAAAGTACGTAAATACCATCATCGTAAGCTGCACCATCACCCAATTTTCCAATATACATTCCAGGTCTGAGCCGTATATGTTCCTTCCAATCAAGAGATCGAATGCTATCCTCGTTATAATTTGTCATCTTATTTTTTATCTTCCAAAATCATCCTGAACACGTATAATATCATCTTCGTCAGAAGGATGATCAGGATCTGTATGTTGCCATATTTCAGCTAAAACGCTCCAGTCATTAAGACCTACTAAACGATGGCGTTCACCTTGTTCCAATCGGATTAAATCCCCCGGTGTAAGTTTTTCAACATCGCCCTCAACATCAGTATCACTGCAAATGACGCCAACCTCTCCTCTATAAACCTGCCATATTTCTGCACGGCGATTATGGTATTGCCAGGACAGTCTTTTATGCGGTGCCACAATTAATATTTTGGGACTCAGCTTACCGGAAATTTTCAGGCTTTTAACATTAATTCCATCGAAAAAAGTATCTGCAAACTGTTGAGCTTGCTCTTCATCAATTACAAAGAAACCACCCCAGGGTCTTGTGTCATCTCGTTGCACAATTGCAAAACCCTGATGCACTAATGTATTCTCAACATTCTTAAACAAATCTTCTTTTGAAGTACTTACCATTGCGTTGTTTATTAAAATTATATCTTGTCTTTCGGAGCGTTACTAGTTTTTTGTGCTAAGATAATGAGTTATTTTTTCTTATGGTAAAAAGACCGTACTTTTAAAATAAATCCGAAATACTTGACCGTTTGCTTGGTCATCGAGACAACCCCGCATGAGAATTGATATTGAGCCAAATGAAACTTTTTTAAAAGCTGCATCCTTCGTAATTCATACCGACCGACCGATATTCTTAACAGGAAAAGCAGGAACTGGAAAGACAACCTTTCTTAAATATATTCAAAAAAATTGTCCAAAAAAGCTGGCAATTGCCGCACCTACCGGAGTAGCAGCAATTAACGCAGGTGGAACAACACTTCACTCCCTTTTTCACTTACCGTTTGGTACCTATTTAAAAGATTATGCCCTTCGTTGGGACGAAAGTGACAACAATGTATATAACAGGCATCGATTACTATCAAAAATAAAATTCTCTGTGGAAAAGAGAAATCTTATCCAAGAACTGGATTTGCTGATCATTGATGAAGTTTCCATGCTGCGTGCAGATATGCTAGATGCCATTGATGATATTCTAAAATCTGTAAGGCGTGATATGCGTCCGTTTTGGGGGTTTACAGGTTTTATTTATTGGAGACTTATATCAACTCCCACCGGTAGTCAAACCTTCGGAATGGACATTGATGCAAAGCGCTTATCGAAGCCCGTTTTTCTTTGATGCACTTGTTATGAATGAGCTCCAGCTTATTCAAATTGAACTTAAAAAGATTTACCGCCAAAGCGATGATACCTTCATCAATCTACTAAACAGCATCAGAAACAATCGCTGTTCTAATGAACAAATGTCTCTCTTAAACAGTCACTATCAACCTGATTTCCAATATACGGAACAAGAATCATACATTACTTTGTGTTCACACAATACACAAGCAGATCAGATTAATAGAAAAAAGCTTCAAGAATTACCGGGAAGTACAATTGCAGTAGAAGCGCTGGTTAGGGGCGACTATTCGGAGTCAGCCTATCCAACTGAAAACATCTTGCAATTAAAAAAAGGAGCGCAGGTAATGTTTATAAAAAACGACAAAGGTTTAGACAGACGTTATTACAATGGGAAGATAGGATATATAAAAAGTATAAGCTCTGATAAAAAAACAATTCATGTCAGTTTTACCGATGGAAGTGCGGATGTGGAAGTCAGTAGGGAAGAATGGAAAAACATTAAATACAATTACAATACAGCGGAAGACAAGATCAAGGAGGAGACTCTAGGTACATTTAGTCAATTCCCATTACGCTTAGCATGGGCGGTCACCATTCATAAAAGTCAAGGGTTAACTTTTGATCGCGCAATAATAGATGCAGGTTCTGCATTTGCTCCCGGACAAGTTTATGTGGCCTTAAGTCGTGTAAGAAGTCTCGATGGATTGGTATTAAAGTCCAGAATTAATGCTAACAACATCTTCACGAATAAAGATGTATTGGTCTATTCTGAAAATATATTGCCGGAGAATAAGTTCGATAGTTTACTCAGAGAGTCGCAGCAAGCTTACCTTATGAATTTGCTGTTAGAAACTTTTGACTGGAGCGAACTTGTAGAAAAAACGAGAACAATTCTTGATGGATTAGAAGCAAGTAATATAGCTGAAAAAGATAGTGCTTCAGAATTTTTAAAAGTGCTCCTAATTGCCATTAATATGCATCAGGAAGTTGCTGATAAATTCAAGAATCAATTACGGAAGTTAATTACAGATTCTACTATTATCGATTTTAATCAAATTGAAGATCGTACTCAGAAAGCAGCAGATTGGTTTATTGAAAAGTTGGAATCTCAGACAATTAACCCTTTAGAAAACCATATAAAACTATGGGCAGCCAAAAAGCGAACAAAGAAGTATATAGAAACCCTGAAAGGCTTACTTGTAGGCAATTACAGAAAACTAAGCCGCTTAAAGAAATGCAAAGAGATTAGTACGGCTTTAGCAAAAGACGCCGACATCTCAGCTATTTTAAAGCAGGCAAATGAATTTCACTCTATTGGTATCACCATCGACGAGGGGATTGAAAAAGTTACCAAAGCAAGCAAAGGGGAAACCAAGAACATTAGTCTTGCATTTTTCCAAGAAGGTAAAAATATTAAAGAGATTGCGGAAATACGTGGATTCACTGAAGGAACAATAGTTAACCATTTAGCATCTTTCATTGGCACCCAAGTAGAACCGGAACAGCTTATGGATGCCAGGAAGCTTGAAATAATATTAAATTACATGCATAAAAATCCTACTCATAAGACAGCTGATATAAAAAATAAATTAGGCGCTGACTATAGTTATACTGAAATACGAATTGCCCAGCAAGTAAGATCTAGCTCCCACTCTCCTCTTTAATAGGATCATTAATCATACCTGTAAACAAAATCAAACCGCAATTATTCTCACGAATAAAAAACACAAAAGGTCGGTCAAATTTTAAGCTATGTACCATAGGCATGGAGGTAACACGTACTCCGACTGATGTAACTGCAGCAGCTTCGGTTCCTTCCTCATTTACTTCAATAAAAGCCTTTTGCTTCACCTCATCAACCAGAAGATTATTATTGGAGATTCCAGTAAAATCAGCTTGTCCTGTAAATGCAATCCTCATTCCTAATTTACTTAATTCATCATTTAGTCTATTCTGATAGCTAAACTTAAACTTAGGAAAAAACAGTTCGGTTTCTCTTTTCACAAACTCACTATAAATTTCGCCCAGGTCATCAGGCTCCTTTAATCCTTTAACAAAATCGGTAGCCGATTGGTCTTTGCCAGGGAGCAATATGAACATACTAAATTGTCCGTTTCCATAAGGCAATTCAATACCTTGTAGTCTTTCATTATCAATTATATTAAAGCTTTTTCTAATATTCATGAAGTTAGCATTGATAACTGACCCATCATTCTTTGTAAAAGGCATTTCGCTTGTTTTTGATGAATCAAACTTTTCTTGCCAGCTACCTTTAAAATAAATAGCATTGATAAGATACATAACCATATCTGGAGATATCTGATCAACGATAGTTGGGATTTTCTTATTAGTATTTTCACTCACCCAATCATTAATTACATCAGGAGCATTTTGAGATGTAAAATCTAACGCACCAATTTTTGCCTGATAAAAACTCTCATTAGCTTTCAGAAACGATGGTTTTACTTCATAGCCTTCATGATACCATATTGAATTAGCTATTTCTAATTTGGTTTGTGGATCCAGATTAGGCAGAGTTTGTATAATCTTTTTATAGTAGGTATTAATTTGCTCTTCAGTGAATCCATTAAATTTCAATGCTTTATTTATTGAATCCTTTGTTTGTCCGAAAGCTCCATTATTAAGCATTGCTAAAGCAATACTTGCACTAATCGGAGAAAGCAATATATTATCATTCGGATCCAACCCTTCAGTTGCTGCTCTAAAAAGATCAATACTAAAAGAATTATCCTGGTTAACTTTCTTCTCTTCTGCTGGTGTCAATGTTAAAGTTTTCTGTTCTTCATTTGCAGGAGGATTGGCATCATCACAAGCTAATGGAGAAATTAGAAATAACCCGATGATGCTTAAGTATATAATGCTGATAGTATTCATTGTTTATTTTTAATTAATCAAGTATAGACATTTTAAGAAAAGACTATGCCAAAGATCTCAAAACAGCAGTTCTTAATCAAAATATACCTGAATTAAAAACAATTCAAAATTTGACAACCTTTAAACAAACGACTAATCAGCAAACTATTACGCAGCATATTATATTATAAAATGCTCCTTATCTTGATGTTTGTTCAAGAAAGTATTAAACACGGTTAAAAAAATGCTAATACAAATTAAACTATTTCATTAGCTTTGCTCACCATTAAACTAATTTTCAAACATAATTAAATCTAAATGGAATCAAATTTCTACAAAAGATTCGGTGGAAAGACCTTAAGATTAGCGCTGAAATGCTTAGGTATTCAGCTGATATTCTTGTCTATTTCGCCCGAAATGTATGCTCGGAGCATAGCAAATGATGTACGGGCGCGATCAGAAATCGTGCAAAGAACCATTACAGGTACCGTTTCTGACGAAAATGGAGAACCTTTACAGGGTGCAAATGTTGTTGAACAAGGAACAACAAATGGAATAAGCACCGATGCTAACGGTCGGTTTTCTTTAAACACCAACAATGCCAACGTTACCCTAACTATATCTTTTATTGGATATACAAGTCAAAGTATTACTGTTGGAACACAAAGTTCAATCAATGTTACTCTCGTAGAGAATATAAATACATTGGAAGAGCTAGTAGTTGTAGGTTATGGAACTCAAAAGAAAAAGCTTACCACAGGTGCAACTGTACAAGTAAAAGGAGAAGACTTACAGAAACTAAGCACATCAAGTGTATTAGGTGCATTGCAGAGTCAATCTCCAGGTGTGCAGATTACTCAAAGTTCAGGAATGCCGGGAGAAGGTTTTAAAGTAACGATCCGCGGTTTGGGAACTATTGGAAATTCATCGCCATTATATGTAATCGATGGAGTTGCAGGAGGTGATATCAACACATTAAATCCTTCTGATATTCAATCGGTTGACATTTTAAAAGATGCTGCATCGGCCGCTATTTACGGATCTAGAGCAGCTAACGGTGTTGTTTTGGTAACTACCAAACAAGGTACATCTGGCAAATTAACTCTTTCCTACGACGGTTATGCAGGATGGCAGAATGCCTACAAATTGCCTTCTTTGTTAAATGCTAAAGAGTATATGACCATCATGAACGAAGTTCGTTTCAATGAAGGACAAACTCCTTACGATTGGGCAAACTTAATTCCAAAGCAATATGCACAAATTGAGGCAGGTACTTGGAATGGTACCAACTGGCTAAAAGAGATTCAAAACGATGATGCATTAACACAAAACCATGCATTTAATCTAAGTGGAGGTAACGAACAATCGAAGTTCTCTTTAAGTTATTCGTTATCAGACCAGGAAGGAATCTTCGGAAAACCGGTTGAACCGAAGTTTACAAGAAATAACTTCCGCATAAACTCTGATCATATTCTTTTAAAGAACGATGATTTCGATATCATTAAAATTGGTGAAAACCTAACCTATTCTTATAGCGAGAAATCAGGTATCGGTATTGGAAACCTATATTGGAATGATATACATAATATGATAATAGGAAATCCACTACTTCCGGTTTATAATGAGAATGGTGGTTATTACGATCAGGCAAGCAAAGTTGCCGACGGATGGGCATTTGACGGAGCAACGGCAAACCCGATTGCTAGTATGGACTATAGCCGTGGTCAAAACTTAAGTAAAAATCACTCACTACTTGCGAATGCTTACCTTGAAGTTCAACCTATCAAGAATCTAAAATTCCGCAGTAGCTTTGGATATAAAATGAACGCATCATCGTATAGACAATATACACCTGCTTTTGTTTTATCAACAACTTCTTCTAATGCAGAAGATGATGTTAGTCAAAATCAGGCAAGTGGTTATAGCTATACTTTTGAAAATACCTTGTCTTATTTATGGTCAATTAATGAAGTACACAACTTTGACGCATTGGCTGGGGCATCTATGGAAACATGGGGAATGGGTGAGGGCTTAAATGTAAGCAATTCAGGATCTCTATTCCCTGGTTCTTGGAAAAATGCTTGGATAACCAATACACCAGCTATATCTGGAACCAATACAGTTATCGGTGGATCACCATGGGGCGAGGGAGGTCTTTCTTCCTACTTTGGTAGATTAAATTACAACTACAATGAAACCTATATGGCCACCTTGATTATGCGTGCCGATGGGTCATCTAACTTTGCAAAAGGAAACCGTTGGGGTTATTTCCCATCAGTTGCAGCAGGTTGGGTAGTAACCAACGAATCCTTCATGGAAAGCTCTAGCAGCTGGTTGAACTTCATGAAACTAAGAGCAAGTTGGGGACAAAATGGTAATGCAAGCATCGACCCTTTCCAATACTTAGCTACCATTGCCTTTGATACAAGAAACGGTTACTACTTCGGAAATAATAAAAACAGTTTATTAACTGGCGCATATGCAGATATTTTGCCAAACCCAAATATTACTTGGGAAACTTCTGAGCAATTAAACATTGGTTTAGATTCAAGATTTGCTTCAAACCGCTTAGGAGTAATCCTTGACTGGTATAAAAAAACAACAAAAGACTGGTTAGTACAGGCTCCTGTATTGGCATCTTATGGAACATCTGCTCCTTTCATTAACGGTGGAGATATTGAAAATACAGGTTTTGAGGTTGGTTTAACCTGGAATGAGACTCGTGGCGATATCCGATACGGAATCAGCTTAAACGGCGCTTATAACAAAAATAAAGTAACCCGTATTGCAAATGCAGAAGGAATTATTCATGGACCTGAAAATGTGCTTAGTCAGGGAACAAAAGAAATGTACCGCGCACAAGTAGGTTACCCTATTGGCTATTTCTACGGATTTGAAACTGCCGGTATTTTCCAAACGGAAGAACAGATTGCTGATTACCGGAATAGAGGCCTTGGTGTATTAGCCAGCGCACAGCCAGGAGATGTTATTTTTGTTGACCGAAATAAAGACGGTGTTATTTTAGATGATGACAAAACCATGCTTGGTAACCCTCATCCAGATATTACCGGTGGGTTAAACCTAACTTTTGGTTATAAAGGATTGGATCTTTCGGTTACCGCTACAGGTGCATTTGGCCAACAGATTGCAAAATCATACCGTTCTTTTGCAGATAGTCCTCTTCAGAATTACACCACCGATGTATTTCAAAGATGGCATGGTGAGGGAACTTCTAACCGTTTCCCACGCCTAACTATGGGAAGTCATACCAATAGCCAGTATATCTCAGATATCTATATTGAGGATGGTGATTATGTGAAAATTCAGAATGTTACATTGGGATATGATCTTAAATCATGGCTTCCAAAAATGCCTTTCGGACAAGCAAGGTTATATGTTACAGGTCAAAACTTGTTTACTATAACCGGATACTCTGGAATGGATCCAGAAATTGGATATGGTAATGATCAGTCTTGGGTTTCAGGAATTGATGTAGGATTCTACCCTACCCCAAGAACTTATCTGATTGGTTTAAATCTTACATTCTAAAACGAAGACAAATGAAAAAAATATTAAGTTTAGCAGCCCTGGCTATCTTCTTTTCCGCTTGTGAAAAGAACCTGGACTCAGAAAACTATACCAAGAAAAATACAGGGAATTTTCCTTCCACTGTGGCTGATGCAAATCAGATGATTACCGGAATTTACTCTACCTTAAGTGCTGCCGTTTCAAACTCACACAACACGAGTTTCTATATGGCTGAACTTGCTTCAGATGATCGCTTTGGCGGTGGTGGAGAGAATGATAAGGATATGCAGGGTCTGGATCACCTTATGAATACAAAAAGCAGTCGTTTCGAAACATTCTGGACAGCACGCTATCAAGGAATATACCGAGCAAATACAGCTCTAGAAAATTTAGACAAAGTAACTGCTTGGGAGAGTGATGCTCAAAAGAACCAGCTAAAAGGTGAAGCACATTTCTTAAGAGCTTTATTTTACTTTGAACTTTCAGAAATGTTTGGTGAAGTTCCTTTAGTAATTACAACAGAAGCAGTAAACTTGCCTAAATCTCCTGCAGATGAGACCTATGCTCAAATCGCATACGATCTGAATCAGGCAATTACATTGATGCCTTCTACTCCCTATAGTAATGTGGCGTCGGGTCATGCTACCAAATGGGCTGCTCAGGCATTAATGGCTCGCGTATTCCTTTTCTATACCGGGTATTATAACAAAACAGAATTACCGGTGGCAAACGAAGGTGGATCGATCAATAAAGCGCAGGTTATTACCTGGATAGACGAATGTGTCACAAATAGCGGACATGGTTTGGTTGATGATTTCCGCAACCTTTGGCCGTACAGCAACCAGTATACAGCAAAAGATTACGATTATGCTAAAGACAACGGATTGCAATGGGCTGGAGACGGTAACAAGGAAACAGTATTTGCTGTAAAGTTCGGTACCTCTGTGGATTGGGGAGCTAACTTCCAACTGGGATACTCAAATCAATACAACCTTCATTTTGGTTTAAGATCAAACAACGGTTTAGAAAATACTTTCCCATTCGGTCAAGGCTGGGGAGCTGGTCCGGTAAATAGTAAATTATGGGATGATTGGAAACAATTAGAACCTAATGATATCAGACGTACAGGATCCATTATGAATGCTGAAACAGATGTAGAGAATTACATATATGGTGCTGATTCTCAAATGGAAGAAACAGGTTTCTGGCAAAAGAAATATATACCAATAACGGCTTACGACGAGTCAGGCGCTTTACTTAAATCTTATGCTGTTCTATCCGATGATGCTAACAATGATATGCAGTTAGGCAATACACAAGATTTGGTATTAATCCGCTTTGCAGATGTATTATTAATGCAATCAGAATTAAAAGAAGATGCTAGTGGCTTAAACAAAGTACGTGCACGTGTAAATCTTCCATCTGTAGCTTATTCATTAACAGCGCTAAAAAGAGAGCGTCGCTGGGAATTGGCATTTGAAGGATTGCGCTATTTTGACTTAATGCGTTGGGGAGATGCTGCTAATGCATTGGCAGCACAAGAGGGAGTTGCTATTAAGAATAAGGGTATTGATACTCAGATGAAAGCATTTGGCGGAGGTTACAAAGCCAGATTTGAAGCAACAGGAGGATTTTGGCCAATTCCAGAGTCTCAAATTCTTCTTTCTGAAGGAGTATTAGTTCAAAACGCAGGTTGGGGAACTCCAGCTGCCGAATTCACAGGATGGTAAATATTTAATTAGATACTTATGAAACGATTTACTGCATATATAATGATCCTGCTATCAACTCTCGCATTAGTTAGTTGCGAAGCAGTTGAAGACAGGTTGGATATTGGAGGTTTTATTAGCGCAGAACAGCTTGATATTACAGCAACTCCAGTTATTGTTGATGGAAAAGCCACCAACAAAGTAATCCTAAATAACTCAAGTCCCGTTCTATCTTCTTGGGATTTTGGAACAGGCAAAACCCAAAAGAAAACAGATACCGTTCTTATGGTTGTTGAAGGAGAAAATGAAATCATTTTTACCGGTAGAAACCCGGATGGTTCAGAAATTACTAAAACCTTAACAGTGAACGTAGAAGACCTGCGTTTTCCTGTACCACCAGAATGGGGTTTCTTAACTGGCGGTACTGACAAAGAGTGGGCATGGGATGATACAGCACCAGCTGTTTGGGGTAATGGAGGATATTTAGGTAATGTAGCGCCTGCCTGGTGGCTAGTTCCTCTAGCAGATATTAATGGACAATCTGCCAATGAAGGTCCCGGTGCAAAAATGATCTTCTCATTAAGAGGAGCAAAATTTACCAAAGTAAAATCTGATGGCACAACAGAAACAGGTACATTTTCATTTAATATGAATAGCAAAACTATGGATGAAGCTGGAGCTGTATGGGCCAAAGGTAAACTTACTTTGAAAGGAACAACTATTCTGAATGGTATATCACCTAACGAAGGCGGTATTAAGATTTATGAATATGATATCCTAGCATTAGACGATGAAAAAATGGTGTTATCCCATCCTGAACCTGGTGCAGGAGCTTGGGGAACAGCATGGTTCTGGGTGTTCAAAGCTAATTAACCTTAGCACTTAAAACATCATAATAAAGAAGAAGCCCTACAATCTTTTGATTGTAGGGCTTCTTCTTTATACAATTATTATAGCTATAGTTTTGCTTGTAATTTCTTTAGTATCTCCAAACAAGCCCTACTGTTATGATAGGGGCACTTCCAAAAACCTACCTTATCTTCGTCTTGAAGAATATTTCCTATTTCGTCTCTTCCCCAAAACCATTCTCCATTAACTGTATCTCTTATCTCTTTATATATATACTTCCAAATACGATCCGCAGTTTGATAGTATTGTTGGTTATTCGTACGAGAAGCCATATAATAAAACCCAACCATAGCTTCTGCCTGAACCCACCAATGACGTTGCTTGTCTATTATATCAGCATGTCTTTCATTTGCCAAACTCCCATCAGACAATAACCCTTGAGCGGTTGCTAATGCTAAATCATTACATACTTCAATAAGGGGTTGGGGTACCTCCTTTCCATAAACTAATTCTGAAGCTTCCATCAATAACCAGGAAGCTTCTATATCATGGCCGTAAGACTGAATAGAAGAAAGAGAATCCCAATTTTCATTGAAGAACAGTTTAAGGTGCTTGCTCTCTGAACAAACTATTTTAGTCGCAAAAACATCCAGCAATTTCTTAATGCATATTTCTATTTTCTTTTCTTTTGTTACCTCATATAAATTAGCATAGGCTTCCAATATATGTAAATGGGTATTCATCGTCTTTACTGCATTCAAATCTTTCTCACTTAAGCGCATATCTTCTATAGGCTGCCAGTCTTGATTGAATGCTTCTAAATACCCTCCATTTTCTTGATCGTGGCTATGCTTTTCTATTAAATAAAACAAACTCAATGCTTCATCTATTATTCTTTGATCGGGCTCAATTTTATACAATTCTGCCAATCCATACATTGCAAAAGCCTGTGCATAAATTTGCTTCCTCATCTGCAAGGGTTCACCACCAGGTAAAACCGACCAATAAATTCCTCCTGCTTCTCTATCAAAAAAATAATCTTTCATTATTTTATAGGCCTGGAGGGCTCGCTCCTTATAGATCGGTTTTTTTGTATATAAATACCCAGCTGAAAAGGACCAAAGGATTCGAGCATATAATACTCCACCCAAAGGTGCATCCGAATAAACTCTTCCTGAATTATCAATCCGCCCTACAAATAAACCTGTTTGCTCATCGTAAACACTTGACCAATAATCCAGAATATCATTTAATTCCTGATTTAAGGCTTCTTCATTCATGATAGGTCAGATTCTTTGAGATCAGACTTTTAACTCTCTCAACAGAAAGATTTGAATAATAACCGTCTGCAGGTGTATTCTTGACATAATCAAGCAATTGGTCAATTGAGGTAAGAGCAACATGCATCCTGGTATCGGATGATGCATAATAAATAAACACTTGGCCGTCTTCATCCTTAATCCAACCGTTTGTAAAAACAACATTCCCGACATCACCGACAAGCTCATCACCCACTGGCGCAAGAAAATATCCAGCTGGTTGGTAAATAATTTTCGTCAAGTCTTCCAAACTTGTCATAAACAGATACAATACATAACGCAAGCCTGCAGCAGTATTGCGCACACCATGAGCCAAGTGTAACCAACCTTCCTGAGTCTTCAATGGAGCCGGACCTTGTCCATTCTTAGTCTCATAAATCGTATGATACTTTTTTGCATGAATAATTTTCTCTTCATCTATCACCGCATTCATTATATCTTTTGTCAGGCCGAAAGCAATCCCCCCTCCTTCTCCAGTCTCGATAAAACCATCTTGTGGACGGGTATAAAAACCATACATTCCATTCACAAATTCAGGATGCAAAACAACATTTCGCTGTTGCGGAGATTTTGTGATTAAATCTGGTAATCGTTCCCATACCTCCAGATCCTTAGAACGGATAATACCGCATTGCGCAATAGCTGCTGATTGGTTCTCTAATGTCGCGGTCGTATCCTTTCTTTCCGTACAAAATATACCATATATCCATCCATCCTCATGTTCTGTTAGTCGTATATCGTATACATTCACATCAGGTTCACTTAATTGAGGCAAAGAAATTGGCTCACTGCGAAACTTAAAATTATCAAGGCCATTCTCACTTTCTGCAAGTGCAAAAAACGACTTACGATCAACCCCCTCTACCCGCACCATTAATACATATTTATTTTTCCACCGAATGGCACCTGCATTAAAGGTTGAATTAACGCTAATACGTTCCATAAAAAAGGGATTAGACTTTTCATAAAAGTCATAACGCCATTCCAATGGAACATGCATGGCTGTTAAAACAGGATTTTCATACCTGGTATATATACCATTTCCAGGCAAAATCGGTTGGTTTTCCCTTTCTATTAAAGCCTTATATTCGTTTACTATAGCTTCTTTTCTTCGTACAAACACTTCAATCATATATATTTAAAGTAAAACTTATCTAATTTTCCAATTTTTCCCACCATGTTTTTTTAAGAACAGCAATGATTATAACTAAAATCAATACTGTAAGGTATAAAGGTATCTGAGCTTTTAAGATCAAATACATCGGTAATAGAGTCAAACACAATTGGCCTATTATTCCTAATACTATATTAAACATGTCTCTTCCAAAATTCTTATTACGTAACTCAATACCATCTTCTTCTTCTACAGCTTTGCGAATAGGTTTCCATAAACCCCACGGCTTTACAGTTCTATAGAAATTCTTTAATACTTCCATATCGCTAGGCGGAGCCGCATAAGTTCCTATGATGCAACCCAAGAAGGATATAAGAAATAAGAGGGGGAAATAATATAAATCCAGCGTATCAAAGAATACAGGAAATATTAATGCAGGAACAATTCCAGCGAGCATACCCCAAAAAAAGCCGTTTGCATTAAATCGCCACCAATGCCACTTAAGCACATTGGCTGCAATATAACCTCCATACAAGGCTGATACGATCCATTGCAGAATAGAGTTCACATCCTTTACAAAAAGACCTAAAACTACACCCATCAAAGCCACTACAATACCTGAAAGGTAATTCATATTTCGAACCTCAATATTAGAAGCATCAGATTTAAAATACTTAAGATAAATATCGTTTACGATGTAAGCTTGAGCTGCATTTAAAGTGCCTGCAAAAGTTCCCATAAAAGCTGCTAATAACCCCGCTAGTAATAACCCGGTTAATCCGACCGGAACAAATTGCACGATGGCAGCCGGTAAAATTTTCTCAAAATCAACTCCTGTAGCTGAAGATAGATCGAGCTGGTCATAATACAATATTCCCAAAACAGCAAAACCCATGATCATTGAATAACGAATGGGCAATAAAATAACCGATACCAACCCACTCATCTTTGCAGCATCTTTTGGAGATTTAGTAGAAAGTATCTTTTGCATATCATAATTTGGGGCCGGACCAGCAAGAGAGGCAAAAACACCTTTAAAGAGCATCATCATAAAGAAAATACCAAACAAGGTAAATCCATCATCCTTAATCTTCTGATTCACTTCTGCAATATGTGCTGTCCAATCCAAATCTAATCTCCAGCCGAAAAAAGGATTTAACCATCCCTCCGGAACACTCAATTCTTGTCCAACTAAACGATCCGCAGCAATTCCTGCAATGACAATAGCAGCAACAGACATGATGACGTATTTAACAACATCTCCGATTACGATACTTGTCATTCCACCCATAATTGCATACATCATGGTTATTACTGAAAATACAATTCCATAAAAATGAGGGACAAAGGAAGGTGCTACAGTAAATGGAATGTATGGACTGATACTCTCCCAGGGCACGAATATTTCAACAAATTTCCCCAACCCAATAAACCCATATGCCAGAAAACCAAGACAGCTGATTAAGGCAAATATCACAACAATTGCATGCGATGCCCGGACACCCTGTCCAATCAAACCAAAACGGGTGCTAAGCCATTCGGCACCAGTAGTAGCATTCGACCTTCTTAACCAGATGGACAGGTACATCATTAAAAATATCTGATTAAACACAGGCCACAACCATGGAATCCAGATACTCTTCAATCCATAAACAAAAGCAAGTGTTACCATCCACATGGTACCGGATATATCAAACATGTCAGATGCGTTAGACATTCCTAACATGTACCAAGGAATTTTCTTACCACCCAAGAGATAGGATTCTTTATTACGCTGAGCTCTTTTTTTTAAGATGAATCCTAAAAGAATCATCGTTATTAAATAAACAAGAACTACAATTATATCAATATTCGAGAGGCTCATATCAACTGTAAGATTTAAGTTCCATATAATTCTGTTAATCTAACTTATACAAATCAATCCTAAAGAATATATTGAAGCTAGGCCTTTAGAGCATAACTCGCAAAACACTTTCGGTAAGAGCTCTACATTAATTTTATAATTGGCTAAACAAACTTAATTTCATTAGAACAAATTGTGTAATACTATTTTAACACATCCTTAACTAAATCAAAATAATTAGTTAAATTCACGCAGCCAATATAAACTTATGAAATTGAATCAAAAAATTGTTAGGGAAATCACTCCCCTAACTGAAAGTGATTTCTTCACCCTATTTTCACGTAAGAAGACAGAGTTTGATTTTCCCTTACACTTCCACGAAGAATATGAATTGAATTTAATATTAAATGCAAAGGGTGCGAGAAGAATTATAGGAGATCATGTTGAGACGATAGATGACTCTGAATTAGTCTTTATAGGTCCAAACCTATATCACGCGTGGTTTACCCATCAATGTATAAGTGAGGAAATTCAGGAAGTCACTATTCAATTTAATAATGAAATATTAAACACGCAATTCCTCAGCAAAAATCAATCGAGCTATTTAAGAAAGCTTTTTGAGGACTCTAAAAAAGGAATTCTATTCCCTTTAGAAACCATAACTGATATGCAGAATCTGATTCTTACTTTAAAAGACAGTCATGGCTTTACCTCTGTATTAAACTTTATGCAGATTTTGCACCTTTTATCACTTTCACCTTATAAAACCTTATGCAATGAAGGCTTTCATGAGGCTTCATTGAATGCAAATAGTCGAAGAATAAAGCTGGTATTTGATTATATGAACAAAAACTTCAGAAACGATATAAGTCTTCAAGATATTTCTAGTCTGGTAAATATGCACGAAGTTTCTCTAAGTAGGTTTATAAAAAAACGTACCGGAAAAAGCTTCGTAGACTGTCTAAACGAGATCCGCATTGGCCAGGTAAGTCGACTAATTATTGATACCACACAAAGCATTTCAGAGATTGCCTATTCCTGTGGTTTCAATAACATTTCATATTTCAACCGGGTCTTTAAAAAGAAAAAGGGTTGCACACCTAAAGAATTTAGAGAAAACTTTACAGGAGTAAGATTATACATTTAGTTCTAAAATCTCTTCAAGATTAAGATCTATGCATAACAGACATTGATGTGCACCAAAAAAGGGTCTAAAAGCAAAAAACCCTGTCTCGTAATTGAGACAGGGTTCCTGTAAGATTGGGCGCCGACCTACTCTCCCACCTGTTACGGCAGTACCATCGGCTCTGGCGGGCTTAACTTCTCTGTTCGGTATGG
>NZ_DATJCH010000004.1:0-3854 GCF_035514885.1 Albibacterium sp. | reverse complement strand
CCCCTGAGTTGTATATGACGAAGTCTTCGTACTACACTATCAATCAAATAGCCGCACTGCTAAGTGTGGCTATTAATTTTTCCTCCAAAAGAAGCCTTCCGGCCGTGGTGTTTCTTACTTCGTGAACATCTGTTTTTGCAGATAATAAAGGGTAAATGAATTGTTAACCTAAGCTTAATTTAGAACGATTATTCAGCTGGTATTAATTGGTCATTTTTGCAGCTGGAAAACTAAAAGTGGATTTTATTTAAGCAAACTAATGAAGATTATTATGAAAAGAGTTATTATCCTGTCCTTAGTATTACTTATGGTTGGTTTTACGACTATGGCACAGATTACTACTTCCGGAATCTCAGGTAGGGTAGTGGGTGCAGGTAATGAAACGCTTCCCGGAGCAACTGTTGTTGCCGTACACAAACCATCGGGTTCACAGTATGCTGCAGTTACTAATAGCAATGGCTACTATAATATTCAGGGTGCACGACCCGGCGGGCCTTATGAAATTACTGTGTCGTTTGTGGGTTACAGCTCTGGATCTTTTTCCGATGTTACCCTTTTACTGGGTCAGATCTTTGAGCTAAATGTGGAACTTAGCGAAGGAGCTACCAGTCTTTCGGAGGTCGTAGTTGTTGGTTACGAGCAATCTGCTTTCAGCACTCAAAAGACCGGCGCAGCTACCAATATTGGCAACGATGAGATCAATGTTATGCCTACTATCAACAGGAGCATCTCAGATATTGCCAAGATTTCGCCATACGCAAACGGGATGGGCTTTGCCGGTGGTGATGGACGCTCCACAAACTTTACAGTTGACGGAGCTAGTTTTAACAACAACTTCGGTCTAAGCTCCAACCTTCCCGGAGGTGGAAACCCTATTTCTCTTGAGGCCATAGACGAAGTGCAGGTTGTGGTGGCTCCCTACGATGTTAGGCAAACTAACTTTATTGGAGGAGGTATAAATGCTATCACCAAATCGGGAGGTAACGCCTTCAAAGGTACAGCCTATACTTATTTTAAAAATCAGGACTTGCGTGGTAACAAAATTGGCGACCATGACTTTGAAGATCGCGATAAAGAGTCAAGGACTGTTTATGGCGCTTCTTTAAGCGGCCCTATTATTAACGACAAGCTGTTTTTCTATACCAACTTTGAAAAGGAAGATGTTCCTCAACAAGTTATTACCTGGAGAGCTTCAACAAATGGTGTTTCTGATGGACAAACCATTTCGAGGGTAACCGAAAGCGACTTAGTGAGGGTTTCAAAGCATCTTCGCGACAACTATGGATATGAAACAGGCTCTTATAGCAGTTTTCCCGCTGATGAGAGCAATGTTAAATTCTTAGGAAGATTAGACTGGAATATTTCTGATGCTCATAAGTTGAGTGTTCGTTATAACTACACAAAAAACCAGGCATGGAATGCTCCTAACGGCAACTCTACCGACGGTGCCTATAGAGATAGCAAGAAAAATCGGGTATCAGAGCACTCGATGTCTTATGCCAATTCCATGTACTCAATGGACAATATCGTGAATTCTCTGACTGCTGAGTTGAACAGCAGCCTGGGTGACAAGTCTTCCAATCAAATGCTTTTTACTTACACGGACATTCAGGATATGCGAGGCTCTGAATCATCGGAGTTTCCTTTTATTGACATTATGAGTGGTGATGTAGCCACCGGAGCTGCTGCTCTTGACCCCTACATTTCTGCCGGTTATGAGTTGTTTACCTATAATAATGGAGTTAAGAACAGGGTGATGACTATTACCGACAACTTTACCTATTACTTCGATGCCCACAAGCTGACAGCAGGTGTGAGCTATGAGTATCAGCTGGCAAATAATTCATATATGCGTAGCGGAACAGGTTATTACCGCTATGCGGGTATCACTGATTTTATTAACGGTGCTGCACCGGTGGATTTTGCGCTTACCTATGGCGCAAACGGAAATCTTGAGCCAACTTCTGAAGTTGTTTTCCATCAAATAGGGGCTTATCTTCAGGATGAATGGAATCCTCTTCAGAATCTGAAACTAACTTTGGGTCTTAGAGCAGACAATCTGATCTTTGATGATAATCTGATGCGTAACAACGCTATCTATGAGCTTGATTTCGGTGGAAGAAAAATTGATACAGGTGCCTGGCCTGATTCAAGAGTGAATTTTTCTCCGAGACTTGGCTTTACCTGGGACGTAAACAGGGATAGAAGCCTGGTACTGCGTGGTGGAACCGGAGTATTTACCGGAAGACTTCCTCTTGTATTCTTTACCAATATGCCTTCTAATGCCGGAATGAATCAGCTCCTGATGAAGGTTCAAACCCGTTTTAATGCTGATGGTACTGTTGCCTCCAGAGATAGTCGTCTGGACTTGTTACAGGGAGGTATGATTACTGATGTTAATGAGATGATAGACAGGCTTGGCTTTAAGACTGAAGTAACCCCGGAAGACGGTGTTGTTCCCAGTTCTATTGCCGGTGTTGACCCTGATTTCAAGATGCCTCAGGTGTGGAAGTCTTCTATCGCCGCAGATTATCAGTTTGCTGTTGATTTCCCTCTTTCATTAACTGCAGAAGCTATTTATACCAAGAATATAAATGCAGTAATGCAGGAAAACTATTTGATTATGAATCCGGAAGCAAGCTGGACCAAATTTGCAGGCTCAGATCAACGCTATATTTACCCCTCAGTCTATCGTTATGAGCCTTCTTCCGTGGGAGTAAGGGATGCTAATGTGCTTTCAAATACTGATAAAGGTTATGGTTATACTCTTAATCTTACCCTTAATTTAGAGCCGCTTCCAAGATTGAATCTGATGGCTGCCTATACTTTTACCGAGATGAAAGAGGTTTCAGGTATGCCGGGCAGTAATGCCAATTCAGCCTGGGTAGGTGTTTTGTCTGTTGACGGTCCAAATACCGCCGGCATACAGCGCTCGCAGTATGTAGTGCCTCATAAGGTAATAGCCTCGGCTTCTTACCGCTTGCCTTATGCCAACGACCATTTGGCTACGACCTTTAGTGTGTTTTATTCAGGATATTCTCCTTACGGAAACTCCTTTACCTACAGCAACGATATGAACGGCGATGGTCTTACCGGTGATTTAATTTACATACCTAAAGAGCGTGGGGATATCAATTTTGTTTCCGCCGAAGACGAGAATGCTTTTTTCAAATTCATGGAACAAGACAATTATTTGAAGAATCATAAGGGCGAATATGCTGAGGCTTATGCTGCCAGAGCTCCATGGGTTAATAAGTTTGACCTTAGGGTAATGCAGGACTTTTCTTTAAATGTTGCCGGACGCAAGCATACTTTGCAAGCCAGCGTTGATATTTTGAATTTTGGAAATATGCTTAATTCTGAGTGGGGAGTTAATAAAAATATGGCTTCCTCCAACTATGGTGGTATTTTAAAATACGAAGGCAGAGATGCCGGAAATGTTCCTGAATTCTCTATGATTAAGATAAATGATTCAGAAGGAAATTCGGTTTACCCAAGCGAGACCTACACTCCTTATCTGAACCTTAGCCAGGTATGGCAAGTTCAGGTTGGCTTGCGCTATCTGTTTTAGTATCTGAGGCTTTTAGACTAACTTTATAATAAAAAGGCTGTCCCCCAAGGGGCAGCCTTTTTTGATACCTTTACTTCACTGAAAATTTCAATCGTTTGCGAGAGCATAAAAAATAAGAAGAATCTTTTTTTTTGGAGAAATATCTCCTTAATGCAACCGTTTGAGAGCTCTTTTATCCGGCTTTGTAAAGTTTACAAATTTTGACACTAATTAAGAAATAGGGTAGTTTTACCGGATGTTATTGTATTTGTGTGATAAACATTCTTTAAATAAAAAAAATCCC
>NZ_DATJCH010000003.1:0-141361 GCF_035514885.1 Albibacterium sp. | reverse complement strand
TGCTCTTGTTTTATGGCATTTATACAATTTAAAGGATTACTGCAATAAATGGAAAATTTATACCTTCTTTTATTAATGCCTGTTTTTGGCGCTATTCTACTTGCATTTGTTAAGCAATCTCAGTTAGCAAAACGATTGGCTTTAGCTGTTTCATCTTTTACAATTATTTTAACTATACCTTTTCTGTTAAATTTTGTTCCGGATGCTTCCATGCAATTTGTAGAATCCTTTGCCTGGCTTCCATCTTATGGTATAAATTTTCATATCGGTATTGATGGTATAAGCTTACCCATGATATTGTTAACGAATGGATTAATTCCGCTTATAATATTATCTACTTTTCGATATGAGTATAAAGGTGGTTTTTATGCTTTGATATTATTTATGCAATCGGGGCTACTTCTAGTCTTTATGGCTTTAGATGCATTTGTGTTTTATATTGGTTGGGAAGCTGCATTGATTCCTATCTATTTTATCTGTGCAATCTGGGGAGGAGAAGATCGTATCCGAGTTAATTTGAAGTTCTTTGTTTATACGTTTATTGGAAGCTTATTGATGTTGACAGCCATCATCTATTTACATTTCCAAGCACCGGAAAGAGATTTTGAACTTTCATCCTTTTACCAACTAGGCTTGGATGCTCAAACGCAGGGATGGATTTTTATAGCGTTTTTTATTGCCTTTGCTGTGAAATTACCAATCTTTCCTTTTCACACATGGCAGCCCGATACCTATACTTCAGCGCCTACTGCAGGAACCATGCTTTTGGCGGGTATTATGTTAAAAATGGGAATATATGGTCTTATTAGATGGTTGATTCCTGTTTCACCTCTTGGTTTTGAACAATATGGAACGATCTGTTTGGTTTTAGGTATTATAGGTGTTGTTTATGCTTCTATTATTGCACTTAGACAAAATAATATTAAACGATTAATAGCTTACTCGTCTATTGCACACGTTGGATTGATTAGTGCTGGTGTTTTTGCATGGAATGTCCAAGGCTTACAGGGTGCAATGATCCAAATGATTAACCATGGGATAAATGTTGTAGGTTTATTTTTTGTTATGGACATTATAATCAACCGGACTCAAAAGGAAAATCTAAGCGACTTGGGTGGCATCGCTTTATCAGCACCTAAGCTGGCGATTGTATTTTTAGTTCTCGTTATGGGAGCTATTGGTTTGCCCATAACGAATGGTTTTGTGGGAGAATTTTTACTATTGGCCGGTATTTATAATGCAGGTATATGGTATGCTGTTTTTGGAGGATTAACACTTGTTCTTGGAGCTGCATATATGTTACGTCTATACCAGAAAACGATGCTTGGAGAGAAGAATGATATTACTTTTAATTTTAAAGATATTCATGGGTCAGAGACCGCTGTTTTTGTGATTCTGGTGTTGTTTGTTCTGGGATTAGGGATCTACCCTGAGCCTTTATTAAATATTTCAGAGGCAGCAGTAACGAATTTAATTAATCAAATATCAATTAAATAAGAAATCAATCGATTTTTCGAATAAATATTAACAGATGGGTGCAATCATTACGCTTACGATATTAGCGATTCTAGTATTATATTTAGGACTGTTTAAGGCTACCAAAGCCATATTGCCAATATCGATTTTTGGATTGGGTGTGGCTCTTGTATTTTGCATTGTTCAATGGAACGGTACAGCAGTTCCGCAGTATAATGGGATGGTGCTTTTTGATCATTACGCTCTCGTGTTTTCCATGTTAATGATTGGGTTAACAATCTTGATTTTATTGCTGTCCAGGGATTATTTTGATACAATTGGTGAGCATACCGCGGAGTATTTCTCTTTAATACTGTTCTCTTTAATTGGAGGATTAATTATTGTTTCTTTTTATAATCTTTCTATGCTATTTATTGGTATTGAGATTATGTCTGTAGCTTTATATATTCTGGCGGGGATTCGCAAAAGCGATTATGGATCAAATGAGGCTTCTTTGAAATACTTCCTGATGGGAGCTTTCTCAACAGGGTTTTTGTTATTTGGAATTACGTTAATTTACGGGGCTACAGGATCGTTCGGATTGGATGAAATCCAGGCTTATGTTCAAAATAATGTTCAGGCGATCTCTCCTTTATTTTTTACTGGGGTTATTCTGTTTATAATTGGTTTAGGATTTAAGATAGGTGCAGCACCATTTCATTTTTGGGTGCCGGATGTTTATGATGGGTCACCTATTTTGATAACGACTTTTATGAGCACAATCGTGAAAGTTGCCGCGATTGCTGCATTCTTGCGTTTATTTTGGTTCTGCTTTGAGCCGTTAAATTATTTCTGGACACCGGTTTTATCTGTAATGTCCGTTCTTACCTTATTTATTGGAAATATTACCGCTTTAATGCAACAAAGCTATAAGAGAATGCTGACATATTCCAGTGTCTCTCATGTAGGATATATGTTGTTTGCTATATTAAGTCTAGGTGGAGAATCTGCTAATGGGATTCTGATTTATGTTGGAGCTTATTCTCTTTCCTCCATTGTAGCTTTTGGAGGCCTGATTGCTGTGAAAAGAGCGAGTGGAAGTGAAAATTTTGAAGCTTTTAATGGCTTGTCAAAAAAGAATCCATATTTGTCTTTTATGATATTGGTAGCTATGCTTTCTTTGGCAGGTATCCCTTTAACAGTAGGTTTTATTGGTAAATTTATGATGTTTGCCGCTGCTTTACATAATTATCACATTACATTGGTAGTTCTCGCTGTTATTAATGCTGCAATTGGAATTTACTATTATTTCCGTGTTATTGTAGCAATGTATTTTAAACCAGCTGATAGAGAAGAAGTTGTTTGGAATTTAAATTATAAGGTAGTTCTTACCATTGCTACAATAATAACCATTTGTTTAGGACTCTATCCTTCTCTCGTTACAAACATTGTTTAAGAGCATTTATTTTCGATAGAATAAAGAAATAAATAGTGTTTGAACTTAATTGTTACAATGGATATCTTAGGGGTCACTATTTTAGGATATCATAAAATCTGGCTGTTTATTTTTATATATTCGTAGGATAAGGATTTGTATGCACGAGCTTTGGTTATCGTTTCAACAATTATTTGATGCAGAAGCCCTGCTTCGAAGTGGGGGATTCTATTTATTATTGATTGTAGTTTTTGCAGAGACTGGTTTGTTTTTTGGTTTCTTTTTGCCTGGAGATTATTTATTGTTTCTGGCAGGATTATTTTGTGCTTCAGGACTTCTTCCGGTTAGTATTTATACGCTTTGCGGAGGACTGTTAGCAGCAGCGATTTTAGGAAATTATACAGGCTATTGGTTTGGTTCAAGAACGGGTCCGATGCTTTTCAAAAGGAAGGATTCGCTTTTGTTTAAACGAAAGTATATAGTAGCCGCTGAAGAGTTCTATCATAAATATGGTGCGCTAGCATTAATTTTAGGTAGGTTTATGCCAATTATACGTACATTTGCTCCGATATTCGCAGGAGTAGTTCGTGTAGATTTAACTAGATTTACTATTCTCAATATTTCAGGAGGAATACTTTGGGTAGCTATTCTAACTCTATCGGGTTATTTTTTAGGCCAGAATTTCCCTCAGATTGTTAATTATATTGAGTATATAATAATAGGATTTATTTCACTTACAACCGTTCCTGTAATTGTTACAGTTGTCCGAAAGAGTATAAAAAAAGAAAAATAAAATAAGAATTAATCTATGAGTTTTAAGCATCCATGGCACGATATTTCGCCCGGTAATGTTATTCCTACTTCTGTTAATGGTATTATTGAAATCCCAAAAGGTTCGAAAGCTAAGTATGAGATAGACAAAGAAAGTGGTTTAATGAAGCTGGACCGCGTTCTGTTTTCATCTGTTATTTATCCAGCTAATTATGGGTTTATTCCACAAACTTATTGCGATGATAAAGATCCCCTTGATATATTGGTGCTAAGTTCAGTTGATGTATATCCAATGACTTTAATTGAAGCGAATGTAGTAGGGGTTATGCATATGATTGATAACGGTGAACAGGATGATAAGATTATTGCTGTTGCTAAGAATGATATGTCTGTAAATTATATTACCGATTTATCTGAGTTACCGCCCCATACTATGAAGGAAATAGTTCGATTCTTTCAAGATTATAAAGCTTTGGAAGGTAAAAATGTTACGGTTGAGCAACTTTTGGATAGATCTTATGCATTAAAAGTTATAGAAGAAAGTCTGGAGCTTTACCAGAAGATATTTGTGAACCAAAAATAGAATTATGGGTTTTCAAATTTTTGTTACTTTTCTGTTAGTTTTCTTGAATGGCTTTTTTGTCGCTGCTGAATTTGCAATTGTTAAAGTTAGGGCCTCACAAATTGAAATTAAGGCTAAATCAGGAAATAATGTAGCAAATCTTGCGAAACACATCACTAATCATTTAGATGGGTATTTAGCTGCAACACAATTAGGAATTACATTAGCTTCTCTGGGCCTGGGTTGGGTTGGAGAGGCTGTGATGACGAAGGTTGTTGTTAATTTTCTTGCCCTTTTCGACATCCAATTGATTGGTACATTCCAAACTAATATTGGTCATATATTAGCATTCTCAATCATTACAATTTTGCATATTGTATTCGGAGAGTTGGCTCCTAAATCAATAGCGATTCAAAGGCCGGTAGGTACTACAATGGCATTAACCTTACCTTTAAGGTTCTTTTATATGGTGTTCAGGCCTTTTATATGGGTTTTGAATGGTTTCGCAAACATGCTGTTAAAAATGTTGGGTTTTGGTGCCACCATGAATGAAGTGCATCATTCTTCTGAAGAGTTACAATACTTACTTGATCAGGGAAAAGAATCAGGCGCTCTAAATTTAACCGAACACGAGTTAATTAAGAATGTTTTTGATTTTAATGAACGAGTGGTAAAGAATGTAATGGTTCCGCGTACAAAGATCACCGCTGTAGAGGTTGATAGTCCGAAAGAACTTTTATTAAATACAATTATTAGCGAAGGGTATTCCCGGGTACCGGTATACGATGGGTCAATTGATAAAATAGTAGGGGTTGTGCATGCTAAAGACTTGCTTCCTCAATTGGTAGATAAACAGGAGATCGAATTAAAAAATATTATTAGGAAGCCATATTTTATTCCTGAAACGAAGAAGATTAATGATCTGTTGGCGGAATTTCAGCTGAAAAGAATTCAGATAGCGATCGTTTTAGATGAGTTTGGAGGAACTTCGGGTATGGTTACCTTGGAAGATATTGTAGAAGAATTGGTGGGTGAAATTCAGGATGAGTATGATGAAGAGCATCCAATTGTTGAGCAAGTATCGCAAACAGAATATATCGTTTCAGCATCTGCCAACATTCATGATGTTAATGAGTATTTACCATTAGACCTTCCTCCAAGTAACGACTATGACACGCTCTCTGGTTTAGTAAGCGAATTGTTTGATAAGATACCGGATGTAGGTGAGTGTAAAGAATTCCACGGTTATGCCTTCACTATTTTAAAGAAGACTCAGCAAAATATTGAGTCGGTTAAAATGGAACGTTTGGAGCAGTCAGACGAAGAGCCTGAAGAATAAAATTTATCGCTGTGCATATATTCTATACCCCAGATATTGAGAATCAAAGTTTGCATTATGATCTTTCAGAAGAGGAGAGTAAACATTGTACTCGGGTATTAAGATTAAAAACAGGAGCTAAAATTACATTGATTGATGGTAGAGGCGGTGTTTTCTCAGGAGTAATTGCTGATTCATCTAATAAAAAGAGAACCAGAGTCAATATTTTATCTTTTGTAGAAGACTCTAGAGGAAGGAATTATAATCTTCATTTGGTAGTAGCTCCTACCAAATCGCTGGATCGTTATGAGTGGTTTCTAGAGAAAGCTACGGAAATCGGTATTGATGAGATCACACCCATCATTTGCGAACATTCTGAAAGAACAGCAATGAAGCTTGATCGCTTGAATAAGATTGTAATAGCGGCAATGAAACAATCTCAGCAGTCGTTTTTACCAATTGTAAATGAACCGATTAAATTGAAGGATTTCTTTCAGCTTAAAGTGCAAGGAAAGAAGTTTATAGCTCATTGCGTAGACCATGAGAAAATGCAGCTAAAAGATACGCTTAAGAAGAATGAGGATGCTGTTATTCTGATTGGCCCTGAGGGAGATTTTAGCGATACGGAGATCGAGAAGGCTCTTTCTTCAGGATATATTCCAATTACATTGGGGAATACAAGATTGAGGACTGAAACAGCAGCATTGGTTGCATGCATGGAAACCAGCTTATTAAATCGTTAGCTTATGAAAGATATCCTTGTTAATAATAAGACCTATACCGTTGAAATAAAGGATGAGGGTGTTTTTATTGGAGGCAAATTAATCCAGATGGATTTGCAGGAATATTCTACCGATCATATGCATGTTTTATTAAGGAACAAGAGCTATTCTGCAGAAGTGGTTAAGGTTGATTATAAGGGAAAGGAAGCGGAAATAAAGATTAATGGCATTCTATACCATGTTTCTTTAAAGGATGAAAAAGATGCCTTGTCGAAAAGCTTAGGCATTGAACTAAATAAATCTCAAAGCGTTTCTAATTTAAAAGCTCCGATGCCGGGTTTGGTTTTAGAAATTTCCGTAAAGACAGGTGATAAGGTAAATAAGGGAGACTGCTTACTAGTATTAGAAGCAATGAAAATGGAGAATCTTATCAAATCTCCATTGAATGCTACTATTAAATCTATTGAAATTAATACTGGAGATAAAGTAGAAAAAAATCAACTCCTTATTCAGTTTGACAATACTATTTGATAATCCTTTTAATCTTATTAGATTGCTTGATTAATTTAAATAGGGCATCGTAATCTTCCATTTCAAGAACATCATGCATACGTTGCAATTGTCTGATATGTTCTTCTAAAACCTCAAGCACATTCTTCTTGTTTTGTTTAAATATTGGTACCCACATTTCCGGTGAGCTCTTAGCCAGCCTTACTGTAGATGCAAATCCTCCACCAGCAAGCTCAAAAATTCTTCCTTGCGATTTTTCTTTTTCTAAAACCGTTAATGCAAGTGCAAAAGAAGTGATATGAGAAATGTGTGATACGTATGCAG
Source organism: Albibacterium sp. (assembly GCF_035514885.1). Classification (NCBI taxonomy): domain Bacteria; kingdom Pseudomonadati; phylum Bacteroidota; class Sphingobacteriia; order Sphingobacteriales; family Sphingobacteriaceae; genus Albibacterium; species Albibacterium sp. The sequence goes on along the minus strand of NZ_DATJCH010000003.1, from coordinate 134,264 downwards.
TGTGTAAATCATGCTCCTTTCCATTCATGAAGACTGGGTTCATTTTTAGGGCTTCACAAATAGATTCGGCAATTTCAAATGCGTCTGGATCAGTTTGTACGATATCGCAGAATACCATATTCTTTCCAGTAAATAGGTCGTCTACGGCTGCTTCAGGACCAGAGTATTCGGTACCAGCCATTGGATGCACTGCTACTAATCGGCCCCGTTTAGGATGATCCTTAATTGATTCCAGTATTTCTTGTTGTGTTGAACCCATTTCCATTACCACTTGGTCTTTTGTGATTTGATCAAGTATAGTTGGAAGTAACTCTTGAATGGAGTTTACCGGAATAGTTAATATTATCAGGTCTGAGTCTGATATTGCTTTATCTAAGTCTGAGGTAGCATCGATTATTCCAAGCTCCAAGGCTTTATTTAGGTTTCCGCTATTTGTATCAACTCCAAATATCTTGTTTACAGGCACAGCTTTTCTTAAGCTCAGTGCTAAGGAACCACCGATTAATCCTACTCCAATAATAGAAATTTTCATTTTTTTAACTTGACAGGTTTGATAAGGTTATACGTTTAATGGCTTCTGTGAAAACTGATTCCGGAGCACAAAGACTGATACGAATATGCTTGATTCCCTGGCTTCCAAAGATACCTCCAGGTGTGATAAATACGCGTGATTTATCAAGGATCTCATCCGCTAAAGCGTACGAGTCTTGATGTTTATCGGCTATTTTGGCCCACATAAACATTCCTACTTGATTCTTATCATATGTACAGTTTAGGAGGTCTAAAAGTTCATAGACCTTCTCTCTTCGTTTTCGATAAACTTGATTTAGCTCAGTATACCAATCTTTATTTAAAGATAAGGCTTTGCTTGCAGCCATTTGAAGAGGGTAGAACATTCCCGAATCCATATTGCTTTTAAAACGTAGGACTTCTGAAATACGTTCTGCAGCACCCAATAGCATCCCTATTCTCCAACCCGCCATATTGAAGGTTTTGCTGAATGAGTTTAATTCGATTGCTACATCTTTGCTTCCGGGTATTGAGAGGATACTAATTTGTTCATCATTCAGAATAAAACTATAAGGATTATCATGACATAATAATATCTGATTTTCTTTTGCGAAGGCAATAAGCTCTTGAAAAAGCTCTCGATTTGCTTTAGCTCCACTAGGCATATGAGGATAGTTAATCCACATAAGTTTTACTCTGCTAAGGTCACTTTTCGACAGTGCTGCTAAATCTGGTAGCCAGTTCTCCTCTTCTTTAAGCTCATAGCTTATAGGGGTTGCGCCACTTAATCGTACCGCTGATAGATAGCTGGGATAACCTGGATTCGGAACAAGAGCTTCATCTCCAGGCTGAAGATAGGTCATACATATATGCATAATACCTTCTTTAGATCCCATTAACGGTAATATTTCGGTTTCAGGGTTCAGGCTTACAGAGTATTCCCGGTCATACCAAGTTGAAATAGCGTTTCTTAATGCTGGTATTCCGTTATATTTTTGATAGGCGTGGTTGTGAGGATTCTTTGATTCTTCAATTAATGTGTCGATAACAATAGCGGGTGGCTTCAAGTCCGGACTACCTATTCCAAGGTTCAAAACTTGTATTCCATTTTTGTTTAGTTCTGCTATCTGGCTCAGTTTTTTTGAAAAGTAATATTCTTCTGTATGTTGAAGCCTATCAGCAATTTTCATATGCATATCAATATTATTAGGCTTGCTAAATTACTAATGATTTATTAGATATTTGCTTAGATTACAATATTTAGCCACATATTTAAAATGTGGCTAAGTTTTTCTTACAAAAGATGGACTATACCATTTAAAATAACTTGAGCGGGTTTTATTACCTTTGCCTCACGCTATAATTATGAAAACATATTTTAGATTACTTTCCTTTGCAAAACCAATAGAAAAATTCGCTATACCTTATGTGATCTGTGCATTATTAGCAGTTCTTTTTGGTACCATGAACTTGGTGTTAGTAGGACCTTTGTTGAATACCCTGTTTATGGCAACCGATGAGGTTGATATTCTGGCTAAGCCAGATAATTGGATGAATGTTATTGATTGGTTTAATTACTACGCACAAGAGATAAGCACGATGTACGGTGCTTATGGTGCATTGAAGTTAGTTTGTATAGTAATAGTGTGCTCGGTGTTTTTAAGCAATCTGTTTCGCTATTTTTCTCAGCGTATAATGGAGAATTTGAAGATCCATACCTTATTGAATTTAAGGAAGACAGTCTTCAATAACGTAATGGATCTGCATGTAGGATATTTTAATAATCAAAGGAAGGGGGATATTATTTCAAAGATATCGTCTGATGTGCAAGTAGTTCAGTTCTCGGTGACAGGAACGTTGCAAGTTGTATTTAAAGAGCCTTTACAGCTTTTGTTTTATATAGTTTCATTGCTGATGATGTCGGTTGAACTCACCTTGTTCGCTTTACTGATTATTCCTATTTCAGGTTTCTTTATTTCTAAAATTGTTAAGAAGTTAAAGCAACAAGCTATGGAAGCTCAATCAGTATATGGACAAATGATTAGTTATTTAGATGAAGCCTTATCAGGAATAAAGATTATTAAGGCATTTAATGCAGTTGAGTTTGTCAAAAAACGGTTCAACGAAGAAAATGCTTATTATTCTAATATTGGTAGGCGCATGGCAAGAAGGCAGCAACTTGGGTCGCCTGTATCAGAGTTCTTGGGGGTAATAATGGTGGCAGTAATATTGTTATACGGAGGAAACCTGGTTATTAATGGCGATCAAAGTTTTACGGCCGGGACTTTTATTGCTTATATAGCTATATTCTCACAAGTAATGCGACCGGCAAAAGCATTGACAGATTCATTTACTAATATTCATTCGGGTATTGCTGCAGGTGAGCGTGTGTTGGATTTGATTGATCAAAAGCCAGGTGTTGTAGACCTGTCTGATGCAAAAAGTATTGACTCATTTAATGATGAAATCAGGTTAGAGAATATAGGTTTTGATTACGATGAGAAATCAGTTTTATCAAATGTAAATATGGTTATCCCGAAAGGATCTACGATAGCATTAGTGGGCCCGTCTGGTGGTGGAAAATCGACTTTAATGGATTTGATTCCTCGCTTTATGGATCCATTAAAAGGAAGAATATTAATTGACGATAAGGATATTCGTGATTTAAAAGTTGATTCGTTGCGAAATCTAATGGGTATCGTTAATCAAGACCTTGTTTTATTTAATGATACAATAGCTAATAATATTGCATTTGGAATTGAAAATGCATCTGAAGAGAGTATAATTGCTGCCGCCAAAATTGCAAATGCACACGATTTTATAATGGAGTCGGAGTTAGGCTATCAAACTAATATTGGCGATAGGGGTATTAAACTTTCCGGCGGACAGAAACAAAGATTATGTATTGCTCGGGCAGTATTGAAGAATCCACCGATATTACTGCTTGATGAAGCAACATCTGCTTTAGATACAGAGTCAGAGAAATTGGTACAGGAAGCCTTAAATAACCTGATGAAGAGTAGGACTAGTTTAGTTATTGCTCATCGACTTAGTACAATTCAACAGGCAGATAAGATATTCGTTTTAGATAAGGGTAAGATTGTGGAAGAAGGAACGCATACAGAGCTTCTGGTTAAAGAAGGAGTATATCGTAAACTTATTGAGATGCAGCAGTTTTATCATTAATATCCAATGTTAAAAAAACAGGAAGGGGTATTTATCAGCTAGATAAATACCCCTTCCTGTTTACTTCTATTTATTAAGATTAAAGCTTACGCTTTACTTCTACTTGTTCGTATGCTTCTACGATATCGCCAACATGAATATCGTTAAACTTATCGATATTTAAACCACATTCATATCCGGTTGAGACCTCTTTAACATCGTCTTTAAAGCGTTTCAGGGAAGCAAGTCTACCGGTGTAAACAACCACTCCATCTCGAATTATCCGAATATCATGGTTCCGATTTATTTTACCATCTAATACCATACAGCCGGCAATTGTACCAACCTTACTGATTTTGAATGTTTCACGAATTTCAACGTTTGCAACGATCTTCTCTTCGTACTTAGGAGCCAACATGCCTTCCATAGCTGATTTGAGTTCATCAATTGCATCGTAGATAATTGAGTACAGACGAATATCTATTTGCTCTTGTTCTGCTAGTTTCCTTGCACCTGTTGAAGGCCTAACTTGGAAACCTATTATAATTGCATCAGAAGCAGAGGCTAATAAAACATCAGATTCTGAAATCTGTCCAACCGACTTGTGAATAACATTTACTTGAATCTCTTCCGTAGACAGCTTTAACAAAGAGTCTGAGAGTGCTTCAATAGAACCATCAACATCACCTTTAACAATAATATTTAACTCTTTAAAGTTACCAATTGCTAATCTTCGGCCAATTTCGTCTAGAGTAATATGTTTTTGTGTCCTTAATCCTTGCTCTCTTTGTAATTGTAATCGTTGATTTGCGATTCTTCTAGCTTCAGATTCGCTTTCTAGAACATAGAATTTATCACCAGCAGTTGGAGCTCCGGTTATACCTAAAATCTGAACCGGTGTTGAAGGACCAGCTGAGACTACTTTTTGCCCACGCTCATTAGTTAAGGCTTTTACTTTACCACTATGTGATCCTGCTAGAATTGCATCTCCTACTCGTAAAGTACCCGACTGAATAAGTACGGTTGTAACAATACCTCTTCCTTTATCAAGTTCTGCTTCTACAACTGAACCAACAGCTCTCTTGTTTGGATCAGCAGTTAATTCAAGTAAGTCTGCTTCAAGTAAAACCTTCTCTAATAATAGATTTACATTTTCTCCGGTTTTGGAAGATATTTCCTGTGCCTGGTATTTCCCACCCCATTCCTCTACAAGAATATTCATGGTAGATAACTGCTCACGAACCCGGTCTGAATTAGCACTTGGTTTATCCATCTTAGTAAAGGCGAATACGATCGGAACATTAGCTGCCAAAGCATGGTTGATAGCTTCCTTTGTTTGAGGCATAACGCTATCGTCTGCTGCTATTACAATAATAACAATATCAGTAACTTTAGCACCACGAGCCCGCATTGCGGTAAATGCTTCGTGACCAGGCGTATCTAAGAAGGTAATCTTACGGCCGTTTTCTAATGTAACTTCATAAGCACCTATATGTTGTGTAATTCCACCTGCTTCACCGGTTGTTACGTCCGATTTACGAACATAATCGAGAAGTGAAGTCTTACCATGATCCACATGTCCCATCACTGTTATGATTGGTGAGCGTGGAATCAGGTTATCCGGATTATCTGCTTCTTCTAAGTCAAATGCTTCTTCTTCATCTGCTTTAATAAATTCAACTTCATGGTCAAACTCTTCAGCAACGATGCTAATTGTTTCTGCATCTAGGCGTTGGTTAATTGATACGAACAAGCCTAGACTCATACAAGTAGAGATAATCTGAGTTACCGGAACGTCTAAAAGAGTAGCCAATTCATTCGCTGTAACAAATTCTGTTACACGAAGTACTTTTGATTGTAATTCACGCTCTAAAGCAGCTTCTTCAGCTGATAAGGCAACATCGTCACGTTTTTGACGTCTTAGTTTTGCACGTTGAGCAAATTTACCAGACTTGCCGGCACCGCTTAAACGTGCAAGTGTTGCTTTAATTTGATCTTGTATTTCTTTATCTGTTGGCTCTTCTTTCTTAACAACAGGTTGACGAGCTCTTCCTTTATTAAAGTCGTTTCTTCCTCTTGGATGTTGTCCTGGTCTGTTACTTCCACCACTATTGGCTCCACCACGGTTTGGTGCTTGACCTGTATGAGGAGTATTCGGTGTGTCAGAACCAGTTCCAGTTGGTGTATGAGGATGCCTATTTTGTCCCGTAGGAGCTTCTTTGCGCTTACGTTTACGTTTATGATCTGTACTAGAGCCGGTAGAAGAAGCAACAGGTTGATTCTTTCTACGGGAAGGAGTAGGTAGATCTATTTTACCAACTACATTCGGACCGGTTAATCGTACTGTTTTGGTTCGAAAAACTCCATCAGGATCTGATTTCCGAGGCTCTTCGGTCTTAATAGTAGGTTTTATTTCTTTTTCTTTTTCTACTTGTGTGTTTTCTGCAGAAGCTTTCTCTTCACTAGCTTTCTCTTCCTCTACCTTTTCTACCTTAGTTTCCTGAACCTCTTCTTTCTTAGTTTCAGCTACAGGTGTAGGAGATTCTATAAGCTTTTCAGGACTTAATGGTGTTTCTTCAGGTATAGATGGCTTGGGTTCTTCCTTAATGGTAATCGCTTCCGGTTTTTCAGAAACGGTAGTATCAAGCGGTTTTGATTCGATTTCTTCTTTCTTCTCCACTACCTCAGTTGAAGGTCTAACTTTTTCATGTTTAGTGCGAGGGTTCAGATTGTTCAAATCAATTTTACCTACTACCTTTACTCCCCTATGTGTACCGGCTTTGGTATCTTCTACTTTATCTTCTTCATTGTGGGGTAAAGGAAGGTTCTCAGGCTCTTTTTTAGTTTTTTCTACAGGAGGGGGGCTGAAAGCGCTATTTTTTATAAGAATTTCCTCTGTTTCTGAACCTTTATCAGATTTCTCTTGAATAGGTTCAGTGGAAGTTTCATCACGACGGATCTTACCAATAACAATTTGATTGGCTTCTTCTTTCACGATTTTATCCCCCTGATATTCCTTTAAGAGAACATTGTACATTTCACCATTCAATTTTGTATTTGGTTTTGATTCTATATCATAACCCTTTTTACTTAAAAAATCAACGGCTGTAGCTATACCAATGTTCAATTCTTTGGCGGCTTTCAGTAAGTTTATGCTTTTACCTTCTGTCATTTATTATTATTACCCTTTATATATACTACAAAAGTATACTTTTTTACTTGTTAATTACCAATGATTTATAGAAAACGTATGTTTCATATGGTTTTATTCAAATTCTGATTTGAAAATCTGAATAACATCAATGATAGTTTGTTCTTCTAAATCTGTTCTTTTTATTAATTCATCCACATTTAATGCAAGTACGGATCGAGCTGTGTCAAGTCCTACACGTTTAAACTCGTCCAGTATCCAGCTTTCTATTTCATCTGAAAATTCTTCAATATCAACATCTTCATCGCTTTCGTCAGATTCACGGTATACGTCAATTTCATATCCCGTTAATTTGCCTGCTAGTTTAATATTATGTCCTCCACGACCAATAGCTAATGAAACCTGATCTGATTGTAGATATACTTCAGCACGTTTTTCCTCTTCGTCAAGTTTAATTGATGATATTTTAGCAGGGCTCAAGGCTCTGGTAATATATAGAGAGGTGTTGTTTGTGAAGTTAATAACATCAATGTTTTCATTGCGTAATTCACGAACAATACCATGAATACGTGAACCTTTCATACCTACACATGCACCTACCGGATCGATACGGTCATCATATGATTCTACAGCTACTTTGGCACGCTCGCCTGGCTCTCTAACAATCTTTTTGATTGTAATAAGGCCATCAAATATTTCAGGAACTTCCAGTTCGAATAATCGATGTAAAAATTCTGGTGCAGTTCTGGAAATTATAATTTTAGGAGAGGCATTCATCATATCCACCTTATGAACTACTGCACGGATGCTATCTCCTTTTTTGAAATAGTCGGCAGGTATCTGTTCAGTTTTCGGAAGTATTAATTCGTTGCCATCATCATCGAGTACCAACGTTTCCTTTTTCCAGATTTGATAGACTTCACCAGTTACTAATTCACCTACCCGGTCTTTATATTTCTTGAATATCTCATCCTTTTCAAGTTCCAGTACTTTAGATACTAAGGTTTGACGGGCAGCTAAAATTGCACGTCTACCAAAACTTTCCAAGGTAATTTCCTCAATAAAGTCGTCGCCAACTTCCAGATCAGCATCTACTTTTCTTGCTTCAGCCAATTCGATTTCTAAATCATCATCCTCAGAAAATTCATCTTCAACAACAACTCGTGTGCGCCATATTTCAAGGTCACCATTATCTGGATTTACAATCACGTCACAGTTTTCATCCGTACCGAAGCGTCTGCGAATCATGCTACGAAACACTTCTTCCAATACGCTGATCACGGTAGGGCGATCGATGTTTTTAAAGTCTTTAAACTCTTGAAATGAGTCTATCAGATTAATATTGCTCATTTTATTTAAATGAAATTAACACTTTTGTTTCTACTATATTATCGATATTAAAAAAGTTTTCCTGCTGAATAGCTTTCTTTCCTTTTTCTTTTATTGATTCATTAATCGTAATGCCTTCAGGAGTATAATTAAGTAATACCCCCTCATGCTTATCTCCATTGTTTAATTTAACACTTACCTCACGGCCAATGTTTTTCAGAAATTGCCGGTCAAGTACCAAGGGTGATTCTATTCCCGGAGATGATACTTCAATGTTATAAGCTGTATCTATTATATTTTCTTCTTCAAGATGAAAACCCACGTGTCTGCTTATGGCAGCGCAATCTTGAATGTTCAAGCCATTATCTCCATCAACTAAAATAGATAATTTTGCATTTGGAACATATTGAACGCTAACTAAAAATAAATCATCCCGATCTGAGATTTTCTCTCTCACCAGTTCGGCAACGTGTTTTTCTATATTCATTGTAAAAAGTTCTTTAAAAAAAAGAGGGAACGACATGTTCCCTCTTTCTCAAGAAGCACAAATATATGAAATTATTTTAGAATATAAAAAGTACTATCTTAATTAACTCTTTACGAAGGTATTATTGCTCAAACAGATTATATCACATTTGCTTTCGACGCATCAACAATCTTTTGATAATAGGCTTCATAATGTGGGAGAATTAAGCTTAATTCAAATTCTTTGGCACGCTTTAAAGCTGCTTTTTTAAATGTATTTAATCGATCACAGTCTTCTAAAATATAAAGTGAATTCTTTGCCATGTCGTCAATATCACCCACATTGCTCATGAACCCAGATACCCCGTTTACAATTAATTCTGGTATTCCACCAACATTGGTCGCAACAACAGGAACCTTACATGCCATTGCTTCAAGAGCCGCTAACCCGAAGCTTTCTGATTCAGATGGCATCAAAAATAAATCAGAAACGGATAGAATCTCTTCTACAGCATCTTGCTTACCTAAGAAACGCACATCGTCAACAATTCCTAATTCACGGCAAAGTTTCTCATTATTCGAACGTTCCGGACCATCACCAACCATGAGAAGTTTAGAAGGTGTAGTTTCCTTAATTTTTTTAAAGATATGAATTACATCCATTGTCCTTTTTACCTTGCGGAAGTTCGATGTATGAGTAATTACCCGCTCATCTCCGGGAGCAATAGCTTTCTTAAAATGTTCCCTAGGCTTAAGGCTGAATCTGGTTAAGTCAATAAAGTTAGGAATTACCTGGATATCCTTTTCTATGTTGAAATGGTTTAAGGTATCCTTTTTAAGATCTTCTGAAACGGCTGTAACTCCATCAGATTGATTTATTGAGAATGTGACAACTGGGTTGTAGCTTGGGTCACGACCAACAAGGGTAATATCTGTTCCGTGTAAAGTAGTAATAACAGGTATATCTATGTTATAGGTTTTCAAGATTTGCTTGGCCATATAAGCTGCTGAAGCATGAGGTATGGCATAGTGTACATGAAGCAGATCCAGTTTCTCAAATCGGACAACATCCACCAACTTGCTTGATAAAGCTAATTCGTAGGGTGGAAAATCGAATAAAGGATATTTAGAGATACTAACTTCGTGATAAAAAAGGTTGGCCGAGAAGAAATCTAATCGGGCGGGTTGGTTATAAGTTATAAAATGAACTTGATGTCCATGTGCAGCTAAAGCCTTGCCTAATTCTGTCGCAACGACACCGCTTCCGCCAAAAGTTGGGTAACAAACGATACCTATTTTCATTTGAATAATTCTAAATTTGATTTGATCCTAAATGGGCAATATGCTGTTTAGGATAAGAGTCAGCTAAGATAATTTTATTATTTCTAAGTTTGAATTATTTTTCATGAATTGCTTTATAAACGGCATCCTGTATTCGTGAGCGAATGTTTAATTTTGATAGGAAAGGACTTACACTTGGTTGGACACGATTTGACAAAAATATATAAATTAGTTGTTGTTCAGGATCCATCCAAATACAGGTACCAGTATAACCCGTATGTCCGAAAGTAAATGGCGAAGCAAACTCAGAAGGATATCCATTATCTATTGCTGGATCCCATCCGTCGAAGCCCAAGCCGCGCCGACTATTCTCCCCATATTTGCGTGTATATTTTTCAACCGTTTCTGGTTTAAAATAATCTTCATCTCCATACTGACCTTTGTTTAATAATAACTGACCAAAAATTGCTAAATCATTGGCGGTAGAGAAGAGTCCTGCATGCCCGGCAACACCTCCTGCCATGGCAGCTCCTTGGTCGTGAACATAACCTATTAATTGCGATTGTCTGAATGTTTTATCAAGCTCTGTGGGTACTATCCGAGATAACGGAAATTTTTTCCAAGGGTTATAGCCTGTGGAGTACATACCTAACTTTTTATAGAAATTTTGTTCTACATACTTATCAAGGGATTCTCTCGTAACAGTTTCTATTATACGTTGCATTATATACATGCTAATATCACTGTAGACATAATCTCCCGGAGGATTAACTCTTGAATTCAGCATCAATGGCCACATAACATCGTTAAAGTACCCCTTTCTTAAATAATAATGTTCTGAAACTTTTATTGGAAAAGCTGCAGAAGAGTCAGTACGATAGTCGTTGTTAGTTAAATCTCTATAAAATGGAATAAAAGGAATGAGTCCTGCTTGGTGCAGCATTAAATCTCTCAATTTTATATTTTCCTTGTTTGTTCCCTGAGCGTCTTTTAAATAATCGCCCACTGTTTTCTCTAAATCAATTTTACCTTCTTCTTCAAGATGCATTACCGCAAGGGTAGTCGCAGCAATCTTACTCACAGATGCTAGGTCAAAAATATCATCAACATTAGTAGGCTCATCTATATCGTAATAATGGTTGCCGTAAGCTTTATTGAAAATCACTTTATTGTCTTTAACAATCATAACCACGGCACCTGGGGCAGCCTTTTTGTCAATCATTTCTTTTGCAATAGCATCAATTTCTTTGGTGAGTTTTTTCCCATTTATTCCAACCCTTTCCGGCATGGCATAATTAAGCCGGCATTGCTGGGTTATAAAGCCATCGCCCAACTTAAAGTTAGAAGAAATGGAATCTTGCAAATGTCCTTCAGCAGCTAAACCTCCAAAAATAATCTCAGCGCTTATTCTCTGGGCATATCGGCTCGTATCTTTACTCCATATAATAGGAAATTCTAAATCATTAAGCTTGGCTAAGTTGTTTTCAGGTCCAGCAACTGTAATTATTAACTGCTTGTTTTTAGCGATATCCTTTATCTGTTCAATAAAGGGTTGATTCTGGAATAAAGAACTATCTGCGCGAATTATCAATGTATTGAAATTGTCTTTATCAATTAGTTCTTTGAACTGTCTCAGTTTTATGGAAGATACCAATGCATAGTTGCTTAACGTGCTGTCAAAAGAAGGGTTCCCGTTTATCGAAACAATTTTCCGCGTCTCTAAGTCTTTAAGCGGAATGATAGATTCAGAGTTGTTTAGCAATACAGTTGTAGCCTCTGTTCGATTCTGGCGGGTAATTACGTCTTCTGTTTTTTCTTGAGCACAAGCAGACATAGAAAATAGAAATAATAATATAGCTGAGAATACTGTAGACTTTGATAATAGCATTTCTAGAGAGTTAACTTGATCTAATATATGCAATATTATATTTTATTTAATCATGCAGGTCCCCAAGAGTCTTATAAATCAACGTTTATTAAGATATTTGCAATATGGATATTCTCCCTCGGAACGTTTCTGAATTTGTTACCGGATTGAAGATTCAGTTAAATTGTGACCTGGTAATAAAAGAGATTCATAATCGAACTTTTGAAATTGAAGTCTTGGGAAGTGATATCCTTATACTCTTTTATTTGGCAGGTGCCCCAAAAATAAAGTACGAAGATCGAGGATCTAATAAACTCCCTATCCACATTGATGAGGATATTTGGCTTACGAAGCCTGATTTGCTATTGAACAGAATTAAAGTATTAGTGGGAAAGGGTGAGCGAGTGTATGCACGCCAATGCATTGCTGCCCGTATTGATAAAAAGACAGCTTTAAGTTTCCAGAAAGAACATCATTTGCAAACTGAACTGCCCGGGAAGTACAGATATGGATTATTTTTTGAAGGGGAATTGGTAGCCATTATGGTTTTTAGTGGAGGGAGATTAATGAGGCATTCAGAAAATTATCGATCCTTTGAATGTTTGCGATTCTGTTCAAAACAGCGATTAATAATAATAGGAGGCTTCAGTAAGTTATTGAAAGCTTTTATTCTTGATTTTAATCCGAATGATATAATGACTTATGTAGATGCAGATTGGTCGAATGGCGATAAGTTCGAAAAATTAGGGTTTATAAAGATTATGGTCACGGAACCGCAGGTCTTTTTTGTGAATAAAGAGAATAATCAAAGAGAGCCAGCTAAAGAGAATGTGCTTAATAGCGATTCTTTCTATAAAATATTCAACTCAGGGAGTATTAAAATGATAAAATATCTTAATAGTAATTGAAAATAATTTACGATTAGGATTTATATATTTAGCTTTACCCTAAATTGAGGAATAATTAAATAACATTATGAAAAGAAAATTGAGAATGGGTATGCTTGGTGGTGGAACTGATGCTTTTATTGGCGCTGTACACCGTAGAGCTGCTTTCATGGATGGATTAGTTGAACTTGTATGTGGTGCATTCAGTGTTGACCCTAAAGTAAGTAAAGAATCCGGTGAAGCCCTTTTTGTAAATCCTGATCGAGTATATCTTACATATCAGGAAATGATTGAGAAAGAAAGCCAACTACCTGCAGATGTAAGAATGGATTTCTTAACAATCGTTACTCCTAACTTCATACATTTCGCCCCAGCCAAGATGGCTTTAGAAAATGGGTTTAATGTTGTCATTGAAAAGCCGATGACTTTTTCATTAGAAGAAGCCGTTGAATTAAAAGAAATTGTTGAAAAAACAGGTTTGACATTAGCACTAACGCATACTTATAGCGGCTACCCAATGGTTAAGCAGGCAAAAGCTATGGTAGCAAATGGAGAACTTGGAAAAATCAGGAAGGTAATTGTTGAATATCCTCAAGGATGGTTAAGCCGACTTTCAGAAAGAGAAGGAAATTCAGGTGCTGCTTGGAGAACTGACCCTAAAAAATCAGGTAAAAGTGGCGCAATGGGAGATATTGGTACTCACGTAGCTCATTTAGCTGAATATGTTACTGGTTTGAAGATATCTGAACTTAATGCTGATCTATCCATTGTTGTTGAAGGTAGAATGTTAGATGATGATGGAAACGTTTTATTGCGTTTTAACAACGGTGCCAATGGAGTGTTAATTGCTACACAAATTGCTGCTGGTGAGGAAAATGCAATCTCAATGCGTATTTATGGAGAAAAAGGTGGCTTGGAATGGAATCAACAAGAACCTAATAGTTTATTCGTTAAATTATTAGATCGCCCAGTACAAGTATACCGCCCGGGTAATGCTTATAAAGAGCCCTATACCTTAAGTAGTTTCGCTACACATAATACTCGTATACCTGCTGGTCACCCAGAAGGACTTTTAGAGGCTTTTGCCAATATCTATCGTAACTTCATCTTGACTGTTTCTGCCAAATTGAATGGCGAAACTCCAACCGCAGAAATGCTTGATTTTCCACAAGTTGATGAAGGTGTGAGAGGGATGGCTTTTGTTGATAAAGTAGTTGAAAGCAACAGCAGTAACGAAAAGTGGATTAAAGTAGATTAATTAGCTGATTCAATTTAATTGGGAGCCTGGTAGAGATATCTGCCAGGCTCATATTATTTTAGCAGATTGGAAGAGAAACTTGATTTAATATGTATACTGGGCCCAACAGCCTCCGGTAAAACGGCATTGGCTGTTGCTTTGGCTAAAAAGCTGAACGGTGAGATTATTAGTGCAGATTCTCGTCAGGTCTATCGTGGTATGGATATTGGCACAGGTAAGGATTTAGAAGAATATAGCAATGTTCCTTATCATTTAATAGATATCCTCGATGCGGGCGAAATATATGGGGTGGGTCAATTTCAGAAAGATTTTAACAGAGTACTTCGTGAAATAAAGAGCCGTAACCGAATACCTATTTTATGTGGTGGAACTGGCCTTTATATTCAAGCAGTTCTTCAGAACTTTTCCCATACTTATATACCCAGAGATTTTGCATTGCGTGATTCATTAATCCATAGAGAATATGCTGAACTAAAACAACTGTTTGAAGGCTTGCCAAAAGCTCAGTCTTTTAATGCAGATACGAGTACACATAAACGTCTGATAAGAGCTATCGAAATTGCAAAGTGGCTAGAAAACAACGAGTTGATCGAAGAGGCGAATCTATCGATAGAGCCCATTATTTTTGGAATAAATTTAGATTTAAATACCCGACGGCAAAACATCAGTAAAAGATTACGTGAACGTTTTGATAAAGGTCTTATTGAAGAGGTTCAGCAACTTTTGGATAAAGGTATTTCTGCAGATATGCTGATCTTTTATGGTTTGGAATATAAAATAATCACACAGCATCTTCAAGGTGATTATTCACTCGAAGAGTGTTTTTCTAAGTTAGAGATAGCAATTCATCAATTTGCAAAGAGACAGATGACCTACTTTCGAAAAATGGAAAAAGATGGCTTGGAAATTCACTGGATAAATCAAAACTCATTAACTGAACGGTTAGATTTTATTACCAAATTCGTACCTTAGCGTCGTATGTCTGATATAATAAGCCTGCTACCTGATTCAGTGGCAAACCAGATAGCTGCAGGAGAAGTAGTACAGAGACCAGCTTCTGCAGTGAAGGAATTATTGGAGAATTCTATTGATGCAGGAGCAGACAAGATCCAATTAATAATTAAAGATGCCGGAAAGTCATTAATCCAAGTAATCGATAATGGCTGTGGGATGAGTGTAACCGATGCGCGACTTTGTTTTGAACGCCATGCTACCTCTAAGATAAAGTTAGCCGAAGATCTTTTTGCTATTCGAACAATGGGCTTCCGGGGTGAAGCCATGGCTTCAATTGCCGCAATTGCCCAAGTAGAGTTAAAAACGAGAAGGCATGAAGATGAGCTTGGCACCTGCATTCAAGTAGAAGGTTCCAAGGTTGTTAACCAAGAGCCCACTGCTGCTGCTGCCGGAACAAGTATTAGAATAAAGAATCTATTTTATAATATTCCGGCAAGAAGGAATTTTCTTAAAAGTAATTCAGTAGAATTAAAACATATTGTTGATGAGTTTCAACGCCTGGCATTAGCTAATCCCAGCATTTTCTTCAGTCTTCATCATGATGAAAATGAATTGTTTCACTTACCTGCATCGGGCTTAAAGCAACGGATTATTCATGTATTTGGTAACAGTTATAACCAACGCTTAGTACCCGTAGAAGAAGAAACCTCCATCATCAATTTAAAAGGTTTTGTAGGAAAACCCGAGTTTGCGAAGAAAACACGTGGAGAGCAATATTTCTTCGTTAATAAACGATTTATTAAAGACCCTTACCTTAATCATGCCGTGATGGGAGCTTATAGTGAATTGCTGTCAGCAGACAGCTATCCATTGTATGTTCTGTTTATTGATATCGATCCTTCTAAAATAGATATCAACGTTCACCCTACAAAGACAGAAATAAAATATCAGGACGATCGGTCTATTTATGCAATTGTGCGTTCGGCAGTAAAGCGATCCTTAGGTAAATATAATATTACTCCTTCATTGGATTTTAATCAAGAAACGGGCTTTAATCAAATGATAAGTCCAAAGCCCATGAATGAGATCGTGGCACCTTCAATTAATTTCAACCCTAAATTTAATCCTTTTGATGGAGGAAAAACCAAACAGGGAACAAGTAGCTCAGAAGGAAAGCCATCTTTTAAAAATCCAATGAACAATAATTGGGAAACTTTATATGAGATATCTGAAAAAGCTGAAGTAAGCCAACTTCATTTACATAATGAGGAAAATATAAAGAACACTTTTTCTTCCGAAAAGCAAATATTTCAGTTGCATAACTGTTTAATCATTTCACAAATAAAATCCGGTTTTATTGTTGTTGAGCAGCAATCTGCTCATGAAAGAGTACTTTATGAGCGATTTATTCAACAGCTTGAAAATCGCAAAGGCGCAAGCCAACAAAGCTTGTTTCCTCAAACTGTAACGTTAAGTACGTCAGATTTTGAATTAATACAAGATTTGTTACCTCAAATTGAAATCTTAGGGTTCCAGGTTCGGCCTTTTGGTAAAACATCGTTGATTATTGAAGGTATTCCTGCAGATATCGGACCTGGTTTAAGCGAAACACAGGTGATTGAAAAGCTGTTAGAAACCTATAAAAATTATCAAGCTGTTGATCGTCTTTCTAAACGTGAAAGCTTGGCGCGTAGTTTGGCTAGAAATGCAGCAATCAAAAGTGGCACCTCGCTTAGTAAAGAAGCAATGGGAGACTTGATGGATCAATTGTTTGCTTGTGAAAGTCCCAATGTTTCTTTAAGTGGTAAACCTATAATTATTACCTTTACGCTCAAAGAACTATTTGAAAAGTTTGGAAAATTAAATTAGACATTGAAATGTTTACAAACCTAATGACCCCAGTAGTTAAGAATCTGTTAATATTTAATATTATCGGATTTGTTGGCTCAATGATTTTCACACAAGCCAATATGCTATTTGGAGTTTATTATCCGGATTCGGTTATGTTCCATAGCTGGCAAGTGATAACCTATATGTTTATGCATGGAGGTTTTGCACATATCTTTTTTAACATGTTTGCGTTGTTTATGTTCGGGCCTGTTATTGAGCGAATTCTCGGACCAAAAAAGTTTATCAACTTCTATTTAATTACCGGACTTGGAGCTCTGGCATTGCAGTTTTTTGTTCAGGGAATTGAAATATATCAATTAGTAGGAACACCTTTTGCAAAAGATCTTTTCGAATTCGACCGGTCAACAGGAATGATCTCCAGCAACTTTCCAGGACTAACCGAAGATGGTCTTCGCTCGTTGGCTGTAACTTATAATACACCCATGGTTGGTGCCTCGGGAGCAATATTTGGAGTATTAGTAGCTTTTGGATATCTTTTTCCAAACACTTCACTCTATTTGATGTTTATCCCAGTACCTGTAAAGGCAAAGTACTTTATTCCAGTTTACATATTAATTGAATTATTTTTAGGTTTCTCTCGTTTTGCAGGTGACTCGGTTGCCCATTTCGCCCATTTAGGAGGAGCTTTATTTGGATTCATACTTTTAAAAATATGGCGAATTGGGAGGCCCGAACCTTGGTAAAGGACGATTACTTTATTTGTATTTTGCCCAAACGATTTGTAATTTCAAACTATAAATAGAAATTTTAATGAGAGGCTCAATTATAAGTGATCTTAAGTATAAAGTGTTCAAATCAGGAAATCCACTTTATCAATTTATTGCAATCAATGTAGGCGTTTTCTTATTGCTTAACTTATTGTATGTAATAGAGTTTCTTTTTGGGCAGGCAGGTTTCGTAAGTGAGTTTCTGCAAAATCAATTAATGATGCCGGCAAGTTTCGCAGCCTTTGCAATGAAACCCTGGACGATTGTTACCTACATGTTTACGCAACGAGAGTTCTTCCATATTTTATTTAATATGTTATGGCTCTTCTGGTTGGGTCAAATATTTCTTGATTTTTTAAATAGACGGCAATTTGTCTTTAACTACTTAGCAGGTGGTTTAATGGGTGGAATAACATTTATTTTATTGTATAACTTTCTTCCGGTATTTAAGAGTGACGCACAAATCAGCGTTTTGTTAGGTTCATCAGCCGCGGTGAGTGCTATTGTCGTAGGAACTGCAACTTTATTGCCTGATTATGCAATAAGAATGTTGTTTTTTGGAAATGTTAAATTAAAATACTTAGCAGCCGTTTTCATTATTTTAGATTTAATTGGTATAGCCGGCACAAATCCTGGTGGAAGCCTTTCACATTTAGGCGGAGCACTTTTTGGTTATTTATATATTAGCCAGCTACAAAAAGGAAACGACTGGAGTAAGATTTTTGTTAAAAGTAAAAAGAAGCCCAAGTTAAAAGTTGTTAAAAACGAGAAGCCTGTAATGTCATCCCGTCATATTCCGAACCAGGAATATATTGATACCATTCTTGATAAGATCTCCCAATCAGGTTATGAAAATTTAACGAAAGAAGAAAAGGCCGCCCTGTTTAAAGCAAGTAAACAAGATCAAAGTTAGAAAGATAGAGATGCGGTCCAGGAGAAAACCATTGGGATTTACAAGTAAGATTATATTGGTACTTAATGGTATAGCTGTAATCCTTTTATTGTTTAGCTATCTCGCTCCATTGGTTAAACCGCAGATATTCTGGCCCGTAGCATTCTTAGGAATCGCTTACCCGATTCTATTTGCTGTCAATGTATTGTTTATTGTGTTTTGGCTGTTTAGAAAATTCTCATATGCTTTCATCTCATTAATTGCTATTGGAATAGGATGGACAGCCATACAAAAGAATTTTGGGTTTAATTCCTCCGTTGTTATAGATAGTTCTGAACGCGATACCAGTACCGTTCGGATAATGAGCTATAATGTAAGAATGTTTCATGATGACAATGGAAAAGACGCCAAAAATCAAGGTGAAATTTTAGAACTGATTAAAAAGGTATCTCCCGATGTGCTCTGCATTCAAGAATTTTATTCAAGAACCAAGGGTGTAAATAACGTGAGAAAACGGTATATGGAAGAGCTGGGACTAAATTTCTCTTATTTTATTCCATCTGCCCGAAACGATTATGATGCTTATGGAATAGCCATCTTTTCAAGATATCCCATCACAGACTCCGGCAATGTGGATATTAACACTGAAACAGGTATTGTAAATAAAATAGTATACAGCGATATTAATAAACGGGGGAAAAACTTCCGGATATATAATGTCCATCTTCAATCGGTAGGCTTTAAACAAGAAGATTACGATTTTATAAAGAATGATATTCCGATTGCAAACGTTGATGTAAAATCAACCAAACGGATAGGAAGCCGACTAAAGTCAGCATACATTAAACGCAATAAGCAAATTGATTCTTTATACTCTCATACAAAAAATGCAAAAATACCTTATATAGTGGCCGGCGACTTCAATGACACTCCACTTTCATACTCTGTAAATAAGCTGTCTCAAGACATGCAGAATGCGTTTGTTGAAAAGGGGAGAGGCTTCGGAGTAACTTATAATGGCGCATTCCCTAATTTTCAGATTGATTATATTCTGGCTAGCAAAGAGTTTGATATTCAAAACTTTCAAATCATTTCTGAAAAGCTTTCTGATCATTACCCTATTTGGAGTGATTTACACTTATAGCCTATTAATTACACAAATCCAAAATAGAATCTCAAATCTCTTTAGTAAATTCGCAGCATGAAAGATTCACTTGTAGTTTATAATACAGTTAATCGAAATAAAGAGAAGTTTGAGCCTTTAAACAGCCCGTTTGTTGGTATGTATGTGTGCGGTCCAACCGTTTATAGTGATGTCCACTTGGGGAACTGCCGTACTTTTGTTTCTTTTGATTTAATATTCCGTTATCTGCTTCATTTAGGTTATAAGGTAAGGTATGTGAGAAATATCACCGATGCCGGACATTTAGAAGGTGATAGGGATGAGGGAGATGATAAATTCTCTAAAAAAGCTCGTTTAGAACAGGTGGAACCAATGGAGATTGTCCAAAAATATACGATTGGTTTTCATGAAGTACTAACACTTTTTAATACGCTTCCTCCTTCAATTGAACCTACTGCAACCGGTCATATATCTGAACAGATTGAAATGATCAAGGAAATCATTGATAATGGCTTTGCCTATGTCGTTAACGGGACAGTTTATTTCGATGTTGAAAAATATAGTAAAGAGAATAACTATACCCTATTAACCAATAGGAATTTAGAGGATATGCTTAATAACACAAGAGAGCTTGGTGGTCAGGATGAAAAGCGTGGCCGCTTAGATTTTGCGTTATGGATCCAAGCAAAGCCTGAGCATATTATGCGTTGGCCTTCTCCATGGGGAGTAGGTTTTCCCGGATGGCATATTGAATGCTCTGCAATGAGTAATAAGTATTTAGGAGCTCAGTTTGACATTCACGGTGGAGGCCTGGACTTGGCTGCTACGCATCATACAAATGAGATCGCTCAATCGCAAGCGTGTAATCATACCAATCCGGCAAAGTATTGGATGCATACCAACATGCTTACAGTAAACGGCGTCCGTATGTCTAAATCTGCAGGTAATGGCTTCTTGCCTCATGAGTTATTTACAGGTAAACATCCATTACTTAAGAAAGGTTATACGCCGATGTCTATCCGTTTCTTTATGTTGCAAGCCCATTATAGAAGCACATTAGATTTTTCTAATGATGCCCTTGATGCTGCTGAAAAAGGATTTAAGAGATTGATTAATGCAATGGTGTTGCTAAAAGACCTTAATCCATCCGATCGTGAGAATGATATTAATATTCAGGAATTAGAAGATCGTTGTTATGCAGCTATGAATGATGACTTCAATAGTCCGGTTCTAATTGCCGAGTTGTTTGAAGGGGTTCGTATTATTAATGGCGCCTACGATGAAAAGGTATTTTTAAATCAAAAGCAAATAAACCAATTGAAATCACTAATGGAACAGTTTGTTTATGATGTTTTGGGTTTAAAAGACGATGTCTTAAAGACGGATGAGGATTTTGAGAAAGTAATGGATATCGTTGTTGAATTACGTAATGAAGCTAAAGCAAACAAGGACTATGTAAGTTCGGATAAGATCAGAGACAGCTTGCAAAAAATTGGAATTCAGCTAAAGGATAATAAACATCAAACCCTCTGGTTAAAAAATTAGAAAACATAAACTCAACATATGCATTGTGCCATTAAATGGATCATTCCAATATCGTTTCTTGCTTTTCCCCATTTTGTTGTAGCTCAGTCAAATAATATGGTAGGTCAAATTGTGGCTGCCGATATCTATGATTCAGAGCTGAGCGTTAATAAAGGTAGTTTAGAAGGCCTTAGGAATTCCTTAGATAGAAATTCCATCTATTTTAAACCGGCACCTGAACCTGCCTTTGATTATTTCAGAACGCGTCCCAATATCCCCGATTCTATAAGCTGGCACCCTGTATTGGCAAAGATTGCTAAGAGTAATGAATGGGGTTTTACAACCGGTCCTATAAATTGGCAGAATGAAGGTTTCGGAAAGAAATATGGAGAATATCTAACCGTATGGAAAAGAGACAGACGAGGTAAATGGAAGATAGCTTTAAGGGCTGAGATTGAGCATCCTAATCCTTCTAAAGAGGAAAGTATCAAGTTTGTTAACCCTGCTAATGAAAAGTATTTTAAGCAGCACTCAGATGTGAGACTTGATCAACGGGAGGACATTGTCCGCAGTACTGACCGTCTGATGGGTACGATTCTCATGGCTGATAATGCTGTTGCATACAAGGAGTTTTTAGGTGATAATGCAAGAATGTTATTTGCAGGCTATGCGCCTCAAATAGGAAAGGAGAACATTTTTAATTTCCTAAAAACAAACAAAATTGAAATTAAGACGGAAAATATTGAGGTCGATAGGTCTTATAGTGGAGAATTAGCTTACTCTTATGGCAGTGCTAAAGTTATCAAGAACAATCGCGTTGAAAATTTTTATTATATCCGCATTTGGGAATTAAATGATGACTTTAAGTGGAATGTAATTGTAGAAATGTTATTTGAGAAATAGCTTGCCAAAAGCTATTTCTCAAATAACTATAACCATACCTTTAATACATCACAGTCTTGATATTCTTGATCGATTCTGATGTAGGTTGATTTCTTTCTTTTATCAAACCATTCTGATACTACTTTATTCATTTTCTCTTCTAAAGCAGCTTCTTTAATTTTGGCGAAGTCATCGTTAAAACTTGCTTGGTGAGGCGGGGTACGTGATTTCAAATAAACCAAACGATAAGCACTTTTACCATCCGGACCTGTAAAGCGGCTTGGTCTGGAATATTCGCCAGGCTGTAAAGTGTCGATAGCAGTAAATATACCTGCATCAAGTTGATCTACCGGAATGTAAGTAGTTCTTGTTTGAACATTCTGAGCATTAAGGATCATTCCGCCATTATACTTTGTTTCTTTATCGTCTGAATAAATAGTAGCCGCATTATAGAAGTCCAATCTCTTGGCATTTATCTCAGTATATACGCTATCCGCCAATTCCTTGGCACGTGTTAAACTAGCCTCGGTTGGAATAATTGAGAAAAGTATATGCCTAACTCTTACTTGTTCTCCTCGGCGTTCTAACACCTGAAGAAAGTGATATCCGAAATCTGTTTCAAAGACTTTTGATATTTCACCTGCCTTTAGCTTAAAGGCAACCGCTGAAAATTCCTTCACATACGAGTCACGGTCAGCAAACGGCATTTCACCACCATCAGGAGCAGATCCCGGGTCTTGTGAATATAAGCGTGCCATCGTTGCGAAATCTTTACCACCAATTATTTCCTGGCGCAATTGTTCTGCCCGGTCGTAAAAAGGTTTTTTCTCAGCTTCCGTAAGCTTTGGCTGAAATACAATTTCGCCAATCTCTACCTCGGTATTGAAGTTTGGAAGGCTGTCGGCAGGAATATTCTCAAAATAGCGTTTAACTTCGTTCGGAGTAACATCAACATCCTCAGTGATAGATCGCTGCATTTTGTTAGCAATCAGCATTTCACGAATCGTCGGACGCATTTCCTCTTTATATTGAAGTAAAGATCTGTTTAGAAATTCTTCTAATTTTTCTTGTCCACCTGCTTGATTCGACATATACCGTAAACGATTGTTTATATTGTCGTCTACTTCGTCTTCAGTAACACTGATTGAATCGATCGCTGCTTGTTGTGCAAGAAGTTTTTGAGTTAAGAGCTGATGTAAGATGAGACATTTCGCAGAAACATCCGTCGGACTTCCCTGAGCTATATATTGATTTTCAATTTCTGATTTTAAAATAATACTATTGCCAACTACTGCAACTACCTTATCAAGTTGTTGACTTTTTGCAGAATAGCTAAACGCAACGAGGAATAATATGATTAAACTAAAATACTTCTTCATTTATAATATGTATCTATTTTTAAAGATTTGCTAAGTTAGGTATTTATCGTAGATTGACTTTGCTTTTAACGATTTTTAACATTAATTATACGGTTTAAATGAAGCTTTATTTACCTTTGAAGCCATGAGTCCCTTGAATACCTCCAATCCTTTAGCTCTCCAGGTCCTGATGTCAGAGACCATCTTCGATATAGATTTTCCAATCCCTTCGATTGATGATGCCGTGGTAGAAATTCTCCCCGAAAAAAAGGAGGAGGAATTCGTGTTTAAAACTTATGGAGGCAATAATAAGAATATTCTTTTTGTAATTTCAGATAATGCCAATGAATTTCTTTCGCCAGAAGCGGAAATTGCGTTTATGAAGATATTGCGAGCCTTAAAATTAACATTGGAAGACATTGTCATTGTTAATCATAAAGAACCTCAGGTTAATTTGACATTCGAGAAGATTAGAGAAAAATTACAACCGGCAAATTGCATCTTTCTAGGTGCTGATCCTCAGCTATTAGGATTAGAGGTCTGCGCAGAGAATATATTAAAAACAGAAAATAATATCCAGTTTCTATACAGCTATAGCTTTGAAGAGATGCTGCGAGATACAGAAAAGAAACGCTTGTTCTGGGATGCAATAAAACTGATGAACCTATAAATATGAAAGAGATTGTTTTTGCAACCAATAATAAGCATAAATTAGAAGAAGTAAATGCGATGCTGGATGACCATATTATTCTAAAAAGTTTAGATGATATCGGCTGTACAGTTGATATTCCTGAAACAGGAGATACCTTTGAATTAAATGCCAGCCAAAAGAGCCATTATATCAAAGAACATTATCAGTTAGATTGCTTTGCAGATGATTCAGGATTGATGGTTGAAGCATTGAACAATGAACCGGGTGTATTCTCCGCACGTTATTCAGGATCGAGAGACATGGAAAAGAATATCGATCTGCTTTTGAATAATTTAAAAGGTAAAACTAATCGGAAAGCAGCCTTTATAACTGTAATATCCTTGTTGTTGGGTGATAAAGAATACTTTTTTGAGGGTAGGATTGATGGTACTATCAGTATGGAAAGGATGGGAGATAATGGATTCGGATATGACCCGATATTCATTCCGACAGGTTATTCGAAATCCTTTGCACAAATGGATGCCTCAGAAAAAAACAACATCAGCCATCGTGCTATTGCGGTTCAGAAGCTGGCACAGTTTCTTCAGGCTCTTCAGGCTTAAGAGTATCAGAGGCAGAAGCCGCTTCGCTGGGTAATGCCGCAGCAGTATCATCTTCGGTAGTAGTTTTTTCTTTAGTAACCGGAAGCTCTTTCGTATCCTTCACTTCGGGAACATCCTTTGCTTCGGGATCGCCTGATGGAATTATTTCTTCTTTTGATTTCGGTCGCAATTCGGGTTTCCATATAAAGCCTTCCAGTATATCTTGTCCCGAAGGAACAGAAGATATAGGATAGTAAACATTCTCTGCCTTTCGAATTGAAATCACATCGGTCATTTTATTATCTTCGAACTTGATCTTAATCCGGCTGCTGATACTTCGCAGCATACCTGTATACTTTTCCTTTTCGACCGTAAAGTAAATGCTTTCTGCATTTCCATCAACATAAATTCGATCAAGTTTATTGTCTTTGAAATAACCGGTTATCTTTCGACCTTTTACCTGATTAAATTTACTGGAATCGAGTTGTGTATTGACCATAAATGCATTCCGGTCAAAAAGAACGTTTTTCATTTTCTGATCCTTCAAAAGCATATAAATCGTGTCGGCAGAAAGCTGCGATCCTTGTGACCAAATAATTGGTTTCCCATAACAACGAATAATAGAGTCTGCATAACCATAATAGGCTGAATCGGCAATTGCCTGCAAATCCGATTTGAAAATTTTAACATTATGGTAAGCCTTTACAATTCGCGTTTCACCTGTATCTACTCTCAAAGAGTCCGTTTTAGCCTGTAGTGCAACTTTCGTTGCTTCATTGAGCAAACTGTCGGCAGCTCCCTTTACGGGTGATACAAATGTTGAATCAACAGCGAATTCCCCAACATTTAGCGAATCCAGGCTATCAATACTATTCAAACTATCAAGAGCAACGGCTTTCGTTATTGCTTTTGGAAGGTCTTTTGCTAAGCTATCAATAGGAATATCAGCAGAATCAAGAGTTTTAGCTGCCAAAGAATCAACTGTATCTATTGTTAAAGAGTCGGTTTTTACCTTCAAAGAATCGGTTGTCGTTATTGCTAAAGAATCCGCACTACTTAAAGAATCCGTACTTAAAGAGTCAGTTTGTAGCAGTGCCCCTCGACTAATTATATTATTCCGGACAGATGTATCTGGGGGAAGATTCATTGATTCGTCCGGTTCATCCAGATTATCATTTTCCTTCCCCAATTTTAACTTTAGGTGAATAAAATCACGAAGGGGTATGACTTGAGAAATAAGAGTATCAGCCGTCATAAAGGTAGAATCTCTTTTTGTTTCCGGCTTGGTAGATAAGCTATCTATTGCAGCATCGTTAACCACCATTTGAGTGGTGTCACTTAAAGTGGATGTAGTATCGCTTAATGTAGATGTTGTATTGTTTAATGTTGATGTAGAATCATTTGAATTGGAGGTGGAGTCCTCGGTCGCTAAAACAATATAAGCATTTTGAGTAACGACCGTAGTTTGCGTAGCCTTTGTATATACACCCAATTGTCCACGCATAACAATCTTTTGAGCAGTATCTATAAATAGAACATTCCTTACCGCACGGCCATTTCCTAAGATCCCATCATAATATAAACTATCACCTCGAAGGAATTTACTCCCTTCAGTATATAAATTGTTTTTTCCAAACTTTGCCTGATCGGTTTCAGTATTATAATCACCATTTTCGGTATATAGATTTCCACTTCCACCTTTAATGTTTGTAGGCCCGTAAAAGTAAGCTACTTTAGAATTGGAGTTATAACGCATGGTATCCGTATTGATAATAGCGTCCTTACTTCTAACCACTACATTCTCCCGGAAATAAGCATCCTGCGTATTCTCGAAATAATAGCCATGCGTACTATCGAGTGTATCGGTGCCGTTAATGATCTTTCCACCCCCATGATAAGAACCAATCTTTGATTTCATATTATAGGTTAGGTAATTTGTGGTTAATGTAGCCCCCCGGTCTACTAATCGAACATTTCCTGTTAACAATGCTTGTTGGGTGCTTTCCGTATAATGGAGCTTGTCGGCATAAACAACCGTGCCATTCGGTTGGGTAATAACCACATGGCCAAAGGCATCAAAAAAATTATCTCCTTCGTTGAAATCAGAACTATCGGCGGCTAACGTACTTCCTTCATGAGCAAAAACAGGATGATACCACCGGTAAGAGCCACGCTTCTGGTCATAGGTTACTTTTGTATTGGATACTACAGTAATAGTTTGCTGAGCCAATAGTAAAGTAGGAAACAATAAAATAACTAAAAAGAAGATTATTTTTTTCACCGCTTCAAAAATACGTTTTTGCTTTAACCAAAATCATAATAAAATAAAAATGTCATTTTAGGAAGCGCAAATGTGCTGCCAAAGATAATTTCCATAACTTTGATTATGCAATTCATGGATAAGTTTTTGCACTTTATTGCTGAAAATAACTTGTTTACCAAAGAACAGCCGATTCTTCTGGCTGTAAGTGGTGGTAAAGATTCTGTTCTTATGGCCCATCTATTTGCAGAAGCCGGCTTCAAATTTGGAATTGCTCACTGTAATTTTGGATTAAGAGAAAAAGCATCCGATTTGGATGAAGATTTTGTTAAAACACTTGCAGTTCAATTTAAGGTTGATTTCTATTCAACAGCTTTTCCTACGGAACAATATTCAAACGAGAACCATGTCTCTATTCAAATGGCAGCGCGTGATCTCAGGTATAAATGGTTAGAAGAAATTCGCAGTCAACATAATTATTCATTTATAGCTGTTGCACACCATCAGACAGATTCAGTCGAGACGGTATTTCTAAATCTTTTGAGAGGAACAGGCATTGCTGGTTTATCTGGAATCTTGCCCAAGCGAGATAAATTAATTCGTCCTTTATTGGCATTTACCGGAAAAGAAGTTGAAAAGATTGTTGCTCAGAAAAAACTGGCCTTTCGAGAGGATGCATCCAATGCCAGTACAAAGTATAAAAGAAATAGAATCAGGTTGGAAGTCTTGCCAATTATGCGCAAGATCAACCCGGAAATTGAGAAAACATTCCTTGCGAATAGTAAACGATTTCAAGCTATTGCTTCTTTTTTGGCTCAGGCTGTTGAAGAATTAAGGTCAGAACTCTTTATGGTCGAATCCAATGGAGAAACTCGTATCCTTATATCTCATCTGAAAGAGCTCAATCCAATTAGCTTATGGATGTATGAATTTTTCAGTCCCTATGGTTTCACAGAAGCAGTACTCTCGGATTTATTGAGAGACTGGAATAATGGCTCAGGAAGACAGTTTTATTCTTCAACACATCAGCTATTAGTAGATCGCGAGTACTTGATATTGAAACCCCTGGTCAGAGAAAGCTTTGTGAGCCACTCTATAAAAGAATTCCCCTATGAATTCACATGTTTTCATAAAAAATATAAAGTATATAGTGCAGATAGGGGAGATTTGAGTTTGACAGGTTTTACCCAAGTTGTTGATTTTGATACGATCAAATTGCCACTCTTGATCCGATCCTGGCAGCAAGGAGATCGCTTTCAGCCATTGGGTATGAAGGGACAGAAAAAAGTAAGTGATTTCCTGATCTCTTTAAAAATTCCTGTTACTTTAAAGCAGGAAGTGCCTGTTGTTGAAGATGGCAGTCAGGCTATCGTAGCAATCTTACCTTGGCGGATTGACGATAAATTTAAGGTAACTGCAAAAACTAAAAAAGTTATTATCTTCGATGAAATAAAAGATGAGTAAAGTAATTTATATCGAAAATCAGTACCTCGGTCGAGATCGCGGATGGTTAAGCGTGCGCTTACTTTTAGCGCTCTTTTGCTTCGTTGCCTATTATATTAATATAGAGCATGAAGAAAATAGCAGACTGTTTTTAGTTGCCGGCTCCATCATCATTTTTGTCTCCATCATTATGATGTATATGCTGCATTATCGGATTACTGTCACAGAGAATAGCGTGCAACTATCGGGATTGTGGACTACGCGATTGGTGAAAATCGACTTAAATAGCGTGGTACGTGCAGAAAATAGAGAATATAGTACCTTTTTGATTAACAATCCTGTTTATAATCTACATCAAAGTGGTAAAATTCGCTTCTATGCCGGCGGAAAAAAGGCTGTATGGATTACAGACCGGGAGGGCTTGGTTTACATTATTGGCAGCCAAAGGCCAAAAGAACTGGTAGACGCCATTAAACAAGCGCAACAAAAGTAATACACTCGTCACTTTTAGGGTCGATAACGACATTGGTAAACAGTTTTTTATTATTTTTGTTAGGAACTATAAAAAGAAAAGGATTTTACGATATGGGTTTTATAAAGTTTTTATTTATTGCAATATTGGTCTTATGGCTTCTTCGTATGCTGATGGCTCGTTTATTGCCCTGGATTTTAAGGAGCTTTGCCCGCAAAATGCAGGAGCAAGCTTTTAAGGAGTTTCAGGGACAAAGTCAGCAGAGAACCAGAACAAGTGCTCGTGAACATCAAAGAAAACCAGAAGGTAAAATCAATATTGATTATATTCCCCCGCAGCAACCCAATCATAACGGTGCAAACCGCGCAGGTGAATTTGTTGATTTCGAAGAGATAAAGTAAGGCTTTTTCTACAAAATAGTATTCTCTTCATAAAAATTGGATTCTATTCTATATTTTTGAATTTTCAGACATAGAATTCATAGAATGAAACATTGGTTTACGCGTAACTCTGTCCACTTTGCAATCATTGGACTATTTATAGCTATCAGCTTTATTTATTTTACTCCAGCCTGGCAAGGTAAAACGCTTGTGCAACAAGATGTTATACAAGCAAAAGCCATGCAAAGGGAGATTATGGATTTTAAAGCTGAAGACGGTACAGCACCTCTTTGGACCAATGCTATGTTTGGTGGAATGCCCTCTTACCAGATCTGGGTATCCTATCCTAAGAACATTACAACCCATGTCATGGGTTTCTTTAAAACGGTATTTCCTAACCCTATCGATACTATTTTACTGTATTTAATTGGGGCTTATTTGTTATTCTGTGTCATGCGTGTTAAGCCCTGGATTGCAGCATTGGGAGCCATTGCCTTTACTTTTTCCTCCTATAATTTTATTTATATTGAAGCGGGACATGCCAGCAAGGCATATGCTATTGCCTTTTTCGCACCTGTTATTGCCGGTATCCTGTTAACCTTGCGGGGTAAGTATATATGGGGGGCAGCTCTAACTGCCTTATTCCTTGCCTTAGAGATTAGGGTGAATCATATTCAAATGACCTATTACCTCCTTATTGCCATGTTAATATTGGTGGGAATAGAATTATACCATGCCATTAAGGATAAGAAAACAGCAGAGTTTGGAAAAGCTATCGGATCATTGGCAGTAGCTTGTGTATTAGCTTTAGCAGTAAATGCCGGTCTGTTATGGACTACCTATGAATATAGCCAGGAATCAATTCGAGGAAAATCAAACCTAACGACAGAAACAAAGGCTGCAGATACCAAAGGGGTTGATAGAGAATATGCCTATCAATGGAGCCAAGGTGTAATGGAAAATCTGACTTTCCTAATCCCGAATGCATATGGCGGCGGATCAGGACCTGAATTGGATGAAAATTCAGAAGTTGCAAAAGTGCTTCTTCAGGAAGGTGTTCCGGCAAATCAAGCAGTAGGTTTTGCTCAACAGATGCCAACCTATTGGGGCGATAAGCCTTTTACCTCCGGACCATGGTATTTTGGTGCGATCGTGATTTTCTTATTTGTTTTGGGGATATTCATTGTTCACAATCGTCTGAAATGGTGGTTGTTAGGAGCAACACTTTTGAGCTTATTCCTCGCTTTTGGCAGACATTTGCCGTTTATTTCCGATATCTTCTTTAACTACTTCCCTCTTTATAATAAATTCAGAGCAGTAGAATCAACCTTGGTTATCGCATCTTTATTTATCCCGATCCTTGCAGTTCTGGCGTTAAATGAAATCATTACCAAGCAGAGAGATATTCCTAAGCTGGATAAAAAAGTGCTTTATAGCTTTTACATTGTTGGAGGAATCTCATTGCTTGTTGCCATCTTACCGAATCTATTCTTAAGCTTTAAGGCAAGCAACCATCAAGCAATGGCTCAGCAATTAGGCCAGCAGCTTGGCGATAATAATTTTGCACAAGCTATTTTGAATGCATTGGTGAAGGATCGTGCTTCTATGGCTAGAAGCGATGCCTTTAGGTCATTCGTTTTTATATTACTTGGTTCAGGGATTGTTTGGCTCTGGGTTAAGGATAAATTGAGACCCAAAACGGCTATTGTCCTATTAGCGGTAGCTATCCTGATAGATATGTGGGGCGTAAATCGTCGTTACCTAAACAAGGATAATTTCGTTGAAGAATCTGTACTTGCCAATCAGTTTCCGGAACGAGAAGCAGATAAATTCATTAAACGTGATACGCAAAAAGATTATAGGGTTCTTGATTTAACCATCCCTACATTCTCAAGTGCCAGTACATCGTATTACCATAATACCATTGGAGGCTATCATGCAGCTAAGCTAATGCGTTATCAGGAGCTTATAGAACGGCAGTTTAATAATGCTATTAACCAGGATGTATTGGATATGTTGAATACGAAATACGCCATTACATCTGACGGACAAAATTCTCAGCATATCCAGAATAGAAGCACTGCTGCAGGAAATGCATGGATTATAAACCGAGTTAAATTTGTGGATAATGCCGAACAGGAAATGCAAGGGCTTGATAGCTTCAATCCCAAAGATGTAGCCATCATTCACAAAGAATTTAAACACCTGATCGATTCTGGTAAAGTTGGTACTTCGGCAAATGCCAGCATAGAATTGGTTGATTATCGTCCGGATCATTTAGTTTATGAATACTCTGCCCCAACGAACGTTGTGGCTGTGTTTTCTGAAATTTATTACGATAAAGGATGGAAAGCATTTGTAGACGGAGTTGAGATCCCTTATTTCAGAGCCGACTACGTTCTACGTGCTGCTCAACTTCCGGGAGGAAATCATAAAGTAGAATTCAAATTCGAGCCTCAATCTTATTATACCGGAGAGATGATTTCTCTTTTCGCCTCCGGAATATTAGTTTTAGTATTAGGCTTTGCAGTTTGGAGAGAACAAAAAGGTGATAAATCTACTTCCAAGACATCCTAAACAACCTTGTCTTTCTTGAATATTACTCAGTGCTAGCTGAGCTTCTTCGGACATGCAATGTACCTTGTACGGCCCTCGTATAACATTAAAGCAATCTTAGTGTTATATTCCTCCGTTGTATGTACGTTATAAAGGCCAAAAAAGCGTAGACATAACGCATGAATAACTCACTAATAACTGAAGCATGTATTACAAGGGTCTTACATGGCTCGTACAAGGGTGCAACAAGAGTTACGTAAGGTAGAAGAAATTAGAGGCTTCCCATATCGTTTTTAATTAATTTTCTTTACTTTTAGTAATTTACGAGAAAGGAAAGGAAGAAGAAAGCATTGCGCATTTATTGAATAAAGAAGAGCGCATGATAGTTTCGTTTCCATTAAAAACAAATTACACAATGAAAATTATCGTATTAGATGGGTGCACATTAAACCCGGGAGATCTGAGTTGGGAGGGATTAGAACAATTAGGCGAAGTTGTTGTATATGATCGAACGCCGACGGATAAAATTGTTGAACGTTGTAAGGGTGCGGAGGTTCTTCTGACTAATAAGGTTACGATTGGAGAGAAAGAAATAGAGAGCTTACCTGATTTAAAATACATTGGTGTTACAGCAACAGGTTATAATATTATCGCCATTGAGGCTGCAAAGAAACGTGGAATAACTGTTTGCAATGTGCCTGGTTACAGCACACCCTCTGTTGTTCAGTTAACTTTTGCATTATTACTGGAACTCTGCTTACGTGTTCAGCGCCATAGCGATGTTGTGAAAGATGGAAAATGGTCGCGTTCTCTGGATTTTAGTTTCTGGGATTATCCTTTGATGGAGCTTTCGGGTAAGACGATGGGGATTATTGGTTTCGGTACCATCGGACAAAAGGTTGCTGATGTGGCGACAGCCTTTGGAATGAATATTATAGGAGCGAGCAGAACTCATAGCGATCAATCACATCGTAAGAACTTTAAATGGGCTGAAGTTTCTGATCTTTTAAAAGAGTCTGATGTAGTAAGCATACACAGTCCGTTAACCCCGCAAACCGAGGGTCTGATCAATAAGAAAAGTTTGCAGAGCATGAAGTCTTCAGCCTTTTTGCTAAATACTGCCAGAGGACCAATCATTGTTGAGGAGGATTTGGCAGCGGCATTGAATGAAGGTATTATTGCCGGAGCGGGGATTGATGTACTCTCGGTTGAACCACCGAAAAAAGATAGTCCTTTGTTTAAAGCTAAGAATTGCCTTATAACCCCTCATATAGCATGGGCAACTATTGAATCGCGTACTCGTTTACTGCAAATTGCTACCGATAATCTATCCGCATTCAAGGAAGGAAGTCCGGTCAATGTTGTAAATGCTTAACAATGCATATTCTCATCGCCCCCAATAGTTTTAAACATAGCCTAGATGCTTCAGATGTTGCTTTAGCTATTGAGAAGGGTTTTTTGCAGAGCAAACTTCATTGTACTTTTGAATGCTTTCCAATAGGGGATGGTGGTGATGGTACGGGAACTTTGATAATAGATAAGTTTGGTGGAGAGGTCATAAAA
The DNA here is from genome assembly GCF_035514885.1 of Albibacterium sp. Classification (NCBI taxonomy): domain Bacteria; kingdom Pseudomonadati; phylum Bacteroidota; class Sphingobacteriia; order Sphingobacteriales; family Sphingobacteriaceae; genus Albibacterium; species Albibacterium sp. Next base: position 101,093 of record NZ_DATJCH010000003.1, on the reverse strand, counting down.
ACGACTGTCCACGATGCGTTGGGAAGAACGATTGATGCATCTTTCGGTTTGATTGATGGCGGAAAGACGGCTATTATCGAGATGGCCAATGCATCCGGGATACGCTTGTTGCAATCAGAAGAATTGAATCCTTTACAGGCAACATCTTTTGGAACGGGCGAGCAGATAAAAATGGCTTTGGAGAAGGGAGCGGAAAAATTGATTATTGCAATGGGCGGTTCTGCAACGGTTGATGTTGCGTGCGGAATATTACAGGCATTGGGAATTCGATTTTTGGATAAGGAAGGGCAAGAGCTGGAAATCTTGCCGGAGAATCTGACTGATTTAGACTCGATTGATTTGTCTGATTTCGATAAAAGAGTATTGGATTGTGAGGTAGTCGTTCTTTGCGACGTAGATAATTTGCTATTGGGTGACGAAGGAGCTGCTGCTGTTTTTGGACCGCAAAAGGGTGCATCTACTGAAGATGTTAAAATACTGGATAGAGCACTTTCAAGGTTTTCGGAAGTAACATTTAAGCAAACGGGAAAAGATATCACTTCCATAAAACATGGCGGTACTGCCGGGGGCGCCGCCGCCGGATTATATGCTTTTTTGAATGCGAAGCTGGTTAATGGCATTGATTACTTCTTGGATCTTACAGATTTCTCATCTTCTTTAGAGAAAGCAGATTTGGTGATTACCGGCGAAGGAAGCATTGATGAACAAACATTGCAGGGAAAGGGTCCGTTTGGGGTAGCTTCCAGAGCCAAGTTTAAGTCTCTGCCTGTTATTGCTTTTGCAGGTAAGGTGCCTTTGGAATTGAACTCTCAATTGCAGGAATACTTTGATGTAATTATGCCAATAGGAAATGAACCGGATGATTTAGCGAAGGCTTTAAGCCATACGTCGAAAAATTTGACAAGAACTGCTAAAAATTTGGGGAATATACTGGCTTTAAATATTGAGATGCCGGATTAATCGTTCGTGCGTCTGTTCTTTAAATAATACCAAGCTAGTCTGGCTGCAATAACAGCATGATTAAATAAGTTGGCTGTAAGGCCATAGTACTCAGTAAAGATGTGGAAGCGTTCCTTTAGACTCTCACGATGACGTTTTTTAGACATTCCGCCAACCAAATATTTGGCTACATATTGATGCGTGTTTACAATCTTTTTCGCTTTTCGGGCAGCTTTGAGTATCCAATCGATATCCGCACTTAATTTATAATGCTCATCGTAGGGTTCGGTGATTGCTCTGCGAATATAAATGGCTTGGTGGCTGATGCTCATGCCGTATTTGAAGCTGCGCCAGGTAAACTTTTCCGGAACTTGATGCCGGCGAGTGCCCAGGCTTTCCCATTCATCATTGAACATTTCTGTTTCTCCATAATAGATATCTGCATCGGGCTCTGTAGAGAATACCTTGGATACGGTATCATTCGCATAAATCTCATCGCCTGAATTCATAAAGAGAACATAATCGCCGCTTGCCATATTGAGCCCTTTATTCATGGCATTATAGATTCCTTTATCGGGTTCGCTGATCCAACGGGTAATACTATGTTCATATTGTTTAATAAGATCTACCGTTCCATCTGTTGAGCCCCCATCGATAATGATATATTCAATGGCGTCATACTGTTGATTAATCACTGAAAGCATGGTGCGTTCAATATCCTTAACGTTATTATAAACGATGGTGATAATCGATAGTGTGGGGTGAAAACTAGTTGGCATAGCTTAAATGAATCTTTTCCAGAATGTGGGGTTGTACTTTTCCCAGGCATGGCATCCGAATGGTAATTGCTCGTTGATGAGTTCATAAGATTGCTCGGGATTTAATTCGAACGCAAACTGCAGGGCTTCTATTTCATTGGGTTTTTTAAAAGGTGCTAAGAGTGTCCATAATATATCTTCATTTTTCGGGAAGAATTTGAATATAAAAGAAACCCACCATGCCCATTTGATATGCGGCTTTACCTTTCGCAAAGAGAAGCCTCCATTTCCTACTTTATTAATTAAAAAATTAGAGATATTGATGAATGGTTTTTTGCCGGAAGTTATGGGTGGCGCTTCTAGCCAAGGTGCGCCTATATAATCGTAATCTAGCTTGCACCAATGGGATAGATCATCCTGAAACACCCAGGCATCTAATTGATAAATTAAGATATATTCATAGGCTTCGAAGTGGCAATAGAACTTTTTACTTAAAAGCAGTTCGGAATAGCCGCGTACAGATGTGAAGTATCGTTTATTGAAATAGGTGCACTGAAGATTTCTTCCTGCAAGAGTTTCGTAAGTCGACGTGTCTAAGCCAGTTGGAGCAACCAGCATCAGCGGATGATTTCCCAATACATCCAAACACTGCTTAAAGGATTTTAATTCAGAATCCGTCAGTTCAGACTTATATATGGGTATAACTACGCTTACTTCGATCATTCTACGACTTAAAAAATTGATACCATGTATTAATAAGAAACTTCTTTCCTCGTTTGAATAAACTTCCTTTTCGATGTTTGAAAAAGAGCTTAATGGCTGCCAGTGCTTCTTTATTTTCTTTAATTTCAGTTGCGAAATTATGAATGGGTTTGCGGGAGATGGTAACTTGATAGGTGTCTTCAATTATTGAATGAACACCGGTGCCATCGTGCCCGATATTATCTATTAATGATTCTCTGGGATGTAGCACAAGCCCCTTATTTAAAAAGACAGAAGCATACCACCGGATAGACCAGGAATTATTTTTATGGCTTTTGAAGTCGAGCAGCTGTTTCCAGTAATTCATGGAACCGTCTATGGAGAAATCCTTGATTTTACTTTGGTCGAATTGCTGATATAGAAGAGAAACATTGGGTTCAAAATGATTCCAGGCTCTTTCCCAGGTAGCCCAGCCCCAACTTGTAGTAGCGCGGAAGAAAAATGTTTCCGGCAAACTTTCCGGATTTTTCAAGGGAAACATATAGGCACTGATTTGCATTACACGCTCTTCTTCCTGATAGGTTCTTAAAGCTTCGTTGAAATACCGTAAGGTAAAAGGGGAGGCTAATAAATCGTCTTCAAAAACAATTACCTTTCCGTATTCTTTTGTCAGTTCAGAAACACCATCAATGATGGATGCTGCTAAGCCATAGCTTTCCTTACGCTCGATTATTTTAACAGACTTAAAACCATCAACTGTTTTGATGAGTTCTCTGGTTTCTTCCACTTTCTTTTTATCGGTTTCGTCTTTGGCAGCGTCAGAATAAATGAATAACCTTGATTCATCGGCTAGCAGATTTTTCTGCAAAAAGGAAATGGTACGGCGCGTATGTTCCGGTCTGTTATATACAAATAAAGCAATAGGCGCAAGATGTTGCATATGAAATTAGATTAAGATTGATATATTAAATACCTAAACAGTTATTGCTTCGGTAGAATACTGAAGTTTCCTTTCTGTAAAAAAAGCCCGGTGAAATTCCACTGAAGGAAAGTTCTTTAAAGCCGTTTTCTTTTAAAGCAACGCGTCCGCCATGATATCGTTCGCGTTCAGAATCGTCTAAAATGATTACTCCTCCTTCTTTAAGAGCTTGAATACTTTGCAGACAGCAGTTTACACGGTCTCTTCCATCTATAATGATAATATCAAACTTTTGTTTGGTATTAATTGCTCCGCGGCAGTAATTGCCATCTGAGTCGAGTTCACAAAAGATCAGATCCGCATTTTTGGGTTTGTTTTTTAATCCGTTTTCGTACCAGGATCTATCATGCTCTAGGGAACTGATATGGCTTACCTTTTTCGCAAAATAGCGTGTTGAGTTACCTGAGCCAAATTCAAAAATAGACTGTTCTTTATTTAGCCTGTTTTCCAGGAAGTCGATAAATGAATAGGTGAGCCAGGGAATTGGTTCGTTCTCTCCGTTTACAGATGATTTGTGCTTAAGGGCAACAAACCAACCGATTTCTGCTAAATAACCTTTTATGCCAAAAGATAGTATTGAACGCAACTTCTGGGTATTGAGAAGGCTGGAAATAGGATATATATTTTTCAAAATTTAATGAGTTTTCTAATTAGGTTTATCTGAAATATTGATTTTAACATCATGATGCCCTGTACGCGTGTTTTTGGTATTAGTATAATATAAAATGTTGCCACTGCATACGCTATCAATGATGCCCAAGCCGCACCTTTTATGCCAAAAATGGGAATCCACCACATATTTAAAATAATATTTATCAAAGCTCCAACACCGGTACGTACTAGTGATAGTTTTGTATAGCCTTCTGCAATTAAATATTGTCCGCTTGCACTTCCCAAAAATACAAATATTCCTGCCCATATATGAATGGATAAAACCTCAGCGCCCGCCGCGAAGTCGGCTTTGTATAGTATTTTATATACAAGCGGTGACGCAAATGTCATAACAATCGCTATTCCCAGACTAATAAAAGACATGAGATCGTATAGGTTCTGGAGTCGGTTTCGGTAACGTTCTTCATCATGTTGTCGGGCATTCATGATTGCCGGAAAGAGTGCGCTTACCGTTGCGACCGGAATAAAGTACCAACTTTCACTTAAGCTTACTACGGTTGAATAAATACCCAGTGCGCTGCTATCCAAATAACTGCTGATCATTATTTGGTCTATCTTCATATATAAGGTAACCAGTATGGCTGAAAAAGCAAGTGGCCATGACATCTGGATTAAATATTTCGCCAGGTTTTTGTCGAATCTCCAATGAAAGACAGATTCTTTGCTTTTGTGATACATGCATAAATAGCTGATTGCTAAAAAAATAGCATCGGCTAGCAGAGCCCAGATAAAATAGGCAATTGGAGCAGCTACAAGTATCAGTATGATTTTTACCAGGGCAGATAAGATATTGGCGATAACCTGCACAAGCATAATTTTCTTTCCTTGAACCTGCGATTGGAAATAACTATCTATGATGTTGATAGATTGGATAACGCAGACGAAGGAGACAATGGCAATGAAATTAAATGGAACGCCCGGATTGGCGTCTGCCAGGTTGTTGATTACGAAATAGGTAAAATAAATTAAGGGTAGTACGATTAATCCGGCGGATAGGCGCAGGGCAAATGCTGTTCCTAATAGTATGTTTTTAGATTGAGGACGCTGTAGCAGTTCACGGGTTATATAAGAATCTAAACCTAGGGCAGAAGCTGCCATAAAAAAGGTGATGAGTGCCATGGGATAATTTAAAATCCCATTTCCTGAACTTCCCAAATAATTGGCTACAGCAATTCCGGTAAGCATCTTTATTAAAAGAGTGCCTACGCGTGCCATCATAAGCCAGCCCGTGTTTTTGAAATACTTCTCAAATGCTTGAGGGTCAAAACCGGGTAAGGTTGGTAGCTTCATAAAACAAACCTAAGAAAAATTAGTAAATCTATGTTGGTTTCAAAAAACTTATTCTTACCTTTGCAGTCCTTATTTTTAGGGAAAAATATAAATTATTCATAAAATAAAACAAAGCAAGTGAATACGTTAAGTTACAAAACTGTCTCAGCCAACAAGCAAACCACCAATAAGGAATGGATTGTAGTTGATGCCGAAGGTGAGATTTTGGGGCGCTTGTCTTCTGAAATTGCGAAAGTAATCAGAGGAAAACACAAGCCTACATTTACCCCAAACGTAGACTGCGGAGATAACGTGATTGTTATTAATGCAGACAAGGTTAAGTTGACCGGAAATAAACTGAATGACAAGGTTTATACCTCTTATACTGGTTATCCAGGTGGTCAGCGTTTCATTTCTCCTAAGGAATTATTGGCTAAACACCCAACACGCATCGTTGAGAAAGCGGTTCGTGGTATGTTGCCTAAGAACAAATTAGGTCGCGCTCTATTCAAGAACCTTTTTGTGTATGCTGGTAATGAGCATCCGCACGCGGCTCAAAGTCCTAAAACAGTTAAATTCTAAGGAGAAAAGAAATGTCAATTACAAACACTTCAGGAAGAAGAAAAACTGCTGTTGCACGTATCTATCTTAGTGCAGGTAGCGGAAACATTATCGTTAACGGTAAAGATTACAAAGAATATTTTCCAACATTGCCCTTGCAATACATAGTAACGCAAAGCATTGAGGTTGCCGGAGTTTCTGGAAACCATGATGTTAAAGTTAACGTTTCGGGTGGTGGAGTTAAAGGTCAGGCGGAGGCAGTGCGTTTAGCAATTGCTAAAGCTTTAATTGAGCTCGACCCAGAAGTTAAATCGGCTTTACGTGCTAAAGGATTGGTAACTCGTGATAACCGTATGGTTGAACGTAAGAAACCAGGACGCGCTAAAGCTCGTAAGAAATTTCAATTTAGTAAACGTTAATTTAAGGAGGACCAAGCAATGGCTAGAACAACATATCAGGAATTACTGGATGCAGGTGTACATTTTGGACACCTTACCCGCAAATGGGATCCGAAAATGTCGAAATACATTTTCATGGAGCGTAACGGCATCCACATTATCGATTTAAATAAAACATTGGTGAAGTTAGAAGAAGCTTCATCTGCAATTAAACAAATTGTAAAATCAGGACGTAAGATATTATTTGTTGCTACAAAGAAGCAAGCAAAAGATATTATTGCAGAGCACGCTAAAGAGACTAACATGCCGTATGTTACGGAACGTTGGTTAGGTGGTATGCTTACAAACTTCGCTACTGTACGTAAGTCGATCAAAAAAATGTCAAACATTGACAAAATGACGAAAGATGGTACATACGATGTTTTATCAAAGAAAGAAAGATTGATGATTCAACGTGAGCGTATTAAATTGGAATCACTATTAGGTGGTATCGCTGATTTAAACCGTTTGCCTGCAGCGCTATTTATTGTTGACGTAAAGAAAGAACATATTGCAGTTAGTGAGGCTATCAAATTAAACATTCCTACCTTTGGAATGGTTGATACCAACTCTAACCCATCAAATATCGATTTTCCTATTCCAGCGAATGATGATGCTTCAAAATCAATCTCATTAATTGCAGACGTAATTGGTCAGGCAATAAAAGAAGGTTTAGAAGAGCGTAAACGCGATAAGGAGGATGAAGCAGAGAAAGAAGCAGCAGCAGCAAAAGCACAAATAGATAATGCTAAGCAAGAAGCAGCTCCTGAGAAAAAAGAAGGCGCTCAAAAACGCACTCGTAAATCTGCAAGTTCCGAAGCACCTCAAGCTGCTGAAACAGCAACTGAAGAGAGTGCAGAAGATACAGTAGAAGAGAAAAAGGATTAAATTTTTTAATGTTGTGGGTTGTTGATTATGTGTTTTGCTTTTTCACGACACTTAATTAACAACCCATAATTATTTTATTAATAAATAAAGGAGAAAAAATGTCGACAGTACAAATTTCTGCATCAGACGTAAATAAACTACGCCAACAAACAGGCGCAGGTATGATGGATTGCAAAAAAGCTTTGGTAGAGGCTAAAGGTAATTTTGAAGATGCAGTTGATTATCTACGTAAAAAAGGTGCAAAGGTTGCTGCAAATCGTCAAGATCGTGAATCAAATGAAGGTTTGGTTTTAGCAAAAACTTCTGTAGATGGAAAAAGAGGGGTGATTGTTGAGGTTAATTGCGAAACAGATTTCGTTGCTAAGAACGATGAGTTTGTTGCATTTGCTGAAAGTATTCTTAACCTTGCAGCGGACGAACAGCCTTCGAGTGTTGAAGCACTAAAGGCATTAACAATCAATAATGTAAGTGTTGCTGATTTAATTATTGAGCAAACAGGTAAAACAGGTGAAAAAGTTGAAGTTTCGACTTATGAGCTTGTTGAAGCTGAGAAAGTAGTAGCTTATGTTCATAGCAACTTCCGTTTAGCTGTTTTAGTTGGACTAAGCGCAGATGCAGAAGGTGTTGAAGATGCAGGTAGAGACGTAGCAATGCAAATTGCAGCGATGAACCCTACTGCTATTGATAAAGATGGTGTAGATGCTTCTTTGGTTGAGCGTGAGCTTGAAATTGCTAAGGAACAAATCCGTGCTGAAGGAAAACCTGAAGCTATGATTGAAAAAATTGCACAAGGTAAATTGAATAAATTCTATAAAGAAAATACTTTATTGAATCAGGAGTTTGTTAAAGATTCATCTAAAAACATCAGCCAATTCTTGGATAGTGTTTCTAAGGGTTTGACTGTAACTGCGTTCAAAAGAATTCAGTTAGGGTCATAACATCTTAATAAATTTATATTGAATGCCCTCCTATTAAAGGAGGGCATTTTTTGTTTATAGAAGTCGCTTGCATGCCTGTTTTTTAATAATAGGCTTTAATCCAAAAGGAATCATTATATTTAAAACCCTTTAAAAATTATAAAAGAATTAAAAAGCGATTAGTTTAATAATGAGAGTAGATAGTAAGAAACCATTTAAGATAGTTTATTCTTTGTGTAGGCATGAGTTTCTGGGCTATTTAATTGAACCTCATGTCGTGCAATTGAATCAGGATAATAGCTTCTCGCTTACCTACCAGCGCTTATTTATGAACACTGCTTCAGAGTATGTTCAGGGCATGGATGAGACCGACTGGGTCTTAATTAAGTTGTGTGAGGAGATTGAGCAGAGTCAGTTGATTAAGCGTTTTTATAAGAAGAACATTCGTCCTTCGGAATATTTCTTAAACATTTTTACTCCAAAAATATTTGCTGTAATCCGTCCGCGGATTGAACAAAATTTGAATCAGATACTGCAGTTACTGAAAGATAAATCTCTTTTTTTAATGAGCAAGGAAGGGTGGCCGGTTGAAACTCCCCTGGCCTTTGCGGAGCATTTAACTTCTGTTTTGTTTCATTTTAGACGTTCGGATACAGAACTTCGTTATTTTCCAACATTAAAATATGATGGTTTCCGAATGGAATTCATGTACAAAGATGCAGAAGTAATTACGAATGAACCCGCCTGTTTGCTATTGGAGAATGTTCTGTATTTCTTTGAAAAGGATGTAGATGGCAAGAAGTTATCGCCTTTTCTGAATAAGAGATTTATCTCTATTCCACGATCAGCTGAGCAGAGTTATTTTAAGAAATTCATTGGTCCTTTGATTGAAAAGCATCATGTATATGCGGAAGGATTTGATATTAAAACTCAGCAATATGATGGAACCCCTATTCTTGAGTTTAGCTATCCGGCGGCTGAAGGACCGGTTCTGAAAGTTAAATTTAAATACGGGCCTTATACCTTTGCGGATATATCTGGAAAGAAGGTTAGTGTTAAACTAGAATATAATGCAGAATCGGACGCATACACTTTTTACCGTGTAAAAAGATCAGTCCAATGGGAAAGTGGACGGATTTTATTTCTTAAGAGTTTGGGTCTTCATCCGAAGACGAGTCTTTCAAATCAATTTGAAATTGATCGTTCGCTTAACGAGAATACGAGTGTTGAAGATTTCTCGTTGATTAACTGGTTAAGTGAACATATTGAGGAGCTGAAGGAAAACGGCTTTGATGTTATACAGAAAAAGGCAGAAAAACAATATCTATTTGGAAAGATAGAACTGGACTTGGAGGTGAAGGAGGATAATGACTGGTTTGACATTAAGGCGATGGTCCAATTTGGACAGTATAGCATTCCTTTTATAAGTCTTCGAAAAAATATATTAAATAAGATACGGGAATTTGTCCTTCCTTCGGGCGAAGTAGCTATTATTCCGGAGCAATGGTTTACCCAATTTGTGAATTTCTTTTATTTTGCGGAAGGTAATGAGTCTTTACGATTAAAGAAGCAGCATGTAGGGGTGATCAATGAATTGCAGGAGAGTGAAATCGCGGGAATAAGTATGAGGAGAAAGATAGAGAAGTTGGCGGATTTTGAGATGCTGGAAGAGGTTGATGATCCTGTTAATTTTAGCGGAAGTTTGCGTCCTTATCAAAAGGCAGGATATAATTGGTTTCAATTTTTAAAGAAATATCACTTTGGCGGCTGTCTGGCAGATGATATGGGATTGGGAAAGACGGTACAGACCTTAGCACTTCTGCAAAAAGAAAAAGAGGATCTTTCAACTGCAGGCAGCAATACCACTTCGCTAATTATTATGCCTACTTCTTTGATCTATAATTGGTTGAGCGAGGCTCAGAAGTTTGCTCCTCATTTAAAAATTCTAAATCATACAGGTGGAGGGCGTGATAAGTCCGCTATAGATTTCTCCAATTATGATCTGGTTATCAGTACTTATGGAATAGCCCGGATTGATGAGCCTGTTTTGGGAGAATTTTTGTTCCATTACATTATATTGGATGAAAGCCAGAATATAAAAAACGTTTCCTCTAAGTCATTTAAAGCGATTAATAAGCTGAGAGGGCGGAATAAATTAATATTGAGCGGTACTCCGGTTGAGAATTCAGTAGCTGATTTATGGCCTCAAATGGCATTTATTAATCCAGGATTATTGGGAGGCCATTCGTTTTTTCTGAAGGAATTCGTTGTTCCTATTGAGAAGAAGAAGGATGAGGAAGCTGCACGAAGACTGCAGGTATTGATTAAGCCTTTTGTTTTGCGCCGAACGAAAGCTCAGGTGGCCACCGAGCTTCCAGAGAAGTCTGAAAAGATATTCTATTGCAGCATGACGGAAGAACAGGCTGATTATTATGAGAAGATTAAGGCCGAGTATCGTAATTTGATGCTTAAGCAATTAGAGGATGGAAGTTTTAAGAAGACAGGTATCCAGGTTCTGCAAGGCTTGAGTAAACTCCGACAGCTAGCAAACCATCCCCGTATGATTGATAGCGAATACAAAGAATCTTCGGGGAAGTTTGAGAATGTGATTGATACCTTGGAGAATGTTTTATTGAGAGGGCATAAGGTTCTGATTTTTTCTCAGTTTGTAAGACAGATGAAAATTTATGCTGAGTATTTTGAGCAGGAAAACATTGCCTTTGCCTATTTGGATGGAGCTACCAAGAACCGCAAAGAAGTGGTTAATGAATTCAGGGAGAGTGATGCTGTAAATGTTTTCTTGATATCGATTAAAGCGGGTGGTGTAGGTTTGAATCTTATAGAGGCCGATTATGTTTTTATTTTGGATCCTTGGTGGAACCCTGCAGTAGAAATGCAGGCGATAGATCGCTCGCATCGTATCGGACAGACTCGCAATGTTTTTATATATAAGTTTATTACCAAAGATTCTGTAGAAGAAAAGATTCTGGCATTGCAGAACCGAAAGAAAGTAATTGCTGATTCGTTGATCCAGATAGAAGAAAGCTTCGTGAAGTCGTTGACAGAAGATGATATAACAGAATTATTGAAGTAATTATTGATTTATTAAACTATCAATTGTTTTTGTTGTTCTAAAAATAGACACATCATTAATCGTATATTTGTGCAATGACCAAAGAAAATATTCAAGATTTGAGGGATCGAACTGCTTCCCTGAGGAGGCATCTTTGACATCGATACTAAACGAGAAGAGATCCATAAAGACCAGAGTTTAACACTTACTCCTAATTTTTGGGATGACCCTAAAGCAGCTGAGGCTGTATTACATACCATACAAAGTAAAAAGATCTGGACTGATTCTTATGATAAGCTGTTAACGCTTGTTGAAGACTCGGTTGTAATGTATGATTTCTTTCATGCAGGAGATGCCAGTGCTGAAGAAGTTGATGAGGTATATAATCATGCTTTGCATGCTTTAGAGGATTTGGAGTTTAAGAATATGCTGAGTTCTGAGGAAGATCAATTGGGTGCAGTTCTTCAAATTACATCAGGTGCGGGAGGGACGGAAAGTTGCGACTGGGCTGAGATGTTGATGAGGATGTATTTGATGTGGGGAGAGAGAAATGGTTATAAGATTACTGAACAAGATTATCAATCGGGTGAAATTGCAGGTCTGAAATCTGTTACATTGCAGTTTGAAGGCAGTTTTCCCTATGGTTATTTAAAAGGAGAAAATGGTGTGCATCGACTGGTGCGTATTTCACCTTTTGATTCTAATGCTAAAAGACACACTTCATTCGCTTCTGTATATGTTTATCCGTTAATTGACGATACGATTGAGATTGATGTTAAGGATTCTGAAGTTGAATGGGATACCTTTCGTTCAGGAGGTGCGGGTGGACAGAATGTTAATAAGGTAGAGACTGCTGTTCGATTGCATCATAAACCTACGGGAATTGTTATTAAAAATCAAGAGTCCCGTTCTCAATTGCAAAACAAGGAAAATGCGATGCGCTTGTTGAAATCTCAATTGTACGAGATAGAGATGCGTAAGAAAATGGAAGCAACGGCTCTAATTGAAGGTAATAAGAAGAAGATTGAATGGGGATCGCAAATACGAAACTATGTATTGCACCCTTATAAAATGGTGAAAGACCTGCGTACAAATTATGAAACATCCAATACACAAGCTGTATTGGATGGGGAAATAGATGAGTTTTTAAAGGCGTATTTAATGGAATTTAGCGACGATTAGAAATCGTTTTTCCACATCATGCTTTCTACTGGTTTGGTAGTTTTCCGATTGTATTTTGCATTCCCTTTGGTGTTATACGGAATTTCGATTTCACCCTCAACAGCAAAGTAGATAAGCTGCCCGATTGGCATTCCGGCATAAACGCGAACGGATTGAGTGACAGATATTTCTAAAGTCCATGTATTGCAAAAGCCAACATCGCCTTTTCCTGCAGTAGCATGGATGTCGATTCCTAAGCGACCGATGCTTGATTTTCCTTCTAAAAAAGGAACGTGTTTATAGGTTTCAGTATATTCAACGGTTACCCCCAGATATAGGGTGCCTGGTTCCAGAACAATCCCCTCTTTTGGGATTTCCAGATGAACAACTTCATTGTGTTCTTTTGCATCTAATATTCGATTTTTGTAAGTAGCCAGGTACTTCCCTAAATGTACATCATATGAATTGGTCCCCAGGCATTTACGATCATAAGGCTCGATTACAATGTTTCCGGCTTCAATCTCTTCAAGTATTCGTTTATCAGATAAAATCATGGATGTAAAATTAGAAAATAATCTTGCTTAATATACTCGGAGAAGTCAAAAAACTGTTTTTAAATTAATATCCGGACAAATGTTTGTAATTTGGAATGCTTTTATCAAAAAAGAAAAGAAATTAAGAGAGAATGCCGATACGTTATATTAAAACCTTAGCCAATGGAAGCTCCCTATGCTTATGGCAAATTGAAGAAAGTGAAGAGGAATTGCGATCAAGCTTATGCATCAGTAATCGGGAGCAAAATGAGTTATTAGCGATCCGTTCAGAAAAAGGGAGAATACGTTGGTTAGCAGTACGACAGGCATTGAATGCTTTGTTTCCGGAAGGAGTGGCTGAGTGTTTTAAAGATGAGCATGGCAAGCCTTATATTGATAAATACGAGGGTTATATTTCCCTGAGCCACTCAAATGATTTTGCTATTGCAATGGTTCATCCAAAGCATGCTGTAGGTGTAGATATAGAAATAATTCAACCTAAGATAAGGCGGATAGCTAAAAAATTTCTGAAAGATTTTGAAATTGAAAGAGTGAATGGTGAACATAAAATTGAAAGACTTTATGTTTGCTGGTGTGCTAAAGAAGCAATTTTTAAATGGCAGGGAAAAAAGGGGATTTCTTTAAAACAGAACATTGAAATTGAAGCTTTTCAATATCAAGAAACCGGGAAACTTGATGCGCGTCTGTATACCTCAGATTTTTCGCAACATCTGACAGTAGATTATGAGAAAATGGATGGTTACCTTTTAGCCTATGTTTGCAATGCGTAAATTTGTAGATTGAAATAAAAACAATGCAAAACAAGAAAGTTATTTTTCAGGATTGGGGGAGTGTCGATTATTCGGAGGCTTGGGGAAAGCAGGAAAGTATTTTCGCCGATATTGTAGCTCAGAAGGTTGCTAATCGTACAAATAACACGGTTGGTCCTACAGATAACTACCTTATTTTTGTAGAACATCCACATGTATATACACTCGGAAAAAGCGGTAAACCTGAGCATTTGCTATTAGGCGATGCTGAACTTAAAGAGAAAGGTGCAACCTATCATAAGATTAACAGAGGTGGAGATATTACTTATCATGGGCCGGGACAAATTGTTGGCTACCCGATATTAGATCTTGATAATTTCTTTACAGATATTCATCTATACTTAAGAACGCTGGAGGAAGCCATTATACTGACCTTAGCAGAGTATGGCATCGTGGCTGGAAGATATCCCGGTTATACCGGGGTATGGTTAGAGCCGGATAGTGAGCGCGCCCGCAAAATATGCGCTATGGGCGTTCGGAGCAGTCGCTGGGTGACGATGCATGGTTTTGCCTTTAATGTGAACGCAGACCTAAGTTATTTCAATCACATTGTTCCATGTGGGATTGATGATAAACAGGTTACTTCCATGGAAGCAGAGCTCGGAGCGAAGCAAGATATATCTGAAGTGAAAAAGCGACTGAAGCACCATTTGTCAGTACTCTTTCAGATGGATTTTGTTTAAATCCTTATTTATTTCCCTTAATCCTTTTGAGAGCTTCCGTATCAATGGTTCCATCCATTTGGACCGGACGAGCTTTCATTATTCTTTTATCTAATTCACCTGCGAAGGATACCTTTTGTAAAAGAGACCTTGGTGCAAATGTCATCGTTCTGGCTCGTGCTTGCGGACTTGCAACAGGATCGATCAGGCTTAATGCTTTTGCTATTAATGGATCTTCTTTAGAGCCGATGGGCGATAAAGGCAAGAAATCAACTTCGTCAATCTCATAATCCGGTATTAAGCCTTGATCATAATCTCCTTCGCCATTTTTATCTGCTAGTTTAACAATAATCGGCTGTAGAGCCCAATTTATTACCCGTGGTTTTCGGGTATCTTCGATTGTAATGGATCCCTCATTTTTGCCTCGAGTGGTTTCACCTATATGAATAACAGGCATATAAGGAGCCAAATTATGAATTACCAGTTCACTTGCAGAAGCAGAATTATAGGTTCCTAATATATAAACTTTCGGTAGATTTAAGTTTGCAGCTTGTACTTCAGCATTCATGGTACTGGCTGTTGCAGCCGTATCCGGACTGTTTGATAATGCAGGGAATAGTCTTGAAAAGCTATCATTCCTATCTTCTACAGGAATCATGGCGTTTAAAAGGTCATTATAATTATAATTCACGAAGATTTGGTTCTTATTATAGTTTGGTTTAATCAATGCTGACAGTAAGCCGGAAACAGCGATTCCGCCACCTAAATTATAACGCAGATCCAAAATAAGTTCGTTGACTCCCGATGATTTGAATTCCTTGAAAACGTCAAGAAGTTCATTTGATTCTTCATTTAAGAAGCGATTATAAAAAAGATATCCTACTTTTTTGCCAGATTGTGTGGTAATGATGCTATGATAATAGACAGATGGTTCATCTACGCGCGTAGCAGTAAGATTGACTTTACTTCCAGTTTTTAAAACTTGATCTTCTATGGTAGCAAGAGTAATTTGGAAACTCTCCCCGTTAAAATAAGGATCTAGCAGTGTTTCATAATTTCCAGAAGTCATTGATGTACCATTTACTTCCGTAAAAAGATCACCTCGTTTTATACCACGAATGTCAGCGGGAGATCCGGGAATGACATATCTTACCACCCCTAAAACACTTTCATCATCGTTGTATGATACGAGCATAATATTCAATCCGGTGGTAGTGCTTACACCAGCCAGATTATCATTTAAATCATCAACGTTTTGAATCCAGGAAAACCGATCAGCATCATCAAGTATGCTCTCGAAGAAGTCGGGAGGAGCTAGTTTGAGGTTTAATTGAGCGTCATTAGGTATACTTTTGTTCCAGTAATAATAAATACGCATACTATCGGTTATCCATGTGTTAATCGCAGTATTTGATGCTGGATTACCGGGAACACGAGAGGTGTCTCTTGTACGGGGAGGTATAGGAGAAGGAACTTCTGATTTTTGGCAGGAGGCCGCGAACAATAAGAGAATAATAGAACTAAATAAAAAATGTCTTTTTAAGAATAATATATATGATGTGTTCATGCCCGTCGATTTTCTAATCAAAAATAATTATAAAAAAGGAATAAGTATTTAAGAATTAACAGATAACAGGCTTAAAAAAAAAGCCACTCTGAATAAACAGAATGGCTTTTTTTATTTATATAGCAAATGATATTACATCATTCCGCCCATGCCGCCCATTGGAGGAGCACCGGCAGCGCCTTTATCTTCTTCTGGAGCATCTGCTAGAACTACCTCAGTAGTTAATAACATCGATGCGATCGAAGCTGCATTTTCCAATGCTATACGAGAAACTTTAGTCGGGTCAATAACACCGGCTTTAATTAAGTTCTCATAAGAATCAGTACGTGCATTGTAGCCGTAATCAGCAGCACCTTCTTTTACTCGTTGAACTACGATAGATCCTTCAACACCTGCGTTTGTACAGATTTGACGTAAAGGCTCTTCGATAGCACGTTTGATGATATTGATACCAGTAGTTTCATCCTCGTTATCACCTTTCAGATCAGCTAAAGCTTCAATTGCACGGATGAAGGCAACACCTCCACCAGCTACAATACCTTCTTCAACTGCTGCACGAGTTGCATGTAAAGCATCATCTACACGGTCTTTCTTTTCTTTCATTTCAACTTCAGTTGCAGCTCCAACATATAATACAGCTACACCGCCAGCTAATTTTGCTAAGCGCTCTTGAAGTTTTTCACGATCGTAATCAGATGTAGTGCTTTCGATTTGAGATTTAATCTGACTTACACGTGCTTTAATATCTTCGCTGTTACCAGAACCATTAATCATGGTTGTATTATCTTTATCGATAAGTACTTTTTCTGCCTGGCCTAAGAAATCTAATTCAGCATTTTCTAATTTGAAACCTCTTTCTTCAGAGATTACAGTACCACCTGTTAAGATAGCGATGTCTTCTAACATTGCTTTTCTACGGTCACCGAATCCCGGAGCTTTAACTGCTGCAACTTTCAATGAACCACGGATTTTATTCACTACTAATGTAGCCAATGCTTCTCCGTCTAAATCTTCTGCAATGATTAAAAGTGGTTTTCCTGTTTGTACTTGTTTTTCTAAAATAGGAAGAAGTTCCTTCATGTTACTGATCTTTTTATCGTAGATCAGGATGTAAGGGCTTTCTAACTCAACTTCCATTTTATCAGTGTTGGTAACAAAGTAAGGCGATAAGTAACCGCGATCAAATTGCATACCTTCAACAGTTTTAACTTCAGTTTCAGTACCTTTTGCTTCTTCAACAGTTATTACAC
Organism: Albibacterium sp.; assembly: GCF_035514885.1. Taxonomy (NCBI): domain Bacteria; kingdom Pseudomonadati; phylum Bacteroidota; class Sphingobacteriia; order Sphingobacteriales; family Sphingobacteriaceae; genus Albibacterium; species Albibacterium sp. The sequence continues at coordinate 83,895 of NZ_DATJCH010000003.1, read as the reverse complement.
CATCTTTACCAACTTTGGTCATTGCTTCAGCGATTAATGAACCGATAACTTCGTCATTGTTAGCTGAAATTGAAGCAACTTGCTTAATTTTTTGATTATCTTCTCCTACTGTCTGAGATTGAGATTGCAGGTTATTTACAACGATAGAAACTGCTTTGTCGATTCCACGTTTTAAATCCATTGGGTTCGCACCCGCTGCAACGTTTTTAATACCTGCAGTAATGATAGCCTGAGCCAAAACAGTTGCAGTAGTTGTACCATCACCAGCTTGGTCAGCAGTTTTAGAAGCCACTTCTTTTACCATTTGTGCACCCATGTTTTCCATAGGCTCTTTCAGGTCGATTTCTTTAGCTACCGTAACACCATCTTTCGTAATAGCCGGAGAACCAAATTTTTTCTCAATAATTACATTACGACCTTTTGGTCCTAAGGTTACTTTTACAGCATTTGCTAACGTGTCAACGCCCCTTTTCAGAGCATCACGCGCATCAATATTATATTTTACTTCTTTTGCCATTTTATTTATAGTAATGTTATTAATTATAATTAATCCTTAATCAGATAATTATTCAAACCGTTAATTTATTGAATGTTATGCGTAAGACTTCTGCAATTAAAGAACTGCATAAATGTCTGATTCGCGCATAATTAAGTACTCTTTTCCTTCGTAGGTAATCTCCGTACCCGCATATTTTCCGTATAGTACTTCATCGCCAACTTTTACAGTTAATGGTTCGTCAACTTTACCATCACCAACAGCTACCACAGATCCACGTTGAGGTTTTTCTTTTGCGGTATCTGGAATATAAATCCCTGATGCGGTTTTTTCTTCTGCAGGAGCGGCTTGTACAACCACTCTGTCTCCGATAGGTTTAATGTTTAATGCCATAATTTTGATCTATTAAAAATTTAATGTTTAACACTTTAACTACTTGTTCAGGAATTATGCCAAAGCTTGTTTTTGTATAATCCTTGCCAATTTTTCATTCTTTTGCTCTTAAAAGCAGAAGCTCTCTTTAAAGTTGTCATTGGCTTATGCAAAAATGACAGAGAACCTTTATACAAAAAAAGGGGATGAAACCTTCATCCCCTTCAATTTATTCGGTTTATCTAATTTTAATTAGTTGTATCGCTTGGTGTAGTAATCGGAGTTAACGGTGCAGCTGTATTCGGAGCTGTAGTTGTAGGTACCGTGGTAGGAGTAATTTGATCTCCTAATCCAGAACCACCTATACCAGCACCACCATCTGTAGGCATGGTAGCATTAATTAATAAAGAAATAACCATGATAGCGATAACTAACACCCAAGTACCGGTTTCAAGAATATCTCCTGTGCGTTTAACACCCATCAGGTTGTTTGATCCCGCGAAGTTTGAGTTTAATCCGCCACCTTTTGGATTTTGTATTAATACAATAAATACCAATAAAATAGAGGCTAGGATAATAAGAGCGATAAATAAATAAAACATTGTATAATTAATTTAATTTCTGATTCAGTTTTTCAATAAGGTTCGCAAAATAAAGACTTTTTTCGGGATATTTCAAACTTAATTTTTTATAAGTGTCTATAGCTTTGTGATAAAGTCCTTGTTCCGTATAAATTTTGGCAAGTGTTTCAGACACGAAACCTGAATTATCTTCGGCACTTCTACGCGCCTTGTTCTCTAAATTGATTTTATCAGCTGTAGGAGGCTTTATTTGCGGATCTTCTTTAATGAACTTTTCTATGATCGCATCTTCCTTATGAGGGATCTTAAAAGTTTTGGCGTTTCCATTAAATTGTTCGCTTAATTTCTTTTCAGGATCTTGGAGGTTAAAGATATGCTCCCTGATTTGTTGGTCTAACGGATTGGATAAGTTTTTCTTGTCGGTTTCGTTCTTTTTCTCACTGTCATCTGAAGGAGCATAAGGCTGATAGGTATCGGCATATTCCATTCTGGTTTTTTGAAGCCACCATACAAATGAATAGGGCATCCAGTCATCCAGGTATCGACTAGGTGTTGAATTCTCAGTTTCAGTTTTAACTTCAGTCTCAACCTCCACCTCAGCTTCTGGTTCCTCCTCCCTTAATGGATCAGACACTAAAGTACCTTGAAGCACTTCCTCAATAGAATATTTCTCTGAGTCAGTATACTCAATTTCTTCAATTTTTTCGTTATAAACGAATTCCTTGAATGTTTCGGGGTCAGTACTATACAAAATTGCTTTTTGATAAATAGCTTTAGCATCTTCCGTCTTTTTCAAAACGCTTAATCGTGCTTGTAGAGCCCAAAGAGATTGAGCGTATGGATACTCCCTAATCAACTCTTTCACCTCAGTCAAATCAGCTTGGTCCGGATTGGCCAAGAATTGATAAAACCTTTTTTGTTTCATATTTATTCCCATATTAATATCCTCATTTACCAATTTGCAAAGGCACGGTTAAAAATATCTTCCGTTAGCATAGCGTTAATATCCTTTATCAGTTGTTGCTCCTGACTTTGAATAGGGCCGGCGTTTGTAGAAAAATCCTTAAAACGGCTAAAGGACTCCTCAAAATTTAATGATGGGGTAGCTGTATTTGTATATTTAACGCTTACTGTAATGGTTAATCGATTCAACCCGGCACGGTCGTTACCCTGAACCGCTGTCGGATTAATGGTATAGCCCGTAATCCTTCCCGAGAAAGATGCATCGGCATCTGCCCTAACCATACTTAACCGGCTTTGATTTCTAATTCTTTCTTTCAGCGCTTCTGTAAAATCCTGACTTAAATACGGTACTACCAAAGGAGCATTGTTTTCAAAGAAATCAACACTGACTGTTTCCATCGATGCTGGTATAGAAGCGCCCGTAAAGCTGTATATACCACAAGATAAATTGCACCCTAGAGCAACGAATATAATAAAGGCACAGATTAATTTATTTTTAATAGCAAGAAACATTAGTTTAGATTTAGATCTTTAATTTTACGGTATAGCGTTCTTTCTGAAATACCTAGCTCCTGTGCAGCTAATTTACGCTTTCCTTTATGCTTTTTAAGGGCTTTCTTGATTAAATCAGATTCTTTATCTACTAATGACAAAGATTCCTCGACTTCCTCTACATCTTCAGTAATATTGATATCGTCAGAGTTATCATGATTTGGTTGATGGATCGTTAGCGTAGGAGAACTGGGAAATTCTACACGTGGCTGATCTATTTCCTGGTACAGCTGATTGATGTATGGAGAGTGTTCGTCTATGGTAGATGAATTAATACCATTGTTTACAATGCCAACAACCAGTTTTTTTAACTCAACCATATCCTTCTTCATATCAAAAAGAACCTTGTATAGCAAATCCCGTTCTGAGAAATCATCTTTATTGCCATGCGGGATCCGCATCGGTAAGTTACTCTTTCCTTCAGGCGGTAAATAGTTTTTGATAGTTTGCGAGGTAATGTTACGATCCTTTTCAAGAACGGCAATTTGTTCTGCAACGTTCTTTAATTGACGTACGTTCCCTGGCCAGCCATACTCGGTTAAAAGCCTTTGGGCATCTTCTGTTAACTGTACACTTGGGCTGCGATACTTATCAGTAAAGTCAGCTATAAATTTTCTGAAGATTAGATTAATATCCTCTTTTCGTTCACGTAGGGAAGGGATTCTTAATGGAACGGTATTTAACCTGTAATATAAATCTTCCCTGAATTTCCCATTTTCAACCGCACTATATACGTCTACGTTAGTTGCTGCAACAATACGTACATCTGTTTTTTGTACTTTTGATGAACCTACTCGGATATACTCCCCCGATTCCAATACGCGTAGTAACCTGGCCTGCGTTCCGACAGGTAGTTCAGCTACTTCATCCAAGAAAATCGTGCCGCCATTAACCACTTCAAAATATCCTTTACGCGCCTCGTGTGCACCCGTAAATGAACCTTTTTCATGTCCGAAAAGTTCAGAATCAATAGTCCCTTCTGGAATCGCCCCGCAGTTTACTGCGATAAAAGGTCCATGCTTCCTTGCACTCAATTGATGGATTATATGTGAGAATACTTCTTTACCACTACCACTTTCACCGGTTATTAGAACAGAGATATCCGTAGGTGCAACTTGCTTGGCAACATCAATAGCCCGATTCAGAAGAGGAGAATTCCCAATAATTCCGAATCTGTTTTTTACATCTTGTATATCCATACTTAATTATTCAATAATTTTTCCGATTAATGTAGCCGATGTACAGGTTTCCCCTAATACGGTTACATAATCTCCAATTTTATAAGAATCAACAACAGGAAAAACCACCATTGAGTTTTGATCGTTTCTGCCGCAAAAATCCTGATCTGATCTTTTTGAAAAGCCTTCTATAAGTACCTTATGGGTTTTTCCTAATTGATTTTCTAGCCTTTTAAGACTATATCCTCTTTGTTTACTAACAATTTCTGTCAGTCTTCGTTTTTTCACTTCTTCAGATACATCGTCTTCAAGCCGTTTTGCAGCTAAAGTTCCCGGTCTTTCTGAGTAGGTAAACATATACGCATAATCGTATTGAACTAAATCCATAATGGATAAAGTATCTTCATGATCTTGTTCAGTCTCAGTACAGAATCCAGAAATAATATCGGTTGAAATACCACAGTTCGGTACAATTCTACGGATGGCATTTATACGGTCAATATACCACTCTCTTGTATACGTACGGTTCATTAAATCTAAAACACGCGAACTGCCTGACTGGATTGGCAGGTGAATATTGTTGCAGATATTGGGATATTTAGCGATTGTGTAAAGAACGTCATCTGTAAGATCCTTGGGATGCGAAGTAGAAAAGCGTACCCTTAATAAAGGATCGACATCTGCAACCATAGCCAGTAGGTCTGCAAAGGTTATAACCGCTTCATTCTCTTTTCCGTCCGCTTTATATTTATATGAATCAACATTCTGCCCTAATAAGGTTACCTCTCGATAGCCCGCCTCAAATAAATCTCTTGCTTCCTGTACGATGGATTCAGCACTTCTGCTTCGCTCTCTACCACGTGTAAAGGGTACTACGCAAAAGGAACACATATTATCACAGCCACGCATGATGGAGATAAATGCCGTGATGCCATTGGAATTTAAGCGCACCGGACTAATATCAGCGTATGTTTCTTCTCTCGAAAGCAACACATTCACTTCACGAGAGCCTTCTTCAACCTTTGCGATAAGATTTGGCAAGTCGCGATACGCATCAGGCCCCACTACTAAGTCAACTAGTTTCTCTTCTTCTAGGAATTTTGACTTTAACCGTTCTGCCATACAGCCCAAAACTCCGATAATCATTCCTGGATTTTGACTCTTTGCGGTTTTAAAATCTGTTAAACGTTTACGAACCCGTTGTTCTGCGTTCTCCCGAATAGAGCAGGTATTGATGAAAATTACATCAGCATCATTAAAAGTCCCGGTAGTTTCAAAGCCATAGTCAAATAAAATAGAAGCAACAATCTCGCTATCTGCAAAATTCATCTGACAACCATAACTTTCGATATATAGCTTTCTGCTATCATTTGTTGATAGGTCATTCTTTAGCAAAAGTGCTTCCCCTTGGCGAGCTTCATCGTGTTCTTTTGATTGAATATTTAATTCTAACATAGATTTTGATTTCGAACATCAAAGATACAAAAAAAATGATATAATGACAGTTTGTCATGTTAAAGCAAAGTAAAATTGTATAAGTTTCTGAATGAATGAACTATTTACCTTGATTTATGTTAGTTAACAGGTAAGAATGAGTTTTATTATACTTTATGGATAAAAACCGCAGTGATCTAAAACAATCAATTGAAAATAATTGGAAGAAAATATTAATCTGGACAGCATCTGTAGTAGGCTTTATAGTTTTACTGTTGATTATTGGCGGTTTTATTTTACAGAGCCGCCTTCCTGAAACCCTAAAGAAAAGAATAAGTACAGAAACAAAAGGTGTGTATGAATTGAAGTTCGATAGGATGAATGTCAGTCTGTTAAGTGGTTCTGTCGGATTGAGGAATGTAAAGCTCTTGCCAGATACGACAGCCTATTTTAAGCTTGACAGCACGCAACGTGCTTCCAAGCTTTTTAAGATAAATGCTCAATCACTGGATATATCAGGTCTTGGTTTTTTAAGATTGATTTTCAAAAAGGATCTGGATGTTTCTAGCATTACCCTCAACAGGCCCGATCTTATTGTTATGAAAATGACCGATACGGCCAAGGTTGATTCCAATGCAAATGAATCTTTATATGAGCAAATGCCCTCCCTTTTAAAAGACGCAAAAATAAAAGTACTCCGAGTTAATGAACTGTCCTATGTTCGGCAGGAAAAGGGTGATACAACTAAGCAAGAAGGCAAGTGGAGTAATCTGAGCTTTGCGCTCGAGTCAATTTTTATTGACTCTCTTAGCCAGAAAGATTCAACCACTTTTTGGTTTTGCAAAAATATTCAGGTTAATAGCAGAAAGGTTCAATTTTCTGCAAGTGATGGAATGTATAAGTATACGATCGGAGAAGTGAAGGCTTCTATGAAAAATAGAACCATTGATATTCTTGATTTTAAAATCATCCCTCAATATCCCGAATTAGAGTTCTCACAAAAGATGGGTAAAGAAGGAGACCGTTATCAAATGGTTATTCAAAATCTGAATGCCCGGGATGTGAATTTTAAGCATCTCGAAGCAGAAGGCCGTTTACACGTTTCAGCTTTAAATCTTGAGGATGCCGAACTGCGGGTTTTTCACAATAAGATGTTACCACCAGCCAGAGGGGTGAAGGTTGGAAATTTCCCCAACATTGCTATAAAAAGATTGGCTGTTCCATTAATAGTGGATACCATGCATGTAAAGAATTTTGATGTTTATTATAAAGAACTAAGTGATCAGTCAAAGAAAGCCGGCACTGCTTATTTTACAAATATCTACGGTACGCTCCATAATATAACAAACGATAGTTTACAATGGAAAAAGGATCCTTGGTGCCGGACTACTTTTCAAACAAACTTTTTAGGAAAGGTTAAGCTTGTAGTTGATATTAATTTAAACATGGAGGATAAGGATGGAGAGTTTAACTATAAAGGTTCATTAGGTCAATCTGACGGTCCGTTTTATAATCAACTATTGGAGCCGCTTGCAATGGCGAAGATTGAAGGTGGAACCATACAAAAAGTCACGTTTGATGTTCATGCAAACAGCTATGGCTCAACAGCAAATGTTCAGATGCTTTATAGTGATTTAAAAGTTAGCTTATTAGGCAAAGACGGAAAAGTATTGAAAAAGAAAGGCTTGCTTTCCTTTCTGGCAAATACGTTTATTGTAAAAAACAGCAACCCCAGAAAAAAGGGCGAAACTCCTCTAAGTGCTGATGTAAGTTATACTCATGACCGCGAAAGGTCCTTTTTTAATTTAATGTGGAAGAGTATATTTACGGGATTAAAGGTAAATGTAGGAGTGCCCGAACTTTAAAGGTATAGACATGAAGAAGGGTTGGAAGATTGCCATTGCTATATTTATAATTGTACTGCTGATCGTATTTGGCGGTTCCTGGTACTTAAGCAGACATTGGAAGCCAATTCTTAATGAACGCCTTCAAGCTCTTGTCAGTTCTTCTACCGATAGCCTCTATCAATTGAGTTATGATGAATTCGACTTTAGCTGGTATAGTGGGAACGCCTATCTCACGAATGTGTCGCTAACGCCTGTTAAAGAGGTTTATGAAAAATTAAAGATAACAGGCGATGCTCCGGATAATCAGTACTCGGTGCAAATCAAGTCAATTAAGATCAAAAATTTCCATCCAACCAGATTATATAAACAGCGAAAGTTGAATATTGATGAGATTATGGTTCAGGATCCTACCATACTAGTTATGAACGAGGATCTGCCAAAAAACGATTCAATTCAACCAAAGGAGAAGAAAACACCTTATCAAAAACTATCCAGGTTTCTTAAAGAGCTTCATGTAAACGATTTTACCATTAATAACCTGAATTTTACCTATCAGAATAATACATTGGAAGAACCGAAGGAAACGAAGCTAAAAAATATTAACATTGCTGTCCATGATTTCCTGATCGATTCTCTTTCTCAGCACGACTCGTCGCGTGTTTATTATTCATCGGGTCTTAATTTTAAAATGGATAGCTATCAGATTGCTACGCGCGACAGCATGTATTATATTAACTTATCCGCGATAGACTTTTCTACAACTGATAAACGCTTAAAAATCGACCGATTGGAATTAGAGCCCCGTCAGAGTAAAAAAGATTTCTACAAGGTAGGAGAAAAGTCAGGCGAACGTTTTGATTTAGCTTTTGATTCCTTATTAATTAAAGGCATCAATGTTCCTGAGTTATTGAATAATCAACGTTTTCATGCCGGGAAAGTTAATATTGCAAAAGGCTCGGTCGAGGTTTATAATAATACAAACTATGCAAGGCCTCCTGCGAATAAAAAAGGCAAGGACCCGCATCAGCAATTACAGAAATTAGCATGGAGATTAAACATTGATACGCTGAATTTGCTGAATACAGACATTGTTTATGAAGAGCTGAGTAAAGTAACTCAGAAAACAGGTAAGCTATCGTTTAATAATTCGACTATACTTTTCACCAACATTACTAACGATTCTTTGGCTATTAGCCATAATCCGATTATGAGTGTTGCTATGCAAACTAAATTTATGAATGCGGCAGCTTTACAAACAAATTTTCATTTTGATTTGGCTTCAGATATCGGTGCTTTCGAATTTCAAGGTAAGTTAAATGCTATGAATGGTAGAACCTTAAATTCAGTATTGATACCATTGGCTGAAGTAGAAATAAATTCTGCTAACATTCGGAGCCTTGCCTTTAATTTTAAAGCAAATGAAAAGGATGCCCGGGGAACCGTCAATTTCAGATATAACGATTTAAAAGTTAGGTTATTGATGTTAGAGGAGGAGGGCGTTATCAAGAGTAAAATAGCTTCTACAGTTGCCAATAGCTTTATTATCAACAGCAGCAATCCAACCGCTTTGGGAGAATTTATCCCGGGCACAGTTTACTATAGGCGCCCATCCACATATTCGATTTTTAAATTTATGTGGAAGAGTATATTCCAAGGGGTAAAAACAAGCGTAGGTGTTAGCCAAGAACGCGAGTCAAGGCTGAAAAGAACAGCCGAACAAACCAAACAGCGAGTTGAAGATACTAAGCAAGCTGCCAGGAAAGTTGGTTCTTTTATAAAAGGAGTGTTTAAGAAAAAAGAGAAGGAATAGTGGTTTATTCAACCACTAAATTCCATCCAAATTCATCTTCAATCCTTCCGTAGCGTAATTCATTCAGGTATTTTAAAACCTTATTTGAAAATTCACGGGTAGCCGGATCGCTTAATTTGTATACTTTTCCTTCGTATCCGATTTCTGAAATAGGAGTTAAGGTAGCTGCAGTACCTGCAGCGAAAGCTTCGGTAACTGTACCGTTCTCAATGCCCTCAATCAACTCTTTAACTGAAACTTTGCGCGATTCAGTTTTCATACCCCATTTTTCGGCAATCGCCATAATGCTTAAACGCGTAATGCCTCTTAAAATAGTTTCTGAAGAGGGTGTTATCAAGGTGTCTCCAATCCTGAATAGAAGATTAGCTGTTCCAGCTTCTTCTACATAGGCATGTTCCTTGGCGTCTGTCCAGATTAACTGGTCAAACCCTTCCTCCTGTGCCAGTTTTGTTGGGTGAAGAGAAAGTGCATAGTTACCTGCATTCTTAGAAAAACCTACACCGCCATTAGCAGCACGTGTATAATGAGTTTCTACTTTCAAACGCAATGCTTTGTTATAATAAGAACCCACCGGGCTTGTTATTATCATAAATGTATAGCTTTCAGAAGGGTGTACTCCCAACGCAGCTTCCGTTGCGAACATAAAAGGACGGATATATAAAGAAGAATCTTTTGTATGAGGCACCCAATCTCTATCCAAATCGATTAATGTTTTTAAACCATCCATGAAAATTTCAGCGGGAACAGTCGGCATTTCTAAACGGGCCGCTGACTTGTTAAAACGCTCATGATTTTGATCCGGACGGAAAATACTGATATCTCCATTCTCAAGCTTATAGGCCTTTATCCCTTCAAAAATTGATTGTCCGTAGTGGATAAATGAACTAGAAGGGCTCAAGACGATGTTTCCATAAGGTACGATTTTGACACTTTGCCACGCACCATTATTATATTCTGCTACCAACATATGATCAGACAGGTGTTGTCCGAACTTCAGATTTTCAAAATCTACTTGGGCTAAACGAGACGATGTTGTTTGCTCAACTTCTATAGAATGCACTTTTTCCACGATATTTTATTTTTTACCTATTCTTAGCGCAATTTAAGAAAAAAACGATTTGAATTCTAATATTAATTTTAGATGACGCGGATCTATCTTTAAATAGTTAATTTTGCTTGGAGAGCTTGTTCAAATGTCTCTCATTTAAAAATAAAATACAATGATTAAGAGAATGTTACTAAGTGCTTTTGTCGTATTGCCTTTTATGGTATTTGCACAAGAGAACTATACCATTACCGGAGAAATAACGAACGCGCCGAATACAGCCAAAGCCTATCTTATATACAGCGATGGAGCGCAGAGAAAGATAGATTCTACATCAATCAATCAGGGTAAATTCACATTTGCCGGTGTAGTAAGTCAGCCGGGTGAGGCTCTTCTGACGGTTGATCATAAAGGTGTTGGAATGTCTCAGTTGAGTAGCCCCGATCTTTTGAATCTGTTTCTCGAAGGCGGAGAAATTAGCATTAAGGGCACTGATTCTATTTATAATGCTGTTTTATCCGGAACTCCCCTAAACAACGATCGCTATAAGCTCAACTCAAGTCTGGCTGCGGTTACAGCTAAAGAGAAGGCTTTTAGAAAAAGATTCAGTGAAGCAACACAAGAGGAGATGAACTCACCAGAATTTAATGGACGTTTAGAGAGTCAGTACAATGCCTTGCAAAAAGAAAAGGATGACGCGTATATAAATTTTATCAAAACTTCTCCGAACTCTCTTTTAAGTTTGAGGACTTTATTAGAGATAGCTGGTCCGATGCCCGATGTTATTTTGATTGAACCTCTTCTAAATTCATTATCTCCTGAACTTCAGGAAATGGCACCAGCAAAAGAATTGCGTCAATTACTTGAGTTAGGAAAGCGGGTTATGGTTGGAGCTATTGCTCCTGATTTTACACAGAATGACCCGGATGGTAATCCTGTAAGCCTTTCTTCACTTCAGGGTAAATATGTGCTTATTGATTTTTGGGCTAGCTGGTGTGCGCCTTGCCGTCAGGAAAATCCGAATATCGTTGCAGCATATGAAAAGTATAAAGATAAAGGATTTACAGTATTGGGAGTTTCTTTAGATCGGGAAACCGGTAGAGATTCCTGGCTAAAGGCAATTAAGGATGATGAATTAACCTGGACTCAGGTATCTGATCTTAAGTTCTGGAATAATGCAGTTGCAAAAGAGTATGGGATAAGGGCTATCCCTCGGAATTTCTTGCTTGATCCTACGGGTAAAATCATTGCGGCTAATATTCGTGGCGAAGAACTTCATACCACACTGGAAGAATTTTTAAACTAATGGGATATAAAATCCCACTAGTTTAATTTCGAATCTTTAATAGAGTACCCTGAATTTTATGGTATGTGAAATAGACTTTAACTCTGTTAAAAGTTTCTTGTCGTATTTTCTGCTCACATCAGTTATCACATAACCAATTCCATTTTTAGTCATTAAGAACTGAGCAACAATGTTTACATTGTTATCACGAAAGGTTCCGTTAATTTGTGCCATAATACCCGGTATATTTTTGTGAATGTGAATCAACCGATGCGCATTATCCATTAATGGAACCTTTAGATTAGGAAAATTCCTACTCATCTTGGTGTCACCATTGTTAATGAAATCGGCCATTCTTTTTGGAATAAAATCGGCACTCTTCCATGTATCTTTTTTATCATCAAATAAAACAATACCTTTTTGAAGACAAAAGTTCTTATCGATTTTACGCTTACTATTTCCCAGGTAGCCAATCGTTTTTAAGCGGGCTGCTTTTTCTATCTGCTCATTGGTGAATGTCAGTCCATCCTGAAAAAGAATCATTCCTGCCTCACTTAAATCTTCGCCTTCAATTTTTTTAAGCTGAATAGTACTGAAGCCATCCTTCTCTAAGAACTTGATGGCATGATGAGGAACATCACCAATAACATAACATTTAATCCGGTTTTTAGGATAGGATATCGCGCGTGGAAGTTGATTTATATATAAAAACTCATCGAAAGTTGGAGCGATATGATCTGCTTTAGATGAAACAGAAGCACGTTCTATATTTTCGGTAAAGGCATAGAATTTTTCGATCATACCGGATTCTTTTAATTGAAAATCCGAATATCCATCTCCAATACCATAAACTTTGCCATCCAGCTTTAGTTTTTTCAATAGTTTAACTTTTCCACCTTCTTCCGATAACGGATTCTTCTCATCGAAGCCGTAAATGTTTCCCTCTTCATCGAAAAGGAATGTGTTGGCATATACATTGTCTTCAGAGATATGATAATTGGCTACAACCGGACAAATGAATTCTTTAAATCCTCCCGATACGATAAATACATCCTTTGAGTTGTCTTTGAAAAACTCCTTATTTCGCGAGAAAGATGCTGACACTTTTTTCTTTAATTTCTTAATAAGTGCATCCAGATGCTCGCGATTTGCATGTAGAAGTTGCACTCTGCGTGTTAAACTCTCACGAAATGAAAGCTTCCCATCCATTGCAAGATTTGTTAATTCTGCAATATCAGCCAAATGTTGCTGACGGTCGGGATTGTTTTTCAGAGAGATTTTTGCTAGTTCATCCAGCGCTTCTACCTGCGTAAAAGTGCTGTCAAAATCTATTATATAATTTGTTTTCATGAAGTTTTAATGAAATTTGACGCAAATATAGGGGTTAATGACTAATTTCTTCTAAACTAAGATCAAAGGGTTTAAAGGAATAGTTTAAGGTGCTTGTTATTTTTTCATTGCTGTAAATATGCTTTTTGATGGAAGAACGGGCTATTTCTTTGGTTAAGCTCGGTTTCGTAATCTTAAGAAATGAAAGTAAGGATTGTGCCCGCCAGACGAAGGCCAGGAGGTAACGATTGGTTGGGATGGTAGGGGGATTCTTTTTTACAATACGCGCATATTGCTCAAAAAACTCCTTATAGCTTAAGTTGACGTTATTGATCAGGAAATTAGTCCCTGAAATATCAGACGACTCCATTAGTTGAATCATAATAGAGGTCAGGTCTTTTACATCTACAAAACCTGTACTGCCTGTTGGGTAGTATTTCAGTCCCTTTTCTATAAGCGAAAATAGCTGAGCAGTATTGCTGGAGTTGTCGGCACCGATTACGATTGTCGGATTTACAATAACTGCATCTAAACCTTCTGCAATTCCTCTCCACACTTCCCTTTCAGCTTCAAATTTAGAAATGCTATAGTTGCTTAATTTTGGATGCCACTCCCATTTAGATTTCTCATTGATATACACACTCTCTTTTCCTTCGCCAAGAGCAGCTACAGAACTCAGATATACCAAACGGGCCTTTTTCTCCAGACAAAGATTAACAATATGCGTAGTGCCTTCTACGTTCACATCCATTAATTCCTTTCGATCTGCTTTGTTAAAAGAAACCATGCCGGCACAATGATATACTTGCCGAACCTGGGTAAAAACATCGTCCAATGAGAAATAATCCGTCACATCGGCATCAAACCAGAATAGGTTAGCTTTATAAAGTAATTCTTGTGGAATAATGGAGCTTGTACGTTTTATTGCTAAAACAGATTTACCTTTTTCTAGCAAGCTTTTAATTACAAGTGATCCGATAAAACCAGTTCCGCCCGTTACTAATATCACATTAATATTTTTTGGAAATTAATTCAATGCATTATTCGCTTTCAAAAGTAAGGTATTAAATGGATATTTGCAGGAATTATCTGTTTTACCATCTCATATATTTTAAGCCAATTTATGTCGTTAATCGATTTTTTTACGCCAATCAACGTTCAGGAAATAAGGAAAGAAGCTGGCTTTCTTAACAGTCAACTGGGTTCAATAATTACAATTTATGAGCAAGAGTTTCCTGATCTTGAGGGCGTCGATATTGCCATATTTGGAGTAGCAGATGATCGGAGAGCTATTAATAACACAGGCTGTGCATCAGCTGCAGATGCCTTTCGTAAGAAATTCTACCATCTGCATCAGGGTGAACATAAAATAAATGTTGTTGATCTTGGAAATATTCAAAAAGGATATGAAGTTAGCGATACCTATGCGGCGGTAAAAGCAGTTGTTTCTGAATTGGTGAAAAGCAATGTTCTGCCCATTATTATTGGTGGCGGACAAGATCTGACCTATGCGCAATACATGGCTTATGAGAAGTTAGAACAAAGGGTTGACCTGGTACTTATTGATCCGGCTTTTGATTTGGAAGAAGATAGCAATGAAGAAACTGATACCACATCCCGGTCTTATCTGAATAAGATCATGCTTCATCAACCTAATTATCTCTTTAACTTTAGTAATATCGGCTACCAGTCTTATTTTGTTAATACAGAGAGTCTTAAAGTTTTAGATAAACTTCTTTTTGATGTTTATCGTTTAGGAGCATTCTCAAATAAGATAGAGCAGTCAGAACCCATACTACGCAATGCCGATATGATAAGTTTTGATATGGGTGCTATTCGTTCTTCGAATGCTTTTGCAAATAGAAATGCCGGTCCCAACGGTTTTTATGGCGAAGAAGCCTGTCAGATGTGCCGCTATGCAGGGATGAGTGATAAACTTACCTCTATTGGCTTCTACGAATTTAATCCGGATTTAGATCAAAACGGACAAACGGCTATTTTGCTGTCTCAAATGGTATGGTATTTTATAGATGGCTTTTATGGCCGCAAGAAAGACTTTCCTTTGCAACCTAAATCTGCCTATGTTATCTACCGGACTTCTTTAACTGCCGACGAGCATGAAGTAGTATTTGTAAAAAGCAAAAAATCAGACCGCTGGTGGATGCAAGTTCCTTACCCAAATACAAAATCGATTAACGAACGCTATCACATGGTTCCTTGCCGTTATGAAGACTATCAAATAGCCATTGACGGCGAATTGCCTGATTTATGGTGGAGAACCTATCAAAAACTAATTTAAAACACAACCTTTCATAAAACAGCTTGTTTAACTTTTATATAGCCACCATAAACGCTGTTCGACACACTTATACGATCGTCAGCAATAAAAGCCGTATAGATATGCAGGGTTGTGCCAGGTGGGACGCCTACCAAAGAAAGAACTTCTTTCTTTGCTTTTCTTAGCGCGCCACTTGCTGTGCCTATTGCATGATCTAAGGTATCGTCAATCAGAAGAATCATAGATTGGTCGGTTCCTCTTTCCCAGTCTCCCGAGAAGTCCCAAGTGATTTCTATTGCCGAATCAACCTGCTTGACCTGCAGGTTTTTAGGGTTCTCAAGATCGCCTTGAGCAAACATCAGATTTTCGAAATTAAGCTTAAGTACGTCATTCTCAATAATAAACCCATGCTTTTTATTATAAGACATGGCTGCATTGAATGCACTCATTCTTTCGATTTCGGGAACTAATGAAAAGCCTTTCCTGATGAGGCTAATGCTTTTTGATAAGAACAGTTGAATAGTCCGCATCTTCTCTTCGTTAAGCAGCTGTTTCATACTTCTTTTCTTTTTGCTTGCTTTAGGAAGGCTGATAACCAACGACAGATCCTATCCTTCCGTTAAACCCTCCATTTATTCCATCTTTAAAAGTTGCCATAATTAAATAATAATAGATTAAACCAGAAATAATTATCCAAATCCTTAAGATAAGCTTAATAAGAGGCATTGTCGAATATACGAGGGTTGTTATTGTAACATTCAAAGGACATTATAGGGACTTTATAGGAATTTGCCCCTACAACGTCCCTACAATGTCCCTAGGAGGTCCCTATAATGTTCTTAAAATAGTCTTATAATATTAGGAGGCTATATGTATATGTTATTAGCTTCAAACTTTCATCAAAAACAAAATATATATTTGTGCTATAAATGAAGGTATTAGTCATTGAGGATAACGAAGAACTAGCACAAAACATCACTTCTTACTTAACGAGAGAAGGATATATTTGTGAGCTTGCGACAAATTATTTCCAGGCAATTGATAAGCTAAAGAGCTTTAAGTACGATTGCATTGCCTTGGATATTCTGTTGCCTGATGGGAATGGTCTGGATATTTTGACCCATATTAAATCAGAGAAAATCGATAGTGGTGTTCTTATTATATCTGCCAAGAATTCGTTGGATGATAAAGTAAACGGATTGGAGTTAGGCGCAGATGATTATTTAACGAAACCCTTTCATTTACCTGAATTAAATGCGCGTTTAAAGGCTATCTATCGCCGAAAATACTTGCAAGGTGCTTATGAAATTCGTTTTAATGAGATTTACATACATACCGATAATATGGAGGTAAGTGTAAATGGCAACATGCTTGATCTGACCAGAAAAGAGTATGCGTTGCTGCTGTACTTTCTTACTAACCAGAATCGTGTGTTGACCCGTCAAACCATTGCCGAGCATCTTTGGGGTGATTATACGGACAACCTGTTGAATTTTGATTTCGTTTATCAGCATGTTAAGAATCTGAGAAAGAAGATTGTACAGGCCGATGGGAAAGATTATATTGAAACTGTATACGGTTTGGGATATAAGCTAAACACGAATAAATAAATGAAGCTCATTCAGAAATTCACCCTTTGGTATTTGGTAATTACCTTTATTGTACTTATCATAGGGGGAGTATTTGCTTATCATTCTATAAAATCTGAGGTTGATTACGAGCAAGTGAGATACCTCAGAAAGAACATTGATTTTACCATTCGAGAATTGCATAAGGGTGTTATGCCTGATTCCTTGTCTCAGAATAGGATGGAAATTAGTGAATTGGCAATGTCTACTCCGCGAACTAAGCTTGTTGTGGCAGATACTATGGTTTATACGCGCTATCTGCGACGTAAAGAGCCTCAATTAAAAGTTTCAATTTCGCGTGTAATTAACGGACATCACTATTATATTTCAACCTATGGTGCTATTGTAGATACCCACGATATTACCAATGCGGTGGTTAAGTCCATCAGTACTATCTTTCTGATTATGCTGGTTGTTACCGGCCTGGTAAGTATATTAATTTCTAGAAAGGTTTTATCGCCTTTCAATAAAACCTTAAAAGCGATGCAGCAGTTTAGGCTGCAGCAAAAGAAACCACTGGTGCTGCCTGCTACCCGAACCAAAGAATTCAAAAGGTTGAATAGCTTTCTGAGTTTGATGACCAATAAGGCATTGAAAGACTATCAGAGTTTAAAAGAGTTTACTGAGAATGCTTCGCATGAGATGCAAACACCACTTGCTATTATTATGGGTAAGCTGGAATTATTACTAGAGTCGGATATTGACGATGAGCAAGCTAAATTAATTGTTAGTGCGCATAATGCGGTAGAGAAATTAAGTAAGGTGGGGCAGTCGTTGACATTGATGACAAAACTTGATAACAGAGAGTTTGAATCGCAGGAGATGCTTGATCTTAGCCGGGTATTGAACGACAGTCTTTTTGCATTTCAGGAACTACTTGAAATGAAATCTTTGAGCCTGGAGAAGGAAATTGAAGACGATGTTAAAGTCAAGATTCATCCTTTGTTGGTTAATATTCTCTTGAATAATTTAATAGGGAATGCAATTCGTCACAACATAAAAGGCGGTGTTATTTTTGTAAAATTAACTTCTAATATATTGGAAATATCCAACTCGGGAGAGCCTCTGTCTATTCCGGCGGAGAAAATGTTCAATCGATTTGTTAAAAATAATCAGAGTAATGAATCAGTCGGTTTGGGCTTGGCTATTGTAAAGCAGATTTGTGAGCAAAGCAATATTGATATTAGCTATGAGTACACAGAAAATAAGCATAATATCAGACTCGTCTTTTAATGTCGCTATAATTGTTACCAATCTAGGGTGTTTTAAACACATACTTCAAGATTCCTTCAAAATTACATCAAATTATTTTTAGATGTTCGCGGTACATTTGAATTATATACTAAAACTACAAAAAACGTTAATCTTATGCTTCGGTTTTCATCAGTCAGAAATATTAAATTATTTTTATTAAGTGGCCTCCTGCTTATAATGCAAAGTGCTTTTGCGCAGCAAGGTGGGGGATTGAGGGGCCAGATTGTTGATGAAGCAAAAGATGCTGTTGAGTTAGCTTCTGTTTCTTTATTACGCCTGCCGGATTCAACAATTGTTAAAGATATGCAAACTTCCTTAACAGGTAGATTTGAGTTTACCGATGTTGCTGCAGGGAACTATGCTATTCGGATAAGCTTTGTTGGTTTTGTTCAAAAAGTTGTAGGGAATATCCAAATCGGAACAACATCTCACAATTTGGGTGTAATTACATTGAGTCAGGATGCAGGCTTGCTGGATGCTGTTGTGATTGAAAGAACCGCTCCTGCAGTAGAATATGGTTTGGATAGAACCACATTTAATATGACTCCTGATATCCAATCAATGAGTGTAAATGCAACGGAAGTGCTGGAGCAGATACCGATGGTAGAAATGGATGAAGAAGGTAGTCCGAGTGTAATGGGTCAGAATTTAACGGTATTGATTGACGGAAGACCTTCTACTGTATATGGCAGCAATATTGCGACCGTGTTGAAGTTAGTTCCTTCGGGGACTATTGAAAAGGTTGAAGTGATAACAAGTCCGTCTGCTCGTTATACTACGGAACAGGGAGGGATTGTATTAAATATAGTTACCAAATCAAACAGGCTGATTGGTGTAAGTGGTATTGCTACTTTAGCTGCCACTACTGCGAACAGATATTCTCCTTCTATTAATGTGAATGTAACTCGTAACCGGATTGGTTTTAATAATAGCATCAGCTTTGATGCTGAGCGCGATCCTTCAAATAGCAGTATTTTTAGACAGAATTTATTGAGTCCTACATTTTCTACCGATCAAAAGCGTAATGGTTTAGAGAAAGAAAGTGATTTCTCTTATAATGGTAATCTGTTTTATGAGGTAACTGATAAGAGTACCATCGGTGTATTCTTTGGTGTGGGACGTGATACTGAAAATGAAGATGAAACATTGATTACGCGCACACTGGACAATAATGATCAGTTAACATCAGGTTATAATCGTGCTATTAGGTCTGAAAGTGAAATGATGAACTACAGAGCCGGGATAGATTTTAAGAAAACATTTGCTAATGAAGATCAGATATTGGATGTTCAGGCATATTACTCAACAAGAGATAATGACGAGACGGAGATATTTGATCAGCAGAGCGATTGGGATGAATTAGATTACTTACAGCGCCAGGTTTCTACAGGCGGAGACGAAGGCTTTACTGTTCAGGCTGATTATGTTCAGCCACTTGGTGAGAAATCAAGTCTGGAAGCCGGATTTAGAGGAAGATGGGAGGAAGATAACGATCAGTTTAATCCTTATCAGTTTGATAATCAGTTAGGAGACTATGTTATCATTACGGATAGAATGGACGACCTAACATCGAAAGATCAGCGTTATTCATTATATACAATGTATCGTACGAGTATCGAGCGTTTAAGTATTCAGGCAGGGGCAAGACTTGAAAAATCAGTTTTAGATGCAGAACAGCCTTTATTAGGTCAGTCTTACAGTAATAACTTCCTGAACTTAATACCAACCCTTAATTTGGCTTATCGTTTAAAGAACGAAGATAATATTAAGGTTAGCTACAGCCGTAGAGCACGTAGTCCGCGTTGGAATCAATTAAGTCCGTTTATAGACTATTCAAATCCTGAAAATATTCAATCGGGTAATCCGGAATTGAAACCAAGTGTTACTAATTCATTTGAGTTTAGCTATGGAAAGTTTATCAATCAGTTTAATCTTTTTGCATCGGTTTTCTATAGAAACAGTAACAATCCAATTCAACGGGTTACCACTCTTAACTCTGAAGGAATTTCGTTTACAACCTTTGATAATATTGGAAAAGAGAATTATTACGGTTTAGAGACTGGTGCCAGCGCAGATATTATTCCGAAGTGGAATGTGCGTTTGAATGTTGGTGTAAGAAAAAGTGAGGTGCTAGGGTTTGATCGTGAGAACTCGAACGTATCATTAACCGGTCGTTTCTCAACATTCTTCCCGCTGCCTTACGGGTTTAGAGGATATGCATTTGTTCGTTATATGGGCCCGAGAGCTATTGCTCAAGGAGAAATGAAAGGTATGTTGATTAGTGATATCGGTTTACGAAAATCAGTTATGGATCAGAAGGTGAATCTGTCATTACGCTTATCGGATGTTTTCAACAACCAACAATTCTCAAGAACATTAACACAACCAAACTTTATTGAGGTAAGTGATTTCAGAAGGCAGTCACGTTATTTAAGTTTCAGCATTAGCTACACTTTCGGATCGTTGAAAGAAGGTGCTGCAAGAAACTCCGACGATCAAGAACCAACTATGGGAGGAGATATGAACGGTGGAATGGATGGCGGTATGGGTGGCGGCGATGTTGGCGGGCCAATGTAGTAAAGTCTTTAATATATTTCAGCAACCTGCTTATTTGATATTAATAAATAGGCTGAAAAAGATGGCGGATAATCTTGCATAGTGGAGTCACTGGATAGGTTTGATGATAGGTTCTGAATGATAATTTCAACGTTATAGTTTGAGCTGCTCGCGGATAATTTCATTCGCTCAGCGGGAACTATAACGTTGTTGTTTTTATCCGTATTCCATGCTGATTCTGTGGTTTTTGCGATTTGGTTCTTATAATTAGCGATGATGTCTTTTCCAAGCTGGTTAATATTGAAATTAACACTGTCTTGCTTTCCGATTACTACCAGTAAAGATTGATCTTTCTTATTTTCTATTCTAATTTCCCCCAATGGAGAATTAAATTCTTCATCTAAACCACCTTGCAGCCAATAAATATAGTTGAAATTGTCGATTGGAATAATCTTATCAGCATTGTTGAAATTAACATATTGGTTATAGAGTAAGACTGCATTTGGGTCAATCGATAGTATAGCAAATGCGGTATCTCTCAACTCGCTTTTAATTTCATAACTAGTTGTTTTTAACGAATCAGAATTGAAAACGATCTGTTTTTGGATCTCGCTTAAGTTGGACGATGAAAATTCTTGAAGTGAGCTTAAGCCATGAAACTTTACTAAATAATTCACAATTGATATTTTTTCGTGATTAGCCTTTTCATCATGCTGGTGAATATATGTTTGGAGCCGTGCTTGTTGCGATTTTTTGGAAAGATTGAAAGGGCTTTGCGGTCCGTAAGTTGATAAAATCGTAAGTATAAAAAGGCTAATGGGTATGAGCTGGATACTTGGTGACTTATAAAATATAAAGTAAAGACATAAACACAAAAGCCAAATGGCTAAGAGGATGATAAAGTAGCGCATTTCTGTTAATCCATAATTGTCGGTGCGCACCCAGATTGCTACAAACAATAGAGCCAAGAAAGGAAGCATTAACCAGAAGAAGAGCTTTGAAAACTGGCTCATCCATTTGTTTTCTGGTTCTTTACTGATAGGGTAAATGAGGAGATAGGAAAGAATGCCGAATACTGCATAACCCAATATTAGGATAGAAACCATTCCGTTTGGTAATTCGGCATTGATGACAATTTTCAGTTCATAAACGACTAATATCCCGAAGTAGATGGTTAGTAATGGGATGAGTACATACTGGGTGAAAATCTTCAATACCTTTGGATAGCTTTTCTCCTCAGTGGTATAGACGCTGCCATCGGGAACGCCGGCAAGAAAGAACAGGCTGTTGAAAACAGTTGCTAATATAATGAAGAGATTGAAGTAGATATCGCCTTTGATAGTATAACTGAAAAGAGTCTCGATGGTTAAAAGAGCAATAGATAGGCCAGCAAATAGAACTGCTGAAAATAGAAACGCGGTTATAAAGCGAAGGAACAGGGTTTTATTGAAATGCCAGAAATCGTAGATATTGGAAGGATTGGGATAGACACTAAAAGAAACCAAAAGATGACCAGCAAGAATAAACAAGAGCAAACGAAAAAGATCAGCTTCAAAGAGCTGAGGCGATAAAAGCACAAATAAAGCGACACATAAAGCAATTGCTAATAGCTGTAGTCCGATACTTTTAGGTTGTATCCACCTTTGTTTTTCAGCATAGAGATTGGCAGATAGACTCAGCGTAAAAGCGATGTTGCAGAGTGGGATTAATTTGTAAAGCTGACTCTCGTTCTCAGAACCTGAGTTGTTGTTTAGCCATATCCACACTGACATAGCGAGCAGGCAGATAAGCGTTTGTAATGGAAAACGGAGAAGTGTTTTTCTGCTCTTTTGCCATAGACTTGACAAGGATGGAATCTTAATCATAATCGTTTTTCTTAAATGTGAATTTAACTCATTTTTTTTACCTTTGTCAAAAAAAAGCATTAAACGCCGTTTGCAGCGGTATCAATGATATGATGAAAACAAGCTATCAAACTTTGCTGTACTATTGCTACAGCCCTTTGGCGAATGGAGAAGAATTTGCCGCAGAACACCTTGAATTTTGTAAATCGTTAAACTTAGTCGGACGGATTATCGTTGCCGATGAAGGTTTGAACGGAACAGTTTCCGGCACGAAAGAGTCCTGTAGAATATATATGAACACTGTTCATGCGGATGAACGCTTTGCGAAAATAGATTTTAAGATTGACGATGTTGAAGAGCCGTCTTTTATTAAAATGCATTGTCGTTATAAATCTGAGATTGTTCATTCGGGTTTAAAAGATCCAAACGTTATTGATCCTAATAAAGAGACGGGCACTTATTTGGAGCCTCAAGAGTTTTTGGAAATGAAGGATGAGGAAGATGTTGTAATCTTGGATGTGCGTTCAAATTATGAGCATCATTTAGGCCGTTTTAAGAATGCGGTTACCTTAGATATTGAGAATTTCCGTGACTTTCCATCGAAGATTAATGAGCTTGCCAAGTTTAAAGATAAGAAGATAGTAACCTATTGTACCGGTGGTATTAAATGTGAGAAGGCATCTGCTTTATTGCTTAAAGAGGGCTTTAAAGATGTTTACCAGTTACATGGAGGTATTATTAAATATGGGAAAGAAGCTGCCGGAAAGGATTTTGACGGACAGTGTTATGTATTTGACAACCGGGTTGCAGTAGATGTTAATACGGTAAATCCTACGGTTATTGCTACCTGCCTGAACTGCGGTACGAAGACTAATAAGATGATTAATTGTGCCAATCCGGAATGTAATGAGCATTTTAATCAATGCGATGCGTGTGGAGAGCAATTGGATGGCTGCTGTTCTGTAGAATGTCAGTCGCACCCACTTAAAAGAACATACGACGGGACAGGCTATTATGTTAAAGTTCCTCAACCGGTAATGAAGGCATAGAGAAGCTCTATGCCTGATTATGATTAAGCCATGTTATGATAAACGGCTTGAACATCATCGTCCTCTTCGATTTTATCGATTAGTTTGAGGATTTCGGCTGCATCTTCTTCAGATATTTCTATAGTGGATAATGTAATCCGCTCTAATTTTGCAATAACCTCTAAGCCTTTTGCTTCCAGTAGTTTTTGCATGGTTCCGAAATCTTCAAAGGAGGTTTGAACAACAGCAATATCATTTCCGTCTTCATCGTCCTCGATATAAAGCTCTTCTAATCCTCCGTCAATTAATTCCAGTTCTAATTCTTCAAGATCAATGTTCTCATCTGCTTTAAAGCGAAACATGGATTTACGACTGAAGATGAAATCGAGAGAGCCTGTTTTTCCTAGTGAACCTCCCGCCTTTGTTAGGTAGCTGCGAACATTGGCAACCGTTCTGTTGATATTATCGGTAGCTGTTTCAATTAGTATAGCAATCCCATGTGGTGCATAACCTTCGTAGATATGTTCTTCGTAGGTACTTGCATCTTTCTCAGAAGCTCTTTTGATCGCTGCTTCTATCCGGTCTTTGGGCATGTTTACCGCTTTCGCATTTTGGATTACGGTACGCAAACGTGAATTTGTTTCAGGGTGAGGCCCGGACTCTTTTACTGCCATGGCAATTTCTTTCCCCAAACGGGTAAATTGGATTGCCATTTTTGACCAACGCTTAAACTTTCTTTCTTTTCTAAATTCGAATGCTCTTCCCATGTGGCAAATATATACTTTTTGGAAATAAAATAGAATGGGCTTCAAATTTTGTTGACAAGAATGAAGCTCTCCTTATGAGTCTTAAAGAAACCATCACTGTCGAAAATTTCTACATAGATGTAATAGACGCCGGTAGATAGTGTTTGGTTTTTATCATCCTTGCCATTCCAGCTGAATTGTTCTTTCGTTCCCATTAGTTGATTCTTTGCAAGACTTCGGATGTTGATGCCTTTTGAATTATAAATATGAATGCTAGTCATTTTGCCACCTAAAGGAAGGTGTATGTTGATTGTTAATGGTTTGCGTTGGTTTGGATTAAAAGTTTTTTCATTAAGAAAGATTGTTTTGGGGATTGGTTCATTGTTTTCGGCCTGAGAATTCTGATAGCCGGGAGTTGCATAACCATTGCTTGCTGCCGCTGATGAAAAGTTTCCTGCAAGGTGACCTGCTCTGTGGAAACTCACTCTTTCTAAAGAGACACCTTTTGCATCTTTTATAAAGCGATTGTGCATAGCTAAATTGTAGTGGAGGCTATCAATTGCCACCTCATTCATGAACAGGACGACTGCTCCCTGGTTGTTTGTAAGAACCGGAAAGGATGGCATGTCATGAAAAGAGTTTTTGCTTTGAAAAGGATATTGAGCTTGCACTTTTTCTGAATCTTTGCTGAGGAGCTTATAGCTGAATGGAGAAATGTATGAGTTTGAATTATCAACAGCATGGAGCTTGCTTCTTTTACCCGAAGAATTAATGCTTGCGAGCTGAAGAGAATGAAGGCTAATAGTCTGATTTGAATTATTGTAGATTTCAACAAATTCTACTCCATCCTTTTTGGGGTCGACAAGGATTTCACTGATTAGGATGCCTGCAAATTCATCCGTTGAATCTGTAGGAGAATTATCCATGGATATTAGTCTATCCTTATTGCATGCTGATACAATGACTAAGAGAAATAGTGCTACGATAACCTTTACCTTCAACATATACGATGAGTTTAAGGCTTAAGGTAGAAAGCAATTTGATAGCTAGCGTGCTATTAATGATTTTAGCTAAGGTCAATAGTTCCCCTGAAGACGAATTTGGCTGGTCCTTCCAGAAAGATATTAGAGTAGTGGTTATCGCTTGCATGGAAGCGAATCAGGAGATTTCCTCCAAGTGCCCGTATAGGAGTTTCAATTTCACCTTGTTGCTGATTGTGCTTAGCCATGGCTAAAGCTACAGCGGTTACGCCGGTTCCACAAGCAAGAGTCTCATCTTCTACTCCTCGTTCAAACGTTCTTACGAAATAACCATTGTCTTCCGGACTTGTGAAGTTAACATTGATGCCTTCCTGACGATAGGTGTCTTGATTTCGAATGGAAGCTCCTTCTGTAGCAACATCCATCGTTTCCAGATCGGATACAATCTTCACATAATGAGGGGATCCTGTGTTCAGGATATAGTCATTTCCATCGCTATCGATGTTATTCACGTCATTCATTTTTAGTGAAACCCACGTGCCTGCCTGATCAATAGAGGCTTCGTGAATTCCATCCACAGCTAAGAAACGAGTACTATTAGAAATGATGCCTTGATTTTTGGCAAAAGCGACGATACACCGTCCGCCATTGCCACACATGCTACCTAGATTTCCGTCTGCATTGTAATAGACCATCTCAAAGTCTGCTTCCTCTGAGTTCTGCAAAAGCATAAAGCCATCAGCGCCGATACCAAATCTACGATCACATAATTGAGCGATCTTTTGCGGATTATTTTCTGTAAATTTCAGGTTGCGATTATCGATTATAATGAAGTCATTTCCGGCTCCTTGGTATTTATGAAATGTGTGTGAACTCATAGTAATCAAAAATAAAACAAATAATTGAATAGAAGATTTTTAGTTTAAATGTTTAAGCAGGTTTCTTTAACATTTTTTAACAGAAATGGCCTGTTTTACGTTTGCAATTCGTGGCCTTTGGCAGTAAATTTGTATCTATTCAAAGAGATACCTTTATTTTGGTGAATCTTTATAACAAAAATACTTAATAATTATAAATATGAGAAAGATTGGATATACACTTTTAATCGCTATGCTTGGGGGACTCCTTGCAGTTGGTGGTTATAAGCTGTTTGAGAACACACAATTGAATAAGATGAGTTTTGAAGAGAGTCAGAAAGTTTATTTTGCAAACAATCCGACGAAAATAAGTTCATCTACCGGGAATCCGGATTTTACACAAGCTAGTGCCGCAGTTGCTCCAGCGGTAGTGCATATTGTAACTACGTATGAGCCTAGTTCGGCATCGAACAGACAACAAGGTCCGGCAAGTCCTTTTGATATGTTTCAGGATTTCTTCGGAACACCAAGAGGTCGTCAGCAACAAGCACAACCATCGCGCGCATCAGGATCGGGAGTAATAATTTCTACGGATGGGTATATTGTTACAAATAATCATGTTGTGGAAAATGCTTCCAAAATAGAAATCAAATTGACTGATAAACGCGTGTTTGAAGCTAAGTTGATTGGACGTGACCCTAATACTGATTTAGCATTGTTGAAAGTTAGCGCTTCAGGCCCTCTTCCTATTGTTAAATTAGGTGATTCGGATGCCGTAAATATTGGTGAGTGGGTGCTGGCGGTAGGTTATCCATTGGGATTGGAATCAACCGTAACAGCAGGTATTGTTAGTGCAAAAGGTCGTGCCTTAAATTTATTAGGGCAAGAGGAACGTCAACAACAATATTATAATAATCCGGATGAGGTGCCCGTAAGTGCAGCCATTGAGTCTTTTATTCAGACGGATGCCGTAATTAACCGTGGTAATAGTGGTGGTGCTTTGGTGAATGCCAATGGCGAGTTAATTGGTATTAATGCAGCAATTGCTTCTCAAACCGGCTATTATGCAGGTTATGGTTTTGCGATTCCTGTAAACCTAGTAAAAAAAATAGCCAATGACTTTAAAGAATTTGGTGAAGTAAAACGTGGTTTTGTTGGTATTACATTTACCGAACTTGACCCGGATGTAGCTAAAAGTCTGGATATCTCTGAATATAATGGTTTGTATGTTCAGAATGTGGTTGTTCAAGGAGGAGCTGAAAAAGCAGGAATTAAAAAAGGGGATATTATTACTCAAATCGATGGACGTGTGATTACTGCATCTTCCGTTTTGCAAGAGCATGTTGGTCGGATGAGACCTGGCGATAAGATTGAATTAACTTATTTGCGTGATGGTAAGACTCATAAAACAACAGTTACTTTACAGGATGCCGCATCTTCTATGCCTTCCGCTTCCGCAAGTACTAGTAAGAGTGCAACCCAACTATACAATGATCTTGGAGCTGGATTCAGTACCATTCCGACTGATCGTAAGAAGGAACTGGGAATATCTTCGGGAGTTGTAGTTTCTGCTGTAAGAAAAGATGGATTGTTCTCTCAATACGGTGTTCCTCGTGGATTGATCATTACCAGTATTAATGGCGTTGCTATTAATAATATCGATCAGATTGAGGATGCATTGAGCAAATCAAGATCTTCTATGATTAATATTAAAGGGATTTCTCCTGACGGAGGCCGTGTAGAAATGACCTTCCCTACAAAATAATTAAATTTAGTTTTTGTTTTTAAAGCCGTACTTGTTAGTACGGCTTTTTTTGTTTTTTCCTTAGAATTATTCTAAATTGGTTTATTTTTAATAAAACTTTAGCTATATGGAAATCAAATGGATAATTTTGCTTACCATAATTAAAAACAAGCCATAAAAATGAGTCGTTTCAATCAATTATTTTCTTCCACAATAGGGAAGAAGCTAATCATGAGTTTGACAGGGATATTTTTAAGTTTATTCCTGGTAGTGCACTTGGTTGGGAATCTTCAATTATTCAAGAGTGATGGCGGTCTGGCATTTAATGAATATGCCTATTTCATGACCCATTTTGCACCAATTAAAGTTGTTTCATATTTGTTATATGCAACTTTCATTTTGCACGCGCTCTATGCTTTAATCATTACTTATCGTAATAGAAAGGCGAGACCAATTGCATATGCATCTTATAATGGTGCAGCAAACAGCACCTGGAATTCACGGAATATGGGTCTTTTGGGGACTATTATTCTTATCTTCTTGGTAACTCATATGAGTAATTTCTGGTACCAATATCATTGGGGAGAAGTTCCTTATGTAGAATATACCACAAATATTCAAACAGGAGAGACTTCTGTTCGGGACGTTCCTGCTGCTGAGTTTCATGATTTTGTGAAATACATTGATAATGGTTCTGAAATTATGGTTGCAAAGGATTTATATAAGCAAGTAAACTTTTCGTTCCAGAGCTGGTATTTGGTAGCATTTTATGTGTTAGCAATGATTGCGCTAGGTTTTCACCTGGCACATGGATTTAGGTCTGCTTTTCAGACCCTTGGTTTTGATCATAATCGCTATGCTCCGCTTATTGGGGCAATAGGTTTTTGGATATTTGGCATACTGATTCCATTGTTGTTTGCTGCTATGCCTTTATATTCCTTCTTTGTTATTAATGGTTAGCATGAAATGCTGAAAATAAAATATTCAAAATGATTTTAGATTCTAAAGTACCCGAAGGCCCATTAGCTGAAAAATGGACGAAACATAAGTTTAATCTGAAACTAGTAAATCCGGCAAATAAGCGGAAATATAATATTATTGTAGTGGGAACTGGCTTAGCGGGGTCTTCTGCTGCTGCTTCTTTAGCAGAGTTAGGATATAATGTTAAAACTTTTTGCTATCAGGATAGCCCACGTAGAGCTCACTCTATTGCTGCTCAGGGAGGTATTAATGCTTCTAAGAATTATCCAAATGATGGAGATAGTGTTTACCGCTTGTTTTATGATACTATTAAGGGAGGAGATTATCGCTCAAGAGAAGCTAACACATACCGTTTAGCTGAAGTTTCATCCAA
This sequence comes from Albibacterium sp., assembly GCF_035514885.1. NCBI lineage: Bacteria > Pseudomonadati > Bacteroidota > Sphingobacteriia > Sphingobacteriales > Sphingobacteriaceae > Albibacterium > Albibacterium sp. The sequence goes on along the minus strand of NZ_DATJCH010000003.1, from coordinate 54,734 downwards.
TATTATTGATCAATGCGTGGCTCAGGGGGTTCCTTTTGCACGTGAATATGGTGGTTTATTAGATAATCGTTCTTTTGGTGGAGCGCAAGTCTCACGAACATTTTATGCTCGTGGTCAAACAGGACAACAATTACTTTTAGGTGCTTATTCAGCTTTAAACCGTCAAATTAAAAAAGGGACAGTTCAAAGCTATACACGCCATGAAATGTTGGATTTAGTTACCATTGATGGCCAGGCACGCGGAGTTATTACTCGTGATATGGTGACAGGAGCTATTGAATCGCATGCGGCACATGCCGTTATATTATGTACAGGTGGATATGGAAATGTGTTCTTCTTGTCGACTAATGCAATGGGATGTAATGTAACTGCTGCTTGGCGGGCACATAAACGCGGAGCTTTTTTCGCAAATCCTTGTTATACTCAGATTCACCCGACTTGTATCCCGGTTACAGGTGATCATCAGTCGAAGCTGACCTTAATGTCAGAATCATTAAGGAATGATGGTCGTGTTTGGGTTCCAAAAACGGTGGAGATGGCTCAACGTTTGCGTAGGGGAGAAATTAAGGTATTCGATATTAAAGAAGAAGACAGAGATTATTACTTAGAACGTAAATATCCATCTTTCGGTAACCTGGTTCCTCGCGATGTAGCTTCTAGAAATGCCAAGGAAATGGTAGATGAAGGTAGAGGAGTGGGCAAATCAGGCGTGGCTGTATATTTAGATTTTAAGGATGCTATCGCTCGTTTGGGTGAAGATGCTGTACGTGCAAAGTATGGTAACCTGTTCGATATGTATATGCAGATTACGGATGAAAACCCTTATAAGCAACCAATGCGGATTTATCCGGCAGTTCACTACACCATGGGTGGTTTATGGGTTGATTATAACTTGATGACTACCGTGCCAGGTTTATATGCCTTAGGAGAATGTAATTTCTCTGATCATGGAGCAAACCGTTTGGGTGCATCTGCTTTGATGCAAGGACTTGCGGATGGCTATTTCGTTATCCCTTATACTGTGGGTGATTATTTAGCAAAATTAGGGTTTGGTCCGGTAGATGCCAACCATCCTAACTTCGAAAAAACACGTGCTGAAGTTGAAGCGAAAGTTAACACCTTGTTGAGCCTTAAGGGTAAACAAACTGTTGATGATATTCATAAGAAATTGGGACATATTATGTGGGAATACTGTGGAATGGCACGTTCTGCAGAGGGACTAAGCAAAGCAAAGGGACTGATTCAAGAATTAAAAAAAGAGTTTTGGGCTGATGTCAATGTACTTGGTGAGAATGAAGAATTAAACCAGTCGCTCGAAAAAGCGGGTAGAGTTGCAGATTTCCTTGAACTTGCTGAACTGATGGTTGATGATGCTTTCAACCGTAAAGAATCTTGTGGAGGACATTTCCGAGTAGAAAGTCAAACAGAAGAGGGCGAAGCAAAACGTAATGACGAAGAGTTTTCTTATGTTTCTGCATGGCAATATCACGAAAATGCGCCGGAAGAATTGCACAAAGAGGAGTTAAATTTTGAAAATGTTGTATTAACACAACGTAGTTATAAATAGGTGTGAGTTCAAAGATTTATAATCTTTCCCCTAACATCTCAAATCTATAAATAAAATGAGTGGAAATATGAATTTAACGCTTAAAGTTTGGCGTCAAAAAAATGAAAATACTCGAGGTAAGTTTCATACGTATGAGGCAAAGGATATTTCTGAGGATATGTCTTTTCTAGAAATGCTTGACGTTGTAAATGATGAACTAACTCATAAAGGAGAAGACCCGATTTATTTTGATCACGATTGTCGTGAAGGAATTTGTGGGATGTGCTCTTTATATATAAATGGTAGGCCACATGGACCAAAAGAACAAATAACGACCTGTCAGCTTCATATGCGAAGCTTTCACGACGGACAGACTGTTGTTATAGAGCCGTGGAGAGCTGCTGCTTTTCCTGTATTAAAGGATTTGGCAGTTGACCGCAGTGCTTTTGACCGTATTCAACAAGCCGGTGGTTATGTTTCAGTGAATACCGGAGGAGCGCCTGATGCGAACATTATTCCGATTCCAAAGGTTAAGGCTGATGAAGCTTTTAACTCGGCAACTTGTATTTCTTGTGGAGCTTGTGTTGCAGCCTGTAAGAACTCATCTGCGATGTTGTTTGTAGGTGCTAAGGTGTCGCAGTTTGCATTATTGCCACAGGGACAAGCGGAGCGTAAGGAAAGAGCTCAGGCTATGGTAGATCAAATGGATAAAGAAGGTTTTGGCTCTTGTACTAATACCGGTGCTTGTGAAGCTGAATGCCCGGTGGGTATTAAGTTATCAAATATTGCTACTTTAAATAGAGAGTATCTTAGTGCGAAGATTGTTAAAGAAGCAGAAGTTCACTAATTAAAATCTTATTGCTATAAACGAATAAAAGCTCCGATTATCGGAGCTTTTATTCGTTTATAGCAATGTGCTTCTTTATTAAAAAAGACTACAGATTGACTGCATGATGTTAAAATTCGGAACTTTAATAAATGAAATATTTAATGGAGTTTCTTGCTCGATTAATGTTACATCTGAATAAACTAATAGAACCACCAAGGCGATAAATATCGGTACTAAAAGCAATAAATAAGGGGAGATATTTAGGAATAAGCGTTTCATGGTATGTATTTAAATAGCTTAAGCCGCAAATCTACAACACGGAATTGATAATCTCAAATTTATTTATAGGTATTTTCGTGTCGATTAATGTTTTTTCTTAAGGGGTGTTGATATTTAGGATTTCTCTTCCCAGATTTTTGAAATCATCATGATCGTTAATACCGCTTTCTGCATATCCTGAACAGATACCCATTCTTGCTTTCCGTGAAATGCGTGTTCACCGGCAAAGATATTAGGACAAGGCAAGCCCATAAAAGATAAACGAGATCCATCTGTTCCACCTCGGATACTGCGAAGAATAGGATTAATATGTAGCCTTTCCATGGCTTCTATGCCAATTTCGGTTACTTGTGGAAAATCTTTAAGGACATTCTTCATGTTTCTGTATTGTTCATGCACTATAAATTCATACGTGCAACCCGGATAGCCTGAAACAATTGTTTCGGTTAAATTTCTTAACTCGGTTTCGTGATCCCTTAATTTATTATCGTCGAAGTCACGGATAATGAAGTGAAGGGTTGCTTCTTCTACTGTACCCTGAATTGCAACAGGGTGAATAAATCCTTCTCTTTCTGAAGTTGTTTCTGGCGATAATCGATCTTTTGGCAGAGAATCTAAAAGTTGTCCGGCTACTTTTAATGCGTTAAGCATGGTGTCTTTAGCAAATCCCGGATGAACGCTTATTCCTTGAATGCGGATAATTACCTCATCTGCTGAAAAAGTTTCATTTTCGATAGAACCTAGAGTTTCACCGTCTACCGTATAACCAAAGTCGGCTGCAAGTTTTTTCATATCCAGCTTCTCAACTCCCCGGCCAACCTCTTCATCGGGGGTGAAAAGAATTCGGATGTCTCCATGTTTAATTTCAGGGTGATTCAGTAAAAGACGCGCTGCATCCATAATTGCTGCAAGCCCTGCTTTATTATCAGCTCCTAATAGCGTAGTGCCACTGGCAGTAATAATATCATTACCGTATTGCTTTGCTAAGTCGGGGTGTTCGCTTTCTCTTAAGATCTGCTTTGGATCATCAGGTAAGATGATATCTGCGCCTTGATAGTTTTTATGAATTAGAGGTTTAACATCTAATCCGCTACAGTCTGGAGAGGTATCCATATGGGCACAAAAACAGATTGTTGGAATCTTTTTGTTTGTATTGGATGGAATTGTGGCGAATACATAACCATGTTCATCCAATTCTGCATCTTTTATTCCTAATTCAAGTAATTGCTTTAACAATAGTTTGGCTAAATTCTTCTGCTTTTCAGTAGATGGGAAGCTTTCAGAATATGGATCAGATTGGGTGTCGATTTGAACATATTGTAGAAAATGTTCTGTGACCTGGAATTCTTCAGAATTAATTTGGATACTCATAGCTATTTAGCAAAAAAACCCACGCTTGCGTGGGTTTTTGTTTATTTATGCATTATTATTATGCGTTAGTTGATTCGTGTGTGTATTCTTCGTCGACTAAGATTCTGCCGCAATGTTCACAGACAATGATCTTTTTACGTTGACGGATATCAAGTTGTCTTTGAGGTGGAATCTGGTTGAAACAGCCAGAGCAAGAATCACGATCAATGGTAACTACAGCTAGTCCGTTTTTCGCATTTTCACGTAGACGGTGATAGGCAACCAATAATCTGTCTTCAATTTTTTTCTCAGCTTTTTCTGCTTTAGCCATAAGGCTTTGCTCTTCCTTTTCAGTCTCGCCGGTAATATTAGCCAGTTCTTCTTTCTTTACTTCCAGATCTTTTCTGCGTTCTTCGATATCAACTTGTGCTTTATCGTACTTAGAAGTTTTGGTTGTGATCTCGTATTCCAGTTCACGAATTTTTTTCTCTTGAACTTGTATTTCTAAGCCTTGTATCTCAACTTCCTTTGTAATAGCATCGTATTCACGATTGTTCTTTACATCAGTGAGCTGAGCTTCGTATTTTTTGATAGCAGCTTGAGAATCTTTAATCTGGTTTTTACGATTAACAATCGTATCTTCTAAGGCATCAAGCTCTGCTCGTATTTTCTCAATACGAGTTTCTAGGCCAGCTACTTCATCTTCCAGATCAGCAACTTCGATAGGAAGTTCGCCACGAACTTGATGAATTTTATCTATTTGTGTATGAATGGTTTGCAGGTTCCACAATGCTTGTAACTTCTGCTCTACAGTTTTTTCCATTAAAAATAATATTTTATGGGGTTCGTATTCTCAATTGTTATTCGGATTGCAAAGTTAGGGAATTTATTTTGAATTTTTTCTAACAATAAATGCTGTGTAAATTGCTCACTTTCAAAATGTCCGATATCTGCAATCATTACTTTATTTTCTGCATCAAAAAATTCATGATACTTGAAATCTGCCGAAATGAAAGCATCGGCACCTGCACGAATTGCTTGTTTCAATAAGAAACTTCCTGCACCTCCACATATGGCAATTCGTTGGATATCTCTCTTGAGCTTTTGAGTATGACGGATAACGGAAACCTGCATTTTCTCTTTTAGGTAAGCGAGAAAATTATCAGATGATAATGCTTCAGGAAGGTTGCCAATCATTCCGGATCCTACTTCTTGATAGGTGTTCACAAGAGAATAGATGTTATAGGCTACTTCTTCATAGGGGTGGCTTTGAAACATGGCAATTAGAATGCCTCGTTCTAGATGGTTCGGGTAGATAACTTCGATTGAAGTTTCATTGACTTCTTCACGGATACCAACCTTACCAAGTGTTGGGTTCGCATTCTCTTTTGGAAGAAAGGTGCCTGTGCCTTCGATGTTAAAACTGCATTCTGAATAATTACCAATATTTCCTGCGCCTGCAGCAAATAAAGCATCTCTCACTTGTATAATATGTGTATGAGGTACGAATACTGAAAGCTTCTTAAGAACTCCTTGTTTGGGAGAAAGTATACGTGGTTCCTGGACTCCCAGGCGGCTCATTATTTCTTTATTTACACCAAGTTGTATGTTATCCAGATTTGTATGTATGGCGTATAATGCAATGTTGTGTTTAATCGCTTTAGCGATTACGCGCTCAATATAACTGGCATCGTTGAAGCGTTTCATTCCCTTAAACACGATGGGATGATGAGAGATAATCAGGTTACAATTGGATTGAATTGCCTCATCAATTACCGCTTCCGTGCAATCCAATGAAATGAGCGCCTGATTGACTTCCTGATCAGGCTTTCCAACAATTAGACCAGAGTTATCATAGTCTTCTTGCCATTCTAATGGAGCAAAGCTTTCTAAGAAAGAAGTAATTTCAAATAGTTTCATGCTCATTTGATTCTTTTTTTAATCGAAGAAAACGGTTATGTTCTTTTAAGAGTACTCTAAAGTTGTCAATTTTGATCCAGTATCTGATAAAGAAATAGATGGAAAATAGACCGATGAATACAGAAAGGCCTTGCACAAGAGGGAAATTTGCTAACGCTATTAAAATTGCATACGTTGTTCCGGTGACTTTTCCCGGAAACTCTTCTTCTGCTATTTTACGATCATAGAATTCATTGGTAAGGGAATCTGACATGCGTGATGCGATTACGAAATTCCAATAGATATTAAAAATTGGAATCATAGTCAGCCACGCTAATTTAGGTTTAAGGAATCTGTTCTCTTCTGCGATGAGATCCAAGGTTCTTTTTAATGTATGACAATAAAATGCTAGAACCGTATAGTAAATAACCAAGGTTATTGCTAATGCCCAGATCATGTCCTCGGTGAATGTTATCCCATTATATTCCATCGTTACGAAATTACATTAAAAAACCAACAAATGGAGAATGGCTATGCTTAATTGAGCAATAAAATGGTTATACTTGTTATAAGCACTGATGAAAATAAATAAAGAAAATCAAAACCTTAAACAAGAAGCTGCCTGGCTTAAGGAGTTTTATGAAACAGGGAATTTAGAAGTTTTAGGTAAACTCTATGAACCTTATATGTTTCTGATTTTCGGTCTTTGCTTAAAATATCTGAAAGATACGACTAAGAGTGAAGATGCGGTTATGCAGATTTTTGAATCTTTAATTAAGAAATTAAGGATTCATCGGGTTGAGAATTTTAAGCCATGGTTGTATACGGTTGCGCGTAATCATTGTTTGATGCAACTGCGAGCTAAAGGGAAACAATCTGCGGTTTTATTTGATGAAAGCTTTATGGAAAGTGAAACATTTTTGCATCCTGATAGCAGTAAGGACGACCATGAAGAGCAACTCCAAAAAATGGAAAAATGCATTGATCAGTTAAATGAGGAGCAACGAGTTTGCGTTCGTCTATTTTACTTAGAAGAGAAGTGCTATAAAGAGATTTCAGAGAGTACAAATTACAGTATGAATCAGGTAAAAAGCTATATTCAAAATGGCAAGCGGAATTTAAAAATTTGCATGGATAAAACTTTATGAGTAAACAATACGATATTTTTTATATTCAACAATACCTGGAGGGGAGGTTAAGTGCCAAAGATATGCATCAATTGGAGCGCGATGCATTAGAAGATAGTATGCTTCAGGATGCGATAGAAGGCTTTCGTCAATCTAAAAGCATTAATCATAAACAATTAAGCTTACTTCAACATAGATTGGAGAGTAGAATAGAAGCGCAGCATACAGAAAAGAATAGGTTTTATTTTACAGCTCAACGGTTAACTGTGGCTAGCGTAGCTGGCGTAATGTTGATTGTTATTGGAATATTGTTTTGGATGACCAATAATCCACAAACATTTAATTCAGACATCAAAAATTCTCAGGCTCGTATGGAAGTTCATATGCAGGACAAAGCAAATGCAACCCTTGAGAGCGGGTTTTTGTTACCGAAAGATGGATGGGAAAACTTCAATGATTATTTGAGTATAAATGGTATTAATATATCTGAAGGAGAAGAAGTGAGGTTATACTTTGAGGTAAAGGATAATCATCCGCAAAATATAAGAATCATATCTTCAGGAAATCGGCAAATATCACAGGAATTGATCAGACTGTTACAAGAAGGTCCACTCTGGGAGGGGGAATCTGGTGAGTTAAAGATTAAATTTTAGGTTATTTCTTTTCCAGAGTAAAGCCAAAGGTACTTCCAACGCCTTCCTTGCTACGAACTGAAATTGTTTGTTGGTGTGCCTCCATAATGTGCTTAACGATCGATAATCCCAATCCTGATCCGCCAATTTCTCTGGCTCTGCTTTTTTCGGTTCTGAAGAATCTTTCAAAGATTCTTGGCAGGTTCTTTTCATCAATACCAATACCACTGTCAGTTACTTCTACTAAAATCTGATCATGCAATTCGAATATTTTAACCGTAGTTTTTCCATTTTCATTGCTGTATTTTATGGAGTTGGAAATAAGGTTGATCAGTACCTGACGTATTTTTTCTCGATCTGCAAATACCATCGTATGACCTCTCATTTTATCTTTAAATACCAGCTCGATTTTATGTTTCTGGGCTTTCCATTCTAAAGATTCCAAGACCTCGCTAATAAGCAATATAAGGTCGAATTGCTGAAAGTTAATAGGAAGTTCGCCACTCTCTAATTTAGAAATTTCATCGATGTCTTTAATGAGGTAGCTTAATCGATCTAAATTATTAGCAGCTTTATTTAAGAAGCTGTTCGCCAAGAGAGGGTCTTCTTCAATTAACCCATCTTGCAATGCATCAATATAACCTTGAATAGCGAAAAGTGGTGTTTTAAATTCATGGGAAATATTAGAAAGAAATTCCCGACGAAATTTTTCTTGATTCTTTAATGTCTCAATCTCCTCTTTTTTATCAATTGCCCATTCTCTGACTTCCTTTTGTACATCACCTATGGGATCGCTACTTATTTGCTCGCCGAAGCTATCTTTTAAATCTTTCCCCAGCTTTAAATGATGAATTAACTTGTAAATAAGTTTAATCTTGCTATAGATATAGCGTTCCATTAGAAAATAGAAAAAGCAGAAGCTTATGGCTAATGAACTTACAAAGGTTATGATCAGATAGAAGACACTTTGTTGGAAATAGAAGTTTACCAATGCGATAGCAAGTGAGACTAACAGGGCGTTTAAAATTATTAACGATCTGAACTTCATTGCTGTTAGCTTTTATGGTTTGTCTTTCGCAAATTCGCCTAATATGGTCATCCCGCCTTGAACTTTGTCGCCTAATTTAACGTTGATTTTAGTCCCTAATGGTAAAAAGACATCTACTCGAGAACCGAATTTTATAAAACCGAATTCCTGGCCCTGGTTTACTGTTTTACCTTCTTCAATATACCATACAATACGGCGGGCAAGGGCTCCGGCAACCTGTCTGAAAAGTACTTCTATCCCATTGTTGTTCACAACGGTCGTGGTGCGTTCATTTAAGGTGGAAGATTTCGGATTCCATGCCATTAAATATTTGCCGGGGTGGTATTTAAAGTAAGTAACAATGCCGGAAATAGGATTCCGATTGCTATGCACGTTGATTGGTGACATGAATACAGAAATCTGAATACGTCTATCATTAAAGTATTCAGTTTCTTCAGTCTCTTCAATCACAACTACTTTTCCGTCGGCAGGGCATAAGATAAAGTTGTTATTTTGACTAACGGTCAATTTTGGACTCCTGAAAAACTGAAGCACGGTAATAAAAAGGAAGGCTGATAGCAAGTAGACTGCCCATGTTAGTACTCCATTATTTGGAGCATAGTAATGGACAAGTGCATTGAGCACGAATATAAATAAAACACAAATGGCTATAGATGTATATCCTTCCTTATGTATGGTCATGTTATGTTATTTTGAGCAAAGATAATAATAAGCTGAACTACTCAATAGCTTTATAAATATCTTTTAAGTTTCTTCCCAGACCATTATAATCCATTCCATAACCCACAACAAAATCATCAGGTATTTCGAATCCTACATAGGCAATATTCTTAAATTGATGCTGTAGTTTTTTAGGTTTTAATAAGAGGGTGCATATAGAAACCGACGCCGGTTCCTTCTCCTTTATGCGTTCTAGCAAATAGTTGAGAGTGTTTCCGGTGTCAACAATGTCTTCAATAAGAATGACTTCCCGGTCCTTAATATCGACGCATAATCCGATAATTTCTTGTACCTCATCCTTTCTGTTTTCTCCTTCATAAGATGCGAGTTTGATAAAACAGATTTCAGCAGCAATATCAATCTCCTTCATCAGATCGGACATAAACATAAAAGACCCATTTAGAATACCAATAAAAACCGGAACTTGTTTTTCATAGGCAACATTAATTTGGGTACCAATGAGCCGTACCCGTTTTTGTATTTGATCATGCTCTATAATCAATCCAAATTCTTTTTTATCAATATTGAGTCTCATCTTTTCTTAATTAAGTTTCGTTCCAAAAAGATCCTGAAGAAGTTGTTCAGCCTCTTTTATTTCACGTTCTAGGTCTTCCCGATTAATATCCTGATTGATGGTATCAGGCACGCTGTGAGTAGGAAGTACTGCATCTCGTAAGCTCACAGAATAAAAACCATATGACTGTGTTGAATCGCGTGCTATAATGCCATCATTAGCCATTAGAGAGCCAATTAAGCGAAAATAACTTGCCAGATAGGGCTTGAGTCCGCCATATTCATTAAAGCGGTAGATTCCGTTTTTGGGACTCGGTACAATGCTGGCTAAAAATATGCTTTCACCTAAATCCAATTCAGAAGGTTTTTTAAGAAAATAATTGCGAGATGCCTCTGATATTCCATAAACATTTCTGCCCCACTCAATTACATTTAGATACACTTCGAACATTCGTTCTTTACTGACAATTTTATTGTGTTCAATTAGCCATACAATCAACATCTCTTCTACCTTTCTGGCTATTGTCTTTTCACGGTCTAAGAATACATTTTTCACCAATTGCATAGAAATAGTGCTTCCTCCACGCTTAAATGCCTTTTCTTTAAAATTAGTAGCTATTGAAGCCCGAATAGATCTTTCTTCAAAACCTTGGTGTCTAAAGAATGAAGGATCTTCTGCAGTAAGAACAGCATTTCTTAACAGTGGTGATATTTGATTCAAAGGAGTAAAGTTTGGGTTGTCAGGACCAACAATGATATCCCTAACAGGCTTTCCATTCTCATAAGGTGTATAAACAAATTGAGAGTTTATTTTAGAGAAATCGGTTTTTCCGTAAGCATTTATTTTAAACCCATTTTCTTGGAGCGATGAATTAAGCTTAACACTATCCGGATTCTTTGTGTCTAGAAAGAAGCTTGAGCTATACTTCATTGTACCACTAACTTTAAGTCCTTCTAATGATTCAAAAAGACCAACCGGAAAGGAGTCAAAAACATCTTGAGCTTTTGTTTCTGGAATTTCCAGACCGAGGGCAATGGTTTTAGAGGGACTTAATGAAAGTTTTGCATATGGTTTTGCTGAGATCTTGGCTAATGTCGCCAAGGAGTTTTTATCAAGCTCAATATAATCTTTACCAATAATTATTTCAGCATCCATCGATCCATTAGGCACAATTACATTGTTAGAGGCTATTCGCCAATGATTTACGAGTAGATTGACAATTCTGCCACTTGCACTTATCTGGAAGTTCTCGCTTCCATTCCATTTCGCTTTCTTCAAATGTGCTTCGAGCGTGTCAAAGTTTAATTTGAGGCCATACTTTTTTTCAAGTAAAGGAAACTCAACTTTCTTTTCCTTTGCGACAAGCTGAAAAAACAAATCATTTCTGTTCGGTTTAAGATCTCCATTCAGATACCAGGTTGCCTGATTCTGATTTACCAAAATGGTTGAAGTCAATTCACCATTGTCAATATCTGCAGCAGGGACGGTTAAGCTTTGTTTTAAACTATCATCTTGATAGCTAACCACAAAGTTCCTAAGTTTCATATTATCCGGTATCTTGAATAGAATTTGATGAATCATTCTATCTGCAACATTCGCCAGATTGAGCGGTTCATTATTTACAGTAGTTTCGGTACTGTCTTTTTTTCGAAATATGAAATCGTAATTACTTATGCTGTCTTTTTTAATAAAAGTGATCGCAGCATTCTCTAATCCCAGGTCTGCAATTTTTGTATTTCCAAAAAGCAATGGGAATATCTTAACGCTAACTGTTAAAGTCTGTATGGATGCAAGCTGATCTGCTTTTTGCGGAACTACTGTTACATTTTCAAGGGTTACTTCGCTCAGACCAGAGAAATACGCCTTATCAATGTTTAAGTCTATTTGATATTCCCGATTAGCTTTTTCTTGTACTTTCAAGATGGCACTTTTCAGCAGCGGGTCTCTTTTGTTGATAATTATAATGGAAATAATAGTCAACAATAGAATAAAGGATCCAGCTACAATTGCAGAGATCTTGTAATATCTTTTCGGTATTCTTTTGAAAAATGAGATTAAATTGTCCAATTGCTTGATCTATGCTGCCAATATGTTAATTGAATGTAGAATATTCCGTAAATATCCATAAAATCTGTTGTTTTTCAAGATTATGGGGCTTATTTCTTATTTTTGAAAATAAAAATAATAGAGGTTGTGTAATGATTACGAAAGAACAAGTTTTAAAGGCTTTAAGTTATGTTGAGGATCCGGATTTTAAGAAAGACCTGGTTACTCTTAATATGATTAAAGATATAGAAATAACACCTGATACGTTAAGTTTCAGTGTAGAACTGACAACTCCTGCTTGCCCGATGAAAGAACATCTTGAAAACGCTTGCCGGAATGCCATTACTCATTTTGTTTCTAAAGATATAGAAGTTAAGATTAATATGACATCCCGCGTGGTGTCTCCTCAAAATAATCAGTTGCCAAATATTAAACATATAATTCTGGTATCTTCTGGTAAAGGTGGAGTAGGTAAATCAACCGTTGCTTGTAATTTAGCATTGGCTTTAAGTATACAGGGAGCAAAAACAGGGTTGATAGATGCAGATATATATGGTCCTTCACTCCCAATCATGTTTGGTTTAGAAGGAGTAAAGCCAGGCACCATGTTGGGCGCAGATGGAAAACAAAAAATTGTTCCTGTTGAGAAATGGGGACTGAAGTTGCTTTCCATTGGCTTCTTTACAGACCCCAATCAGCCCGTTCCATGGCGTGGTCCTATGGCAAGCTCAGCTGTAAAGCAACTTTTTAATGATGCAGAATGGGGTGAATTAGATTATCTTATAGTCGATCTTCCTCCTGGTACAGGTGATATTCACATTACCATTGCTCAGGGTTATCCTATAACCGGTTCTGTTGTAGTTACTACTCCTCAGAATGTAGCCGTTGCTGATGCAACAAAAGGTATAGGGATGTTCTTAATGGATTCTATTAATATCCCTCTTTTAGGTATTATTGAGAATATGGCTTATTTTACCCCTGCTGAATTACCTGATAATAAATATTATATTTTCGGAAAAGGTGGAGGGAAATACTTGTCAGAGAGATTTGAAGTGCCTCTTTTAGGGGAGATTCCACTCGTTAAGAGTATTAGTAATTCGGGAGATATAGGCGTACCTGCAGTAATGGATGATGATTCCATTGTCGGTAAGGTTTTTATGGAGATTGCAGGTAAGGTTGCACAACAATTATCGATTCTAAATGAAGCAAGCTTTCTGAAAGTATAGTTTTCTGAAAGTTTGGATATTTTAGTATCTTTACGTTTAAAGATGTTGGTTATGGATTTAAAGGAAAGAGTAGAGCAGGCATTAGATAGTATGCGGCCTTTTCTAGAAACAGATGGAGGGAACGTTGCTATCGAAGAAATTACTGAAGACAATGTTGTAAGGCTTCGCCTAATAGGCGCATGTGCGTCATGTTCTATGAGTATTATGACTTTTAAAGCAGGTTTGGAGCAGGCAATCAAAAAAGCAGTTCCAGAAGTTACATCTGTGGAAGCGATTAATCTTACAGATTTTGCTGACCCTAATGCAACAATGCCCTTTAGGTAGAGTTGATTTAACATTATTTAACCCCAGCCAATCCTATAATTTGATAGTTTTGTGTCTATGAAATTTTGTTTAAGAACAATAGTAATTGTCCTGTTTTTTGGTATTTCTCTGAGCTCTTACGCTCAGGAAAGTACGGAAGATAAATTGGTGCAGTTTACTGGTATTATTCAAAATGCAGACTCATCTACCGTCGTTGTGCCTTTTGTGTCTATCAAAAACATATCCTATCAGAATCAGTTTTTTGCATCTAACCATCAAGGTTACTTTTCCTTTGTGGCACATGAAAGAGATACCATAGAATTTAGTGCAATTGGATATCGAACGACCCGCATTGTTATTCCTGAATCAAATGAGAATCGCTATAGCGAGATTATTAAAATGCAAGCAAGCATAACGAACCTGCCCGTCGTTGTTGTCCTTCCCTGGGCAAGCGTTGAGGAGTTTAATCTGGCATTTCTTGCTCTAGAGGTTGCGGATGATGATTATCTCTTGGCAAAGCGTAATCTTAATAGAGAAAGCCTATTAGCCATGGCTCGTGAAGCCCCTAGAAGTGCTGCTGAGATACAAAACTATAATGCTGTAAGCAGCCATCTAAACATGGTTAATAAAAATATTAACCAGCGTTATGCTAACCCTTTGTTAAATCCTTTTGCCTGGGCGAAGTTTATTGATCAGATATCAAAAGGAAAAGATAAGTAACTCATCAGTGCTTCTGATTGATTCTTATTCTCTTATTCTACCCAGGTTACTTTCTCACTAAGAGGAGAACGCTTTCCCAACGATCGCTTTTCTTTATGATAACCCATATAGAACAAACCAATACAGCTTTCGTTCTTAGATAAACCTAGAAATGAATCAAGTTCATGAATTAACTTTGAGCTACTCCAATATGATCCAATATCTTGTGCAGATGCTGCTAATGCCATGTTCTGTACTGCTGATGCTACAGCAGCCAGTTCTTCCCATTTAGGTATTTTTCCACTTTCATTCAGGCAAATAGCGATTACAGCTCCTGATTGCAATATTTTCTTTTGGATAGATTCACCTTTCTTCTTGCTATAATCATCCTTAGATACACTTTTCTTATATTGTTTTTTTAGCGCATCTGCCAATTTAATCAAGCCCTCTCCGGTAAAGACAGTAAACCTCCAGGGCTGCGTTAGTTTATGGGTAGGTGCCTGAACAGCACATTTAAGTAGCTCCACAAGGATATCTTTTGCGATCGGTTTATCGATATAGTCTTTAGGAAACACACTTCTTCGATATTTAATCAATTCCTGAATCGTTGTATTTAACTCGCTCATATTTATTGGGTTAAAATAGCTGATAATCCTTTCTTAATTCGTTTTATACTTTCCTCTTTCCCTAAGGTTGCGGCAATATCAAAAATGTGCGGGCCGAATTTACCGCCTACTAGCATAATTCTGAATGGAAGCATGAGTTCTCCCATTTTTAAGCCACTTGCTTGTATGGCAAGCTTATAAAGACTTTCAATACCTTCTGAATTCCACGGCTCGAATCCTTCAAATTTTTCAATGATATCTGTAAAGAAAGTTGTTTTTTCAGCCGTCCATTTTGGTAACACAGAAGCCAGATCATATGTTTCAGGTTCTTTAAAGAAGAATGAAGCCTGATCCCAGAAATCCACTAAAAGCATTAATCGTTCCTTCACTAGATTTACTACGATATCCAGGTAGTGATTATCTATGTCAAATATCTGGTGTTCAGCGAGGATTGCAATAAAGTAAGGCCTTAGTTCTTCAAGGCTTGATTTCTTAATCCACTCATGGTTAAACCATTTGGCTTTTTCAAAATCAAATTTTGCACCAGAATTATTGATTCTTTCAATAGAAAACCTCTCTACCAATTCATCCAATGAGAATAGTTCTTGGTCAGAACCATCATTCCATCCTAAAAGAGCCAGCATATTTACAAATGCTTCCGAAAGAAAACCCATCTCACGGAAACCTTTAATAAGTTCCCCCGATGCAGGGTCGGTCCAATTCATAGCAAATACCGGGAAGCCCAATCGGTCGCCATCGCGCTTACTCAATTTTCCATGCCCATCAGGCTTTAAGATCAATGGTAAATGTGCCCATTGTGGCATTTCCTTTTTCCAGCCCAGATATTCCCAAAGTAAAATATGTATAGGGGCAGAAGGAAGCCATTCCTCTCCTCTGAAAATATGGCTGATCTGCATTTTATGATCATCCACTACGACTGCCAAGTGGTAAGTCGGCATATTATCAGCCTTTAATAGTATTTTATCATCAACTATATTGGTCTCGAAGCTTACCTGACCACGAATCATATCATTGAAACTGATTGTCTCATCTTCAGGAACCTTAAGTCGAATAACATGAGGTGTATTCTTTTCAAGCAAAGTACGTACTTCTTCTTCAGGAAGACTTAGCGAATTTCGCATACTTGAACGGGTCTTATGTCCGTATGTGAAGTTGGGCGTTTTTTTGCGTTCTGCGTTCAATTCCTCAGAAGTGTCGAATGCATAATAAGCATTCCCATCTTCAACCAATCTCTCAGCGTAAGCACGATAAGATTCTTTTCGTTCACTTTGACGATAGGGTCCAAATTCTCCCGGATTTTGCGGGCTTTCTTGTGGCAGTATACCACACCAGCTCAGGCACTCAATAATATATTCTTCTGCTCCAGCTACAAAGCGTGTTTGATCTGTATCTTCAATCCGGAGAATGAAATCACCATTGTGTTTTTTTGCAAATAGGTAATTAAACAAAGCAGTGCGAACACCACCTAAATGTAAGCCACCAGTAGGGCTCGGTGCAAAGCGCACCCGAACTTTTTTATCATCAACCATTTGGCAAAGATAAATAATTGAAAGCGAGCTTACGCTTATTCGTTTATGTTTTGATAGAAATATGTATTTTGGCTAAAATTATTTGTCATGAATCCCTATCAGAATAGTCAACGTTGGAAATTCGCCCTCTTAATTTTTGCTGCAATCATAACCGCTACCTCTTTAATTTATACTAATTATTTGGTAAAGAATTTATCGGCAGCAGAACGCACCAAAGCAGAAGTGTGGGCAATGAGTACACGTAATATTTTTGATATGCCCGATGTAAATGATGAATTCACAACCTTTATTTACGCAATACGTGATAGTCTGTCAATGCCTGCTATCATTGCTGATTCTCGGGATAGTATATTTTATTGGAAAGGATTGGATACTTCACGTACCAATATCAGTTTTCAGAATGAAATAGTTATGGAAGGCACGCCTATGCCTAAGTACGATCCTGCTTATTTCAATCGACAGTTGAAAATTATGAAAGAGCAGCATCCTCCTATTATAGTTGATTTATACAACGGAGAATCTTGGTATATCTATTATAAGGATTCCTCTTTATTGACCCAACTGCGCATCTTTCCCTATGTTCAGCTTTCATTAATTACTATCTTTTTAGTGATAGCGTATACCGTTTTTAATTCCATTAGAAAATCTGAACAGAATCAGGTTTGGTTGGGGATGGCAAAAGAAGCAGCACATCAACTTGGGACACCTATATCTTCGTTAATGGCTTGGGTAGAACTTATTAAAGCTAAATTTAATGCAGAAGACGACCCTTTAATTGATGAAATGGGACAAGATGTTAAACGCTTAGAAGTCGTCGCCGATCGTTTTTCTAAGATTGGATCCAAACCTGTCTTAGAGCCACATAATCTATACGATGTTGTGCAAGATTTTGTTAATTACTTTAGAATAAGAGTAAGTGATAAAATAGAATTTGTGGTTGCTGGAGATAGGCATGTTGAAGCGATGTTAAATGTTCCTCTTTTTGATTGGATACTAGAGAATATCATTAAGAATGCTACCAATGCCATCGATTCAACTGGAAAAATAGAGGTCAGAATTGAAGAAAACATTGTTAGAGAACAGATTTTTATCGACATTAGTGACAATGGGAAAGGAATTCCACGTTCCATGTTTGATACAGTATTTCAACCTGGCTTTACCACACGAAAACGTGGATGGGGACTTGGACTGTCTCTAACCAAAAGAATGGTAGAAAATTATCATAACGGTCAGGTCTTTGTTAAAGATTCTGAAATAGGAAAAGGTACGACCTTTAGAATTATATTAAAAAGCAGCTTAGTTTATGAACCCACTAAAATCTGATGAGTATCCTGTTTCATGGGAGCAGTATATTGAAGTAGTGAATAAAGACCCCAAGGAAGTTTTAAAAACCCAGTTAAACTCTTTTCCTGAGTTTTTAACAAGTATTCCTCCTGAGAAAGCAGAGTATTCTTATGCCGAAGGAAAATGGACTATCAAGGAAGTGATTGGCCATGTAATCGATACGGAACGTATTATGGCCTATCGTGCATTATGTTTTGCTCGTAATGATACTCAATCTTTACCAGGCTACGATGATGAACTCTTTGTTCAGAATGCTCATTTTAATGACTATAGTTTAGAGCATTATGCAGAAGAGTTTACTTTATTACGGAAATCCAATATTCTGCTAATAGAATCTTTTAATGCTACCGAGCTATTGCGAAGTGGCTTGGCCAATGAGCGTTTAGTAAGTGTTCGTGCACTTATTTACATGATTGCGGGGCATCTTGCCCACCATAGGAACATTATCCAAGATCGTTATTTAGATAATATTTGAAACTAATAGAATCGCCATTTGTTAAACTATTATCTATATATAGACGGAAATCTTTATAGATAGGTTTAGGTGAGACGCTCTGATGAGATATCAGAGCGTCTCTTTTTTTGCAATCAATTGTATGTTTCTTTTTCTTTTAATTACAAAATAATTTCATTAGTCTTGTATTGCTATTTATGGTATATCTTAAATAGCATTAACCTCCATTCACCTAAAAAATAATTTCTAATGGCTCAAGTAAATTCACCTGGTCAGCTACCTCAGAAAGGCGTAAGCCCTATTGTTATCATTGGTGCTTTATTCTTTTTGCTGGGTTTTGTAACCTGGTTAAATTCACTTTTAATTCCATATCTTGAAATTGCTTGCGAGCTGACAAAGTTCCAATCTTACTTTGTTGTTTTTGCGTTTTATGTCGCTTGTTTGGTAATGGCTCCAGTCTCGACGAAAATATTAGGTTTGTTCGGCTTTAAGAATGGAATGTCGGTCGCCTTAATAATAATGACAGTCGGAGCTTTGTTGTTTATTCCTGCAGCATTAACCCGTACCTACGAGATATTTTTACTGGGTTTATTTGTAATGGGGAGTGGATCTGCCATTCTTCAAACTGCTTCAAACCCTTATATCACGATTGCCGGACCAGCAGCCAGTGCTGCAAAGCGAATCAGTATTATGGGAATTTGCAATAAACTTGCCGGAGCGGCCGCTCCTCTGATTCTGGGTTTATTCTTACATCTTGATAAAGCAGATGCTTTACGTTCAGAGATAGCTGGTATGAGTTTAGAAGCTAGAAACTTGGCTTTAGATCAAATGGCTCATCGCGTAATCACACCTTATATTGGTATTATTGTCGTTTTACTAATTTTAGCTTTCTGGGTTTATAAATCAGGTTTGCCAGAAATCGATACGGATGAAGAAGATGAAGCAATTGCTTCGTCTAATACCGGCAAAACCAGTGTTTTCCAATTTCCTCATGTTATTTTAGGAGTAATTACTTTGTTTTTATACGTAGGTGTAGAAGTAATTGCTGGAGATACGATCATTAGCTATGGCTCTTCTCAAGGAATCCCTTTATCAACTGCTAAATTTTTTGCAACAGGAACCATGGTTTCTATGGTTGTGGGGTATATCATTGGTATTACCACCATTCCTAGATATATTAAACAAGAGAATGCATTACGAGTAAGTGCAATCTTAGGTTTGGTTTTCTCCCTATCGGCAATTTTTACTTCAGGATATGTTTCTCTAGCCTTTATTTCTCTCTTAGGCTTAGCTAACTCCTTAATGTGGCCTTCTATTTGGCCTTTGGCATTAGCTGGTTTAGGGCGTTTTACAAAGTCTGCATCATCTCTTCTTGTGATGGGTATTGCAGGGGGAGCTGTTATTCCATTATTATACGGTGCATTAGCTGATTACTGGAATCCACAACAAGCTTATTGGATCGCAGTTCCTTGTTATATCGTTATCCTGTACTACGCTATTGCAGGCCATAATTTAGGTAGAAAAAGCTCTGAAATTAAGTTTTAGCGAAAAGGCCTTAGGAAATGAGGCTCTCTAGGCAATCTGCTGCTTTCATTCTAATAATAATTAAAAATCCAATAGAGTGAATTTAAGGGGGTTTCAATTATCTTAAAAAACAGCCCAGCAATTGCTATTTACTTTTTATAAATGCTATCAAATATTTGTAAATTGCACCCGTTGTTTGCAATGTGTTTGCAGATCGAAATAATAATCTAATAACATTTAGCTGAAGAGCAATAATTAAAGACACATTAAGGGTATGTTTGAGAATTTACAGGATAAGTTAGATAGAGCGTTTAAGGTTTTAAAGGGCCAGGGAAGTATTTCAGAGATTAACGTTGCGGAAACCGTTAAGGAAATCCGTAAAGCATTGCTAGATGCCGATGTTAACTATAAGACGGCTAAAACTTTTACTGATGAAGTTCGGGAAAAAGCGTTGGGGCAAAATGTATTAACCAGCGTTTCTCCGGGTCAATTATTAACCAAAATCATGAATGATGAGCTTGCCTCATTGATGGGTGGAACGGTTACTGAACTTGAGCTGAAAGGTAACCCTACTGTGATTCTGATTGCTGGATTGAATGGTGCCGGTAAAACAACTTTTTCTGGAAAGTTAGCTAATTATCTAAAAGATAAAAAGAATAAAAAACCATTGTTAGTGGCAGGCGATGTTTATCGTCCGGCTGCCGTTGATCAACTTCAGATTTTAGGGGAACAAGTTGGTGTTCCGGTGTATGCTAACCTTGAGTCTAAGGATCCGGTTGCTATCGCTATGGAAGGTATCGCTGAAGCAAAACGCAATGGAAATAATGTAGTTATTATTGATACTGCTGGTCGTTTAGCTATTGACGAGGCCTTAATGAATGAGATATCTGCTGTTAGGGAAGCAACAAAACCACAGGAAATCTTATTTGTAGTTGACTCAATGACTGGTCAGGATGCAGTTAATACGGCTAAAGCTTTTAACGATCGACTTGATTATACAGGAGTTGTATTAACGAAATTAGATGGTGATACTCGTGGTGGTGCGGCTTTATCTATTAAATCAGTTGTAAATAAACCGATCAAGTTCATCGGTACTGGTGAGAAGATGGAAGCTCTTGATGTTTTCTATCCAGATCGTATGGCATCCCGTATTCTGGGGATGGGTGACGTAATATCATTGGTTGAAAGAGCACAACAACAATTTGATGAGAAGGAGGCTGCCGAGCTTCAAAAGAAAATCAGAAAGAATAAGTTTGATTTTAATGACTTTCAAAGCCAGATTCAGCAGATTAAGAAGATGGGTAATATGAAAGACCTGATGGGTATGATTCCCGGTGTTGGAAAGGCCTTGAAAGATGTAGAGATCGAAGATGATGCTTTTAAACCCATTGAAGCTATTATTCAATCTATGACACCTTATGAGCGTGAAAACCCTGATATTATTGGTCAGCCTCGACGCCAAAGAATTGCCGATGGATCAGGAACTAATCTGCAGGAAGTCAATAAGTTGATGAAGCAGTTTAACGATATGAAAAAGGTGATGAAGCAATTCTCCAATCCAGCAGCTGCAGCCAAATTGATGAAGAATATGCCAAAAATGCCATTCGGTAAATAATATACAATTTTCAATTATTGCTATAAAGTACTAATTAACTGCGTCTCTTGCAGTAGGTTTCGCTTATCTATGTTTTCTTCTCTATATTAGGGAAAAACGTTTGTATGCTTGTTAAAACCTATGCTAGCTCTGTTTATGGCATTGAATCAATAACCGTTACGGTTGAGGTAAAAGTTACTTCGGGTACCAAATATTATATTGTTGGTTTACCCGATAGTGCCATCAAGGAAAGTCTTCAACGGATAGAAAGTGCTATACAGTCTGCGGGTTTTCGAATGCCCCGACAAAAAATCGTAGTTAACTTAGCCCCTGCGGATATTCGAAAAGAAGGATCGGCCTATGATCTTGCCATAGCACTTGCAATTTTAGGGGCTTCCGGTCAACTACAGACAGAAAAACTCAATGATTTTTTAATACTTGGTGAACTTTCTCTGGACGGAGGAATCCAACCCATTAAAGGAGCCTTGCCAATAGCCATTCAAGCAAAACAAGATGGTTTTAAAGGACTTATTCTGCCAGAAGACAATGCACGGGAAGCTGCTATTGTTAGTGATCTTCAGGTGTATGGTGTTGAAAATATTGCAGAAGTAATCTCGTTTATTGATGGTAAAATGCCCCTTGAGGAGACTTATGTAGATCCAAGGAAAGAGTTTCAGAAGAATATTAATAACTACGAAAGCGATTTCTCCGATGTTAGCGGTCAGGCTAATATTAAAAGAGCTTTAGAAATAGCTGCCGCAGGTGGTCATAACGTTATATTAATCGGTCCTCCTGGATCTGGAAAAACCATGTTGGCGAAGCGTTTGCCGACAATCCTCCCACCTTTGAACTTGCATGAGTCTCTCGAAACTACTAAAATTCATTCAGTAGCCGGCAGGTTAGCTGCAACAGAATCCTTAATGACCGTCCGACCGTTTCGTTCTCCTCATCACACCATTAGCGATGTTGCTCTGGTTGGCGGAGGAGCTAACCCTCAGCCGGGTGAGATATCGTTGGCACATCATGGAGTATTGTTTCTAGATGAAATGCCCGAGTTTAAGCGATCAGTTCTGGAAGTTATGCGGCAACCTTTGGAAGAACGAAAAATTACCATTTCAAGAGCACGATTAACGGTCGACTATCCCGCTAGCTTTATGTTGATTGCTTCCATGAATCCTTGTCCGTGCGGCTATTATAACCATCCTGAGAAAGATTGCATTTGTTCGCCTGGCATTGTTCAAAAATATCTTAGTAAGATTTCCGGCCCTTTATTAGATCGTATCGATCTACACATAGAAGTTACGCCGGTAGATTTTAATGAACTAAGCTTAAGCGGACAATCTGAGAATAGTGCAACTGTAAGAGAGCGGGTAATTGAAGCACGTGAAAAGCAATCAGATCGTTTTATAGCTCACCAGGAAGTGCATTGTAATGCACAAATGGAAGATCGGATGGTTCGCGAAATCTGCCAGGTTTCAGCATCCGGACAAGCTTTGCTTAAGTCGGCAATGGAAAGACTCGGATTATCGGCTCGCGCTTATAATCGGATATTAAAAGTCTCCAGAACCATTGCTGATTTAGAAGGAAGCAAAGATATTGAGAATGAGCATCTGGCAGAAGCCATCCAATACCGTTCGCTGGATCGTGAGAGCTGGGCGGGTTAATGTTTGAATGTTGTAAATATTTTAGAGCCTCGCTATAAATAGGCAATATTTTTGTACTTTCGCGTGTTTTATATACCTTTTGATATAAATATTAATAATTAATTAAAGTAAAATTTAAAAAAATGAAAGTTGCAGTTGTTGGTGCTACAGGTCTGGTTGGATCTATGATTTTAAGAGTACTAGAGGAACGAAACTTCCCGGTTACTGAATTGATTCCCGTTGCTTCAGAAAGAAGTAAGGGTAAGGAAATTAGTTTCAAGGGGAATAAGTATAAGGTAGTCACTGTAGATGAAGCAATTGCATTAAAACCGGAAATCGCTCTATTCTCAGCTGGAGGCTCAACTTCAACAGAATTTGCCCCTAAATTTGCAGAGACAGGAACCATTGTAGTTGATAATTCTTCTGCGTGGCGTATGGATCCTTCAAAAAAACTAATCGTCCCTGAAGTTAATGCTTCGGTATTAACTGCAGACGATCGTATTATCGCAAATCCAAATTGCTCTACCATTCAAATGGTAGTAGTATTAAAGCCTTTGCATGATAAATATAAAATTAAAAGAGTCGTTGTTTCTACCTATCAGTCGGTTACCGGTACAGGTGTTAAAGCCGTTTCACAATTAAATGATGAGCGTGCAGGTATAGAAGGAGAAAAAGCATATCCATACAAAATCGATTTGAACGTAATACCTCAAATCGATGTGTTTGTAGAGAACGGATATACTAAGGAGGAAATGAAGATGATTCAGGAAACCAATAAGATTATGGGTGATGATGCTATCCGTGTAACTGCTACTACGGTACGTATTCCTGTAATGGGAGGTCACTCAGAGTCTATCAACATTGAGTTTGAGAATGATTTCGATTTAAACGAAGTACGCAGTATCCTTTCGCAACAATCAGGAGTGGTTGTAGTTGATGATCCTGCAAATCAGAAGTACCCAATGCCATTGGATGCACATGAGAAAGACGAAGTTTTTGTTGGTAGAATCCGTCGCGATGAAACTCAAGACAATACTTTGAACTTATGGGTAGTCGCTGATAACTTACGTAAAGGTGCAGCAACCAATGCTGTACAGGTTGCTGAATACCTGGTAGAGAATAAATTAGTTTAATAGAATTCGATAATTATGGAGAGGCACTGTTTATAGTGCCTCTTTTTTTGTTTTAAAAGATAATCGTAAATAATTAGCTGTGTAATTGTAAAGACAGCCGAGGTATTTAAAAAAATGGCTTACCTTTGACGCCTGAATAGTAATACTTCTTCAACATTCGGAAAACACAATGAAATACAAACGCATCTTATTAAAACTTAGTGGAGAAGCCCTGATGGGTGAGAAAAATTATGGAATTGATATAGATCGGGTAGCCCAATATGCTCGTGAGATTAAAAATGTGCACAATGAAGGCGTTGAGATTGCCATTGTTATTGGCGGTGGAAATATTTATCGCGGTTTAAGTGCTGAAAAGTCTGGAATGGATAGGGTGCAGGCAGACTATATGGGAATGCTAGCAACAGTTATTAACTCCATGGCTTTACAAGATGCCTTAGAGAAAGTAGAATTAAAGACCCGCTTGCTGACCGCCATTAAAATGGAGCAGATTTGCGAGCCTTTTATTCGTAGAAGAGCGGTTCGTCATTTAGAGAAAGGCCGTGTGGTTATTTTCGGTGCGGGTACTGGTAACCCTTATTTTACAACCGATACAGCAGCATCTTTACGTGCAATTGAAATCAATGCCGACGTTGTTTTAAAAGGAACTCGTGTTGATGGTATCTATACTGCAGATCCTCTAAAAGATGCAACAGCCACTCGTTTTGAAGAATTAAGTTTTCAAGATATATATGACCGGGGTTTAAGTGTAATGGATATGACCGCTTTTACTCTTTGCCATGAGAATAACCTACCAATTATTGTTTTTGATATGAATAAAGAAGGGAATTTCTTAAAGTTGGTACAAGGAGAAACTATTGGAACCTTGGTGAGATAATACTTCTTGGAAAAAATACTATTTTTGATTTTAAATTAGATACCCATGAACGACCTCATAAAATTACAACTGGACGATACGGCTGAAAGTATGGAAAAGGCCGTGTCTTTCGCAGACAATGAACTAACTAAGATACGTGCTGGAAAAGCAATGCCATCTATGCTTGATGGTATATATATTGATTATTATGGAGCCGCATCTCCTTTGTCGCAAGTTGCTACCATCAATACACCCGATGCACGCACACTTGTTATACAACCTTGGGAGAAGAATCTTCTTCAAACGATTGAAAAGGCAATTATAGATTCAAACATCGGTCTTAATCCTCAAAATGATGGTAATGTTATCCGTTTATTAATTCCGGCTTTAACTGAAGAACGTAGAAGAGATTTAGTTAAGAAAGTGAAAGATGAAGCAGAAAAAGGACGTATTGCTGTTAGAAATCTTCGTAAAGATGGAAATGAGCAATTAAGGAAATTAAAAAATGATGGAGCTTCTGAAGATGAAATAAAAGATGGAGAAGCAGAAGTTCAAAAATTAACGGATAAATATATTGCTAAAGTTGATAAGCTTGCCGAATTGAAAGAGCAAGATATCATGACGGTATAAATAATAAATTAATTCTATTGACAAAAAAGAGGATGTTCGAAAGAGCATCCTCTTTTTTGTTTGAATAATTCCTGATTTATTCTCTTTTCAAGGAGTTTTGTAATTATTAGCGCCAGTAAAATTCAATCTAATTGAGTATAGACTTGCATTAGCTCTACATGAACTATTAAGGGACAAGACAAGGAGCAAACAGGGTTCAAGCAGGGGTAATTTGCGAGTCTTACCCCTGTTTGGTCCCTGTTTGATCCCTGTTTGACCCCTGTTTGAGTAAATCGAGAATTTAAAGAGATTCGGATAAAACACGCAGGGCCATAAGCTATGTTGTAAAAAAAGAACAGAGCAATTCCATGCCGCTTATTGCGGTTAAAAAATAAGTTGAATAATAGAATTTATCGGATGGTGCTACCCGGGTTGATATCATCAAGTGGAGCAACGAAGCTTAATTTTCCATTGCTGTCTTCAGCCATTAGAATCATTCCTTGCGATTGGATTCCTTTAATAGCACGAGGCTCGAGGTTCACCAAGATGGATACTTGCTTTCCGATGATTTCGTCGGGTTGGTAGAATTCTGCAATTCCTGATACGACTGTACGTTCATCAATTCCGGTATCGATGGTTAATTTTAGCAATTTCTTGGTTTTAGCAACCTTCTCTGCTGCAATGATCTTTCCTGTGCGGATATCCATTGCTGAAAAGTCATCAAAGCTGATGTTGGATTTCACCGGACTTACTTCACTTTTTGCTGGTTGATTATCAATTTTTGCCTGAGCAAGTTTATCCAGTTGGAATTGTACTTGTTCATCAGTAATCTTTTCGAAAAGTAATTGTACTTCCCCTAGTTGATGGCCTGGCTGTAATAAGTTAGCTTTTCCAGCTTGTTCCCAATCCTTTTGAGGTTGGTTTAACATGGTGAAGAGCTTCTCGG
This sequence comes from Albibacterium sp., assembly GCF_035514885.1. Classification (NCBI taxonomy): domain Bacteria; kingdom Pseudomonadati; phylum Bacteroidota; class Sphingobacteriia; order Sphingobacteriales; family Sphingobacteriaceae; genus Albibacterium; species Albibacterium sp. Next base: position 28,261 of record NZ_DATJCH010000003.1, on the reverse strand, counting down.
CAGTAAACGGTAAGAATGGCAATGCCAGCGTAGCTAAATTAGAAGCTATCTGCAGACTTACGTTTAAAACGGTTTTGACACGTTCCTCGTCAGTTTTTATAATCTTCCAAGGTTCTTCTTCAGCGAGGTATTTATTTCCTAAGCGGGCAACGTTAATGAAATGCGACAATGCTTCGCGGAAACGGTAGTCGTTTATTGATTTTTCTATTTTCTCAGGATAGTGGGTAAGTTCCTCCAATACACTGCGGTCGTTTTCAGTAAGTGCGGAAGCCTCCATTACCTTTCCGTCAAAATACATATGAGAAAGTACCATAACGCGGTTAATGAAATTACCGAAAATAGCAACCAGCTCGTTGTTTATACGCGCTTGGAAATCTTTCCAGGTGAATTCACTATCCGATGTTTCGGGTAAAATAGAAGTCAGTACATAGCGTAATTCATCTTGTCTTTGAGGGAACTCGTTTAAGTATTCATGCAGCCATACGGCGTGGTTCCTGGATGTTGAAAGTTTGTCACCTTCTAGGTTCAAAAATTCATTCGCCGGAATGTTTTCAGGCAAGATATAATCGCCATGGGCTTTTAAAATCGCCGGAAAGATGATGCAATGAAAAACAATGTTGTCTTTTCCAATAAAGTGAATTAAATGTGCATTATCTTTCGGATCCGCTTGTATTTTCCAGTACTTTTCCCAATCGTTATTAGTGTCAAGCGCCCACTGTTTGGAAGCAGAGATATAACCGATAGGAGCATCGAGCCAAACATAAAGCTTTTTACCTTCGGCTTCTTTTAGTGGAACATCTACTCCCCAGTCTAGATCCCGAGTCATTGAACGAGCTTGTAAACCCGACTTTAACCAAGAACTACATTGGCCGAATACATTCGATTTTAAAATATCTTTCTTACCTTCAATTAGCCACTTCTCTAAGAAATCTTGATATTTATCAAGAGGTAAGTACCAATGTTTAGTTTCTCTTAAAACAGGAGCTTTCCCGCTTAAAGTAGAGATGGGATTAATTAGATCGGTTGGATTTAAGGAAGTGCCGCATTTTTCACATTGGTCGCCATAGGCACCTTCGCTGTGACAATTAGGGCAAGTCCCTACAATATATCTATCAGCTAGGAACTGATTAAAATCTTCGTCGTAGTATTGTTCTGATGTCTTCTCAATAAATTCTCCTTTGTTATAAAGGTTTAGGAAAAATTCTTGTGAAAGTTCATGGTGGATTTGTGCAGAGGTACGATGATAGATATCGAAAGCAATTCCAAATTCTTTAAAGCTTTCCATGATCTGAAGATGATACTTATCAACGATTTGTTGAGGAGTGCTACCTTCTTTTTTGGCTTTAATGGTAATCGCTGCGCCATGTTCGTCTGATCCGCAAACATGCAAAACATCGTGTTTTTTAAGTCGTTGAAAGCGTGCAAATATATCAGATGGAATATAAGCTCCTGCTAAATGTCCGATATGAAGGGGGCCGTTTGCATAAGGCAAAGCGGATGTTATCGTAAATCTTTTTGTTTCTTGCGCTTTCAATCTCTTGGTGTTTTGTTATTTTGCAATATCGCAATAAGGAAATTGTGCGATATTTGTTAATTATGCAAAGATAATTCAATTTGTCGTTTCTAAAACCGATAATCGTATGAAAGTGCCTCCATTTTTAAAAAAAAGAGATAAAATAGGGATCGTTGCTCCCGCAGGAAACATTCCGGGAGGTTTGAGCGATGCAATAAAGTTATTAGAAACATGGGGATTGGAGGTGTTTGTTGGTAAATCGGTTAATTCCTTCTTTCATCAGTTTGCCGGAGATGATGAATTGCGTACACTTGATTTGCAGAATATGCTTGATGATAGTTCTATCAAAGCTGTTTTTGCTGCTCGTGGAGGCTATGGAACCGTGCGGATTATTGATCAAATCGACTTTTCAACCTTTGCAGGTAATCCAAAATGGGTTATAGGATTTAGCGATATTACCGTATTGCATAGCCATATTCAAGCTTTATTTGGAATTGCAACGGTACATGGACAAATGCCGCTTACAATACCTGATGCAACTAAAACTTCGCTAGAAACTTTGCGAAAGGCTCTTTTTGGTGAGGAGCTTTCCTATCAATATACTAGCAGGTATGAAAATAAGAATGGCTATGGAGAGGGTATATTAACCGGAGGGAATTTGGCTGTCTTATTAAGTATCTCGGGGTCGATCTCTGAAGTGGATTATACGGGTAAGATTCTCTTTATAGAAGATGTGGGTGAGTACTATTATTCTATTGACAGGATGCTGCGGATGTTGAAGCGCGCAGGAAAGTTAAAAGACTTAAAAGGGTTGATAGTTGGAGCTTTTACGGCACTTAAAGATCGGGAACCGAGCTTTGGTTTCTCTGTACCTGAGATGGTTATTGGCTTGGTTGAAGAGTACGGCTATCCGGTAGCGACTGATTTTCCTGCAGGTCATATTGACAATAATAAGACATTAGTTTTAGGGAAAAGGGTAGCTTTGCGGATTCAAGAAAAATCAGTTACATTAAATTATTTATAGTATGGCTTTATTATCATCATTTGGAAAGTACAAAGATCTTGGATTGCTGTTAATGCGTATTGGTTTAGGATTGTTTTTTATAACTATCCATGGTTTCCCTAAACTGGCAGGCGGACCTGAAATGTGGGCTGGGGTAGGTTCTGCGATGAGCAATATTAATATCCACTTCTTTCCGACTTTCTGGGGGTTTATGGCAGCACTTGCTGAGGGTCTTGGTGGTTTGTTTTTGTTGTTAGGGTTGTTCTATCGTCCTACATGTATTTTCTTGCTATTTACGATGATCATGGCAGGCATCTATCATCTTTCTGCCGGCGATGGAATGGCAACCGCTTCCCGTGCATTTGAGATGGCTGTTGTTTTCTTTGGGTTGATGTTTGTCGGTCCGGGTAAATATAGTTTGGATAAGCGATAAAATTATCGCTTATCCGGATTATTGCATATCAAATAAGTGTTTTTCTGCATGATATGACGAGCGTACTAATGGTCCACTCTCTACATATTTGAATCCGATTTCTAATCCGATTTCTTGGTAGCGTTTAAATTGTTCAGGAGTAATCCACTCAACTACCGGATGATGGTTTTTGCTTGGTTGTAGGTATTGACCTAGTGTTAATACATGAACGCCAACGTTATATAGGTCGTTCATTGCTTCAACAACATCTTCTTCTGTTTCGCCGAAACCAAGCATAATGCCTGATTTTGTACGCAATCCGGCTTCAGAAATACGTCTTAAGCATTCTAAACTACGATCGTACTTAGCTTGAATTCGTACTTCGCGAGTTAATCGGCGTACCGTTTCAAGATTATGTGAAACTACCTCTGGCCTAACGGCTAATACGCGCTCCAGGTTTTCCCAGATCCCTCGGAAGTCAGGTATTAAAGTTTCTAATGTCGTACCCGGGCTTTCGCGGCGGATAGCATTGATCGTTTCTGCCCAGATGGTTGATCCTCCGTCTTTCAGATCATCACGATCCACCGATGTAATTACACAATGTTTTACTTCCATGAGACGTACCGATTCAGCAACACGGTTCGGCTCTTCTAAATCAACAGCCTTCGGTCTACCGGTAGCTACCGCGCAAAAGGAGCATGAGCGTGTACAAATATTTCCCAAAATCATAAAGGTAGCTGTTCCTGCTCCCCAGCACTCACCCATATTCGGACAGTTCCCACTCTCACAGATCGTATGTAGTTTGTGGGTATCAACCAAACTACGCACATGGCGATATTCTTTTCCCACAGGTAATTTAACACGTAGCCAATCGGGTTTGCGTTGCAATTGGTTTGCCGAAATAACTGGAAGTTCAATCATACTACAAAAGTAAAGATAATATTGTAATTTAGAGGGGTAGATAGACCTAGTGAACTTTTTATCACAATTATTACATCATTATTATATTATGGCTACGATACGAAATGAATATTTAGGAGGATTACGCACAAGAGCGACCCATTTGAAGTCAGGAAATTCAATAATTACCGATGCACCGGTTGATAATCAGGGTAAAGGTGAAGCTTTTTCGCCTTCCGATTTGGTGGCAACTGCATTGGGCAGTTGTATGTTAACATTGATGGGTATTGCTGCAAATACACATGGGATAGAAATAGAGGGAACGAAACTGGAAACTACCAAAGTTATGGGCACAGATCCTCGTCGGATCGTTAGGTTGGATGTTTCATTTACATTTCCTGCAGGGAAAAACTATAGTGATAAAGAAAAAGCCATTTTGGAAAAAGCAGCTGTAACTTGTCCGGTATATTATAGTCTGGATCCGGATATAGAAAAGGATATCCAGTTTAACTGGTAATTCTTAAGGGGCTTATTTCTTAGGCCGGAATTATTTTAAAGCTTTCATCTTGCTTGGCTACTGTAGCTATTGACGCGTTGTTGGCATGATAGAACAGGCATTTCCAATTATTTTTGGATGCTTCGTTTACATATTGTTCTCTCAGCTCCATGGCTTTGCGACCATCGTAATCATATTTTGCCATAAACTGACGCAAAGCTTGCTCGGGCTCGGGCCATTCATCACCTCCATAGAAGATGGCTTGGTCATCTCCTTCAATATGAAAGACCTGGTGAGCTTTGGTATGGCCGCCACTAAGTTCGTAGCGGATATAGTCGTTTAACTGTCCGCTGCCTTCTACAAATTGAATTTGTCCGCTACGCTGTAGAACATCAAATATTTCTGTTCGGTAAGACGAAGAGTTTCCGCTGTATGCTTCTTCCCATTCTTGGCGTTGAATAATATATTCTGCATTGGGGAATGTAACTTCGAGTTTCCCATCCTTTTCAAAAACCATTCCTGAAGAATGATCCTGGTGGAGGTGTGACATGAGAACAAGGTTAACATCTGACGGATCAAAGCCTTCCTTTTGAATATTGGAATGGATTAAAAGTTCTCCATTGCGATGTTGGCCCAAACCAGTATCAATTACAATAAGATCGTTATGATGTTGAACAAGGAAGGGTTGTACATGAATAAAAAGGGAACCTTTGCGATCCTTTTTATCATCTGTTTTTGGATCAAAGGGGATGAATTTTTTATCTGTTCCTACCGAATAATATCCTTCATGTAATGAGAAAGCTTGCATAAGAGTGTGTTTTGATTCGTTGCTAATACGACTCACATGACGTATATTTACCAAAATTGTATTACAAATATATGCAAAAAAGATGGGTAGAACAGGCTCTGCTTTATCCTGAAAAGGTTGAGGAGCTCTGTAAATCTTTAGGTATCAGTAGGGTTTTAGCACGTTTATTAACGAAGAGAGAAATTCATAGTTACCAGGATGCCGAGCATTTCTTTTGTCCTGAACTCAATCATCTTCACGATCCCTTTTTAATGAAAGATATGGATAAAGCCATATTACGAATTGAGAAGGCTCTTGAAAACAACGAAAAGATATTAATTTATGGCGATTACGATGTAGATGGTACTACGGCGGTTGCACTGGTTTATAGTTTTTTCAGAGAATTTTATAATCGTATAGATTTTTATATACCTGATCGCTATGCGGAAGGTTATGGGATTTCTACTGCAGGAGTTGATTATGCCCATGAACATGGTTTTTCTCTTATTATTGCATTAGATTGCGGTATAAAATCAATGGATAAGGTGTCTTATGCTCATTCAAAACAGATTGATTTTATCATTGCCGATCATCATAATCCAAGTGATACATTACCGGATGCAGCAGCTGTTTTAGATCCGAAACGGATTGATTGTAATTATCCTTTTAAGGAGCTATCGGGAGCCGGAATAGGCTTTAAGCTAATTCAGGCTTTCTCTCAAAGGAATTCGATTTCAGATGAAAAGGTTTATTGTTATCTGGACTTGGTTGCGGTTAGTATTGCTTCAGATATTGTTCCGATAGTAGGTGAAAACAGGGTTCTTACTCATTATGGTCTTAAAAAATTTAATTCCAATCCCTGTGTGGGATTGGAAGCTTTAATTGCCCTGTCACGAAATAAAGAAGTTTTTTCTGTGCGCGATCTTGTTTTCCAGATTGGTCCCCGGATTAATGCTGCAGGTAGAATTAAGCATGCACGTGATGCTGTTTTTCTCTTAGTTTCAAGAAGTGCGGAGGAAGCCAGGCAATTTAGTGAACAGATTGATATACAGAACAGTCAGCGCAAAGACTTTGATAGTCAGATTACGGAAGAAGCTCTTGCTATGATTGATGAAAGTGAAGAGTTTAGACAAAGGAAAACTACGGTTGTTTATAAGCAAGATTGGCATAAGGGCGTGATTGGAATTGTTGCATCCCGCTTAACCGAGAAATATTATAGACCTACCGTGGTATTGACCCGTTCTAACGGAATGGTGGCTGGCTCAGCAAGATCTGTATTAGGATATGATCTGTATGAAGCACTGAATCAATGCAGTGAGCTTTTTGAGCAATTTGGAGGACATAAGTATGCAGCAGGCTTATCTATGTTGGAAGAGAACGTAAGTGCATTTCAGACTCGTTTTGAAGAAATAGTATCTGCCAATATTCCGATGCAGTTATTGACTCCGGAATTATTGATTCATGAAGTTTTGGAATTGAAAGAGATAGGTGGTAAATTTTTCCGGATATTGAAACGTTTTGCACCTTTTGGACCACAAAATGAGTCTCCTTTGTTTTTGAGTAAAGGAGTAAATTTGGTAGGTTATGCAAGTATTGTAGGGAAGGGGCATTTAAAGATGCGGGTAGTTCAAGGCGCTTCTTCTGCTTTTGAATGTATTGGCTTTGGCTTGGCAGAAATGTATTCTCTTGTTAGCGATGGTTTACCATTTGATATCTGTTATTCAATCGAAGAGAATGTGTGGAGGGATAGAAGAGAGATTCAATTAAATATTAAGGGAATTAAAATGGCTGAATATTCAACTGAATCGGTAAATTAGCGGGATAATATGATTCTAAGAGCAGAAAATTTAGTAAAGAAATATAAGCAGCGTAAGGTTGTAGATGATGTTTCATTTCAGGTTGAGCAAGGAGAAATTGTGGGTTTATTGGGGCCTAATGGGGCAGGAAAAACAACTTCCTTCTACATGATCGTGGGTCTAGTAAAACCAACTTTAGGCCGTGTATTTTTAGGAGATGAGGATATTACCGGCGATGCCATGTATCGGAGAGCTCAAAAGGGCATTGGTTATTTGGCTCAAGAGGCGTCTGTATTCAGGAAGCTTTCTGTAGAGGATAATATTCTGGCTGTACTTGAAATTCACTATAAAGACAAAGAGGAACGTATGGCAAAGCTAGAAGAGCTTATCAGTGAATTTAGCTTAAATAAAGTTCGTAAGAATCGCGGAGACCTGCTTTCTGGTGGTGAGAGGAGACGTACGGAGATTGCACGTGCCTTGGCTGCCAATCCGAATTTTATCTTACTGGATGAGCCTTTTGCAGGGGTAGATCCGATTGCAGTGGATGAGATTCAAACCATTGTTTATAAATTGAAGCATCGTAATATTGGTATTTTAATAACAGATCACAACGTTCAGGAAACTTTATCCATTACTGACCGGGCTTATTTATTAACAGAGGGACGGATTATGCTAACGGGTACTCCTCAGGAGATAGCCGTGAATGAGATGGCAAGAACGTATTATCTGGGTCAGCATTTTGAATTAAAAATTAAAAAACGTTAGCGGACAACTATGGCGATTGTTAATTCGATTCTGAAATGGATAATGAAGAAGCGCATGCATCAGATTGAGCTGTTTAAAAAATATCCAAATGAGGTTCAGGAAGAGTGGCTCCACGATTTAATATCTGCTGCCCAGGCCACAGAGTGGGGTAAGAAATATGACTATGAGTCCATCTGTAATTCCGAAGTATTTAAAGAGCGTGTACCTATTCAGACCTATGATAGCTTAAAGCCTTATATAGAAAGAATGTTAAAGGGAGAGCAAAATATACTCTGGCCTTCTCCTATTAAATGGTTTGCTAAGTCGTCAGGCACAACTGCTGATAGAAGTAAGTTTATCCCTGTTAGTGAGGAGGCATTGGAAGATTGCCATTATACAGGAGGGAAAGACTTATTGAGCATTTACTGTCAGAACCGCCCAGATAATGCTGTTTTTGAAGGAAAGGGCTTGGTATTGGGAGGAAGTCATCAGATTAATGAAATTGGGAAAACTTCCTCGGGCGACCTATCAGCTATCATTGTCCAGAATCTTCCATTTTGGGCTGAATATCATCGTTTCCCCGATATTGAATTAACCTTGAATCCTAACTTTGAGGAGAAGATAGAAAGAATAGCTCATTTAGCATTGAATGAAAATATTACCAGCCTTTCGGGTGTCCCTACTTGGAATATTGTACTGGCGAAGCGTATCCTCGAAATTTCAGGAAAGTCTAATCTTCTGGAAGTATGGCCCAATTTAGAATTCTACTTTCATGGCGGAGTGAGTTTTAAACCCTATCGCGCACAATTTGAGCAATTGATACCTTCTGAAAATATGTATTATATGGAAAACTATAATGCTTCGGAAGGTTATTTCGCTATTCAGGACCTTCCTGATTCGGATGAGATGCTTCTGATGTTGGATTATGGTATCTATTTTGAGTTTCTCCCGATGGAGAACTTATTGGATGAGCATCCTAAAACGAAGAACTTAAGCGAGGTGGAGATCGGTAAAAACTATGCTATTATTATTTCTACTAATGCTGGTTTATGGCGGTATATGATAGGGGATACTGTGAAGTTTACCTCTCTGTCTCCGTATCGTATTCAGGTAAGTGGAAGGACCAAACAATACATCAATACTTTTGGTGAAGAGCTTATTGTAGATAATGCGGAAGATGCAATTCGTGCTGCCAGTAAGGCAACAGGTGCAATCGTTAAGGATTATACAGCCGGACCGGTTTATTTCAAGGATAAAGAGGCCGGTGCACATGAATGGATTATAGAATTTGAAAAGCAGCCAGAGAATGCCCAACATTTCTTTGAAGTGTTGGATCAGGTCTTAAGGCAGGTTAACTCGGACTATGATGCAAAACGAGTTAGTAACTTAGCACTGAAAGCTCCGATCATTCATATTGCTAAAGAAGGCACTTTCTATGACTGGATGAAAAAGCGTGGAAAGCTTGGCGGACAGAACAAAGTCCCACGCTTGTCTAATGATCGCATTTTTCTGGATGACCTCTTAACAATGATCTCAGAGTCCTCCTAATAGCTCTTTATTTTCTTTGTAAGGGTTATTTTGTCGGTTCCTTTTTAGGGAAAATGAGTGATAAAATAATGCTCCCGAACAATATCGTAACAATCACAATTAGCGAGTGTGAGGTTGTAAAGCCAATGCTTTCTAAGGGTGTATGTAATAGCATTTTTGCTCCGATAAATACCAATAGGAAAGCCAATCCGGCTTTTAAGTAATGGAACTTATGGATTACATTAACCAAAAGGAAGAACATTGATCTCAATCCGAGTATAGCAAAAATATTAGAGAAGAATACAATGTAGGGATCTTGTGTTACTGAAAAGATAGCCGGAATAGAATCTACTGCAAATATGATATCGGTTGATTCGATCATCAATAGTACAAGAAATAATGGTGTGATGAACCTTTTCCCATCTACGTGATGAAAGAAATGGTCTCCAATGAAATTGGGCGTTACGGAGAAGTATTTAGATGCGAAGCGCACTATTTTATTCTCTTGCGGATCAAGGGTTTCTTCTTCATTTCTTTTGATAAACATCATGATCCCTGTATAAACTAAGAAGATACCAAAGATGTAAAGAATCCAATCGAATCGGCTAATTAATGCGGCTCCTAAGAAAATAAAGATAAAACGGAATATCAAAGCGCCTAATATTCCCCAAACTAGTACGCGGTGATAATGTTTAGGATCAACACCAAAGGAGCTGAATATTAATACCATAACAAAGATATTATCTACTGAGAGTGCGTATTCTACTACATAGCCGGTTAGGTACTCGAGAGCGAGGTTATTATTATATATCTGTATACTTGCTGCAAGATCATTCGGAATTAATTGAATGCTGTGCATATGCCTTTCTGTGACAGCAACAAGAGTTTCAAAATCTTGAACGTTATGTAACTCGTTTCCCCAAATACGGAGTATAACATAAAAGATAAGTGCGAAACTTACCCAAATGGTGCTCATTATTGCCGCAGCTTTAAAGCTGATAGCTTCATTTTTTTTATTGAAGAGACCTAAGTCAATTGCAAGCATTAGGGCGATAAAAATTAAAAATCCACCAAAGAAAAGTAGTTCATGCGTTAGAAAAGAAGAATCCATTTTTTTATTTTTTGCGCTCTGTTGTAAATTGTACTAATTGTTGAAGTCCTGTCCGGTATTCACTTTCAGGGAAAGTGTTTAATATTTTAAAGGCTTCTTCCTGATATTCCAGCATTTTCTCGTGGGCATATTGCAGGCCACCACTGGACTTTACGAAGTCGATTACCTCTTTCACCTTTTTGGAATCTTCACTATGATTTTTTACCAAATTAATGAAATAACGCTTTTCGGCTTTCTTAGTTTGTTTTAGTGCATAGATTAAGGGCAATGTTAGTTTTTTCTCTTTGATATCATTCCCTAAAGGTTTTCCGATATCATCGATTCCAAAATCAAATAAATCATCTTTGATCTGAAAGGCAATGCCAATTTTTTCTCCCAGTTGACCCATTCGTTGAATAACTTCTTCGTCTGTTGTTACGGATGCGGCTCCGCATGCGCAACAAGAAGCAATTAGAGAGGCTGTTTTTTTACGAATAACTTCAAAGTAGACCGCTTCGTCAATATCAAGACGCCTTGCTTTTTCCATTTGCAATAGTTCGCCCTCAATCATTTGTTCCATTGCTTCAGAAATTATCTTAAGAAGCTTGAAATCATTGTTTCGGATGGATAGCGTTAACCCTTTTGACAATAAGAAGTCGCCTACAAGTACAGCAACTTTATTTTTCCAAAGCGCATTAACAGAGAAAAACCCTCTTCGTTCATTGGAATTATCGACTACGTCGTCGTGAACCAGCGTTGCTGTATGTAATAATTCAACCAGTGCTGCGCCACGGTGTGTTGCATCGTTAATAAGACCGCAATTTCCTGCAGCAAAAAAGACAAACATGGGTCTGATTTGCTTGCCCTTTCTTTTGACGATATAATGAGTTATACGATCTAAAAGAGGTACTGAGCTCTGCATGGACTGTCTGAACTTGCCTTCAAATAGATCAAGTTGTTCAGCAATGGGTTTTCTTATTTCACCGAGTGTCAACATGGAGTGCGTGGTAATGCTTGAAAATTTTCAGCACAAACATAACGAATTTTAAGAATTTGTTGATCTATTAATTTAACAAGTATGTATACGCTCATGATTATCTAAGATAAAAACAGATTCCTATTGGAATGTTGTTTTACAGTTGTTGATGAAGAGTGCAATTTCTGAAGGCGTTGCAATCGTATCAACGACCTTTTTAGAAATTGCTTTTGCAGGCATATAAGGAACCTGTGAGCTGAGTGGATCTTGGGCAATGCAGTAGCCTCCTTGAGATTGTATGGCTTCTAACCCGCGTATTCCATCTGAGTTTGCTCCTGATAGAAGAACTCCAACCATACGGTTCTGATAGACATCTGCAGCTGTTATAAAAGTAAGATCAATGCTGGGTCTTGAGAAGTTAACTTTCTCTGAGGCATCTAGGGAAAGGGAATGATCCTTTTCTATAAATAAATGATAGTCCGCTGGTGCAATGTATACTACACCTGGCTTTATCTTCTCTTTATCTTCTGCTTCTTTTATGGTAAGTGTAGTTTTTAGAGCTAATAAATTAATCAGCATTTCTGAATTAGGAGCAGACTTTCTGTGAAAGACAACAATAATTGATACAGATAGGTCGGATCTTAGCTTGGGAAGGATTTCGAGAATAACCTGTAAGCTTCCAGCTGAGCCCCCAATTGTAATTAGATCAGCTATCATGTTTCCTCCATATCTTTTCATTCGGATCCACTTGTTTGTATTTAGGAGAAATGCTGGCAAAGCGAAGGGTTTCTTTCGTTCCCATCGCCAGGTATCCCAGATTATCCAAACTTTTATCTATCAGGTCAAACACCCGACCTTGTAGATGCGTGTTAAAGTAAATTAGTACATTTCTACATAAAACTAATTGAAAGCTGTTGAAAGAGGAGTCGGAAACGAGGTTATGAGTTGAGAAAACTATCTTCTTTCGAAGTGTTTCATTGAATATAACAACATCATATTTCGCAGAGTAGTAAGATGAAAAGTCTTGATAGCCACCACTGGAGAGGTAGTTTTCAGAATATTGTTTAATTGATCTTAAACTAAAAATCCCCGATTTTGCTTTTTCCAGCACTCTTGGATTTAAGTCGGTAGCATAAATCAAACTCTTGTGTAGCAGATTGGCTTCTTTTAGTAAAATCGCAATTGAATATGCCTCTTCACCGGAGGCGCATCCCGCGACCCATATTCTAATGAAAGGATAGGTGCCTAAGGTTGGAATAATATGCTGTCTTAGATATTTAAAGAACTCAGGATCGCGAAACATCTCTGTAACGTTTACTGTAATTTCTTCTAGGAATCGCCTTAGGTAAAAGCTATCGTTAATCAAACGATAGTGTAATTCTGCAAAGCTTGGAAACCTATCAATGGTTATAAGCCTAATCAACCTCCTCTTCATAGATGCACGGCTATAATCTGAAAAATCATAACCATGCGCTCGGTGTAAGTCTATTAATAAACCCTCTATATCCTCATCTCTAACTATTTGTACTTCCATTATCCAAATACTGGTTAATCTTGTTTATTAGCAGATCTATATCTACCGGTTTGGGAAGATAGTCCGATGCCCCAGCATGTAGACACTTTTCTTTGTCGCCAGACATTGCCTGAGCCGTTACTGCTATAATAGGGATGTTTTTTAAGGCTTTCTTTTGTTTGATTTTGCCTATTGCTTCATATCCATCCATATCCGGCATCATCATATCCATCAAAACTATGCCAATTTCTTTGTTCTCCAGTAAGTGATTGATGCCCTCTTGCGCGGAATGTGCGGATATGCAATTAAAACCTCTTGACTGAAGTACAGCACGTAAAGCAAAAGTGTTTTTTGAGTCATCATCAACGACTAAAATTTGTGTTTTCATAGATAAAACTAAGGGTTCCAGCTTTTTAATTAATTATATAACCACACTCTTAATAAAGAAATTAATTGATCTATATCTACCGGCTTTGATATATAATCGGAAGCGCCTGCACGGATACATTTTTCTCGATCGCCTATCATTGCTTTTGCGGTAACTGCTAATATAGGTAGGTTAGCCATTTTTGGATTTTTACGTATCCGGGTTGTAGTTTCATAGCCATCTAATTCCGGCATCATCATATCCATTAATACGATATCTATTTCGTCTTGATGAGCTTCGAGGATTTCCAAGGCTTCCTTTCCATCATTTGCTGAGAGCACTCTCATGTTGTTGCTTTCTAATGCCTTGGTAAGCGAATAAATATTACGAATATCATCATCTGCAATTAATACTGTTTTTCCTTCAAGGATTTCGTTAAACCTCCCTATATTTTTGGGAGTCTTAGCTTTTTCTTCAGATATTTTATTTTCTTCTATCAGATGTAGGAAAAGTGTCACCTCATCTAGTATTCGTTGATAAGAATGTGCTGTTTTTACTACAATAGAATCAGCATATTGCTTAATTTTTTGCTCTTCAATACGAGATAGGTTTTTGCCGGTGAAGATGATAATTGGAAGGTTCTCTAAACCCGGATTATCCTTAATTGTTTCCAGTGTTTTATATCCCTCTTCATCTGGAAGACCCATATCTAATATAACACAATCGATTTCCTCGCTTTGAAGTGCAGAAACACCATCCTTGATATTCCCTTTAATTTCTGATTTTACACTAAAATTACCGAGATACTCGGATAGGGCCTGAGCATGTTTAAGATTCTCTTCAATGATTAATACCTTTTTAGGGCCTTTTGATAATGCTTTTTCCAGTTTAATGAATATCTCATTCATTTGTTCGAAAGCAATAGGCTTATTGATAAAATCAATGGCACCTTTTCGAAGACTTTCCTTTTTGATTTGAAAGGACGACATCATATGAACGGGTATATGGCGCGTTGAAGAGTTTTCCTTTAGTTCTTTCATCACTTGCCATCCATCTTTAATTGGTAATTGTAAGTCTAGTAAAATGGCTATAGGATTATATTTGAAAGCTAATTCTACCCCATAATCACCTCTTACTGCAACAAGGCCTTTGTAACCTTTTTTTCTGGTAAATGCAAGCAGTGATTTGGCGAAAGTAGGATCATCTTCAATAATTAGAATGGTATTATCGCCTTCTTTAATCTTTTCTCTATCGTCTGGTATGTCCTCAGGAATAACTGTAGCAATGTATGTTGTTGTGTCCTCCTTCGGGTCAGCTTTATCTTCAATGATAGGTTCAACAGATTTGGAACCTTGTTCAGAAATTACTTCTTTTTTTATTTTAGACACCTTATTTATATCAGCAGGAATTGTCAGTGTAAATTCACTTCCAGACCCTAACTTGCTCTTTAATGTAAGGTCTCCACCTAATAATTTTGCTAATTCTCGGCTAATGGCAAGCCCCAGACCTGTGCCGCCATACTTTCTGCGTGTAGAGCCATCTGCTTGTTGAAAAGCACCAAAGATATGTTCTTGTTTGTCTGCTGCTATTCCAATTCCAGAATCTTTAACGGAGATATCAATGAGGTCTGGATTGGCAGAGTTTGGTTCGATGCGAAGCTGTATATATCCTTTCGCAGTAAATTTAAGAGCATTTGAAATAAGATTTTTTAGAATCTGCTCAAGACGAGACCGGTCTGTAGTAATTGATTTAGGTATTTTTCCACTTACAGATAATTGTAAATCCAGTTTTTTCTCTTTTGCCATTTCTCCAAACAGAGAACGCATTCTTGATACAATTTCATCTACATTTTCTGATTGAAACTCAACACTCATTTTTCCAGCTTCGATCTTAGATAGGTCAAGGATCTCATCGATTAATGATAGTAAACCCTTTCCAGAAGTTTGAATAACCTCTGCATACTCAACTTGATCTGCGCTAAGGTTATTGGTTCCATTTTCACTTAGTAGCCGGGAAAGAAGTAAAATAGAATTTAAAGGTGTTCTGAGTTCATGCGACATGTTTGCAAGGAATTCAGATTTATAGCGTGTGCTTAACTCTAATTCTTCAGATTTCCTTTGAATCTCTAAATTACGTTCAATAATAAGATGATTACGATCTTCTAAAATATTGCTTCTCTCTTCCAGTTCTTGATTTGCTTGTAAAAGCTCCTCCTGCTGTACTTTTAGTTCCTCCTCTGATGCCTGCAGTTTTTGTGTTTGTGCTTCTAATTCAGTATTGAGATTCTCTAATTCGCTGTGCTGTGTTTGTAGTTCTTCTGTTTGTGTTTGTGTTTCTTCCAAGAGTTCTTGTAACCGCACCCGCGATTTCATACTTTGAAATGTACTGGCAATGTTTACCGCTACTTTTTTAACAAAATCTATTGAAGCGTTATTAAAGCTATTAAAGGATGCGATCTCAATTATGCCTTCTACTTGTCCGTTTTGAACAAGAGGGATAAGAAATAAGTGAGTAGGTTGAGCCTTGCCCATACTGCTTCCTATCGCGAGATAATCTTCAGGAATATGGTCTATGATTACAGGCTTCATATTCTTTGCTGCGTTACCCAAGCGATTCTGGCCCAAGCGGATAACTTTAGGGATTAAATTATTGTTAATTACCGCATAACTACATTGGAGCTCTAAGGTGTCTGTGTAATTATGAAGGTAGAGGGTTCCAATATCGGCATTCAGGTAGTTTACTAAGGAAGCTAATACAGCGCTGCAAGTTTCTTCAAGATTTTTGCGCCCAATCAAAACACTGTTAATGGTTGAAAGCCCTGTTTGTACCCAAATCTCATCTTCTTTAGAGGCTGAAAAAGCCTTAAGCGACTCTTTCATTTTTAAGATAGACTGACCAAGTTTGTCTTTTTCCCCTCTTACATCAAATTCTATATTAAAATTGTTTTTTCCTATTGTCTCAGCTGCTTCTGCTATTTTTATATTGTTCTTGTCAATTTGAATAAATGACTGGGCGAGTCTTCCAAGGGCATCGTTTGGATAGTCTGGAAGTTCAACGCCCGTTTCGCCAAGCGCTATCCTGTAAGCTTCTTGTTTTAATTTATTAATCTGCTCGGTTGTAGATTTAATAGCGAAAAATATAATTGCTGATATTAAAAGAGCTATAAGTATTAAGGCGATAAAAAGATACCTTTGTTCTTTAATAGTATCTTGATAGGCTTCTAAGGTATTCTTTTGAATGGTATTCAAAATATCTTGATGCATTTTTTTTAGCGCATCCATTCCCGCAGCCGAGGTGCGCCACCATTCTTCTGCATTATAAGAGTCATCTATTCTTCCTTCATTTATAATCGTATTAAAAAGATTAATTGTCGGGTTGAGGTCGGAACTCTCACTCAACTTATTGTAATCGGCGATTATCTGCTCATCTTTGTTTGTTAATAGTTCGTATTCATACGATTTGAAGAGATCGTAGTTTTTTTGGAAATCAGTGAAGGATGTGGAAAGAGATTCATCATGCGTTAGATTTAAATAGATGTCTAAACGCATTAATGCAATCAGATTAGCCATGCCTGACAGGGCAGCACTAGCCTCCAGCTTATCGTTTGATGTTTTGATCAGAATAGGGTTATCAGTTCGGATACTGATATTACTTTGTAAACGATTAATGAGGAGTTGGTAATTTAATAAAACATCGTTTGCGGTAATACTATCAGTATCTATTCTTCTTCTCCAATCTTCAAGGCTATTAATGAATGTAAATTTCTTATAGTCTTCTGTAAAACCATTTTGTGAGGTCTTTTCTAATTCGTTGAAAGCAATGTCTGACTGTTCTCGCTGAACAATTAAATTGCTGTTATTCTCCCTTTTTAATAAGAAGCTTAAACTAAACCGTCGCTCTTTCTGTAATTCATCAATTAGGTTAGCTGTAGCAATTGTATTATTTAAACGACTTATAAAGTTATTTGTCGTACTAACCTGAATCTGCTTCTCTGCCTGAATAATATAGAAATAATAAAATAATGCTAGTAAAGGAATAACTGCACTAAATAGTAATTTTAGATTTAACGGAATTCGATTGAATAGCTTTGTCATTATTTGGTTTAATTGATTAGTCTGTTAGTTCTTACTGTTTATTGGAAGTTTAAAGTAGAATGTTGATCCATTTCCCAGCTGACTGTTTACCCCACAAACGCCATTATGACGATGTATAATTTCACGGCAGATATAAAGCCCTATACCTAATCCCTGAAAGCGATTAGAAGATTCTTCAACCCGGAAAAATTTCTCGAAAAGTTGCTCTTGTAATTCTTGAGAGATACCAATTCCCAAGTCAGTAACATGAATCTCCAGCGCGTCTTCTGTTATAATTGATTCAACTTGTATTTCGCGTTTATCTGGTGAGTATTTAATGGCATTTGTCAGGTAGTTTATGACAACCTGTTCGAGTCGCATTTCATCTCCAAGATAAATTAAATCAGCAGAACCTTTTTGTATAATGGTATGCTCAGGAAATATATGCTGAATATTTTCTATTGCATTATTTAACATATCCTGAAATGGAAAGGGGCGTAAATTGAACTTCATCTTCCCGCTATCCATATTTGATATATCCAATAAATCTGATACTAAGTCGCCAAGTTTATTGATTTGAAAACTTGCCTTTGAAATATAAGTCTTGAGATCTTCGTTATTCTCTTTTTTAATCAAACGCTCCAGCAATTGGATATAACCACGCATACTGGTCAGGGGAGTTTTTAATTCATGACTTGCTATACTTATAAACTCGTCCTTCTTTTTTTCAAGTAATTTACGTTGCTCAATTTCTTTTTTTAAGGATTTCTGTATCTTTTTTAATTGATTGTTCTGTTCGAACAGTCGATTGAAAGTTTTTACTTTTAGTAATAGGATGTCAGGGTCAAAAGGTTTGGTTATGTAGTCGACCGCTCCTGATTGATAGCCGCGCGTAATAAACTCTTTGTCGATATTTACAGCAGAAAGGAATAGGATAGGGGTGTCTTTTGCTTTACTGTAATCAAGTATTGTTTCTGCTACTTCAAAGCCATCCATCCCTGGCATTTGGACGTCTAAAATTATTAATGAATAAACAGTTTTTAGAACTTTTCGTAATGCTTCTTCACCAGAAGATGCGCTATCAACGCTAAAATTATTGTGTTCTAGAAAGCCACGTAAGGACACTAAATTTTCTGGCTTATCATCGACGATTAGTATCATACAGGATTAATATGTAAAATATTTAGAGCTGGTTTAACCAATTAACAATTTTACAAAAAACTCATGACAAAAAAGATTAAATAAGAATAATTAAAGCACAAGAAAAGAGGAAACTTTGTTCCTCTTTTCTTGTGCTTTAATAGATAAGGGCTCTTAAAGAATTAAAATAAGTAATAAGATAATAATGATGATGGCACCTACAGAAAGGTAAACCCCACCTTGTCCTAGTGCTTTCGCTTCTTTATTCATGTCGCGTAATTCCTTCTTTAAAGCCTTTCTTTCTTGTTTACTAAGATCGGATTTATCCAACTCCTTAATTTCCTTTACACGTTCACGCATTTCATTCATACGTATCGTTACTTCTTCTTTTGTATAATCCTTGGTTGGATCATCGATTGCCGGAGCTGCCGATACTGAAGAACTGAAGGTAAAAGCTAACAATAATACTGTTAATAGAGAATAAATTTTTGCTTTCATGACAAATCTTTTAAGTGAGAAAATATGTTCTATTCTATAAAAGATAAATATGGTCGTATTTGTTTTAAATTCTAAAAAAATATTTTGACCTAAGGGGTATTTCCCAATAAGTTAAAGTTTGCGGCTCCTTTTTAGATATTTTTCATGATTGAATGGCCAAGTTTATCGCGTTTAGTGCGTAAATACAACTCATTGTGCTTGTTTGATTTAATCTCAAGAGGCACATTTTCTACTACCTCCAAACCATAACCAATAATACCTGCTCTTTTCTTAGGATTGTTAGTCATTAAGCGCATTTTTGTAACTCCTAAATTTCTAAGTATTTGAGCTCCCACACCATAATCACGTTCATCTGCTTTAAAGCCTAGTTTTAAGTTAGCATCTACGGTATCTAATCCGTTCTCTTGAAGGTTATAAGCACGAAGCTTATTAATTAGGCCGATGCCTCTTCCTTCCTGGTTCATATAAACAATCACACCTTTGCCAGCTTTTTCGATCATTTCCATGGCTGCATGTAATTGTGCACCACAGTCGCATCTGCATGAACCAAAAATATCACCGGTTACACAAGAGCTATGTACTCTTACCAAAATAGGTTCACCAGGCTCCCAGGCACCCTTGATAAGAGCAACGTGCTGTTCTCCTGTATTCTTTTGAGTATATGCAGACATTTCAAAGTCGCCCCACTCGGTTGGTAATTTAACAGAAACTTCCTTTATAATTAAAGAATCCTCGTTTAAACGGTATTCGATTAGATCTTCAATGGAAATAATTTTGAGATCAAATTTCTTGGCGATGGTTAATAGATCAGGTAAACGTGCCATTTCACCATCGTCTTTTAAAATCTCTATCAGAACCCCTGCAGGTTCAAAGCCAGCCAATCTGGCTAAATCAATTGCCGCCTCCGTATGCCCAGTTCTACGTAATACACCTCCATCCTTTGCGCGTAAAGGAAAGATATGCCCTGGTCGGCCTAGTTCTTCTGGTTTAGTTTCTGGATTTACGAGAGCTTTAACAGTCTTTGATCGGTCAGAGGCAGAAATACCTGTTGTGCATCCATGACCAATTAGGTCAATAGAAACTGTGAAATTTGTTTCGTAAGCAGCTGTATTTTTGCCTACCATTAAATCCAGTTTTAATTCATCACAACGTTCTTCTGTTAGCGGAACGCAGATTAAACCACGGCCATGCGTTGCCATAAAGTTAATCACTTCAGGAGTAGCATTCGCTGCAGCTGTAACAAAATCACCCTCATTTTCGCGGTCTTCGTCATCCACTACGATAACTACTTTCCCAGCTTTTATATCATCAATCGCTTCTTGGATTGTATTTAAACGAATTGCCATAGATTATTGGTATTGAAATTTTTACAAAAATACGTTTTATGAATGTCTATTAGATAATATAACCGTCATTAAACTAGGCAGAAACTCGCTTTTTAAGCTTGTCCCATATTTTCTTGATCGTAAGCTTATACTGCTCAATATCAAATAGAGCAGAGTCTGTTGCTGCTTTATAGGTTAAGAAAATCCCTAAAGGGGCTAATATGAAAATGGCAGTCCACATTCCGAATATTTCATTGATATTTCCTTCTCTTGCAGACTTCTCTGCGAGTGTTGAAATTACATAGTATATTAAAAAGAAAATAATAGCCATTACTACAGGCAAGCCTAAGCCTCCTTTGCGAATAATAGCTCCCAATGGAGCACCGATTGAAAAGAAAACCAAACAAACTACCGATAAGGTAAATTTCCGTTGATATTCCATCAGGTATCTTCGGATCGAACTCGCGTATTCACTGTCTGTAGTTGCTTTTATTGAAAGCACATCTTCGATATAGCGGGTTTGATTCTGTGCTTCAGCAATGGCAGCCATTCTGTTTCTTTCTGGAACAACGTCTAAAAGAGTGCTTTTGTAGCTAA
This sequence comes from Albibacterium sp., assembly GCF_035514885.1. NCBI lineage: Bacteria > Pseudomonadati > Bacteroidota > Sphingobacteriia > Sphingobacteriales > Sphingobacteriaceae > Albibacterium > Albibacterium sp. Next base: position 7,504 of record NZ_DATJCH010000003.1, on the reverse strand, counting down.
TTGGATCGGTAGCCTTTTTTGTGGATGGATAATGATACTGCGAGTATATTTTGTAGTAGGGCTCGAGTTCGCGAAAAACTTCACTACGAAGACTATCGTTGTATGCAGATATAGAATCAGCATAATATTCCAACTGCCTTAAATTCAACATCGCATAATGACTTTTGAATAGATTCTCATCGGTTCTTTTCATTTCGAACGCGGACATGTCGAATTTCTGCTCTGTTTGATCGAAGTAATAACGCGTAAAAAGTTGTCGAGGGTCGTAAGTTTTTGATCCTGATGTCTCTTCATATCGAACACCGTCTTTAAGCTCAAGAACCATGTAACTATTATCTGAGGTGTTGTACATTTTTCCCTCTTTAGCCATTAATACATTTGTGCCTGAAGTGTTTGGAGCATGCTGATAGATAATCAGATCTTCAAGTTTAGTGCCGTTTTCGCTCTTGCTTTTTGCACGGATAGCATAGCCCGGAATGCTGTTGTTAAATACACCCTCTGTTATTAGGAAGTCTGCTTTTTTCTCACGAACATCGTATAATAGAGAGCCCATTTTTAGGTTGGCAATCGGCAGCATATAGTCGCTAAAAACAAAAGCTCCCATGCTGAAAAGGGAAACAAATATAATGAGCGGCATCATTGCCTTTCTTAAGGAAATTCCTGCTGCTTTAATTGCGGTAAGTTCAGAGCTTTCTCCCAAATTACCAAAGGTCATGATAGAAGATAGAAGCATAGAAAGCGGCAATGCCATTGCTACATTAGTTGCTGAAGCATACCAAAGTAATTGTAAAATGACATACCATTCAAAGCCTTTTCCGATGAGATCATCGATGTATTTGAATAGAAAAAGCATCAAAAGTACAAACATTACGATAAAAAACGTAACGATGAAAGGCTTGATGAATGCCTTAAGTACAAGTACATGAATCTTTTTCACCTTACAAAGGTAAGGAGAAATTTATGATTTAAGCACCTAAAACGCTTAAGAGGTAGTCGATCTGATTATCCCATATTGATTTACGGTCATCAAGATTAGATTCATCTGCAAAGTCAGTTACAGCAAGTGCAACATCGTTTGTAAGTTCATCTTGTACAATCTCTAATTCAAAATAGTAAGGGTCTTCTTCTAACCATTTATAACGAACAATTTTGTTTTCTCTCTCATTCATTAATTTAGCCTTCCGGCTGTCGCCATGCCAGGTGAAGGTATATATATGATCACGAGTTGATACTTCATCTGCAAACCATTGGGATAATGCATTTGGCTCAATTAAAAAAGAGTATAAAATTTTGGGTGAAGATTTTATTTCATATTCCAAATGGAATTTTATTTTTTCTGACATATATATCCGGGTTCATTTAAAGTACAAAAATAGATTGTAAAGTTTTTTTCTAAAGAAAGGGAAATTAAACTATATTTGCAAACCGAAAAAGGAAGCATCTTTTTAGGAACCTGGCGGGGTAGCTCAGATGGTTAGAGCGCAGGATTCATAACCCTGAGGTCGGCAGTTCGATTCTGCTCCCCGCTACTCAAGGAGACAGCATATCGTTGTCTCCTTTTTTATACCAATAAAATCTTCAAAACAAACTATTAATAATCTAACAGATATCATTAATATGTTATTGGGCTGTTATACCCATGTAATTTAGTTCACTGGTTTCATCGCTGATTGTTAATCGATATTATTTGTTTTTGGGTATAGTTTTCATAATCGAAATGATTGCCAAAATTACCATACACAAGTTAAAAAGCAACGCTATCATTGCTGCTTCCCGAATGGCAATATTATCTTGTCTTCCGGCGAATGAGATAATCTGGTCAATAATATTGCCAGAAGTGTTAATAGAACTAAATCCGGTAAAAATTCCAGCAGATATAGCTACACCAAAAGCAGCCCCAAGTGACGATGCCATTTTGTAAATTCCCGAACCTGCACCCGCTTGTGCTTCTGGTAAATTCGAAAGGGCCGCGTCGGTTGATGGTGTGGCATAAAAAGCTAAGCCTAGACCAAAAAGTGTGTAGGAAATAATAGCTAAGATTTTGTATGTTTCAGTCATCAGGTTGGTCGGTAATAAAAGAGCTATCGATATTCCTACTACGATAGAACCCCAAATCATAGGTTTTCGAGCACCAAAACGCTGTAATAATTTTTCTCCTACCCTAATGAAAGCAACAATAGCAATAGCATAACCCAATGTTAGTAATCCTGCTGTCTGTGCAGAAAGACCGCCTCCTACCTGTAGCAGCATTAAAGATACAATCAGCATTCCCGCAACTCCATTAAGTAAAAAGTTGGATATAGTGGCTCCCGTATAAATTGGATTGTTAAAAAGGTTAAAATCGATGAAAGCATTCTTCTTTCCATTTTCAATGCGAAAAAAGAGAACTCCAAATACAAGAATGAGGACAGCTAAAATAATTGTTAGAAGGCTAAGCCAACCAAATTCACCTCCTTTACTTACCAATACTTGAAGTGCGATCATAACAACCATAAATGTAAAAATACCCGCAATGTCAAGTGTTGGGTTTCCTGATTGTTGAACCTTGCTTTCAGGAGTGTCTTTAACCATTAGAAACCCAATAACGGAAATTGCTGCTGACATGAAAAAGATGTAGCGCCATCCTATATTTTGAGCCATTAATCCACCAAAAAGAGCACAAAATCCCGAGCCTCCCCAAGAACCAATAGACCAAAGACTAATCGCTCTTTGACGATCGGTCCCATCCCAATAAGCTTTTACTAAAGCCAAGCTTGCCGGCATAATACACGCACCCGATAAGCCTTGAAAAATACGGCCAGTAATCAAAGTTGGATTTGCCATTGGTCCGACAGGAGTTAAACCAACGAGCATTGAGCCAATAATACTAAAGATAAATCCAAGTAAGATGATTTTTACTCGTCCAATACGATCGGCAAGACCACCCATGACTACAATAAAAATACCTGAAAATAAAGATGTAATGGATACAGCAATGTTCATCATTGAAGTATCCATTTGAAGGTCTTTAGACATCACGACATTAATGTTTAATGTTGTTTGTGCAAATAACCAAAATGCTATAACTCCAAAAATAATTCCGAATAGGAGTTTATCATTTCCTTTGTACTGCGTTGCTTGATTTATACTATATAGATTAAATTTTTATAGAGTCTGAAGAACCTGTACTAGCGTATGAAGCTTTAAATAAAGGTAGAAAAAATAAAATGTTTACACTAATCTAAGAAGTAGAAAAAGAAGCAAAATATTTGCTGTATATCGTTGTTTATGAATATATTAATTTTTTAGTGAATGCATCAGATCCTCAAATAATCTAAACAAATAGATGTTACCTTTGGTTATAAATTTTATATATTTACTATGTAAAGATTGTATCGTCATAGACAGTCTCAATTAAACGCCTGTTTAGCCAATAAAATAACATCATTATGGAAATCAATCAAATCAAGTCATTCAACACCAGAATGGACAGCTTTATTGATAAGCTTCTTCCTGAATTAAGAGACATATATAAAGATATACATCAAAATCCTGAATTGTCTTTACAGGAATTCAGAACAGCTAAAATAGCTGCTGATTATTTAACAAAATATCAATTTGAGGTTACTACTGAAATCGGAATAACGGGTGTAGTAGGTGTTATGAAAAATGGTAATGGTCCAACTGTAATGCTACGGGCAGATATGGATGCACTTCCAGTTGCTGAGGCAACTGGCTTACCTTATCAAAGTACAAAGATAGCGAGGGATGAAGATGGCGTTGAAGTTGGCGTTTCGCATGTATGTGGACACGATTTGCATGTAACCTGGCTAATGGGAGCTGCACGATTATTTTCAGAACACCGTGACGTATGGAAAAGCACCTTAATGGCTGTCTTTCAACCCGGAGAAGAAGTGGGTCGTGGTGCACAAGGAATGATAGATGACGGTATGATGGAACGTTTTCCTAAGCCCGACATAATTTTGGGACAACACGTAATGGTTGGAGAGTCTGGCACAGTCGGTTATCGTAGTGGCGCTATATTATCCGCAGGCAATAGCCTTAAAGTTAAGATTTTTGGCCGCGGCTCTCATGGTTCACAACCACAAACCTCCATCGACCCCGTTATCATGGCAGCCGCTACAACCATGCGATTACAAACCATTATTTCGAGAGAGGTAGCACCGGTTGAAAACGCTGTACTAACTATAGGAGCCCTACAGGCTGGCACCAAAGAGAATATCATTCCAGATGACGCAACGTTGAAACTGAATATTCGTACGTTTAATGATGGTGTTAAAGATCATATACTTTCAGCAGTTAAACGTATATGTTGCGCAGAATGCGCTGCGTCTAATGCGCCAAGAGATCCTGAATTTACTACATTGGATAGCTACCCTTTAACTGAAAATGACGCAAAGGCAACCGCAAAAGTTGCAGAAGCTTTTCATGTACAGTTTGGAGATAAAGCACAGGAAACGTTACCAGCTTCAGCGAGTGAAGATTTTAGTGTTTTCGGAAGAAACTGGAAAGTTCCCTATGTCTTTTGGTTCGTTGGCGGTACAGATCCTCAAACGTATTTAGAAGCTAAGAAAAATAATCAGATAAATACAATTCCAAGTAATCATTCCACCAAATTTGCACCTGTTATTGATCCAACCTTAAAAACAGGATTGCAAGCAATGATGACGGCTGCTGCTGCATGGTTTAATTAAACATTATATGCTGCAAAAATAGATGGATAAATTACATACCTTTTACTATATCCTTGACTTGTTAGGTACTTTCGCATTTGCTATAAGTGGTGCAACGGCAGCAAAACAGAATAAACTTGATTTGTTTGGGATTTGGGTTATTGCGTTTACTGTATCGTGTGGCGGAGGGATTATACGAGATATTTGTATCGGAGCTATTCCTCCTGCCGGACTCACAAACTGGTATTATCTTGCAACAGCAATTGTTGCGACCGTACTTGCTATACGTTTATATCCCACAGTAGAACGACTCAACCGGCCAGTAATACTGTTTGATGCTGTTGGCTTATCATTATTCGCAGTTACCGGAGCGCAGAAAGCACTTTCTTTTGGTCATAATGGTGAGGCTGCGGTTCTTTTAGGAGTTATCACAGCAGTTGGTGGCGGAGTATTGCGTGATGTTTTTCTTGGACGAGTACCAATAATATTACAAAAGGAGATTTATGCATCTGCTGCCCTTTTGGGTGCTCTAATTGTTGTTTTAGGAAACTATTTAAAATGGCTATCAGGCGATCTGATGGCAATTATTGCATTAACCTTATGTTTTACATTAAGGATATTAGCACTTCGTTATCATTGGAACCTCCCCACTTTTTCAACCGACAAACCATAGTTAGTTTTTGCTCTTTATCATTATCTTTGTACCATTAAATATACTCCTTTTTGCAATAAAGTATTAATAGAAGATAGAATGAAAACCATGTTTAAATATTTAATGATTTTGCCTCTAGCAGTTATCCTTGTAAGTTGTAATCAGGGAGCAAACAACGAAACCGTAACTCAAGTTACGTCAGAAGTTGTTGAGATGCCACAACCTGTATCTACTTTGGGTTTTCGTACAGGAGACCAAGTGCCAAATGATATGGTATGCATGGTAAACGATGAATACATGGGCAAGAAACAGATACCGGTTGTTGTTGGAGCAACTACCTACTACGGTTGTTGCGATATGTGTGTACAGCGTATTCCAAATGATGAATTGGTTCGTAAAGCTGCTGATCCTTTTACAGGAGAAGAAGTAGATAAGGCGAATGCTTACATCGTGCTGATGAACGAAACGGGAGAAGTAGCTTATTTCTCATCAAAAAGTAATTACGAAGCCTTTGCCTCTAAGGTGCCTCAATCGTAATAGCCAATATTATTTCTGATTTTCTATAGATACGACATAATGACTAGTCGTATCTTCTTTGATATTCTAACGGATATGGTACATATCTTCTTCGGACATAAAAGGGACATTAAAGGTGTTTGCCCCTACAAAGTCCGAAGAAGGTCCCTACTATGTCCCTAGAATATCCCTATAAGAATAAAGGGAGTGTCTTACCCTATAATAACTATACACTATTGTTAATAATTACTTAATTAGTTATACATTCTAAATTGTTAATTCTAAAGGAGCTATACAAGTACTTTTTCGTCTTTGTTATAGCTTTTCGTTTTCCATAGTTTTCTAAGGACGCCTGTCTTTAAATGAGCCTGTTCCGGGGTCAGTAAATCGACACTTAAATGTGGGCGGATCGTATTGTAGGCTTTGATATTACGTGCAATCCTTTTTTTTGTTTCTTTGAACCCATCTGCTGAATTGTAAAGGTTGAAATCGGTTTTTAAGATTCCGTTAACGCGTTCGGCAATGGCATTCTCATAGGGGTCACCGTTTTCTGTCATGCTTATGGCAACTTTTCCCTCCAGCAACACATCCACGTAGGCTTTGCTGCAATACTGAGATCCCCTGTCCGAATGATGGATCAGTTCTCCTTCGGGGTACATTCTATTGCCTAAAGCCATTTTTAATGCTTCGATGCAACCTTGCCCCGATAGATCTTTGCGGAAGCAAAAGCCCATAATCTGTTTGGAGTAGGCATCGGTAACCAAGCTCAGGTAGCCCCATTGTCCCGAGAAGCGGATATAAGTGATGTCGCTTACCCATATCTGTTCGGGCCGGCTTGGAATTAGATCCTTGATCAGATTGGCATATTTATGCATCCAGTGGCGGGAATTGGTGGTAATTGCTTTTCGTCTCCTCCTGCGGATCTGTAAGCCATGCTCGCGCAGCAGGTCGAACATGTAGTCCCGCCCGATCTTGATCTGGTGCGACCGGAACACCGGAGTCAGCATGCTATGCAGCTTCAATGTCCCTATCCCTGGTATTTCCTTCCTGATTTCCAGCACCTTTTGAATAACGATGTCCTCTTTTAGTCCTTGATCCTGGACGCGCCACCCTTTATCATAATAGGCATGCCGGGTTTTGCCAAACAGTCTGCACAGGGTACCTATCCCTATGTTGGGATAATCCTGTTTCATTTTGATGACTGCCTGGCACCAGGCTTTTTTCTGATATTGATCTTTAGCGTTTCCTCTGCAACATCAATCAGGGTTTCCAGTGCCTTGTTCTTGAGCTCAGCTTCGGCAAGGGCCTTTTGGAGGGCCCTTACCTCATCGCTTTGTGGTACTTGGGGGGCTTTCTGCTTCATGGACGGTGGATTATGACTGCTATATCCGCATTTTTCTTTTTAATCTCCCGCAACCAGCCCCTTATGAGCGAAGTACTCTTCAAGCCGTAGGCGATCTGTACTTCTTTTAGGGTCATCCCAGATTCTACGGCACGGAGGATCGACCGCTTTTGGGTAGGACTGTAGGTCCGTCTCTTGCCAGCCTGATATTCCGGGGAACCGTATTGGGACATCCAAACATCCAAAGATTTATAGGACATGCCATGCATGCGCATTGCTTCTTTTCGTGGAAGCCCCTCTTCGATTTCTTTTACGATTTGC
>NZ_DATJCH010000002.1:0-5009 GCF_035514885.1 Albibacterium sp. | reverse complement strand
TAGCGTTGCGTAGTGAACTGTCATGGGGCTTTAGTTGGTCCGGAGGAGGGTATTATGATTCTTCTGGTCGTTGGGAAGTTATACCGTACCTGGTCGTTGAGCCTCGCTATTATTACAATCTAAACCGTCGCCTGGAAAAAGGAAAGAGAATTGATGGGAATAGCGGCAACTACCTGTCTCTTTATACCTGTATTCAGCCCGGTATTGGTTTTAAATCAGATAATGCCAGAATTGACCCGGGTGTCTTTGTTATTCCAATGTATGGTTTGAAGCGCAATATAGGAAAGCGTTTCAATTTTGAGCTTGCCTATGGAATTGGTTATGGATGGATTTATGAAGAGTACACTTATTTCAATGGGGAGACACATCGCGAAACCGATTCAGGAGTTCTTTTAAATTTCCGTTTAGCGATAGGCTATATGTTTAAGAAGGGGTGAAACGATGGTAAAAAGTTTATTCTTCTTGTTGTGCATGTTATCCGGATTTTGTCATTCCGGCATAGCGCAGCTTAGCTACAGGTTGGAGTTAGGCGCAGGTACAAGTCCTTATTTTGATTATAATGTTGCCTGCTAAAGTTATCAGCAGGCAACATTACTTAAACATGGTATTTATGCGCTGGTATTTATTTGGGTTACTTATGCTGATTTTTGGTTGTGAGCAGGAAGTTGAAGTTGATTTGACTAAAAATTTCAAGCCTGAGTTAGCTGTGAGTTCATTTTTTTCTGCGGAGGATTCTGTTAGGGTTTTTGTTTCCTTAACTCAGCCTGCCTATTCTCAAAAATATAAGCGTGTGAAGATTTCAAAGGCATGGTTGGAGGACGATCTTAATCATCGGCATCAATTGTTAATAGATGAACACTTTTTTGATACGTCTTTGTTGAGTTCCGGAATTCCTGAATTCAAATATGGTAGCACTGTCAGATTGGTTGTAGAGTCCGATGATTTGGATATTAGTGTGACGGCTGTGGATACAATACCACATCCTGCCTATTTTAAAAATTTTGAGGTTAGTCCTTTGGAGGGAGAGCTTTTTTATTATGTGAGTGGTTCTATTATTCCGCCAATTAGAGACGGTGATGAGGATGTCTATTATGAAATTGTTTTGTACAGTACAGAAAAGGAGATGGAAGATGTGGGTCAGTATTTTACCCGGGTCTTTTATCCGTTCTCTCATCACCATTTAATTACCAGGGAGGAATACTATCCGGGGGTGTTGCTTTTAGGGTCGGTAGGGCCACCTACTCTTTTGTGGCGAAGCGTCAAAAGAGAACCTTTCTATATTGATTTTTATTATGATGCGCCAAGTACAGTATGGAATATGACTGATGGGCACATACTGCCCAAGCATTTCTTAAAAATAGAGTTGCGGACTGTTTCAAAGGCCTATTTTTCATATAAAACCTCGCTTTATCAACAACAATATGCTATAGAAGGTGACTTCCTGTATGGGTTAGCCCCACCTATTGATGTTAAGTCTAATGTGGTGGGAGGTGTGGGTATTTTTGCGGGTTATTGTAAGGTTGATACAGTATTACAAGTTGAAGCCCGCACTGTTAATTAGATTTTATGCAAGCCAGAATATTTTCTTCAGCATTTCTGATATTTGTGCTTATAAGCAGGATGGTTGCTGGTCAGTCTGATCGACAGGTCATTTCGGGTACTGTGTTCGATATTGTAACGGGTGAGGTGCTAATTGGTGCGTATATTTATGTTTCAGATGGAAAAAGTGCTACAACTTCTAACGCTCAGGGACATTTTACATTGTGGTTAGATAGCCAGGATTTTAATAGAGAGATAACTATTACTCATATCGGTTATTCTCCGGTAGCGCTTCATTTTGATTTGTTTGCATCACGCCAGATGGTCTATTTATCTCCGGCTCATTTTGCATTGGATGAGGTGTTTGTTTCGAGTCAAAAAGTGAAGGATTTCATGGTTCCGGAAGTATCCGTTTTCAAATTAGAACGACGGGAGTTGAATCTTTTACCCTCTTTTGCCGGAGAAAAGGACTTGCTTCTATATTTACAGAAATCCCCCGGAGTCAGCCTTGCAGGAGATGGCAATGCCAATTTGTATGTACGTGGCGGAGGTCATGATCAAAACTTATTTCTTTTAGATTATATGCCGCTTTATCATGTAAGTCATTTTGGTGGGTTTACATCTACTTTTAATGCGGATTTTATAAATAGTGCAGATGTTTATTTGGGAGGTTTTCCGGCACGTTATGGTGGACGGCTCTCATCGGTTGTGGATGTTTTTTCGCGGGATGGGAATAATTTAGAACATCAAAAACACTTAACATTGGGCATGTTAACCTCAAAAGCTTTATTCGAAGGTCCATTGGTTAGGGAGAGATCGTCCTATCTGGTTTCTTTTCGAAAAAACACATTTCCTTTCTTTCGTTGGATTTGGGAAATGGATGAAAAATACGCCATGTATGATTTGAATGTTAAGCTTAACTATCGCTTAACGGATAAGGACCGACTGTATTTTAGTTATTATATTGGTAATGATCATGTATCAGTCCGAGTGAAAAATGATGATAAGGTACAATCCAAATTAAAAGTTGGGTGGGGAAATCATGCCTTTTCATTACGCTATAACAGGCTGATTAATCATATGCTCTATCTGAATGTTATTATTGGTAAGTCCAGTTACGGCTATCGTGAGCAGTCTTTGGTTAAGGTTAATAACGAGGGTGGTTCCGGTAATTTTAAGAGTGATTTCTCATCGGGAATTCGAGATGATTTCATTAAAATGCATTTTGATTACCAGCCATTTAATAACTTTACTTTGATCTTTGGTAGTGAGTTGTTTCGTCATTCTTATAGACCCGGAAGTACACAATTTATACAATCTGGTAATGGATTTGCTTATTTGGACGAGAAAGACGGATTTCCACAGAAAGTGTCAATCTCTCCTAATGTTTTTGGTGAAATGATTTTTAATGATGTTTGTGGATTCTCGTTGAATGGAGGACTGCGTGTAAGTTCTATTCTTTCTGAGGGTGAAAACTACAGATTCTTTAAACCTCGCGTAACGGTAGCCCGAAGATTAACATACAACCTATCGGTAAAATTAAGTTATTCGAAAATGATGCAGCATTTCCATTTGATTTCCAATAATAGCGCAGGAATGCCAGCTGACTTTAGAATTCCTGCTCTTGAGTCAGCACCACCTTCAACAAGCCATCAGTTTTTAATAGGTCTTTATCACTCATCGTTTGATGATATGTATGAGGTTTCTCTGGAAGCATATTACAAAAAGATGCTTGATCTTGCAGACCTTAACGAAGGCGTATCATACACAACTTCAGGTTTTGATTGGGAGCGAATTCTTGCTGTTAACGGGAGAGGAGAAAGCAAGGGTATTGAGTTTTTAGTTCGTAAGACAAAAGGTGAATCGACCGGATGGCTAGGTGCTGCCTTGTCCCAATCAGTTCGCCAGTTTGATGATATTAATTTTGGCAAAAAGTATCCCTTTAAATATGACAGGTTGTTCTCTTTTTCATGGTTCTATCAGCAACAAATCAGTAAAAAAATATCATGGTCTTTAACTTGGGATTTAGGTACTGGGCTTCCATATAGCCTGCCTCAAGCACAATATAAAAATCACGAGGGCGATTTTGTATTTATTTACAATGGTATAAATAGTTTTCGTGATATTTGGTACCATCGGGGTGATGTAGGATTTTCCTATTCTACAGTAAGAAAGGCGTTTCGTAGTGAATGGAGTTTAAGTGTGATAAATATTTACAACCGGAAGAATCCGAACTTTTATTTCACACGAATTCATAACGAAAGTCCAACTATCTATCGGTTTAGTCTTTTCCCGATTATGCCATCAGTTAGTTATTCTATTAGTTTTTGAAATATACAGGCTTGTAGGCTCGCCTTAATTACGAAAGATCGCGAAACCAATGAAATAGACTTTGATCTTGTTACACCAGCACCATATTGGGCTTCAGTGTTGAACCACGATGGCGCTTTTGCGGTGGGTGATTCTTTGTTTCATGTAGCAGAAAACTACATACGGATTCTGCCATTGAGTAATATAAATAGATTAAAGTCCTGCTCTGATGTGGACAATCTAAAGTTAGACGAAGGCTCAGTATGGGTGTTGCAATCACAGGGTGAGGAATGCCAACTAAAAAGTTTTCCTGGAAATAATAATACTTTGTCGAGTGGTTATTCGTATTCCAGTGGCAATGGTCGAAGGACAAGAATAAATGTTAAATTTCAATCATGGCAGCATCTTGGGAATGGGACAGAATGGCAATATATCCATTATTGGGAAATAAAAAATCAAAGAAAGAGAGGGATTTTAGGTTGGGGAGATGAAGCCTATAAAAGTACTGTTTTCGGGGAGTGGTCAGGAAGACTTAAATTCTACGCACCATTCCTTTGGGTTTAGTTTGGGGTCAAAAGAAGGAGGCAAATGGAAGTTAGTTGGTTTTACTCCTAATAAATTTAATATTGATGAGGCATTCATTTTTGGGGCAGTAAAACATAATGGACAGTGGCAGGGCATTAGAATGTACATAAACTAAAATTTTTATACTACCATAAAGTCGGGTTGGTTTTATGGTTGTATTAATAATATTTTCAAAATAGTAAAAGCTTTAAGATTTATGTTCAAACGATTAAAATACTGTTACTTGCTTTCATTTTTCTGGCTTTCCTTTGCTGCTCAGGCACAAACGGCTGCAATGTTTGAGTTTGGAACGGGTTTTCAAGGCGATGAGTGGATGAATTATGATGCAGGTATTGCTTTTGGCTACAGCGTAATAAAAGGAGAATCCCTAAACAATGGAGTCTCATCAACAGGATTTGTTGGGGTGAAAGTTCAGAAATTCCCTATTGTTTCGCTGGCTAGTTTAAGGAAAGAAGAGAATAAGTATAACGGACTAACAACCGACTTGTGGAACTTCCCGGTTTTCGTAGGTTTACGTTCTGCGTTTAATCTTTTTGAAGTGAAAAAAGGAACGGGAAGCTATATCGGGGTTTTTC
>NZ_DATJCH010000001.1:0-3603 GCF_035514885.1 Albibacterium sp. | reverse complement strand
TAAAGAGGGGTTAAAAGCTGCTGGTGAATGGCATCAATTAAAACCTTTGTTTCCTTCGTTAGAAGGAAAATCTGTTCTTGACTTGGGGTGCGGATATGGCTGGCACTGCAAGTTCGCAGAAGAACAAGGAGCTACAAAAATATTAGGGATCGATTTAAGTAAGAAAATGATTGAGGAAGCCCAAAAGCGCAATTCAGGAAATCAAATTGAATATCGTATTAGCGGATTAGAGGAATATGACTATCCAGAAAATGAATGGGATTGTGTTATATCTAATTTAGCTCTGCACTATATAGAGGACATAGTGGAAATATTTCAAAAAGTGTATAGGACATTAAAACCAGGTGGAATTTTTCTTTTTAATATCGAACACCCTGTTTTTACCGCAGGAGTTGGGCAGGATTGGATTTATACAGATGATGGGAAACCGCAATATTGGGCGATTGATAATTACTTTATAACAGGAGAACGAAATACACATTTTTTAGGATGTGATGTAGTAAAACAACATCACACACTTACACAGATTATAATGGGATTGCTGAACAATGGGTTTGAGCTTAAAGTTGTAGAGGAAGCAGAACCGCCTAAAGAGATGATGGATATTCCGGGTATGGAAGATGAACTTCGCCGCCCGATGATGTTACTTGTAAAGGCGATAGCGAAAAAATAATATCTCTATTAGGAAAACTGATATACCCCAATTTAGAGAATGGCATAGTAATTCCTAGTGATAAAGAGAAAATGATTGCACTGGCAAATAAATACATTGAAAAAGAAAATGTAGATGCACTCATTCTCGCCTGTACGGAGCTGCCACTTGCCATAAAGCCCGAAGATGTTAATGTGCCAATCGTGAATACAACCCAAGTACATATCAATGCAATTTACCAATATGCAATTCGATAAAAATAGCAAAGCCAGCCGAGCCAGTCAACGGTCAAGATGAACGGCGCATTTCATGCGCCGCCGTTGACAGCCCCGCCCGTCTTTGCTAAAGGGTAATCAAGGCGGGAAAGCCCTAAAATGGCTTCACACCTATTTCAATAATTGGAGGAGATAAAAATGAGATCAGAAAAGGAAGTTTATGATATTGTTTTGAATTTTGCAAAAACAGACAAACGCATTCGCATGGTTACTTTGGAAGGATCTAGAACAAATACAAATATTCCGCCTGATGATTTTCAGGATTTTGATATTACTTTTTTTGTTACGGATATGGACAGCTTCACAAGTGATGATAAATGGCTAGATATATTTGGTGAAAGGTTGATTCTGCAAAAGCCGGAAGATATGGAATTATTTCCAGCTGTAGAAAAGGGATTTTCATATTTAATGCTGTTTACTGATGATGTTAAGATAGATTTAACTTTGCTGCCGCTGGAACTGATAGACGAGTATTTTACATGGGATAAACTGGTAAAGTTACTGTTGGATAAAGACAACCGTATCGTAAAGCCGCCAATACCAACGGATATAGACTACCACTTGCAGAAGCCTACTCAAAGAATGTTTGACGATTGCTGTAATGAATTTTGGAATACTACAACATATGTAGTAAAGGGCTTATGCCGCAAAGAAATTCTTTTTGCTATTGACCATATGAATGATATAGTACGAAAAGAATTGCTTCGCATGATTTCCTGGCTGATTGGTATCAAACAGGGATTTCATTTCAGTTTGGGAAAAAACTATAAATTTATGAAGCAATATGTCCCAGAGGAATTGTGGGAACGACTTATGTCCACTTATAATATGGATTCCTATCCCCATATGTGGGAATCCTTTGAACAATGTATGGCATTGTTCCGGGAGGTTTCGTCAGAAGTGGCATGCCAGTTGGATTACCAGTATCCACTATATGATGAAAAAATCAGTAATTATGTGATTCGGCAAAAGAAAAAATATGGCATTGAAGATGATAACAAATAAAATTTTTTCAATCGAAAAAATTTATTTTGATTATTCAATTTTGAAAAACTGAATACCTCAAAATCAGAAAGAGCGCGGACAAGCACTTTGAGGGATTGGCCGCCTTGTCCACCCATCCAGCGGGGCGGCGGGCGGCGGTCAAGGCCGGGTGTAACCCCGTTCATTTCAGCCTTGACGGTTGCCCGCTGTCCTGCTACTTTTCCGGGAGTGTGGCCACAACTTCGGGACACTTTGTCCACAAGTCGGAGCGTAGGACGAGGGACGGGGGCTTTCATATACCTGCCGCCGTTCTCTGAAAACAGGCCGATTTTTTGCTCATTCCCATTCGCAAAAATTCAGCCTGTTTTCCTGCCGGAGCAAACGGGGCGCAAGAAGCACCGCACCCCGTTTCCCCCGTCAGCCACGCCAGCAGGTATAACACACTACACTTTGCAAGCAAAGTCGTGTGCCAAAGGGGGCACCCCTTTGGAAACCCCGGACAACAAAACAGGCGGTATGCTGCCCTCTCCGGGAGCATACCGCCGTTTGTTGTCAGCAGCCCGTTTCACGGTCTGCGTGTAGTTCCTTGTAAACTGACCTAATTAACCTTTTAAATAACTTTGAGTTTATTGGGGAAAGTATATAATATTATTATTAATTAAGCAATAATGAGTACCTTACAAATGTTATATAAATTGAGATAATTATAAATACTAAAATGACGAAGTTTAGGTCAAGAAAGAAGACCTTAAACTTCGTCATTTTATGTCTAATTTATTAAATCTTCTCAAGTTTACTCATTCGGTATCTCCATACAGGGAGTGCAATTAGCCCAAAGACCATATACTTCAAGAAAAGACTTAACATATGATTCTGTGATAGAACAATATCTCCATTAAAAGTAAAACCATGAATAAATATTTGGATTACAGGACTCAGTAGTCCAATTGCAAAAGGGACGGCAACAGACACCCCTACAAATGCTATGAATAGGTTAAGAGCATTGCTAATCGTAGGGAAGGTATCGTTGATAAATAAAATTAAAAGTCCATACATAAGTATTGCAAGGATTCCAACACCTGCATTAAGAAGATATTGCAATTTACCATCAACAAGTTTTACTGATACATTGGGATGGAAGAAGTATATTGAGTAAAAAAATATAACAAAGAAATCAACTCCAAAAGCCAAGGTCTTAAAAGAAAATAAAGTAATATTTTTATAAAGTTTTACAAAGAGAATGGTTATGGTTAAACATATTCCTATAAATAATCCTATAAGCATATTGACCTCCTAAAATTGATATTTGTATTTCCTGTATCATCTTATAAATAAATTATACCACTTACTTGGGGCTGGCTGCCAGACCTAAATTTCAAATATTATAAAGTTTAATTTTTCCAAAAGAACTATTGCAATAATTTGGATTTAATATTATAATAGTAATCACCAACAAAGTGTTGGCGATTAGAAAGGGGGTAGAAAATGAGAACCAAAAGTCCCAAAAGAATGGAAGAAATAATTGATTATGTAAATCAATATACAAATCATTATAGGACTTCTCCTTCTACCAGAGAAATTGCAAAAGCTGTAAAAACTGATAATGGTACTGTATATCGTTATCTTGTGGAAATGAATGAAAAAGGTATGCTTGAATACAATGGCAAAGAAATTATTACACCAACAATTAAA